>CAKSQK010000011.1 GCA_934486785.1 uncultured Niabella sp. | reverse complement strand
TTTTTTTTAATACTCTACCCCTACCTGAAATGTATCGCCTTTACGGGCTGTACTTTTTTTACAATATAAGTAGGGATCATTAATACCAAAAGGCAAATGAGGAAGGTGGTAACACAAATAACAATTATTTCGGTAGCGCTGATGCTTACAGCGGCATGGTCTAAATAATAAGCCTCTTCATTCAGTTTTATAAACTTCGTTTTTACCTGCAGGAAAAGCAATCCCAGCGCTAACACAACACCACCCAAAATTCCCGATAGCGTGATGACAAGGCTGTGCCTTAAAAAGATCTTTTGCACCTGCCAGTCGCTGGCGCCAATAGCTTTAAGAACACCCACCATGCGCATGCGCTCCAATACCAAAATAATCAGGCAGGTGATGAGGTTGATCACCGCTACCACCACCATTATTCCCATCAGCACATTGCGCGTTACATCCTGCATGTTCAGCCAGTCAAAAATATTAGGTGTTATCCGCTGTATGCTTTGCGCCGTCCAGCTTGCAGGCAGGTTAGGCAGGTTGTAAATCTGGTTCACAACTGTATCAATATTTTTATAATCATTTAAAAACACTTCGTACCCACCTATCTGGTTTGCCTGCCAGTCGTTCAGCCTGCGAATGAGCTTAATATCGCCTAATGCAAAAGTTTTATCATATTCTTCAATGCCGGTTTTAAACAGCCCTGTAATGGTAAGCCTGTCGGGCCTGAGGCTGTTATCGGGCCTTATAAAATATATAAATACGCGGTCGCCAACCTTCAGCTTTAATGCATCGGCTGTCCGTTGCGATATCATGATCTCGCGACTGTAAGTGCTGTCGTTAAACTGTGGCGGCCTGCCCCCTTCCACAATAAAATCTTTAAGGTGGTTGAAATCGTAAGTGCTGTCGAGGCCTTTCACCATTACGCCTTCCAGGTCGTCTGCCGTTTTTAAAATGGCGTAGCGTGTGGCAAAAGGATGAATACTTTTTACCTCAGGGTTCGCTTTAATTTCGCGAACAACAGCATCATCTGCGGTTATCGGCATTTCTTCCCTTAATACAGACTGGTAAGGCATTGCCTGCTGTAATCTTATATGCCCCCAAAAGCTGAAAACCTTTTCGCTAACCTTTTGCTGAAAGCCGTTTGCAAAGGCAAGTGTAATGATCATTACCGCCACGCTGATGATGGTGGCAATAATAGAAAGCCTGATGATGAAACGCGAAAACGACCGTTGCTGGTTAAATGCTATCCTGTTGGCTATGAAGGAAGAAATATTCATTAAAAAATTGCTTCAGGTTTCGAGGTTACAAGTTGCAGGATACAGGTTCTTTGAACACTTGTAACTTGTAACCTGTAACGGTTATTTTACTGGAATTTTTTTGCGTCTTCTAAAAATTTAGCGAGGCCAATATCTGTTAACGGATGTTTTAATAACCCAAGTATCGGTTCCAGCGGGCTGGTAACCACATCGGCGCCAGCCTCAGCACACTGAATAATGTGATTGGTGTTGCGTATGGATGCAGCAAGTATTTCTGTTTTATACTCCTGAACAGAAAATATATTTGCAATTTGCTGAATTAGCTGAATACCTTCCCAACCGCTATCATCTATACGGCCAATAAAAGGCGAAAGATAAGTAGCGCCTGCTTTTGCAGCAAGTATTGCCTGCCCCGCGCTAAACACGAGCGTGCAATTGGTTTTTATACCATTATCGGTAAACCATTTAATGGCTTTGATTCCGTCTTTAATCATGGGTACTTTTACCACGATGTTCGGGTGTATGGCAGCAAGTTTTTTTCCTTCTTCTATAATGCCATCCGTATCAGTACTGATCACTTCGGCACTGATGTCGCCGTCAACCATTTCGCAAATGGTTTCATAATGTTTCATTACTGCATCTTCGCCTTTAATGCCTTCCTTAGCCATCAGCGAAGGGTTAGTGGTTACGCCATCTAAAATACCAAGCTCATTGGCTTCTTTAATCTGGTCGAGATTGGCAGTGTCAATGAAAAACTTCATTATTGGTAATTTTTAATTGTTAATTTTCAAATTTTTTGTACTTGTTCTTCGTGATGCCCCTAATATTTTTGTTAATTCTAATGCTTCCTGCATTATAAGGCTTAGCTTATTCTTTTTTATCAGGCTCAAATCATCAATTATTTCCAGCCAAAAACAAGCCTCATCTATTTCTTCCAGGGCGATACTTAACTTAGCATTAAAAGCTTTTTTTGATTGAGCATTGCAAGATGCACGATAATTAGCAGCGGCGGAAAAACCTGATCGCAAAAGTTGATCTTCTATGATGTATGAAATTTTTCTTTTTGGTAAAGCTTCGCAAAAGGGAACAAGGCGCAATGAGAATTTTTTGATTCTGCTACAAAGTTCAATAGAGTTCATAAAATATAATTGACAATTGAAGATACAAAAATTGTCAATAAAAAAGGGCAGGCTACTCACATCGCGCCGCTACAACCGCCTATCCTTGCTATCTTCCGATCCTGGGGAGGTTCAGCAGGAGCTGGCCGTATGAGACCTGCCGGGCGGCAAATATAGGAAAGTTTACGGTTTGAAGTGAAAAGGTTTTGAAGAATTTAGTGAGCGCTGACCCTGCCCAGGTTTATGAATAATTTCAAAAGCCATATAAAAAGCCGCTCCGTAAGAAGCGGCTTTTAGAGGTTGATATTCTAAACTAATGGGTTGTTCCTGTGATCACAACATTATCTATACTAAAAGTACCACCGGAGGCTTCAGCATTCAAGCCGTAAAATCTTAAAACCACAGGCGCTGTAAGATTCGTATGAGAACTGCCAAAAGTAATCGTGCTTCCGTCCTGGGCTGAAGTGGTTGCATCTGCCACAACTTGTAGAACATTGGTGGGAACTACTGTTAAATTTGCATTGGTGGGATCGATCGACGCAGGCAGGTTTGTGGCAAAATTGTCAACACTTGCTCTCACTACCGCCTGGCGGGTACCTGTGCCAGACCTTTGGAAAGTGAAGGTAAGTTTTGAAAGGTCGAGCTTGGTTCCACTCGCCGGTGTTATAGTGATTTCGTAGTATTTAGAAATATCTATATCCCCGGTAAATACATCACTGCCATTTGTAGCGCCTAATGGCCAACCACTAAATGAGAATCTGCCGCCTGCAGAAGAGTTGGCACTAAGACCCACCGCCGTAAAGTTTGAAAATGTAAGGTTTGCTACTGTTGGAGGTGCGGTAGGGTCAGTGGTACCGGAATTATTTTGTAACAACGCGAAATTGTACGTAGCAGTGAAAGGTCCTGAACTCGGGGGCACAACTACCCCGCCAACAATATCATCTTGTGTTCTCAACGTTATTTGAGCTTCCGGAGAACCTGCAGAGGATTGATACACATTGACGTATCCTGTAACACTTGTTGCTGTTGTAGGCATAGTGATTCCGGATGCTGTTCTTACTGAAGTTTTTAACGAACCGGTAGCATCTGTTACAGTATAAATAATACCTGTAGAAGTAGTTCCTGATTGGGCAAACGTTACATTGTCAATCTTAACCACAGTTGATTCCCACGCACGCATGCTTTGAGCAATTTGAGCTATAGTTGCCACCCTTGGCACTACTGTTCCGGCACCTGTTGTGGAAGATACTTCAGCTCCGTTTATCTGCAAACCGCCGCTAAAAATACTAAACCGCTGGCCGCCAACATACACTTTCAATTTATCTTCCAATGCGCCGGGCGAAGGGTTGCTGCCATTTGCAAAACGAACCTGTATACCAGAAGTTCCTTCCTGCAATCTGTAATTTCCTGCCGCTTCATTTTTAGTATCAGAAACGATCACACCCTCGATCCAAACGCCCCCTGGAATTGTGGAATCTCCTGTTGCATACTGTAACACTTCCGCAATAGTTTTCGTACTGCCCACCGGCACCTGCCCATTACACCTGGGGCCTTTAAACTGTACATCAGCGGTATCTCTTATAGCAATCTGAATTGTTGTATTAAAAATAGTGGCAATCCCTACCAATGGCCCGTTGCCCTGCGGTACCGGATACCCGGCAAAATCAGCATAACTGCTGTTTCTTAAAACAATGCTTTTATTATCATCACAGGGCTTAATGGTAAAGTTTCTTGCCGATTCATTTTCGGTGTCAGTAGGGTTTGCATAAGTTTTTACTATATCGGCATCCCTGAACTCTGCATTATTGATCTGTACCAGCATGCCGTAATAAGGATTTTGAATATCAGTTGTCAGGTCTGATGGTTTTATCACTTTGGGAGTAACTGCATGCCCGTAAGAGCCGCGAATAACAAATGAATCGATTAAAGCAGTGGGTATTAGTCCTAAGTTCAGTCTGCCATTACTGCCCCGCGATGAGTCCATACCAAGCTGTATCAAACCACCGTAATCGCCCAGCATCAGATCTCTAAGCTTTACATATACTTTACGGCCCACAGGAAATTTTGTGTAAAGGTCGGCGCTGTTCATTCTTATGGGAATACCACCGGTTTCGTCCTGTATTACTATTTGTTGGTAAAAATTACCCGAACGGTCATCTGCAACAACCACACCCGCAATAACCTGGTCGTCATTTATTGTTTGAAAGTTTTCTCTGGAAGCATACCTGGCCTTTAAATCTTTTATCGTCATGGTAACCGGCAGGTTCGGGTCTTCATGAAAAGGCGGCTCATCAAAATTTTTATTACAAGAAGCAATAACCAGCATACCGAATGCTGCAACTAATGCAAGAAGGCTTCCTTTAAATCGTAATATCGAATTCATTATTGTATGGATTTATAAATTAATTAAAACGGAACATCACGCTGGCATAATAGTTAAGCCCGTAAGCGTAGTAATATTTATTAGGAAATTTATTGGGATTATAAGTTGTAGTGGCATCATACCTTGCCTGCTCAAAACCGCCGGAACGAATATTGGTATTGTTTAAAAGATTATTTACACCAAGGTTAAATACAATATAGCTCGGCTGGTTATTGATGTAATATTTGCGGGGCAGCCTTTTAGACCATCCGCCAAAAAAGTCGAGCGTAAATTGCGGCTCGTATCTTTCCTGCTTTATAAGAGTGTTATAAAAATTTTGCACCTTAGGATCGTTGGGATTCATATCCGCGTAAGCCACATTCGTTCTTCTTGGTTCGGCAGGGTCTATCCACATATTATCAAAATAATTTGCCGAAAGGCTGATGTACCAATACTTTGGCGAGCGGTAAAACAGCCCGGCGTTATACGCGTTTTGCGGGGTGGAGGGTACCCGGTAATTCTTCATATACACCGTTTGAGTAGTAGCCCTGTCGTTGCTGTTATCTACCGTTACCACCGCCTTTTGCCTGCTGTCGTAATAATACCTGCCTACAGATGCAGCGCCGTTAAATGTAAGAGTGGAAGTAAGCTTTGCTTCAAGCCCGAGTTCCGCACCAAAAAACACCTTATCAATCTTGCTCATGGCATAGTTTACAAAATCGCGGTACTCCTCCTCGTCGTAATAAAAACTCAGCATATCAAAGCCGTCCTTCATTTTAGTGTAATAACCGTTCAGCACGGCTTTTACATTTGGCGACATTAATTTATAGCCCGCCTCAATGCTTTGTGTTATTTCGCTTGTAATGCTATCCTGCACGGTATTGCGTGTGCGCGGCGAGGTAAATACATTATCAAAATACGGTGGCGCGGTTATATATGCGCCGTTTACAAAAAAGTAATTCCTGCCGTTCAGCTTATAGGTAACACCCGCTTTTGAAGAAGTATTTAAAAAGTTGAATTTTTTAGAGTCACCGTAAGACTGATCCATGAACAACCCGTTCTTTACCATACCTGTCCGGTAAAAGTTAGAGGCAGACAGTTCACTCGCAGCAAAAATATCGAACCGGGTAAGCGTGAAC
Organism: uncultured Niabella sp.; assembly: GCA_934486785.1. Classification (GTDB taxonomy): domain Bacteria; phylum Bacteroidota; class Bacteroidia; order Chitinophagales; family Chitinophagaceae; genus Niabella. Next base: position 35,029 of record CAKSQK010000011.1, on the reverse strand, counting down.
AGCAATTGCGCCCAGGCAGCGCCACGGTTCATCGTCATCTTATAATCGTACCCATACCTGTCGCCGTTTTTAATAATGCGGTTGGGATCATTTACATCATACTGCCATTTTTGAGGATCGGTTGGGTATCCCCTTTGTGCAAACTGGTTAATGTTCAGCCAGTAATCGCCACCCAAAATATCTTTCGCTTCAAGGTAATAACGGTTGCCCTGCTGCTGAAAGTTAGCGCCAACAGTGAGGCCCAGCACATCTGTAAGCTTTGTATTAAAATTGGTATTAAATAAAATACGGTTCAGGTCATTCACCCTGTTTTGCAAAATATACACCGAGCGGGCTCCGGTAACACTGTTGCCACTGCCATCAGTAACTGTTAAAATATTTCCGCGGTTAGCATCGTACATGCCATGCCAGTCCACTTGCAGCATATTAGGGTTGGCGCGCATGGAGGCCCTCAGCCGCTCTGCCTTATTTGGTTCGGTAAGATCGTAATAGCTGGGCAGGTACCGGTAATAATCCGGCCGCGGGTCGGCAGCATTGTTCCAGTCAAAGGCCGATGTTTTTCTTTTTCCCGTGGTATAGGCCAGCGTGGTCATCCAGCGGGTTTTATTATTTGGCTTATACTCATGCACCGCCATAAATGCAGGCTGAAAAGTTTCAGCCACATTACTATTCCTTTTTTTACCATTCTGGTATCCCCACGATGGGTTGTAATAATTGCTGCCTGCCAAATCCATCGCCTCCTGTGTGCTGGGGCCCTGCCTTCCATTTTCAGTAGGCGAGCCAAAAGCTATCAGCGATACAGTGTTCTTACTACCTATCTTTTTGTCTATGGCAGCATAATAGCTCAGGCTGCGGTAATACGTTCCATCCACGTAGCCTTCATCAGCATAACGCGGGCTTAGCATCATCGCGTAAGCCCATCCTTTTTTATTAAAGCCTGTGCCGTGTGTAAAAAGTATGCGGTGCCTGTAGTTGCGGTTCGATACGGCGTAACCTATTTGCGTTTGCGCCCATTGCGAGCCGGCGCGCATATCCACGTTCGAGTTTAGTCCTATTCCGCCAATGGCGTAATTATTAGCCTCCAGGCCCAGCGAGTTTTCGCGGCTGCGCATTACGTTGGTAAGCCCGCTCCACAGGCCAAAAGGCGTAAAGCCATTATCAAGGCCGGTAAAATCCACACCGTTCAGGTAAGTGGCATCAGCATTTTCATAACCTCTTACCCGGTAACGAACAGGCGAAAAACTAAAAGAAACAGCAGAGAGGAAAGGATTGCGGCTGGCACCTAAAATCGACGACACGGATGTGTTACTGCCCCCATCGGCATCCAGCTCATCATCGCTCAGGCTTATGGTTGGCATATTCTCCTGTATGTTATCAAGGATATTTACAATAGCTGTATCTTTTCTTTGCGTAGTATCGGTTGTGGGAGTAACTTGCGCATGCACGGCAAACACACAAAGCAGAAAGAGCGTGGTTAAAGCAACTTTCATTGGGTAATTTTTATCTTTATAAACAAAAAAGCGAATGTAAAATTAGTTAGTTTGGCAATACAGGAAGCAATAAAGTCTTATAATATTTTTTTATAACACAAAGTTGATTGCAATCAATATTATGAGCCCGGCTGAAGAATAGGTGGCATCCTGGTTGCCTGCCTGTCCGGTAGGCAGGCGTCGCACTCTTTTACGGCAGTACATTTGGCATCTTATATAAACGACACATAAGCATAATGAAAAAAGCAGGCATTTTAGTAATAGTTTTATTCGCGGCGTTCGGGGCATTCGCGCAGCAATCCTATAAATCGGTCATTGTAAGTTTTTACAATTTCGAAAATTTTTACGACACTATTTTTCATGGCAGTAACGATGACGCGGGATTTACACCCACCGGCGCTAAAGCTTACACCAGCAAGGTTTTTAACGATAAGGTGCAGCGCCTTGCTACAGTGCTTTCACAAATAGGCACTAATGTTAATCCCGATGGGCCTGCCCTGCTTGGCACTGCCGAAATTGAAAACCAGTTTGTGCTCGATACTTTATTAAGGCACCCTCTCATTGCCAGTCGCAATTATAGTTATGTGCATTATAATTCAAGAGATTTCAGGGGTGTGGATGTGGCGCTTATTTACAATCCCAAATATTTTAAGGTGGAAAAAAGCCGGCCTATTTACGTAAAATTGCCTGCCGGCTCAAAAGATGCTGTTTATACCCGCGATATATTATGGGTGCAGGGCCTGCTGGATGGTGAAAAAGTGAATGTATTTGTAAACCACTGGCCCAGCCGTTCCGGCGGCGAAAAGCGCTCCGAGCCGGGCCGCATGGCAGCAGCCACCACGCTAAGAAGTTTTTTGGATTCCATCAATATTATTTACCCCGGTACCAAAACCATTGTAATGGGCGACATGAACGATGAACCCGTGAATAATAGCCTTACCTTAGGCCTTAAAGCACATGGCGATATTAAAAAACTAAAAGCTAATGAACTATACAATCCCTGGGTGAATGATTACAAAAGCGGCACCGGCACACTGGCTTACCGCGACTCGTGGAGCCTTTTTGACCAGATCATTATTTCGCAGGATTGGCTCGACAAAAAACAGGACGGCTTTTTCTTTTATCGCAATGTTATATTTAAGCCCGATTTTATGATAGAAAGTTTTGGCCAATACAAAGGCTACCCAAAACGCACTTACAGCGGCGATGTATACAATTACGGTTATAGCGACCACTTTCCCACCTATCTGGTCATGTTGAAAAGGGTGCAGTAATCTCTGAATATTTTAGTAGATTGCATTTGCAATGAATGTCAAAAATCAAATTAATAAAAGCCTCTTAGTTATGAAGGAGCCCGATGAACTTTATAACAATGCAGAAGAAGATTTACTTCGGGCTGCACTTAAACGTACATATAAAGAACGCTTTCTTATTATGACCAGCCTTATGAAAGATGGCATGATGATGAAAAAAGCGAAGATCACTTACAGAAAAGACATCAGTCAATAATAAATTTGGCAATATGGATATATTTAATTCTGAGCTTTTAAGTTTTTGGGGCTGCATGAATAAGCGAAAGGTTAAATATATAATGGTAGGCGGTGTGGCTACAAATTTTAATGGTTACCAACGTTTTACGGAAGATATAGATGTTTGGCTTAAGGATACCAAACAAAACCGGCTTGCATTCCGCAAAGCTTTTGAGGATTATTCAGGTGAAAATTATGCAATGATAGAAACAATGCAATTTGTGCCTGGGTGGACATATTTATACCTGAATAATGGATACCGGCTTGACTTAATGACAGCTATGAAAGGACTGGAAGGTTTTTCTTTTGATCAATGCTTTAAACTGTCTGGTATTGCTGATATTGATGGTATCGAAGTACCGTTTTTACACATAAATCATTTAATTGACAATAAAAAAGCGGTTGACCGTCCTAAAGACCAACTTGACGTGGAAAATCTTACAAAAATTAAATCTATTTTAAAGGAACAGGGTAAATTATAACCCCCATACCAGAATTCCAGATTATATCTTCAAAATCCCCTTTCCAAAATTCACGAAATTACCCGCCTAACCTTATCTTTGCCGCAAATTTCCGGTTAAGATGGGTGTAAATAGCTTCAAATCCTTTATAGTAGCGGCTTTAAGCCTTTTTTTAATGCTTTTTGTAAACGCTTCAGATGCGCGTGCCGCCGGTGGTGGCGAAGGCGAAAAATTCGATCCGGGTTCTGCTATTTTGCACCACATTGCAGATGCGCACAGCTTTCACTTTTTTGATATTAAAAAAAGCGATGGCACCACTTTTAGCGCCAGCATTCCACTGCCGGTAATACTGTACTCTCCTCAAAAAGGGCTGGATGTTTTCATGTCTTCTAAATTTCATCATGGCGAAGCCGAATACAATGGCTACAGGCTTGAGCACAATAAAATAATCCCTGTAGAACCGGGCGTAAAGGTGTACGATTTCAGCATGACCAAAAACGTGGTGCAAATGATCTTCGCGGTTATACTCCTTATCTGGCTTCTTACCTCAATGGTTAAAAAATATAAGAACGGACAGGGCGTAACCTCTGCACCCAAAGGGCTGCAAAATGCAATTGAGCCTGTTATAACCTTCGTGCGCGACGATATTGCAAAACCTGCCCTGGGGCCAAAATACACGAAGTACCTTCCTTATCTATTAACTGTATTCTTTTTTATATTAATTAATAACCTTGTTGGTTTAATTCCCGGCGCTGCTAACGTGAGCGGCAACATCGCTTTTACTGCAATGCTGGGTATCATCGCGTTCTTTGTAATCCTTTTCAGCACCAACAAGCATTACTGGCAGCACATATTTTGGTTCCCCGGTGTGCCTGTGCCTGTAAAATTATTAATGATGCCCGTAGAGCTGCTGAGCATGTTCACCAAGCCCTTCGCGCTCATCGTGCGTTTGTTTGCAAACATGACAGCCGGCCACATTATTATCCTCAGCTTTATCAGCCTCATATTTATATTTGGCGAAATGACCAAAGTTGCCGGTTGGGCTTTCTCGCCGGTATCTGTTGCATTCGCGGTATTTATTTATTTAATTGAGCTACTGGTAGCGTTCATCCAGGCATATATCTTTACAAATCTTACCGCAGTGTTTATTGGTGGCGCCATAGGCGATCATCATCACGAGGAAGCAAATGATCATGCCCATTAATTTGTAAAGAGAAAAAGGAATAAAAATTTTAGTATTTTTTTAATCACAATAAAAACAGAAACATGGATTTATTAAACGTGTTATTGCAAACTGAAGTTGTTTCAAGCTGGTCTCACTTTGGTGGTGCTATTGGCGCCGGCCTCGCGGCTATTGGTGCAGGTATCGGTATCGGCCAAATTGGTAAAGGCGCTACAGAAGGTATCGCACGCCAACCGGAAGCAGCCAACGACATTCGTGGTGCAATGATCTTAACAGCAGCCTTCGTTGAGGGTGTTGCCCTGTTCGCGGTAATCGCCGGCTTACTGGCAGTGTTGAAATAAGATCAATCACAAAAAAACAATACTGTATCCAAAGCAAAGGGCGGCGGGTACAGTACTTTTAAAAAGTTACCGCAATGCGCGTAGCATTGCTTAAATATAAAACACAATCATTTAAACCGTAAATAATTATGGATTTACTCATACCAGATCTCGGTTATTTTGCATGGGCGCTGATCGTATTTATAGTGCTTCTTTTTATTTTAAGAAAATTTGCATGGAAGCCAATTTTAAAAATGCTGAACGAGCGCGAACAAAATATTGAAGGCGCAATTGCCCAGGCCGAAAAAGTAAAAGCTGAAATGGCGCAATTGCAAAGTGAAAACGAAGCTTTACTGGCAAAAGCACGTGAAGAAAGATCGCAAATGCTGAAAGAGGCTCGCGAAACCAAAGACAAGATCATTAACGAAGCTAAAGACCAGGCAAAAGTAGAGGCGAGCAAGATAATTGCAGATGCGCAATTAGCCATCAACGCGCAAAAAATGGCGGCACTTACAGAAGTAAAGAACGAGGTGGGTAAATTAGTGGTTGATGTAAGTGAAAAATTATTAAAACACGAACTTTCGAGCCAGGCAAAACAGGAAGCGCAGATCAATTCACTGATTGATGGCATGAAATTAAATTAGGCAGCTTCCCGGAAAAGTGACTTTGTAGTAGTCTGAAACCTGAAATCGTAAATCAAAAAAAATCTGAAAATTAAAGTATGCCTAATCCACGTTTAGCAGCCAGGTATGCAAAAGCATTATTAGACCTTGCAGTAGAACAGGGCCAGCTTGAGCAGGTATTTGCAGATATGCAGTGGCTGCAGGCTGCCACAAAGCAAAGCCGCGACCTGCTGAACCTGTTGCGCAGCCCTATTACAAAATCTGAACTGAAGACCAAAGCCATCAACGCGGTGCTGCAGGGCAAAGTGAGCACGCTTACACAACGTTTTGTAGATTTATTGATCTCTAAAAACAGGGAAGCTGTTTTACCCGAAATTGCACCCGCATTTGTAGACCAATACAAGCAACATAAAAACATACATACTGCTGTATTAACAACTGCAGTTCCTGTAAGCGACGCTATTAAGAATACAATTATTGCCAAAGTAAAACAAGAGTCGGGATTCAATAATATAGAACTGGTTGAAAAAGTAGATCCTTCGATAATCGGCGGTTTTGTTTTAGAGCTTGGAGATAAGCAGGTAGACGCGAGCATTGTGTACGATTTAAAAACACTGGCAAAACAATTTAAGAATAACGATTTTATTTTTAAAGTTAGATAATTCTATAAACTATTATATTTTAAGACTCCCGGTTAAAACCGGGAGTTTTTTGTTTTAACAAAACAATACAACCCATTCAAATTCATTGTACAGAATGAGGTGGTACCTTAGCAACACAAAACTTTATGCCATGAAACTACAATACGCCAGCTTCCTGACAGCATTATTTGTCTGCTGCACATTTTATTCTTTTTCCCAAACAAACGACAACGCAACCGTAAAAGAACTCATAAAACTTAAAGTGCCGCCAATAGGCCTTGAGTGGGAAAAGCCTGTTTCGCAAAAGGGTGTTCTTTTGTTGAACGGCGGGCTTGGTGCAGCGTTTGCCTTTGGTGCTAAGAGTTCGGGAGGGTCTTATTTGTACTACGCGTTGGCACCTTACGCCGGAGCGGGGTACCGGAATTATTACAACATCGTTAAAAGGGCGCAGGATGGTAAAAACACGCTTAATAATGCTGCTAACTTTTTCGCGCTCGACTTTACTACCTATTTTCCCCATATAGCTGCCAGTAAAGATGTGGAGAAAGCGAAGCATGTAAGCTTTTCTTTAATACCTACCTGGGGCATGCAACGCAGCCTCTCGCGTAACTTTAATTTTGAATGGCAGGTTGGAGGTGGGGTTGGCGCTAATCCCTCAAACGGCGATTTTTATTTTTTACCACGGCTGGGATTTGCATTCAGCTACCTGCTGAAGAAATGATCGACAAGATTAAATGTTGCCTTGTTACTTAGGCATAATAAATGCTATGGTTTAACTTTTAAACTATAGCAAATGGAAACGATAAACGAATTTTTTCAGCAATCAGATATCTGGAAAGCGCTTTTTGCTTTGGCAGCAGGTTTGGTACTTGGTTTTGAGAGAGAGATGAAAGATAAGTCTGCCGGGCTAAAAACCATTACCATCATTACAGTAGGCTCCGCGCTGTTCGCCATCCTTTCCCAAAATTTCAGCGGCTCCGGCGATAATTTCGCCATCGCGGCCGGCATCATCAGCGGTATTGGCTTTTTGGGCGCAGGCGTAATTTTTAAAGAAGGATTTTCTATTTACGGGCTTACAACCGCAGGCGTTATTTGGGTGGCCGCCGCCATTGGCATGGCAATTGGATTTGGGGAGTTTTACATAGCGCTTGTATTTTTAGTAGCAACGCTTATTGTAATTTATGGCATTCAGCTTGTAAGCAGGTACATGGTACCCAATTATTTTTCGCGTAGCCTTGAGATTGAAATTGATGGCGCACATTCATCAAAACGAAAAGAAATATTTAGCGAAATTGACCAGTTTGCGAATTATCACTCCATTACTAAAACTGAAAAAAAAGATAATAATAACCTGCTGGTTACAGCAGACATACATATTGCAAAAGAAAAACTGGATGACCTGGAACTATTCCTGCTGGAACATGAAAAGGTGGTTACTTTTAAAATGTAGAAGGGCTAAACCAGTTCTGCAATTTTTGCAAGCATTACATCCATATCAAAAGGTTTTGAAATGAACGCGTCGGCGCCGGCTTCGATCGTGCTGCCCTCAAGCCCGCGGCTTGCAGACATCATAATGATTGGTATATGCCGGGTGGCTTCTTCTGATTTTAATCTCCGGCAAATATCCCGCCCGTCTTCACCGGAAAGCCACATATCGAGCAATATAAGATCGGGGTAATTATTTTTATCAACTTTAAATACGTCAGACCCTTTAGAGAGTGTGCTAACATCGTAGCCTTCAAAATCTAAAAAGAGTGATATTGCATCTATGATGGCGATATTATCATCAATTATAAGTATTTTCTTTCCCATTATTCTTCCCCGTTTTTGTACTTTGGTATTTCAAAGCAAAAAGTAGAACCTTTTCGCAGTGTGCTATTCACCCAAATGCGGCCACCGGTGCGCTTAATAATTTCAGATGAAATATAAAGGCCTAACCCAAGGCCGGGGAAAGTATGCTCTTCGCCACCGCTTACCCTGTAGTATTGTTCAAATACTTTGTCCTGCTTATCTTCATCAAGCCCAATACCAAAATCCTGCACGCTTAAGGTTACATTGCCATCAACCAGCTTAGTGGCAACGATCACCCTGTCAGCGTCAGGTGAATATTTTATACCGTTATTAATTAAATTAGTAATTACCTGCGCTATGCGGCCTTTATCGCCAAACACAGTACCCACATCCTCTGTTTCGAGTAAAATTTTATGGCTGGTGGTTACCTGTATTTCATGAACCACATCTTTTACAAGGTTATTAAAGTCAAATTCTTCCTCGTTAAATTGCATGCGCCCGTTTTGAATTTTAGTCACATCCAACAAGTCTGAAATAAGAGAACTCAATTTATTTACCTGTTCATCCATTTTCACAGCCAGCCCTGCATTTTTATCATCGCCTGCTTTATTAAGGCTTCTTTCCAATACCTGGGAGTAAAGTTTAAGGCTGGTAAGCGGTGTTTTTAACTCGTGGCTGGCTATACCCAAAAAGATGTCCTTTTGGCCCTGCAGCATCTTTATTTCATGAATATCGGTACAGGTGCCTATCCACTCCACCATCTCATTGTTTTCGTTTCTTACAGCTATTGCCTGCCCTAAAAACCAACGGTATTGGCCGGGATTGTCTTTATCAAGAAACTCGTATTCAATTTGGTAATCATTCCCGGTGCGCACACTCTCCTGCCATATGTCGCGCACTATTTCGTATTCACCCGGCCTTAATATATCTTTCCAGCTATTATCACCCACATCACCACGTTTAAAACCAGTGTACTCATACCATTTATCGTTGTAATAGTTTACATTACCCTCGGCATCTGCCTTCCACACCAGTTGCGGTATAGAGTTAGCCAGGTTACGAAACTGCAGCTCACTGGCGTGAAGCCTTTGCCTGTTCAATACATCCTCTGTTACATCAAAACCCACTGAAATAATGTACTCAGTAATACCATCAAGGCCGGTAATTGGTTTTAAAATATAGTTGATGTATTTAACGGAGCCATCGCTGTTTTCAACCTCCTGGTCTTTTACCTCAATTTGCCGCCCTGTATCGTAAGCTCTTTGTACATTTTTAAGCGTTTCACTACCGGCAAGGTAGGGATAGGCATCAACCAGTTTTTTTCCAAGACGCTCGCGTTGGCCGCCCCACAGTTCTGTGGTTTTTGCATTTGAAACGGTATTAATAAAATCCGGCCCCTGCATAATGCTTACAGACATTGGCGCATTTTGAATAAAATTATTCAGCAATGCCTGGCTTTCCTCCGCCTTCTTTTTTGCCAATACCTGGTCGGTTACATCTACCGCCATATTTAAGATACCGTAAATTTCACCATTGGGTTTTCTTAGTGGCTTGTAAGAAAAGTTATAATAAAAGGTTTTCTTTTCGCCATTCATTATAAAATCTACCTTATCATCTTTTCCAAAATAAGTTTCGCCCGTGCGTAGCACGTTTCGCAGCAGTTCTATAAATGGCTGGCCTTCCAGTTCGGGAATAGCCTCTTCCAGCTTTTTACCAATGATAGATTCATCCCTGCCCCATGTTGTTTTCAGCATTTGGTCATTTGCAAGGGCTATGATTAAATCTTCCCCCATGTAAATGGCTGTAGATACATCTGCATTCAATATCAGGTCGCGGTAAAGCGATTCGCTTTCTTTTAGTTTTTGCTGCGAGATCACCCTTTCGGTTACATCGGTGGCAACTACACTCACGCCAAATATTTCATCGCCTTCATAAATAGGCGCATAAATAAAATCGAAATAGCTTTCAACTCCATCAAGCACGGCTAACTCGCCAGTACCATTATAAGGAATGCCGGTTGTAAAAACCTGGCGCAGCAATGCAGGAAATTTTTGTCCCTCAAGTTCGGGTAACGCGTCTAACAGTTTCATCCCTATAATAGAAGCATCGCGCTGCCAAAGCGCTAAAATTTGGTCATTAGCGGCATCTATTATAAAATCTTCTCCCCTTAGCATGCCCAGTGCCACAGGAGCCTGCCCAAATAGCATTTTAAGATTTTGAGAATCAATTGTTAAAAGGTAATTCTTCATTATACTCCGGAAACAACTACAAAACAGTTATTTTAATATATGAGATTTCTTTAAAGCAAAAACTAAGCCATTATTTCGGGGAAGAATTACGGATGCGCTTGTAGATTTTTATCGCCAGCAGCAGGATGGCTATCAGGCCTACTGTGCCAATGATGCCCCACACAAAGCTCATCCCGCTTTGAACTTCGGCCAGGATGACAATAGTGATGAGAAAAATAGTGGCGAGTTCGTTATACATTCTTAGCTGGTCTGACGAGTATTTGAAAACACCCTTCAGTTGCTGGTTTAATATAACCTGCAGCGAGTAATGATACAGGTACAAAAAAATCACCAATATTAGTTTTAGCAAAAGCCATAATCCCGCTTTTTGAAAAACGAGCAGGTACCATTTGTTGTAGATCAAAACCCACACGCCCATTATAAGCGTAATAATAGCCGAGGGCCAGGTAATACCATACCACAACCGCTTCATCATAACAGCGAACTGGCCTTGCAGGGCAGCTTTTGCTTCAGCCGGCTTATCGTTAGCTTCTACATTATAAATAAAAAGCCTGGGCATGTAAAACAGCCCGGCAAACCACGTTACCACAAAAATGATGTGAATTGCTTTTAAGTATAAATAAGTCAATTTCGTTCTTTTTAATGTATCTGCTTAAAAATTACAGCTTCAATTCACTATAAAACTGCCGACGCCAAATTTAACGGTTTTGTTTTCCATTTGCGAATTTTAATTGTCATGAAATAACCATTTCATAGAAACAGAAAACATTTGTTATGTAAAATCACCTGCATAAAAATGGCGGCCGTCATTGCTTCATCAGATTTGTTAATATTCCCGTGCACCGTGGTATTGAATTATTACAATATTGCTAAAAGATTTATGTTTGCACTTCGTATGCGAATGAAAAGTTTTCTTGCAACAGTTTTGGTAATGGCTACAGTGGCATTTGCTCTTTTTTCGGGCGGTGGTTGTGCCAGCGTGGTGCCACCATCGGGCGGGCCGCGTGATAGTATAGCGCCGGTAATTGTGCATGTAGACCCTCCCAACGAAACAACTAATTTTAATTCTAAAAGAATTACAGTTGAGTTTGATGAATACGTGGAACTTGAAAACCCGTTTGAAAATCTTATCATTTCCCCGTTGCCTGCAAGGTTTCCTGATGTTCGCCGCAAGCTTAAAACCGTAACCATAAACCTGAAAGACACGCTTGAAGAAAACACAACCTATGTGCTGAATTTTAGAAATGCAATAAAGGATGTGAACGAAGGCAATAAAGCGAAAGACCTGTTGTACGTGGTTTCTACCGGAAATTATTTTGATACGTTGCAACTGAGTGGTAATGTAAAAATGGCGCGCACTGGTAAGGTAGACTCCACGCTTACAGTAATGCTGCACAAAAACCTTGATGACAGCGCGGTAATAAAAGACCGCCCGCGCTATATTGCCAAGCTCGATACAACAGGTACATTCCTCTTCAGGTACCTGGCCCCCGGTACCTACCGGCTATACGCTTTAAAAGATGAAAGCAGCAGCTATAAGTACATGGATAAAACACAAACATTTGCCTTTGCAGATAGCGCTATTGTTATAAGAAGCGATATACAACCCGAACCGGTAAGGCTATACGCTTACGAAGAAGAAGTATTAGACGAAGGCCAGGGCTCGCAGGAAGAGGATGAAGACAGGCGCCTGAAATTTACCACCAACCTTGAGGGTGAAAAGCAGGACCTGCTACAGGCTTTTGTAATGACATTTGCCGTGCCGCTACGAGACTTTGAGCCTGCTAAAATGCAACTTAGCACCGATACTACTTTTACACCAGCCACGGGGCACCGTTTTACATTAGATAGTACGCGGCATATTATGACGATGAATATGCCCTGGCAGGAATCGAAAAAATATAATCTTATTCTTGAAAAAGATTTTGCTACAGATAGCCTTGACAGGCAGCTGTTAAAAAAAGACACCATAGAATTTACCACCAAAGCAAAAAACGAGTACGGGCAGGTAAAGCTTACATTCCTGGATCTGGATATGAGTATCAATCCTGTACTGCTGCTGATGCAGAGCGGGCAATTAAAATATTCTTTCCCGCTGCGTAACAATGTGCTGGAACTGGCGCTTATTAACCCCGGCGACTATGAAATGCAAATACTCCACGATCGTAATAAAAATGGCAAATGGGATCCCGGAGAGTTTTTTGAAGAGAAAAGACAGCCCGAAATGGTAACGATCATCACCAAACGAAATTTGAATGTGAAGCCAAACTGGATGACAGAGTTTGAATTAAGAATAGAATAGAAACACCTAAAGGTTTCTTTTATCGAGCCCCCAGATAAGTTTGGTTTGAATGGTATGCAGAAAATTATTTTCGCTGAGGCGCAGCAGGTTGATCATAAATTTTTCTTTTCTTACTGCAAGCGAAATATTTTTAGGCACCACTTCTCTGCGCGAATCTAACGTGCATATAATTTCATCAGACCTGCTTTCAATTTCAAAGGAAACAATACTGTTGTCGCTTACAACAAGCGAGCGCATATTAAGGTGATGCGGCGCTACAGGAGTGATAATAAAGTTTTCAGAATCGGGAAAAACAATAGGGCCGCCACAACTTAGCGAGTAACCCGTGGAACCGGTAGGTGTTGCCACTATGAGGCCATCTGCCCAGTAAGTATTTAAAAACTCCCCGTTTATATAGGTATGAATTTTAAGCATGGACGCTGTATCGCGTTTCACTACAGAAAATTCATTTAAGCCAAAGGGCACGTCGCCAAACACCGGCCGGTCTGCTTCAAGGTGAACGAGCGAACGCTTTTCGCTTACATAAGTTCTGTAAGCAAGCGCCCTGATCGCCAGCTCAAGATTTTCGCTGTTGATGCTTGAAAGAAAACCAAGCCTGCCAAAATTGATACCCATGATGGAGATGGGCTTATCTTTAATAATGGTTACGGTATCAAGCAGTGTACCATCGCCGCCAAGGCCAATAATAAATTCAACATCTTTATCAAGGTCTTCTGCAGTGGAAAAGGTGCCGGTAGCCGCATCCAGCTCTATCATATCTTTAAGCTGGCTAAAAAGCGGCGCATATACAACATACTCCAGCTTGTAGTTTTCCAGTTGCCTGAAAAACGTATTCACTTCTTCCTGTTGTCCTGCATCTATTCCCCGGCTGTAAATAGCTACTTTCATGTTTTTATTGGAATGTACTCTTCTTTTGTAAATATAAACCCTTTTCACCTAACTGGTTGAAGGAGAAATCAATTCTTAAATTAAAATCGTACATGGTTACCACATCAAAACCAAAACCGCCACCATACAGCATTTTATTGGCCAGGCGGTTATTGCCGGGGTTGGGATTATAAGAGTAGCCCGCATTGCCATATATTTTGGCATATATTTTTAACGGAATAAGCCGTGGCGTTAGCCACCTGGTACCGGGAATATGAATTTTAAAATTGGTAATCTGGTGCGCCAGGGTAGCATTCACCAAGCCGCCTGCCACGCCGTCAACCACGTAATATTCATAACCACGCATAGTAAAGTCACTGTACCCCAATAATTGCATTGAATAATAAGGCTGCTTAAATGGCACTTTTATTGTCCCTGTCGCTCCAAGGCTATAAAACATTTTTTCTGTCAGAGGCCAGTATTTTACACCTTTTAGCACAAGTTGGGTAACGTTTACATCTTTACCAAGCCCCTGCTGTAATATCATAAACTCTGCAGCATGCCCTTCTGTGGGGTATGGATTGTAATCAAAATCGCGGTGCAACAGCCTGTAATAAAATTCGGGAAAGCTTATTTCGTTGCCGGGAACCTTAAAATAATTGGGATTTAGTTTTAATACCGAATCATGCACTCTAAGATTGTTATACCCGAAACCAAAGGTATGCCAGGTATAAAATGCAGGCCTGTAAGTAGCTTCCACGCTTCCTTTAAAAAAATTCCGGGCAAATGCTTTATCCCTTAGTTTTAGAAAAACCTGTTTATCATTAACAGTGTTATAATTTATTTCATGATTTTTTCCGAGGGCTATATCAAAGTTCAATCCCCATTTAAGGTTTTTATCAATATACGGGCGGTGGTATGACAATTGTAATTGCCTTGTATAACCTGTAATAAAATAAAAGCGAAGTTTGTCATTATTGCCGGTTATATTATCCAGGTGCAGCTTAACGCCGTAGTCCACTCTGGAGAGGTTCATTTTTTCCTTAAACAGCCACTGGCTAAGGTTCCTGTCTACAGGCTTCAGGTGTGGAAAAGGCCATATATAATTTCTTTCATCCACAGCAACCCTTATATCCACGTTGTACATATCAAATTTTAATACCGATATATGTACTTCGTGAAAGAGCCGTGTATTCATAAGCCTGTTTTCGGCTTCTTCAAATTTTTCGGGAAAATTTTTAATAAGTACAGAATCACCTTCACGAAAAGTCAGCTCTCTTAAAATGATCGGCGCTCTTGTTCTTTTATTTCCTTCAAGCACAATGCTTCTTACTACAAAGCCCTGACCAAGCGTATCTTTAATTATAGAAGTATCAATATTATAATGCGATAAAGGGTGAGGTGTGGCAGAGTGTCCCTGTTCTGCCTCCTGTGCAAAAGCATTTTGGGTACAATAAAAAGCTACAAATAACAAAACTACCTGCAACCACGGAGTATTTTTTATTGCATTATGCATTTTTGTTTTCAGTAAATACGGATTGCAAATTTAAATGTTTAGGTAGTTCATTAAGTTTTCGTAGTTATTTTTTAACTCATTAGTATATAATTCTTCGCCCGAGTAATACTTTACATTGTACTCGTAGCGCTGAAAAGTGGAAACTATATCAGATATTTCTAACTTATTGATCTTTATTGTTACAAATAATTTGCCATTTTCGCTGTTGCGTGATGTATTGAGCTGCGTTACCTGCGCATCGTTGGATTCTACCAGTTTACTAATATCGGAGGAGGAATAGTGTTGTGCATCTACCTCCAGCACTACCATGGCCCCCGGCTCCTGTAAGTGTATAAAATCGGCCACGTGTTTTAAAAGATTGCTGCTCTGCACGCTTCCGGTATAGTTACCGGCGCCATCTGTTACCGGCACAATGCTGAGCTTGTGGTTTACAGCCAAAGCCACAGCCCTTAAAAAGTGATCGTCTTCTTTAACCGAAAAATTGTGCAGTAAATACTGTAGCTCGCCAATGGTTGAATCTTCATCAGCTTCCAACAGATCGTTTTCGCCTATAAGGCCGTAAAATTTATCTTCATGGGTAACTGCAATATGTAATACGTTATTATCCTGCATTAAAGCCAGCACCCTGTACACAGGATCTTCCAGCTCAATATGCGGTAAAGCATCAAAGGGTAAATTTTTAACTAACATAATGCCTTTTGTACGTAAGACTATAATGATCAGGCTTCTGTTGCAATAGCGGCGTGCTTTTTAAGGAAATTAAACAAAATTTTATTAAACTCACCAGGCACTTCCATCATAGGTGCGTGCCCGCATTTATCAATAAAATGAAGTTCGCTGTTAGGTAATAATTTATTGAACTCTTCTGCCACGAACGGCGGGGTTACATTATCATTTTTACCCCAGATAAGTAATGCCGGAATTTTTATATTGCCTAACTCTTCGCCTAAATTATTGCGGATGGCGCTTTTAGCCAGTGCAATAATTTTTATCACCTTCAACCTGTTGTTTGTAATTGCAAATACTTCGTCTACCAGCTCTTCGGTAGCCATGGCGGGATCATAAAAAGTATATTCCGTTTTCTTTTGTATGTATTCCCTGTTCCCGCGCTTGGGGTAACTATCGCCCATAGCGCTTTCAAAAAGGCCTGAACTGCCCGTAAGAATAACCGATTTTACAGCAGCCGGCTCATTTCTTAATAAATAAACAAGCCCCACATGCCCGCCAAGCGAGTTGCCCAGCAGGTTTACGTTTTGATAGCCTCTTACCTCAATAAATCTTGCCACATATTTTGCAAGGCCCGTAACGCTGGTATGTAAAATATCCATATCAAGCAGCGGCAACATTGGCACCACCACTTTATTGTATTGTTTAAAATGATCGATCAACGCCGAAAAGTTGCTTAACGCGCCAAACAACCCATGCAACAACACCAAAGGTTCTCCCTCCCCCTCCTCTATGAACTTAAACTTATCGTGTTGTTTAATTTCGTACGCCATGTAATGTATAATGTGGCTGCTAATATATTGATTTTAATGATGCATTTTAATTTATTTCATCAAAATCAGCATAATTATGAGCAAACTCAGTTTTTTAAATTTCTATCTCAAAAGCAATAACTGCAATCAAATATAAATGTTTTTACACTTATTTTAAATTAATATTGGCCAGGAGAGGCAATTATTTTCAGAAGAATTTCTGTATTAGTTTCAATATTTTACAATAATTTTAAATGCTTACAAACCCTATACATTTGCTTTAAGAAATTGAATTATGCCGGTAATCAGCATCCCAACCAGTTTTAATATAGATGTGGAATTTGAGCTGCCAGGATTTGGCAGGAGAATGCTTGCTTTATTGATTGATATGGCATTGCAGTTTTGCTACCTGCTTGTTGCCGCTAATATCTTAGACAAAATTGAAAACAGTAATACCTGGGATTTTGACGATAGGGGTTACAACATGTGGGCAATAGGGCTTTTACTTATGGTTCCTGTTTTTATTTACCATATAGTGATGGAGATAACAACCAACGGCCAAAGCCTTGGTAAAAAAATAATGAAGCTGCGGGTGGTAAATATGAATGGCGGCAAAGCGAGCATCAGCCAGTTTATTATACGCTGGCTGCTAAGGGTGAGCGATTTATGGATGGTAATGCTGATCTTCTTACTGATGTACGTAATGGCAGTAGGCGGAAATATGGAAACAGTAATGATCGTTCTGTTAGGGTTTGGTTTTTTATTTACCGATGTAATACTGGTAGCTACCACAAAAAAGGCACAGCGCGTTGGCGACATTCTTGCCAATACCATACTTATTAAAACCAGTACCCGTGAAAGCCTTGATAACACTGTGTTCCGCGAGGTGGAAGATAATTATGTACCGATGTTTCCGCAGGTAATGCGCATTAGCGATAAAGACCTTAACGTGGTAAAAACCATTTTAGACCACAGCCGTAAAAGCAGCGACTACGCCACTGCAAGAGCCGCTGCCGAAAAAATTAAAAACTACCTGCAAATACAATCCGATATGGAACCCGAAGATTTTTTAGACCGGTTGTTGAAAGATTACAATTACCTGTCTGCAAAATAATGATGACATGCC
This sequence comes from uncultured Niabella sp., assembly GCA_934486785.1. GTDB lineage: Bacteria > Bacteroidota > Bacteroidia > Chitinophagales > Chitinophagaceae > Niabella. Next base: position 17,453 of record CAKSQK010000011.1, on the reverse strand, counting down.
TAAAAAATTATTTTAAAGCAGCGCCCATACCCACCGCAAGCCCGGCCATAAGCATAAAGCCTAACGATACGATAAGCAGGATAGCAAATATCCTGAAATAGCTGGCAAGGCTTTGTAAGCCCGACTCCAAAACAATATACTGATCGTTTTGCAACGCGGTTTTAGCGACTTTTGAAAACCTGTATAAATGGTAAAACAATACACCATTTATGATCAGCGAAAAAATAATTGTAATAATTGATGAGACTAAGGAAGCACCAGCCAACTGGCCATTGCCAAAACCTTCTGCCGCGGCTACAGATGCCGATGGCTTAATAAGTAACGCCACCGCGCCAATGAGCGTACCGGCTATAGACAGAACCGCTGCTATGCCTGCAATTTTTGCAGTAGCTGCAATGCTGCTTTTGGTATATGCATCAAGCATAAACTGTGGTTGTATATTTTCCTGCTGAAATTCCATAATAGCTTTACTTAAATAGTGTTACAATATTTGCCAGCAAGCTGAGCGCGCCCAGTATAGCTGTTATTAAAAAGAACCTTTTAAGGAATACAAATCCTTCGGCGATCAAAGTAGTATCTTTCTGCTGCACCCCCTGTTGCAACAACATAGATGCTTTGTATAAAAAATATAAAACCGCGGCAACTATAAAAAAGAAAATAAAAAACACCACGATCAAAGCGCCATAAATCCCCTGCATGTTCATTCCGATATATTCCTGCATTTGCTTAAAGATTGTGGCGCCACTGAGAAACATCATTACCACTACAAAAGCGCCTATGCCAAATCCTATTACCGAGATAAGCCTGCTCCATCGGCTGATGGCAAAGAGAGCGTTTTGTAGGCCGGGCGTTAATTTTTCTTCAAAGATGGATGAAGGTTGTTGTTCCTGCATTTAAAATAATTTTATTGTGAATATAAGTCAGGCTGTCAGCTTTAATATCGTATCGGCCACATCTTCCGCGTCAGCCTGTTGCCATACATCTATCCATTGCATCGTGGCCTGGTTTTTAAACCATGTCATTTGCCTTTTAGCATAGCGGCGCGTATTTTGTTTAATAAGATCTGAAGCTTGTTGTAAAGTTATGTTACCATCAAAATAATCAAACATTTCTTTATAACCCACTGTTTGCAATGCATTCAGGTGGCGATGCGGTAATAAAGACCTTACTTCCGCTTCAAGGCCTGCCGCTATCATCGCATTTACCCTGTTATTAATCCGCTCATTTAAAATCTCCCTCGGCATTTCTAATCCCACTGTTGTAATGCCAAAATCCCGTGAAGCTTTGGTCGTGGTGCGAAAGCTGATGATAGAGCGGCCCGTGGCTACCATTACTTCAAGCGCTCGCATCATGCGTTGCGGGTTTTGCATTTCGCCACGCGATGCAAAAAGTGCATCTTTTAGCTGAAGCTGTTGCTGCAGCCATTCTATGCCATTGGTTTCATACCCTTTGATAATGGCCTGCCTGGTTGCTTCCGGCACTTCAGGAATTTCATCAAGCCCTTGTACCAGCGCTTTAATGTAAAGGCCTGTGCCACCTGTTACCACAACTGTATCATGCTCCAGGAACAATTGCTTTAAAAGATCGAGGGCAAATGTTTCATAATATGCCGCGTCTATTTTTTGCTGTATGCTGTGCGAGGCGATAAAGTAGTGCGGCACGGATGCAAGCTCCTGTTGCGAAGGCCTTGCCACGCCTATGTTCAGCTCTTTATAACATTGCCTGCTATCTGCAGATAGTATTACGGTGCCTTTTTTTTCGGCAACCTTAATAGCTACAGCGGTTTTACCTACTGCTGTAGGCCCGGCGATGATGATTATTTTTTTGGGAAATGTTTTCAAGCTTAAAGCCCAACACTTGTTTATATGAAACCGGATGATTTAAAGAAAATCCGTGACGATCATCAGGCACGTCTTCAAATCTTAAACCAAAGATCGGATTATTCTTCCTCCTGGTAGTCGTCTGCTGCTTCTTCCACTTCAAAGTCCTCACCTTCTGCGTTCTTTTCACCAAAGCCTTCCGCACCACGGGTAAGGTCGTATTTCTCTTCTATATCTGCAAATTTTTCACCCAGCAGGCCTTTGGTACCGTATTGTTTGGGGCCAATGCCCTCGCTGCGAATAACGGCGGGGTAAACCAACTTTGCATCTTCTTCCTTAGCCACATTAATCAGCTCTATCAAAAAATTCCACATTTTATGAAAATCGTAAGTGTAAGTGAATTTTTGATTTGTATTTTTTATCTCAGAACCGATCGTTGTTTCCTGCATAATCAGCGGCGGCGCTTTATAAGCCTTATCATAAACCTCTAAAGATATTTCGCGGCCCTGCTGCCAGTTATCATTACTGCGGTAAAAAGTAGCCTGGTGTTTATTATCAAACTCGTATGCTTTTAAAATAACCTCGTGCAGGTCTTTAAAGCTCTGTGTATGTTTAACAACAATATCGCGGTAAATACTGTCGTCTTCTTCAAAATATACTCTGAATTTTAATATCATGCGACGAATTTACGGAGTTTATAATGAAACAAACTAATAGATATTTTTAATAGTATGCGTAACTTTGCCAAGTTTAAAACTATCACCTGCCTTCTTTCCCTCCACCGTATTATACACCGGTGCACTGGTTGAAAAACATACCAATTCTTTTCCATCAACCATTACAGCAGCATTAGAAATACCCACGAAGAACCATTTTTCTGCGGTTTCAATTAATGCACCTGGCGATACTGTATCATTCTCTTTTTCCACCAACTGCTTTACCGCTGTCAGGTCATCTTTTGCTTGTTGTAACAAAAGATTGTAACGCATTTCCATATCTTTAGATACGTTTTGATTGGATAGATCCTCGGGGTCTATCGTGCTGTTCTCATCAATGTCAGAAACGCCCTTCAAACCGTTGATAGAGGTTTCAAAACTTGCAATACTTTTCTCCAGGTCAGAGATCAAATGTTGTAATACCTGCTCTTTCATCCGTATATTTTTTAATGTTTTTTAATTGTCGTATGCCTGCCTGTCGGCAGACAGGGAACTCCGCATATACATCTCCCTGTGTGAGAAAAATTTATCATGCTTCGTTTCATGTGTTTATTATTTAGTGCGCCGCTTAGCGGCTGTTTTTAATTGTTACATGCCTGCCTGCCGGTAGGCAGGGAATACGCCATTTCCCGATAGCTATCGGGAAATTACGTTTGGTAACCAAAATCGTTTATGGCTATTTCATGTTATATTTTTATTTTTTTAATTGGATAATTTTATTTGCCCATAAATATTTTAATGGACGCTTACAACTTTTGAAGCAATCCTATCAAAGATAATTGATTATGAGCGGTTTTGTTCGTTACGGGCAGGGGCTAAAACTTTTAAGGCAGCAAAAGTTCCCTTTTTGGGTAAACTTTCTTACCTTTGCCGTCCTTTCACAAACAACAGAGAGTGGTGTCCTGTTGCGGAATATTGAAAATCAGCATGTTCTCCCATGCGCATTCAAACAAAAAGTGAAAATTAAAAAGATATGAAGCGTACATTTCAACCTCATAATCGTCGTCGTAAAAGCGTACATGGCTTTCGCAAGCGTATGCAAAGCGCCAATGGCCGCTCTGTATTAGCTGCACGCCGTAAAAAAGGCCGTAAAAAATTAACGGTTTCTGACGAGAGGGCACTTAAATAAATAATACTTGTGCCAAAAAGAATTTATAGCTCCTATCCAGGGGCTATTTTTGTTTAAGCCAGGTACACATCCAGCAGCCCTTCGGGCAGCGCTACCCATACTTTCTTAGCCCTTCTGTCTACTTTTTCAAGGCTTTCTTCGTGCAGCGGTATAAACACATCTTTACCCTGTATTTGCAGCCTGCAAAGTATTTGGTGCGGCTGCTCTATTACTTCTTCAATGATACCCAATGTTTTTTCTCCCTCAACAATTGTATAGCCCAGCAGGCCAATGGCCGATGACTGATCCGCGTACTTATTAAAATCTGTTTCAGTAAGCCATACTTCCTTCTGCACCAAATCCCTGGCTTCTTCCACAGTATGAATATCTTCGGCTTTTACATATACTTCCGAGTCGTTTTTTACACGTATATCTTCCACAAACCAGGGCAGGTGGCTGCCTGTTTTATCTTTTATAAAAAAATGGGTAAGCCCTTTTAATGCTGTTTTTTTGCCCAGCCCATGCTTTAGCACCAGCTCGCCCTTAAGCCCGTGTGTACCTGCAAATTTTCCTATGCTGATGTATTTTTCGCTCTTCATAAAATTTGTGCGAAAATAGGAAGTATTTCGGGTAGCATGCAGAACGAAAAAATCGCCCACACAAAAAAACTGCTGCTCACCCGCTAAAACAAGCGGCTTACTCAATTGCCGGGGACAAATCTGTTTGTTATTTTATATTTATGATTGTACGTATTATTAAGAGTGGAGATGCAGGAATTGCAACATTGCAGTGACCATCTCTAAAGCAACACGGGGAGGTGGTTAAAATCACCTCCTTTTTTATTACTCCACTTTAACAATGAAGCCCTTTTTATCGTACAGGACTTTTACATCAAACCCGATACGGTAAGGGTCGTTTTGTGAAAGTAGGGGCAGGCCATAATACACATTCAGGTTTACATCCTGCACATCGTATTTGAATGATATATGTTTGTTTTGAAAAGGATCTTTTTCGTTACAGCTAAGCAACGCAGCCTGTGATAAGCCAATATAAAATGCCCCTTTTGCTTTTAGCCTGAATCCTAACTTAAACTTATATTCACTTTCATTGCATCCATAGTTCAATATGGTTACATTATTGTAATTCCAGTAAACATTATACCGGGCATCGTAATAACCTGGATCCTTAGTTAATTGCAGCTGGCCGGGATTAATAAATTCGCATAGGCCCCCGGCGGGTACCAGCACCTGCTTGTTTACTACATGAAATTTGAGGGGAACATGAAATCTTAAAGCATCGGCTAACTCTTTTGTTTTAGTTTTTGTATTCAAAAGCATTTTGTCCGGCACATTCGCTTCCACCCAAATAGTATCGCCTACGGAATAGCTCTCTTTTACCGGGTAAATATTGAGCGGCATTTCCAGGGTTACAGGATCAGGCATGGGCTCCTCTTTTGGAAGCAGCGCCTCCTGTTTTCCGCAACGAAAATTAAGGGAAACTAATGCAAAAACTATTATTGACAGCAATAGTAAATTTTTTCTCATGGCCATTGGCTTTTATACTATAACGCAATTTCTGATGCAAACGCAACAGCAGGCAGCACAGAGCTTACCTGCTACCATTGGCACATTAAAAAAGGCGGCCTGTTAAGACCGCCTGAATTCATTGTTCCATAGAAGCTTAAGGGTTTATTCCCCCGCTCCTTCAGCATTTGCTTCGGGAGCAGATTCTTCAGCTTTAGGTTCAGCTACTTTACGTGGTGCTGCACTTGCTACTCTGCGTTTAGCTTTCCTTTCTTCGATAGCTTTTTGCTGGCGCTTTTTCATTTGAACTTCGTGCTCAGCGCTCCAGGTAGTAAACTTTTGCATAGCAGTTGCCTCATCAAACAAACCCAATTTTACACCGCGCAGTAAATGTTTCAGGTACAACACACCTTTGAAGCTAAGAATACGGCGAACAGTATCGGTAGGAGTTGCTCCTTTGTTCAGCCATTCCAATGCTTTTTGTCGATCCAGTTCAATCGTGGCCGGAATCGTCAGGGGATTGTAGGTACCCAATTTTTGAATAAATTTACCATCGCGCGGGCTTCTTGCGTCTGCTACCACGATGAAGTAAAAAGGTCTTTTCTTTGACCCGTGTCTTTGCAATCTGATCTTCGCTGCCATTTTAAATAGAAATTTAAGGCTTTTAAAAAAAATTGTTAGTTCCCAATTGACATTGGGGCATCAAAAATAGCGAAAATTTTATGAAGAATTGATGAAATCAGGGACGAAAATTAAAATTTAACATGAAAGTTGAATTATACGCTCACAAAGCAGCGCCCGCTTGTCGTTCCTGCTTCTGCTTTATATAACTAAAATGATTGAGCAGCACTCTTACTTCGTTAAAATCAAAATCATCGGGCAATGCGGCTTTCCATTGACTAAGGCTTTCAAAATTGCTTTTGTCATGCACTTTTTTAAATATCCCGATCTTTTCTTCAGAAAACAACCTGTCTATATCTAAAATACCCACGGCGGCTATTTTTGCCAGGTGTCCCAAAACAGTACTAACAGCCATTCCTCTTTCTGTGGCAATGGTTTCAATATCCTTACCGGACTCAAATAGCTCAAAGCTGATAAGATGCGAAGGCTTTTTCTCCACCTTAGCGCTTATTTTACCGTCGTGCTTTTTAACATATAAGGTTTTATCTAAAAGTGCCAGGTGTTTCAATCCCTGCAAATACTCTTCCATCTCTTCAAGCAAGGTTTTTAAAACATCGTTGTAACCCTTCAGCCCTTTTTGGCCCTTGGTTTCAGCATAAGCAGCTTTCAGCGGTTCAAAAAAACCGGTGTAAATATTTTCGAAAAAATAATTTACAGCGCCCGCGCTTTTTTCCTCTACCTGCTGCCAGCTTTCCGTGTTCATCAGCCGAGTTTTTGCACGTGCATACACGGCAAACTTTTCAAAAACAGCAACCAGCTCTGCCGCTTTAGGGCGCAGCGCTTCTGCAAGTTGCTCCACTTCCTCACTCTTTAAAAATTTGCTTTCAGCTACGGCTTCTGCCCAATCTTCCAACTCTTTTTCCAGCCAGCTCACCTCCAGCCGCAGCAACAGTTTTTCAATAGCATAATTATATTTTTCATCTTCCAGTATGGCTTCAATTCTTTCCCCCGCGCTGGTTTCGTTGTGAAAAAAGGCAATTCGGTCATCCGTTATAATAATGCCCGGCGTTATTTTCGATTTCAATACAATACCTTCCAGCGTGCGGCAGCGGCTGAGCGCCACGTACACCTGCCCGCTGGTAAAGGACCGCCCCGCATCTATAATAACCCGGTCGAAAGTGAGGCCCTGGCTTCTATGTATTGTTACCGCCCAGGCCAGCCTGAAAGGAAATTGCTCGTAACTGCCCACCACATCTTCCTTTATTTCATTTTGACTGTCAACAGCGTATTTCTTGTTTTCCCAGGTTTCGCGCTCAATTAAAATTTCTTCGGCTTCATCATCAGGCAATACCCGTATAAAATCGTCCATCAACTCCGTAACCCTCGCAATTTTACCGTTGAAATATCTTTTAGCCTCAGATGTATCATTTCTTATAAACATTACCTGCGCCCCCACTTTCAGCTCCAGTTCTTCATCGTTAGGGTACAGGTGCGGTTTAAAATCTCCATTGATGATGGCCTTGTAAACGAAAGCACGGGATTTAATTTTTTCCAGGTTACGGCGGTTAATGCTATCAGCCATAAAATTGTGCGAAGTGAGGTACACATAGTTTTCCTGAGGCTCAAACAGCGGATCGTATCGCGAATTAAGCAGCTCAAAATCTATCGCGTCGAAATCCTTATCACGGATGGCATTAAGCACCTGTAAAAACACGGCATCTGTTTGCCGGTACACTTTCTTTAGCTCAACAGTAAGCAGGGCTTTATCTTTTAAAGCTGCCGAATCAAAAAAAAATGGCGAGCTGTAATACCTGTACAAAATCCGTTCACTTTCTTCTTTTACGACCGGCGGCAATTGGTACAGATCACCAATAAGCAGCAATTGCACACCGCCAAACTTTTGCGTGCTGCGGCGTGCAGTGCGCAGCGCCAGGTCCATCATATCCATTACATCAGCCCGCAACATCGAAACCTCATCAACTATTAAAATATCAAGAGTGCGTAGCAGCTTTAGCTTATCCCTGCGGTATTTAAAATGCGGCAGCAGGTGCTGTATATTGATGGCCTCGTTAGGGTCCACATCATCAAAACTGGGCACATGCGTTTTAAGCGGCAGGCCAAACATGGAGTGAATGGTAACGCCCCCCGCGTTGATGGCTGCAATGCCCGTGGGCGCAACCACGATATATTTCTTTTTGGTACGTTTAATAAAATTGCCCAGGAAAGTTGTTTTTCCTGTACCCGCTTTTCCTGTAAGGAAAACACTGCGGTGCGTGTGTTCTATTAAGTTAAAAAGTTGTTCCAACTTATCTATTTATTAAACCACCCGTGTCGCCGGCGAATTTTATTCCTCAAGGTTTACATGCCTGCTTTGTACAGGCTCTCCAAAAAACAGGGTGGCATGGTTGTCAAAATCTTCGGTGGAATCGGTTGTATAAAACTCCAGCCTGCCGTTCCTGCTACAGAGCGTTTCTATTTCGGGATGGCGTTGTAAATAATCTGCAAGGCTTTGCGCCACAATAGTTCCCTGCGACAGCAGCTTTACATCAACAGGTAAATGTTCTTTTATTTGTTCCTGCATAATGGGGTAATGCGTACAGGCCAGCAACACCACATCAATTCTTTTTCCTTTTTTAAATAAGGAGTGCAGGTTTTTTTTGATAAAATATGCAGAGCCGGGTGTATTGATCTCGTTGTTCTCTATTAATGGCACCCACATGGGGCAGGCTTCCTGGTACACTTTTACGCCGGGAAAAAACTTAGCGATCTCTATGGGATAGGACTGTGATGCAACGGTGCCCGATGTAGCCAAAATACCCACTGATCCCGATTGTGAATAATTACCAATATTTTCTGTTGTAGGCCTTATTACGCCCAGCACTCTTTTGCCCGGCGCTATACGGGGCAGGTCGTTCTGCTGAATGGTGCGCAATGCCTTTGCCGAAGCGGTATTGCAGGCCAGTATTACCAGCGAACAGCCTTTATTGAAGAACCATTTTACACATTCGAGAGTGTACTGATAAACCGTATCGAAAGACCTTGTACCATAAGGGCTGCGGGCATTATCGCCCAGGTACAGGTAATCGTATTGCGGCAGGTAGTTTGACAGCTCTCTTAAAACCGTTAAACCTCCATAACCTGAATCAAAAACACCAATAGGGGCTGGTTGCTGCATAAACTGATTAAAGGATGATATCCTTTCAAAAATAAAATTAAATACGGGAACAGGCAATAAAAAGGTTTACATGCATTTCTACACCGCATGGCCGCTTGCCTAAATAATTTACCGGGAAATATTTGCAGATGATACCGCTTTATAAATTTCCAACTATCAACTCCCGGGTTTCTTCCATTTCCGCGGGGGAGAATTTTAATTTTTCCTGAACGAAATTAATGTCATTGGCATCACTAATGGGAATGAGGTGTACATGCGCGTGTGGCACTTCGATGCCAATAACGCTGATGCCGCAACGGTTGCAGTCAAACGACTTTTCAATTGCTTTGGCAACGGGCTTTGCAAACAGCAGCATTTCTGCCAGGTATTCATCAGGCACATCAAACAATTTGTCCACTTCGATTTTAGGCACCACCAGCGTGTGGCCTTTGCGCAGCGGCATAATATCTAAAAAGGCGATGAACTTATCGTTTTCGGCAATTTTATACGAAGGAATTTCGCCCGCGATGATTTTTGAAAAGATGGTCATGATGAACGCAAAATATAAAATAAAAAAATGTAGAATGTAAAAACAGTTGAGATATGTTGTTCAGTACAAGTGTGCGACGCCTGCCTGCGGCAGCACGTTTTGGAAACATCTTTTGTGTAAAAGCTTAATATTAATTCCTCGTTTTTAATATTTTAAGCTTTTGCCTCCACTGCCGGCTGGCAGCGTAACCGCAGCGGCGCTGCTTTCGCTTCTACCCTCGTGCCTCGGGTCGCCCGCCGCCGCGGGCACCGAAGCGAAAGAGGCGCCTAACGCGGTTACTGGTAAAAAGTTGAGGATACTAGTCCGCGACGATGCGAAGCGGCCTTGATGCATGAGCGTTAAAAAAATGAATGGAGTGGAGCGCCTGCCTGCCGGCAGGCAGGTTTAAAAATGCCCATTGTCCGAGCGCGCAGAGTTTGATAATTAAATGCAGCCAGGAAGCGAGTTTGGGCATTTTAGCGCAACGTAATTCATTTTTAGCGAAAGGCATCACAGCCTTGTCCCGAAAGCTTTCGGGATTGCTCCACTTTTGTTTCAAGACAAAAGTGGAAAGGAATAAAAAAAGAACTATTTGTGTCCAAACCGTAGCTGTCGGCAGACAGGCAACCGGGTTGAGGTTATCGCAGCCGGTTACATAAAAACTACACGGTAATGTCGTCTATCTTAAATTCCAGTACACCGGCAGGCGCCTGTACTTTGGCAATTTCGCCGGGTTCTTTACCTAAAATACCCTTGCCAATGGGTGAGGCCACCGAAATTTTACCTGCTTTTAAATCGGCCTCCTGCTCGCTTACAAGCTGGTAAGTTACCTGTTTTTTTGTTTTCAAATTGGTGAGTGTAACCTTTGTGAGTATGGAAACTTTACTTGTATCTATGGTAGATTCGTCGAGCACGCGCGCGTTGGCCAAAGCACCCTCGAGCGCTGCAATTTTTGCTTCGAGAAGGCCCTGGGCTTCTTTTGCCGCGTCGTACTCCGCGTTCTCTTTCAGGTCGCCTTTTTCACGCGCCTCTGCAATGGCCTTGCTGGCCGCGGGGCGGTCCACAGCCTTCATGCGCTGCAGGTCTTCCTTCATTTGTTCAAGTGTTTCTTTAGTTACATATTGTACGCCATTCATAGTTGTATGCTTTATATGACACAGAAAAAAATAACAACGCCTCAGCATTTGTACCGAAGCGTTGCATTATGTACTTCTACAAATATAAAATTTTTGGATTGAAATAAAAAACTTTGGAAAGAAGTTGAAAAGTTGATGGGCTAATAGTTACTAAGGAGCCATCCCTGTCAACATATTAACCTGTCGACAGTGAACCCATAAACTATAACCCCAACTTCTCCAGCGTAACTGTTACCATTTTCAAAAATGCTTCATGACTATACCCGGCAATATGCGGCGTTACAATTACATTGGGCTGCGCGGTAAGCCATGCCAGTTGGGCTTTTTGCTCAGCAGTAAAGGTATCAAGCTTTTCATTTTCCAATACATCGAGGCAGGCGCCTGAAATTTTTTCGTGCTGCAAGCCTTCTATTAAATCGGCGGTTTTTATAACCTTACCTCTTGATGCATTAAGGATGATGGGCTTTTGTTCCATCAGCTTTACCAACTCTGCATTAAGCATGTGATGCGTGAAATTGGTAAGCGGCACATTAAAGCTGATAACATCGCTATACCTGCACACCTGCTCTAAAGATGCCTCCTTTACATAACCTTTTGCAAAATCTGTTTTGTATTTATCATAAGCCAGTATGGTAACATTAAACGGCTCAAGCAGCCTTGCAAAGCTACTGCCTGTATTGCCATAACCCACGATGCCCACGGTTCGTCCGGTAAGCTCCGTACCACGGTTAGCATTGCGCTTCCACACAAACTGTTTTACTTCGTTTGCAGCAACCACTACCCTGTTGAGCAAAGCCAGCAGCATACCCAGGCTGTGCTCTGCCACGGCATTGCGGTTACCCTCGGGGCTGCTCACGCATATAATGCCTTTACTTTCGGCATAAGGTACATCCACCAATTCCATACCGCTGCCCAGCCGGCCGATCCATTTCAGGTTGGGCGAAGCGTCGATCAATTCCTTATCAACCGTGATCCTTGTGGTAAGTATGAGGCCTGCCATATCTGCCGCCTGCTGTTTCAGCTCGTCGTAAGTGATCTCCGGCGCATACACCACGTTGTAGTCTTTCTCCTTAAGCGCCTCCTGCAAATAGGGATGCGAATTGCCTGTTATAATTGCTTTTTTCATTATTATGTTCGTGTAAATCTCATTCAGCTTGAGATCAAAAAAGAGTCGCTTATTTAACCGGGTAAATTTAGAAATTATATTGGATACCGGTGATGTTTTTGTTCTGGGTGTTTGTTCGGAAGGAAATATCTTTTGCCAGACCAGCGTGAAAATTACTCTTCTACTCTTTCTAACTGATTACCAGTTTTTTTAAATTTCCATTGATCGAGCAAAACAAAATCTTTTATATCCAAACATGTCAAAACGATTATTGATAAAGCCTTGTAAGGCCTGTTCTCCACTTTAGCCCAATTAGAAACAAAGCCCTTTTCAAACCGCACCCTTACGCTATCCAACCTCTCAGGTTTTGACGTATAAACGTCTCCAAGAGGCAAATATTCGATCGTTTTATTATTAATCTGAACAAATGCATCCGTTAATGGCTTACCGCCCTTATTTTTAACAACATGGAATAATTGATCCTGAACAATATCTACTGTATCGATGTAATTGATCTTTATCGGAAGCCCGTCTTTTGAAAAAAAACTTTCCAAGATAATAATATCACCCCGTTGCCTCCAATTTCCTTTACTATAAATATGGTCAATGTCGGTTCCTTCTGAATAATAAAATTCATTGTTTTTATACAAAAGTATTATGCCAAAGAGCCCCGAGCCATGTACATTATAAATATATTTTGCAATTACTCCTTCCTTCTTTTCTTCAGCATCAGGTTTCTCCATTTTAAATTTCTGACAAAATGCATTGCCTACCCATGCCAGATAAAAGACTACAAATAATACTACGCTTCTCACTTCTTTTTTCTTTTTAATAAGACTCCATAAATATTCATTCTTCTACCTGTTTTTACCATCTATCCATTTTTTAAGTCTTTCAAAGAAGACTTTTTGTTTTTTTGTAAACTCCTGCAGTTAATCGTCAACCGTAATTAATTTGATAAAATTAACTATTATACCAGATAGCAATAATATTTTATTCACGTCTTCATTAGACCAGGTCCGTACAGGAAGCGCCATGGATAAGGATATATTTGCTGATGTAAGCGAGGAACTTATGAGAGAGGTAAAGAGATTTTATTTCAAAAACAAACCTATGACTAACGCCATAGTAGTATATAATACCAATTGGTAAGCGATGTTTATTAAAGTTAGTTTCGCGGGTTTATGTTCAAAAGCATTATGTTGTATCAAGGTTGTAGCTGAAAAAGCAAGCCATACAACAAACCCGGTAAACAAGGCAAAGTAAATAAAATCGCCTTTATAATAAGCTTTACCATTATTGATTAAAAAATTTAAGCCCGTTGCTGTAGCGAAATTTGAAATCCATAGTAATGCAAATGCTGTTTTGCCGCCTTTTGTAATACCGGTTATTTTTGTCCAGGCGTTGCCAAACAATTTAGTGTACCATATTCCTGCCACACCCATTCCAACAACCGTGGCAATGATAATGACTAACCAGTTAAATTCTGTATTCATTTTGTCGTTTGTTTAGAGTATTATAAATAAATTTGTGCTTGCGAATTGCAAGAGCAAAAATAATAAAAGTTCTTGCAAAATACAAGAGCTTTATATATTTTTATGCAGAAAAAAAGGTCAGATTGCCCTATAGGTTATTCGCTTGATATATTTGGCGATAAATGGTCGTTGCTAATACTCAGAGATATTATGTTGCGTGAAAAAGTATCGTATAGCGAATTTTTAGAATCGGAAGAAAAAATCTCAACGAATATTCTTGCAAATAGATTGAGTTTTTTGGAAGCGGAAAAAATTTTGGTAAAAGAAGTTTCAGCAAAAAATAAATCAAAGTTTGTTTACAGCCTTACACAAAAAGGTGCAGATTTACTACCAATAATAGTTGAGATTTCATATTGGGGGCTAAAATACAATAAAAATTCTCCACGAAAAGAACTTGGTGAGAAAATTAAAAAAGATAAAGCAAATGTTATTAAAGAGCTAAGCAAAGAGTTAAAGAAAAAAGTTAAATAGTTTTTATACCGGCTGCAAATCTGGGTTGCTTCTTACCTATTACAAAGATTTATCATGCAAATTTCTATTCTATTTCATTTTAAATGTCAGCTCCGCAAAATCTTTCACGCTCAACTGCTCTGCGCGCTTATTGAAAATTTCATCCTGCAAAACGGTTTCGTCAAATAAACCTTTCACCGCGTTGCGCAGCATTTTACGCCGTTGGTTAAATGCTGTTTTTACTAAAATGAAAAATTGCTTTTCAGAACTCATTCGTGGCACATCTGTTTTGCGCCGCATTTTTATCACACCGCTTTTTACTTTAGGCGGCGGGTTAAAGCATTGCTCGCTTACGTCAAACAAATATTCCACCGTGTAAAAAGCCTGTACCAGCACACTTAGCACACCATACACTTTATTGCCCGGTGGCGCTGCCACACGCTGCGCCACCTCTTTTTGAAACATGCCCACCATTACCGGCACCTGCTGTTTCCACTCCAGTATTTTAAAAAGTATTTGCGTGGAAATATTGTACGGAAAGTTCCCTACCACTATAAACTCATCCCCGAAAGGTGCATCAATATCTAAAAAGCTTTTGTGAATGATCTTTCCTGCTATCGCGGGGTATTCGCTGGTAAGGTATTGCACTTTTTCATCATCCAGTTCCACCGCTTTAAAATTAATGCCCGGTATATTTAAAAGATATTTGGTAAGCGCGCCGCCTCCGGGGCCTACTTCCAGCAATTGCATAAAATGCTCCTGCTGCAGGGCATCCACAATTTTTTTACAGATGTTTTCATCTTTTAAGAAATGCTGGCCTAAAGATTTCTTTAAAACATACATCAGGCAAATGTATTAATTCCATTTTTAAAAACTGTTAGTGAAAAGAATTGATGCATTTCAAATTTTCGTTAAGATTTCCACCTGTGGATCTCACAAATACAAATTCGTCGTACTCAAAAATATAAGGCTGGCTTCCTTGAGAAGACCCGCCTGTGAACTATTTTTTACCCGCGAAAATTGAAATTCAATTAAAACACCGACAAGCCATGTCAGTACTTGTAACGAATTTTTTACAGGAAGCTACTCGTGCACCGCCCTTACAATTTTTGATTCTTTTATAGTGCCGTCTTTATCTACCGAACTTACTTTTATAAAATAAATACCATCTTTATCATCTATAGGCCTGTCGTTATATTTATTACAAGATATACCGATGGCGATGAGCATTATGGCCGTAGCGGCAAACAACCACTTTCTGTTTTTACTGTTACCTGCAAAGGCCAGCCCCAGTAACGCTATTGCTAAAACAGAAGCAGCCGTGGAAACAGGAGTGCTGAAATCATAGCTGATGGGTGAATCAGAATTGCCGTTAAGCGCTTTGCTGTTAACAGTTCCTATTTTGCCAAATGTTTTGCCATCTTTAGAAACATCAATAATAAAATGATCGGTATTAGTTTCGGTTAACGTGACCCAGTTTACTACTAACCGGCCATTTACAATTTTAGCCTGCAACCCGCTAAATGTTGCCGGAAGTGGCACCGAAAGCGGCGTGGTATATGCAATGTAATAATCTTCCACTTCGCCATTAGGGGCCTGGCCTATAGGACGGGATGCCGAAACATTATCTGTAGAAATCCTGAACCTTGCATAAGTGCCTTCATCATTCATGGGTCCTGTAAGTGTTATACCAGACCAATTAAGTGTTACATTTTGAGTGGTATTAGCAGCTACCGTAGCGGTAACCCTTTCATCATTGTCAAACTTGCCATTATTGTTCCAGTCTATCCATCCATATAAATATGCCGTGGATGTGGTATTATTAACCACGTTTACCGTTACACTATAAGCAGAAATGGTTTGTATAAGCGCGCTCGTGGTTGTTATTGGCTGTGTTGTAACACCATTATCCTCGTCAGTATTCGCCGCAACAGAAGGTTCACCATCAACTTCTGCCGTGGTGCCCGCCGGTGCACCCATGCTTAATAAAGGAGTAGTTCCTATTGGCATTATATGCCTGGCGCCGTCGGATGAGCCTAATGTAGCGTAGCTATCCGGGGCATCACCAAAATCGCCATTAATTGGCGGGGCCTGTAGCGGGCATGCAGCAGCATCGTTGTTTGAAGATACCCGAACATTGTCTGAAAATACAGTGATCACATGCAGCGACGCATTGGCTGAGTCTGTATTAATATTGGTTATTTTATACGTTTTGCCACTATTGTTTTCTTTAGCGTACAGGTTATTTTCCCTGTCCATATATATCGCGCCATATTGAGAATTATTGGGAAGATTTTCCCCGACTGTTGCAATAGACACAAGCCCTCCTGTTGTTACATCCAGCCTAAATACATCCTTCCCTACAACGGTGTACACGTACCTGTTTGAACTCCAGTGAAAAGCCCAGTCGTTAAAAGAAGTTGTAATATTAACCCCGGTAGTAGAAACTGTACCAAATGTTGATCGCGCGGGATCGATATCAATTCTTAATACCCTGGTTCCATCTTCCACATACAAATACCCGTCAGATGAAGCAGAGCCCGAGTTGATCGTTAACCCTGTTAAAGACACACCTGTGAGCGGTACAATAACAGAAGAGTAGTCACGCCCTATAATTACCAGATTGTTTTGTGCCGTACCATTATTATTATTCTGAACAGCATAAAGCCTGTTATCCAAACGGCTAAAAGCGAGTGCATTGAATGAGAAAGAATAAGTTGACGCATTTGATGTTGTGCCTGTGGAAAGATTAACAGTTTGCAGGGTAGTAGGGTAACCCACACTTTGAAAAGCCGTGCCAATACAACCGGTAAACGGGGTAGGCATTGTTTGTGCTGAAGAATGGTTTAAGATAAAAACCAATAATAACAATATGGTAAGTTTGGGGAAAGGCTTCATATATAATGTTTAAATAGTGTTTTTAATTAAATGTAAAATAGGTAAAAAAGTTAATTTATATAAAGTTTTTTGTATGTCGTTGTAACACAATATAATGTGCTTTTAAATATGTTGACCGACAAGCATTAAGCATTAAAAAAGCGCTGCAAAACAATTGCAACGCTTTTTAATAAATTATATAAAGATGTGCTAATGTATTCCTTTCATAAACCGGTTAAGGAAAGGTGAGAGCAAAAGAAGCAACACACCCGACCCCAGCATAAGGTAGGTAATGAATGGATACAAGTCGAAGTTATATTTCTTTAAAATTTCTTCCAGTGTTGCTGCAAGGTAATTGCCCAGCGCAAAGCTCGCCATCCACACGCCCATCATAATTGAAACTATTTTATGCGGCGAAAGTTTGGTAACCATAGACAACCCGATAGGCGACAGCATCAGCTCCCCTACAGTTAACAATGTATAAACCACCACCAGCCACATGGGACTCACCAGGTTACCGCCTTCAGCGCTGTTGCTTGCAAGAGTCATGATATAAAAAGCAAGAGCGCCTATGAACATTGCCAGTGCAAACTTCACCGGTGTACGTGGGTTCATTTTATTTTTAGATAACCTGATCCATAACCACGAGAATAAAGGCGCCAGCGCAACAATAGCTATTGGGTTTACATTTTGAAACCATGTGGTGGGAATAAGAAAACTACCCACCTGGCGATTGGTATTTTCTTCGGCAAAAAGGTTGAACGTGCCGCCCGCCTGCTCAAAGCCTGCCCAAAACACAATATTAAAAATGGCCAGTACAATGATCACGATCACACGTGTCCATTCGGTAGAGCCGTTGGTGCCTTTAAAAATAGATAG
>CAKSQK010000010.1 GCA_934486785.1 uncultured Niabella sp. | reverse complement strand
GATGTGGAAGCAGAAAAAGCTGATAAAATCAAACTGAACAACAAGACTGTAATCAATACCGATTTTCATTTGTATTGTAATGAAACCACACAGCGATTTGATTTGGTAGTTGGCAATCCGCCTTACATTCGCTATCAATATTTTCAGGAAGAACAGCAAAATGAAGCCATTAAGGTTTCCAATCGAGCTAAACTAAAATATTCAAAACTGACCAATGCTTGGGTTTCCTTTGTGGTTGGTTCAAGTTTGTTACTCAAAGAAAAAGGGAAAATTGGCTTTGTAATTCCTGCGGAATTGTTACAGGTTTCGTATGCTCAACAACTCCGTGGTTTTTTAGCACACTTCTACAATAAAATCAACATCATTTCTTTTGAAAAGTTAGTTTTCCCTGATATTCAGCAAGAAGTTGTTTTGTTGCTTTGTGAGAAAAACAGAAGTGATTCACATTTAATTGAACACCTTGAATTAAAAGACGCTTCCGACCTTTCAACATTGGATGTAAACATCCTGAAAAGTCCTTCCAAAAAAATAGATTTCAAGTCAAATAAATGGACTTACTACTTTTTGGAACAAGAAGAAATTGACTTTTTAGAACAGATTGCCAAAAAACGTAAAGTTCCGACAATTAGTAATTATGCCAGTGTAGAAGTTGGCATTACCACAGGTGCAAATGATTACTTCACCGTTCCTTTGCCAGTTGTAGAAGCTTACGACCTGAAAGAATACGCAAAACCAATGGTTGGCAGAAGCGTTCAGGTAAACAGTGTAATCTTCACAGAAAAGGATTGGAAACTAAACAGACAAACCAAAGCGAAAGCACATTTATTGGTGTTCCCTGCAAAAGAGAAAATTAACGGACACAAAGGAGCGAACTCATACATTCGTTTAGGTGAATCAATGGGCGTAAACAAAGGCTACAAAACAGGCATTCGTGATGATTGGTTTGTGATTCCTTCCATCAAACTTTCTGATGCGTTGTTTATCCGTAGAAACAATCTCTACCCTCGTTTAATCCTAAACGAAGCTAACGCATATACAACAGACACAATGCACCGTGTATTTATGAAAAAAGACACGGACAAAAACGCATTCATAGCCAGTTTTTACAATTCATTGTCTTTGGCTTTTTCTGAAATAGTTGGTCGTAGTTATGGCGGTGGCGTTTTGGAGTTGATGCCAAGCGAAGCAGGAAAAATACTGCTCCCCTATCAAACCAACAATGCAGATTTACTTGCCACCATTGACAAAATGATGCGAGAGAAAAAGAGCATTGATGAAATTTTAGAAATCACCAACGAGCAAATCCTGAAAGACGGATATGGCTTTACGGATAAAGAAATAAAACTTGCGGATAGCATTTGGAAAAAGCTTTCGTCAAGGAGATTAAATAGGAATAAATAATATAGTATGGCAACACACGACCCAGTAAAGCATATAAAGTTTTTAAGACAAACACTATCACAGGACAAAAAACCATTAGGTTTTTTTATTTCAGCAGGTTGCCCTCTAGCAGTAAATATGCCAGATGATAAATGGCCTTTAATACCTGATGTGGCAAAACTAACTCAATTTGTTACAGATGAATTAAAGTCTAAAACAAAAGAGAAAAACAATTTCGACAAGCTAATTGATGAAGTAACCCTTTCAGAAAAAGATGATAAAAATATTGAAGATATATTAAGCTTTCTTCGAGGACTTAAGGAAGTCTCTGTTGGAAATTCTGTAAGAGGTTTCACAAAAGAAAATTTGGTTGAACTTGAAAAAAATATTTGCAATAAAATAGTCGAAAAGCTTGAAGTAAATCTCCCCGATAAAGATACGCCATACCATAAACTTGCCCAATGGATTTCAATTGACAGAGAAAAACCAATTGAAGTATTTACGACAAACTATGATTTGCTTCTTGAAGAAGCATTTGAGGATTTATCAATTCCATATTTTGATGGATTTGTAGGTTCAAGACAATCTTTCTTTGACTTGCGTGCAGTTGAGGATAATTTGATTCCAAAACATTGGACTAGACTATGGAAAATTCACGGTTCAATAAATTGGTTTCAAAAAGAAAACAAAGAAGTTTATAGGTCGAGTTTAACAAAGGCTAATGGTGATTCATATTTGATATATCCTTCTCACTTAAAATATGAACAAAGTAGAAAAATGCCATATTTGGCTCTAATAGACCAACTTAATAGATTTTTAAGACTGCCAAATTCATTAATGGTATTATCAGGCTATTCATTTAATGATGAGCATTTGAACGATACAATTTTAAGTGCATTAAAGGCAAACCCCAATTCTATGGTTATAGCTATGTTATTCGACACTTTAACCTTTGAAGACCCAGAAAAAAATCAAATTGAGCGTTATCCCAAAGCAATACAATTAGCCAAAAACAGAAATAACCTTGCTTTATGGTCTTATGATGAAGCTATGATTGGAACTGTAAGAGGGAAATGGAAAATTCCATTAGAAATGGAGGATGAAGATAACTTGGCAAATTGTATTCATAAAGTACCGTCCACGGAAGATTCAGAAGAAAAACACCTTTTGAAACTAGGAGATTTTTCAAAGTTGGGTGATTTTCTTCAAGCACTTATTGGCTATAATCAAACAAAATTAGATGAAAAATAATTCTACATACTTAGGAACAGTTCAAGATGTAACTGGCACAACCATAAGAGTAGCAATGGTTAATGATTCTCTATCAGGTTTGACTTATGTTAACGGAGAGGGTTATCGAATTGGACAAATTGGAAGCTTTGTAAAAATACCTATTGGATATAACTATTTATTTGGCATTATTACACAAGTGGGTGCAGGTGCCGTACCTGAAAATCAAGTTGAAAATCAACCTTATGGCAATAGATGGATTACGATTCAATTAGTTGGTGAAGGACAAAGAGCAGGTGAATTTCAAAGAGGTATTTCCCAATATCCAACTATAAGTGACGAAGTTCATTTAGTCTCAGAGGAAGATTTAAAAAGAATATACGGACAACCTGACAAGCCCTATTTTGTGAATGTCGGACACATAGCTGGTGCTGAATCTATTCCTGCATTAATTGATGTAAATAAACTAATAACAAGGCATTCTGCTGTTGTTGGAACCACAGGTTCTGGTAAATCTACAACCGTTGCAAGCTTATTAAATGCTTTATCAGATACAGAGAAATATCCGTCCTCTAGAATTTTGGTTTTTGATATTCACGGTGAATATGGTCAGGCATTAAAAGACAAAGCCAATATTTATAAGATAAATGCAGATAAAAATGCTGGCAGTATAGAAAAAGAATTGTACTTACCTTTTTGGGCCTTAAGTTTTGAAGAATTGTGTGAAATTAGTTTTGGCAAATTCAATAATGAAAAAGATCAAAATGCTATTCTCGAGAGAATTTTACAAGAAAAAATCAAAACAATTGAAACATATCCGTGCAAGGGAATTAACAAAGACACAGTTAATATTGATTCTCCTGTACCATTTAACTTAAATCAGTTGTGGTATGATTTATATACAGAAACATTAGGTAGATTTTATAGAGATAGAGAGGGTTCACAATTAGAAAATCTTGCCTATGAAACGGATGCTGGTGGTAATGAACTAAAAGGAAGTCCTCAAGAAGCAATTCCACCGATTTTCAAAAAATTAAATCAGAATAATGCAAATGGTGAAAGGGTTCAACAGCTCTCAGATACAGTTTTAAATAGCAGTCAGCAATTACATTCTTTGGGGTCGAAATTAAGAATTCCAAGATATGACTTTATTTTTAAGCCCGGAAAAGAGTGGACTCCCGAAGCAGATGGTAAAACTACTCAAGACTTAGACACTTTAATAAAAGGTTGGATTGGAAGTGATAAACCGATTACAATTTTAGATTTATCTGGTGTTCCAATTACAATTTTGAACACAATAATTGGAGTTTTACTTAGGATAATATATGATGGCTTATTTTGGTCTCGTAACCTTTCACAAGGAGGAAAAGAAAGACCCCTTTTACTGTTAATGGAAGAGGCTCATAATTATTTAAATTCTGAAGGAAGTGCACTCTCTATTGTCCAAAAAATAGTAAAAGAGGGTAGAAAATATGGTATTGGAACAATGATAGTAAGCCAAAGACCATCAGAAATAAATTCTACAATTCTTTCTCAATGTGGTACTTTCTTCGCTTTAAGACTTTCAAACTCTACCGACAGAGGTCATATTACGAGTGCAGTTTCTGATAACCTTGAAGGTCTTACAAGTATGTTACCGATTTTAAAAACAGGTGAAGCAATAATTTTAGGTGAAGCTGTTAAATTACCTATGAGAACAATTATAAAAGCTCCTTCAAAAGATAGGCGACCAGATAGCCAAGACCCAATTGTTTTTGATGAAGTTGAATCTAAAGATTCACTTCGCCCTGGTGGTTGGGGTAATAAAATGGAGGAAAATCCAAATTATGAGGAATTTATTGAAACTTGGAGGGCTCAAAACCCTAAAATTGAACGTATAATTAAATAAATATAAAAATGGAAAGAAAAACTGTATCGTCATCAAATATAGCTTCAATTGGCTATGATGAAAACTCTTCAACTTTAGAAATTGAATTCTTAAACAATTCAATCTATCAGTATTTTGATGTGCCACAGCATATTTATCAAGCTTTGATGCAAGCTGATTCTCACGGTCAATATCTGGCACAAAATATAAAAGGAGTTTATAGATATTCTAAAATATAACAATGCTTAAAATAAACCAACAACTCAAACGCATTGAAATCAAAGAATTTGAAATCGAGAATCAAATCGTTTTCAATTACTTTGACAATCTTCCTGCAACTGAAAGGGATGATAAATTGCTTAGAGCAATCTACATTGGAGTGTTGGCTCTAATGGAAGACCGTATTTCATCTTTTCTTTCAAAAACATCCAATGAGTTAGGAACAGAACTCGAAAGTTTGAAGATGATTTTTGAAATGAAGAAAGAACTTTTCTATAAATCAACCATTAAAGGCGTTTTAGCAGAAGATGAAATTGCAGAGTTTTTAAACCAATATTTTGCGGACAAAAAACTAAAGGACAGAGCATTTTTAACGGGTAATACAGCAGGTAATTTATCCAAAAACAAAACAGGTGATATAATTTGTGAAGTAAACGGAACGCCCGATTTGAAAATAGCTATTGAATGTAAGTTTGACAAGAGTGTCCGCCTAGGAGACATTGAAAGCAAAGATATTTTTACTCGTAAATCAGATACAGCTTGGAGTCAGTTGATAGAAGCACAAGCCAACAGAGACAGCAAAGTAAGTTTGATTGTTTTTGATATTTCATTAGTAGAAAACTCCATTCTTAAGAATTTTGAAAATGTAGGTTATATTCCCGGAGTTGGTTTTATTGCAATTATCAATTCACAAAAAGGAGATTACAGCAATTTGGCTATTGCGTATATGTTGGCTCGTGACATTGCTTTAAATGCCAAGGAAGTCGAACTTGATAAAGATATTTTGGCAATGATGGTAAACCGCATTATCAAAGACATCAACGAAGTATTGACAATAAAATCTTTGGTTCAAAGCAACATTGACAACAACAAAGCAATTTTAAAGCAATTGGAAAAATCAATCCTTTTAATGGAATTCAACCAAGAGTATCTGAAACGCTTTTTAAGTCAAGGAACACTAACCAAAAAAGACCTGCTAGACTTTTATTCTGGTGAAGATGTGAAAGACAAGTATCGTTTAATTGAAAAGGAAATTAATGAATTATAAAGAGGAAACCCAACCCACAGGTGTAAGCACATTTGTAATTCGCACAAGCCAACGCTCAGACCAAAAATTGCAAAAGAGCTTTCACCTTTGCCACCCGAGAGAAAAATTATTTTTTAAAATCCCTTCCCTCTAAAATTTTTAAAACAGCCGACACACAAGCCAAACAGACAGAAAACGCAACAAATAAAATGATAGCAAAAACACAGAAATACAACGACTTGACAATGACGGAGGACAGAAGGCCAGCTTACAACATCAGCTATACGCAAGCAGGGTTTTGTGCTTCGTAAGACAGGAAAGTGGTAAATTTAAAGTTCAGTTCTTCGTAGGAAGTTCAGTGGTAAAAATCCCTGCCTGCGTATAGCTGAGAACCGTTATCAGCAACCCTACGAACGACCGTGCAAACATTAAACGACAGTAACAAAACAGACAGACAAACCCACGCTTCGCAAAATTAAAAGAGGTGCAAGCCGACACACAAAGCCAACGCTATTGCACCACATTTAATTTTGCCCAACCGCACCCAAGCCCACCCACCACCCTAAAACTTTAAACTAAAAATATTTTTAAACATATTTATCACTATATTTTACAAAATGTAGTTTACAATTTATATATTTGCAAACAAATTTTCATCAAAATGGCGAAAAGTAATCAAAATATTAAGCGAGTTCGATTCACTAATGTGGCTGGAAGAAGAGTACAAAAAGTGCTTGACACACTTGATAGTTTAGCAAAATGTGCTAACAAAAACAACTATGACTATGATGATGAAGATGTAACAAAAATGCTTAAAGCTTTAAAGGAAAAAGTAAAAAGCATAGAACTTGTTTATACAACCAATTCAAAATCTACCAAAAATACCTTTAAGTTTTAATCAGATTAAAAAGATGAACGAGATATTTCAACAATTATTAAACGCAACTACTGCCAAAGAAGTAACCGATATTTTAGAAATATTAACGGATGATTACGATATAAATTGGAGAGCAGTCGGAGATAGACAAAACAACCAATCAACTATCAATATGGGTACTGACCCAGCTGCGGGTTTAGTTGAAAGAATTACAAACTCTATTGATTCCATATTGGATTTAAAATGGCATCAAGAAGGGCAACCAAAAGATATTGATTCCCCAAGAATGGCTGCACAAAAATGGTTTGATTTAGCAGAAGGTAAATTAAGAAACATAAAAGACGCTTCAAACAAAAAAATCCAAGATTTGGCACGTCAAACAGTCATTACTTTAAAAGATTCCGAACGTGAAGATTTCCCAACCGTTGAAATCAGAGATTTTGGAACTGGAATTAAAGGTGATGAATTTGGTAAAACGATTTTGAGCCTAAATGACAATAATAAAATTGACAAACTTCATCAACTTGGAGCTTATGGTCAAGGTGGTTCAACTGCTTTGTCTTTTAACACCTTTACCGTAATAATTTCCAGACCAAACAAAATCTTAAAAAAAGGAGATGAAGTATCTTTTACAATTGTTAGATTCAATGACGGAGAATTAGGGTTAAGAAAACTTGGCTGGTACGAATACTGTGTTGGAGCCAATAATAACCCTTTAAGCCTTACAGTTCCTGAAAATGAATTTGAAGCAGGAACATTGATTAAACATATTGGAATGGACATTGGTAAGTACACAGCAAAACTTACCGGACCAACCTCATCATTATGGTATTTGGCACATCACAATATGTTTGACACAATTTTACCATTTACAATTTCTGGTCAAAGAAAAAAAGACTTAAACAAAGGGAAAATTGAGAATAGAAGCGTTTTAGGGAATAATTTGAATAGAATTGATTTGGGTGTGTCCCTCCGTTTCACTTCGGGTCGGGCTATTCCTTGCAATCTTTTTTTCGTTCCTCAAAAAAGGATTTCCACTTCTACCCCTCACACAATAGCAGCATAAAAATGATTGAGCAACTCCATAAAAATTGGCATCAAAAATTAGGTGTATTAATAAATGAATCGAGAAGTGATTTCTTTATTTCATCACCTTTTGTTACTCAAAATGGCGTTGACTTTATTCTGAAAAAAATCAATAATAATCTGAAAGAAAATGGGAACTTCACATTCCTTACAAATTTTTCACCCATAAATATTATTCAAGGCTCAAACAACCCTAAAGTTTTTGAGCAACTCAATTTAGAAATAAAAAATCTTAAAATTTGGCATTTGCCTAAACTTCACGCTAAGGTTTACATATCAGACAAAAAAAAGTCCATTATCACATCTGGAAATTTGACAAATGGTGGGTTGTTTTCAAACTTTGAGTATGGAATCCAAATAAATCAAGAGAATGAAACCCAAAAAATATATCAAGATATAAATCAGTATTGTCAACTTGGTTCATTAATAGAATACGACACATTAAAATCTTTAATAAGTATTTCAAGTCAAATCACAAGAACTGCACCCACTCTTGAAAACAGTCTTAACACAGAAATAATAAGCCTTATAGAATCGACTCAAAAGGAATTGGTTAAAGACAGGTTGAATAATGTTGGAGCGGTTCATAATGTCTTTTCAAAAACCATTCTCTATGTTTTAGATAAAAATCCACAAGGTTTACAAACAGAAGAAATTCATAATGAAATTCAAAATATTCATCCTGATTTATGTGATAATATGGTTGATAGAATTATTGATGGAAAAAGTTTTGGTAAAAAGTGGAAACACGCAGTCCGAACTTCACAGCAACACCTTAAAAAGAATGGTTTGATTATTCTTGAAAACGATAAATGGAGATTAGTAAAATGAATATTTTAAATACAACATATCATTCAGATACTTTTAGAATGTCGCCCGATTATGTGAGAAAGTTTGTTCAGACCAATAATCTGAACAGGATATTTCACGATATGTTTAATATTTTAAGAGAAAAAACAGAAAGGCTTTACAAAAAACATAGCGGACTAAAACAATCAGGAGTAGTTGTCAAAGCTGATGCAAAAAAACTATCCGAAATTGATGAACTTAAACCATTTCACAAAAAGGTAAGTTTGATTTTGACTTCTCCTCCTTATTTGGGAATTGTAAATTATGCTAAACAAAACTGGATTAGAAGTTGGTTTTTAGATGAAGACCCATTGAAAGTTTCGGAGGAATTAGATGATGATTTGAATTTAGAAGAATGGATTAATTTTTCAAAAGAAGTTGTTATTGAACTTAAAAAATTTCTAAAGAAAGACGGGGTTGCTGTTTTTGTAATTGGAGATGTTGCAAAATCAAAAACCAGCGTTATTCCATTGGCAAGAGAATTTGCTTTAATGATACGGGAAGAAAAATTATTTAAAAATGTTTGGTGTATCAATGATGCAATATCAGATACTGACAAGACTACTCGAATATGGGCAGATTCAAAAGGTAAAGCAACGGCTACGGATAGAGTTATTTTTTTAAGTGATATAAACCCATTTGAAAAGTATGCAGACAACGATGAAGTTAATAGATTGGACTTTGATTTTGTTGAAGCAAGTACAAAATATTTTATTGGATAAAACAATAATTAAATAATGCCCGAAACTCAAAACATAGAATACAAAAGCACTTGGAGAGATGAATACTTGAAATGGATTTGCGGTTTTGCAAATGCCAACGGAGGCACTATTTTCATCGGGAAAGACGATAACGGAAATATTGTTGGAGTTGATGAAGCCAAAAGGTTATTGGAAGAAATCCCCAATAAAGTGCGTGATGTTTTGGGAATTTTGGTTGATATGAATTTGAAAGAAACAAAGCAAGGCGACTATTTGGAAATTGTCGTAGAGCCTTATCCAAACGGAATAAGCTACAAAGGACAATATCATTACAGAAGCGGGAGCACCAAACAAGAATTGAAAGGTGCAGCTTTGGACAAATTTCTTTTACAGAAAAAAGGGAAACGTTGGGACGGTGTTCCTATTCCAAATGTTTCTGTAGCGGATTTGAAGCAAGAAACATTTGATTTTTTCAAAAAGCGTGGCATAAGGAGTAAACGCCTTGATGAAGAAAGTGTAAATGACACCAACGAACAACTTTTAGAAAATTTGGAATTGACAGAAGGCAAATATCTAAAACGTGCCGCTTTGTTGTTATTCCACCCGAAACCCGAAAAATTTGTAACGGGTGCTTACATCAAAATCGGATATTTTGAAAACGAAGCAGACTTAATTTTCCAAGATGAAGTTCACGGAAATTTGTTTGAGCAAATTGAAAAAAGGCTTGATATACTTTTTACAAAATACATCAAAGCGATTGTTAGTTATGAAAACGGAATTAATCGCATTGAAACTTACGAATATCCGAAAGAAGCTGTTCGTGAAGCCTTGCTAAATGCGATTGCTCACAAAGATTATTCGGGCTTGACACCTATTCAAATCAGAATTTACAAAGACAAAATAATGATTTGGAACGAAGGACATTTACCCGAAAATTGGACAGTCAGCAACCTTTTGAAAAGCCATTCATCACGACCTTTCAATCCTGACATTGCAAACACGTTTTTTCGTAGTGGTTATGTAGAATCTTGGGGACGAGGTATCAGCAAAATGAATGAATTGTGTGTAGCCGAAGGACTTCCAAAACCGACCTACATTGCCGAAAGTTCAGACTTTTGGGTTGTGTTCAGAAAAGACATTTATTATACAGAATACTTGCAGACACTTGGACTTAACGACAGACAAGTGAAAGCGGTTTTGTATGCAAAAGACAAAGGGAAAATCACGAACAGCGATTATCAAACATTGAACGACATCTCTAAACGAACAGCGACAACCGAACTAACTGAATTGGCAGACAAGTTTAAAATCTTGACAAAAACAGGTACTTCGGGAGCAGGAATTTACTATAAAATAGTTGGGCAATAATGGGGCAAGTGGGGCAATGGTTGGGCAATAGTGGGGCAGACAACACAAGACAGCTCACGCATTTGGTAGCACATTTGCAATTCCCACAAACCAGCCGCACAAAGCTAAAATTGCAAAAGAGCTACCAAGCCAACGCACCACGACAACCCGACACGACAATCCAAACCGACTGAAAGAAGGGCAGCTGATAACATGAACTGTGCATAAATCCAAATAATTTTATGGTTTTACAGAACAATAATTCGGTTGGTAAAGGGTGCCATTTTTAGCTACGGCAAACGCCTGTTTGAGAAGCTATTTCATTACCGCTATTAAGGCTTGTTTTCCGGTTTTTCCGTTTGCTTTGAGCCGATCATAAAGAGCCTGGCAGGCAGGGTTGGTTTGCCTGGCATTCATAGCACACATATACAGTACATCACGCATGGCCTTACCACCTTTTTTATAAATTCTGCCGTTTCCTTTAATACTGCTTCCGCTGGCGTATTCTGTTGGGCTTAAGCCTGCAAAACTGATGAGCTGACGGTAGTTGTGCGTATTTTTAAACCCCTGTGTAAAAATGATTAGCATGGCAGTGCCACGTTTTCCGATGCCCTTCCGCTGCTGATACTTTTGTGTTGCAAGCATATATGCTGCCTTTCTTACCCAAATTTTTTAACACGGTCTTCGCATCTTTTTTTCAATTCATATCGTCAACAAAAAAAAGTGCAACAACAATGAAAAGAAATTTTATACTGGGTGCGGCTGTATTTTTAGCCACACTCTTTGTGGTTTCAGATGTTCATGCCCAATGGAGGCGTTATCCATCAAGACCATATTATGGCGGCCCCCGCGTGTCGGTAGGTATTGGCGGTGTGTTTGGCATGGGCCGCTGGGGCGGTTATTATGGCGGACCTGGCGTTGGAGTTTCTGTTATGTTGCCTCCTATTGTGCTGGGCAGCAGGGTGCATAGTTTGCCGCCGGGTGCCCGCAGGGTATATTATGGCGGTGTTACTTATTATTACCGCGGCAATACTTACTACCGTGAAAGAGAAAGAGGTGATGGCTATGAAATAGTAGAGCCACCGTTAGGCGCCAGTTTGGAGCGGCTTCCGTCCGGCGCCCGCAAGCGCGTAATCAACGGGCAGATCTATTACGAGCACAACGGAAATTATTACATGAGCGATGATGATCTATACATCATTGTGGGAAAAGAGGGCCGCCTGAATACAGACGAGGCATTGCGCCGCAGGGCAGACAGCCGTGATGGCAATTATGAGGACGAGTATGATGAAGGCCGGTATGATTCGCAGCGCCGCAGGCCTAACGATAGTGAAGAAATTATTGTGAGAAATGCAAATGAAGCAGAAGCCCGCGCAGGCAATCGCCCGGCCGCTACAGCTACTGACGAAGTGTATGGCAGCGTAGGTCCGCAGGTGGGAGACCGGTTTGAAAATCTGCCCCGCAATTCAAAAACCATAAAAGTGGGCGGAGAAACACAATATGAATCACCAAGCGGAACACGGTACAAAGAAGTTTTGGAAAGCGGCAAAACCGTTTACGAGGTGATAAAAGCAAGAGAGGATTAGTGTTATATATTACATGAGAACAGCCGGATCAAATATTTTTGGTTCGGCTTTTTTATTTTCTGTTTCTTCTTTTCTTAGTTGCAGATGTTTTAACAGCCGTGGTTTCACTATCCAGCAAAGGATTAGAAACAATGATGGGTTTGGGTTTTACCGTTTGATCCTGTTTTTCAATCTCTACTTCATTTATTATAAAACTTTCGGGCGTAATAATGCTAAGGGTAGGTGTGTTGTATAAAACCTGTTTGTCGGATGCGGTAACAAAACGCCTCATGCTGCGTATGTTGAAATTTGCAATACGGTTGGCAGTTACCAATTCTTCCTGTGCTGTTTTTACATCTACTTTATAAAGATCCGCCGTTGTATAATCCCTGTCTTTTACAATATAGGCATACGGCAGGCCTTCTTCTTTTGCAATTTTAATGAGGCGCTGTTTCATCGAATCGGAAACTGTTGTGTTGGCTGACTGTATCCTTAGCACGCCGGGGTTATAAGCCCTCCCGCTAAATGACCTGACAAAGCCCTGTGACCGCGGGAACTTTTGCGTAGGCACTCTGCCGTTCAATAAAGATGTTAAAATACCATTTTTGATCAGCGCCAGCGAATCTGGTGGTTCTACGCCTTCATCATCAATTTGAAAAGAGCCTGTTGTAGAAATGCCGTTAAACGAAACGAGTTTGGGCAATGCCGTCACGCTAAGATCGGCGGCTACCAATTTCTGCCCCAGCTTGTCTTCATAATCGGTGGCTCCAAAAGAAGAATATCCCAGAATGGATTTGCGCCGAACGATCAGGCTTGAACCAAAAAGATTGCTCATCAAAGCAGGCGCCGCATCGTTCATAAACAGCACGGGGCCCAGGTAAGCATTCTCAAATTTTTTGGCAGTTCTTGCATTTTTGATCGTTTCAATAATGTTCAGTATTTCATTTTTTAAAACTTCTTGTGAAGGAAGTTCTGAAATATTTTTTGCATAGAAAGTATAGCTGTCGTTAAAAGTGTTTCCTTGCTCATCATTGGCAGATGCATACGCGGTGAATGAAACAGATTGCGCAGGTTGCCGCGTGATTGTTCCTTCGCTGGTCACCAGGTAGTCTTCATAACTGCTGAAATTGACCTGTGTGTAAGAAGTGGTCAGTTCCGGGTGTTTTGTAAAGAGCAATGAAAGTTCTTTTAAAATAGCCTCCCAGTGTTGCTGGTCTGGCTTTAGCGGCGCCATAGCGCCAAAGTCTTTCACCACGGGCGTTATTTTTGAAAGATCATCCAGCTCCAGCTCTTTTTTGTCCACATTCACACGTTTCAAGCTGGCCATGGTGGCATTGTATTGCTGCGCGGTGGCCTTGTAAGCCCTGTCAGTTTCCAGCCATAACAACCTGCGAATTTCATCAGCATTGTCTTCATCAGGCAAATTCATTGAAAATCCGCCATACTGCATATGATCAAAATTGCGGTGATAATCTCCCACCAGCAGTTTTACAACGGCAACTTTGTTATTCGATGGTTCTTTCAGCAGGCTGGTAATGTGGCCACGCTCTGCCCGTATGTTATGCGAATAACCATTGCGCAGCCGGTATGAAATTAAAAAAGGTTTTGAAAGTTCGGGAAGGTGAAGGCGCTGCATGTTGCGGTTCAGTTCCTGGCTTAAAACTTTTACATAAAAATTATCTTTTAATGGCTGCGCGTTGCTTAAAAAAGAACTCAGCAAAAAAAGAAACAGGGGTATTGATATTTTTTTCAACATTATAATTGTTGTTAGACTTTTAAGAAGAATGTACTCTGTGTTAAGCTGCTTATTTGTCCAGATCAGGCCGTGGCAAAACCGGCAGGCGGTCGTTCGATTTACTTTTCTTTTGCGTTTCGATCACATCTACAAAAATAGCCGGTGATGAGGCCGACACGGGCACCCAGCCCGAACCCGCGCCGCACATGCCGTTGAAAACTTCCACCTTGTTACCGCTGGCAATAATGCGGTTGAACATGGACAGCGGAGTGCCTATAAGGTCTACACCGCGAACGAGTTCGTCCGGCCTGCCGTCAATAAAAATTTTATAGACTTCTATCGGCAGCACATTAAATGCATTGGGATTGGTACGCCCGGTACTGGTAAAACCTCCCTGCACATTTTGAAAAAGATAGCCATATTCCTTGCCCTGTTTTTTGGCCTCGGCAATTAAAAGCTGGCGCAGCTCTGCATCTGTTTTTGTGTTTTTAGGAGTTACCACAAGGTTGCTCTGCCTGCTTTCAGGCACGCCGCCGGGGGCTGTGCGGGCATGCCCGTTTGAGCCTGAAACACCATTGATGGGTGTACGCGTCATTAAAAAGTTTTTAAGAATGCCGTTCTCTACCACGTTTACTTTTTCGGCTTTTACGCCTTCATCATCAAAGCGGTAAAACCCGTTTACATCAGTATCCTCAATTCTTTTAATGGTGGGGTCCATGGTAATACTTAAAAACGACGGAAGCACGCTTGTTCCCAGCCTTGTTTTAAAAGTTTGCCCATCGTATTGGCTCTTCATTCTCTTGCCTTCAAGGCGGTGGCCAAAAATTTCGTGAAAGAAAACCCCTGCTGCACGGCCGGAGAGAATGGCAGGCCCTACAAACGGATCGGCGATTTTTGATTGGCGCAAGGCGCTGAGCTTGGCGCTCATGTTCAGCACATCTTTATGAACGCTGTCTGCCGATGGCAGGTCTTTGGGAAGATATGCATAATACATCAGGTATTGCGGCAGATCCATACCGTCATCTGCTTTTGTATTGCCTGAGATTGACTGCCATGTGCCCGTGCTGTTCTCTATGATTGCGGAGCCATCGGTATCAACAAAATATTTGCGGGTGATTTTATATTCAATCACACCGGATGCAGTTAACAGGTCAGGGTTTTGTTTAAGCAGCGCAGTGTACCCGGCCAGTTGCGTGGCCAGTTTTTTAATATCCGGTTTTAAGGTTGCATAATGAAGCGGCGCATCAAAATAGCTGGCTTTTTGGGCTGATGAAAAATCGGCTGCCGTGTCTTCTTCAGTAACCCGTACTTTTTTATCGGTTAAGATCTTTTCATACAACTGGGCTGCATTTTTATAAGCCGCATCGGTGCTTTTCCAAATGGCCAGTTTGATCAGTCCTGCATCATTTACTACAGGTAAAGATGAAGGAACCTGGCCAAACATGCTTCCGTGCGTATTGTCTAACTGGTAATTTCCAATGCGCAGGGTAGGTGAAAAGATCCTTACCCGGCTGGAATCAATGGAGTTGATCACGCCAAAACTACTGGTAACACGGTAAGTGGTTATATCATCTACCCGGTAGCTGATGTAGTACAAATTACTGTCTGCCGCTTTTAATTGCGCAAATTCTCTTTGCAATTCATCTTTTAAAACAGTAAAAAGCTGATCCTGTGCATTTGATTGTAAAAAACACGTTAGCAGGAGCATAGGCAGCCATACTTTTATCCTTTTCAAGGTTGTCATTTCTGTAGATTTATATTAGTTAACCACCCTGCCGTTTTCGTTTCATAAGCTTTGGTATGATGCACTTACAGCAGTAACATGGCTACTGCAAAATATGCAACATTCACCACAATTCAATATAAATAAAAAATACGCGGCCATTTTAGGTGCGGCCACATAAAGGGGCCATTAATTACTACGGATAAACGTTATTCTGTAATTCCTACGGCACTTTTGCGGAGTCGTTACCTGATTTTGGAAAGTTTTTTGCAACAACCATTACACTGAAAGTGCGGTTCGTGTACAGGTGATGATGAGTGATGCAGGATGATTCCCGTAAACCTGTGGATTGGCGTTTTATATAACCGTTAAAAAATAAAAATCATGAAAAGAAGTATCGGGCCTTTGTTTATAGTGCTGATATTGTTGGGTGCAATTGTGGTGCTTTACAATAAATGTTCGGTGCGCAATATTTTCAATTTAAAAACCCAGCGGGAGGCGTATTTCGATAAGCTGAAAAAGATCAGCGATACACTGGCCATGCAGTGGGATTCATCGGCAAAACTGTCATTGTCCGCGCCTTACCAGGTGTTGTTCCCTTATGCCGAAAAAGGTACATTCAAAGGTTTTCAGGCTACAGGTTTGCGTTTCTCAACCATCGCCGGCAGGCAAATCAATATCAGCATTACCAATCATGCTGCTCAAAAAATTTTTGCAGACCTGGTGCAGGCAGACAGCAGCGGTTTTAATACGGTAGTGGAAGCTGATACTACTAAAAATATCATTCAGCATGCCGCATATTTTGGCGGCGACTTTATTCTCAGGCTTCAGCCAGTGGCTAACTATACCGGCCATTATGAAGTGATGATAGAATCGGAGCCACTGTTACAATGGCCGGTGCAGGAAGGCGTGAATGCCAACATTGGCAGCTATTGGGGCGCTAACAGGGATGGCGGTGCCAGGCGGCATGAAGGCATTGATATTTTTGCACCGCGCGGCACTTATCTTGTTGCTGTTGCTGATGGCATTGTACACCGGGTAGGTCAAAACAACCTGGGCGGCAACGTTATTTTCATGAGGCCCAATGACATGCCACTGAGCGTTTATTATGCACATTTAGATACACAGCTTGTTGAGCAGGGCGCCCGCGTAAAGGCAGGCGATACCATTGCCACGATTGGCAACACGGGCAACGCCATCAGCACACCGCCGCATTTGCACCTGGGTATTTACGCCCGGCCTTATGGCGCTATTGATCCGATTGGTTTTGTGCAAAAAGCAGCCAGCGCTCAATTGCCATCAGCCGGTCTTCCGCAGCAGAAATTTAAAACCGGCAAAGCCATAAGGCTTTTGCAGCAGCCTGAATCAAGAGCGCCTTACCGCAATATTGCCAGAACAGATACCGTGCATGTTTTAGGCGTTAGCGGCAACTATTACCGGGTTCAAACTTCTTCCGGTAATAACGGGTTTATCCTGCAAAAAGATTTCTAAGTATACCATCCTGAAAGCGCGATTCAAAACCATCTTACCTGTAAATTGTTTGTTTTTGTAAGCCTGGCCAAAGAAAAAAATTGATCTTTGCCTTAATTGTAAAAATCAGGAGTTATGTTTTTTGAGCACATTTATGACAATAGTTTGGCGCAGGGAAGTTATTTAACAGGTTGCCAGGCTACAGGAGAAGCCATTGTAGTGGATGCCAAAAGAGATGTGGATACTTACATCGAAATTGCCAGGAAGAACAACCTGCGCATCACGCATATTACCGAAACGCATATACACGCAGATTTTCTTTCAGGCTCGCGGGAGCTAGCCGCACTTACAGGTGCAACGTTGTATTTGTCTGATGAAGGTGGCGAAGACTGGCAGTACCAATTTCCTCACGTGGGACTGAAAGATGGCGATGTGATAAACGTAGGCAACCTTACTTTAACCGTGCTGCACACGCCGGGGCATACACCCGAAAGCATCAGTTTTATTATAACTGACCATCCTGCAACCGACAAGCCCGCTATGATCTTAACAGGCGATTTTGTTTTTGTTGGCGATATCGGGCGGCCTGATCTTTTGGAAAAAGCCGCTGGTATTTCCGGTACCATGGAAAGCGGTGCCAGGCAAATGTTTCAATCGTTAAAAAAGTTTGAAGCGCTGCCCGATTATGTGCAGGTATGGTCGGGCCATGGGGCAGGATCGGCCTGTGGCAAGGCTTTGGGCGCGGTGCACAGTTCCACCGTAGGTTACGAAAAAATACGCAACTGGGCATTTCAGTATCAGGATAATGAAAAAGGGTTTGTAAAAAATCTTTTAGAAGACCAGCCGGAGCCGCCAAAATATTTTGCCAGGATGAAGCAACTTAACAAAGAAGAACGGCCATTGCTGCTGTCTGTGCCCAAGCATAAAAAGCTGTTGAAAGAAGAATTTTTAAAAGCCTATCATGAAGGCATGAAAGTGATTGACACGCGTGTAAAAACTGAATTTGAAAAGGGATTTATTCCCGGCAGCATCAATATACAAAACAACAATTCATTCTCCACCTGGGCCGGCTGGTTATTGGATTATGATGAAGCATTCATCATTGTTGTTAATGAGGATCAGGTGGAAGACATAACACGTAAGCTCATGCGCATTGGACTGGATCGGGTTCATGGATATATATCTGACATTTCGGCTATGGGGCTTGAATTGCAAACTTCGGACGTGATCAATATTGAAGTTTTTAAAAATTATTTAGGAAAAGAAGACGTGCAGTTGGTAGATGTGCGTGGCGCCAGCGAATACAAAGCCGGCCATGTGCAGGGAGCAGCGCATGTTTTTGTAGGAACGCTTCCGGACCATCTTTCAAAAATTGATAAAGACAGGCAAGTGGTTGTGTATTGCCAGTCTGGCGACCGGTCTGCCATTGCTTATTCGCTGCTGCGCAAATATGGTTTTGAGAATGTAAAAAACTATTCCGGCGGCATGAAGGAGTGGAAGGAAAAGGGTGGGCCCGTGGTACAATAAACAATCTAAGTCTGATTGAAAACCTTCTTTTAATGCCGCCATTTATCCCCGGCGGGCAATCCTTTTATATTCTGTCAAATTGTTATTCTTTTGCAACAGGCATGAAGCTTTACTGCCGGGCGCAAATAATTCCGTACCTTTGCGGCTCTTAAAAAATCACCAAATTTTTATAAATCAGAATCAATGATCAGTGTTAGAGACCTTAAGCTGGCCTACGGCAAACGTGTTTTATTTGAAGATGTGAACCTCAACTTCACAAAAGGCAATTGTTACGGCGTCATTGGCGCCAACGGGGCCGGAAAATCTACTTTTTTAAAAATACTTAGCGGGGAAATTGAACCTAATAAAGGCACAGTAACCATTACGCCCGGGGAAAGAATGGCGGTATTGAAGCAAAACCATTTTGAATTTGACAACGAAACGGTTTTAAATACCGTGCTGATGGGCCACAAAAAAATGTGGGAAACCATGCAAAAGCGTGATGCCATTTACGCCAACCCCGAAGCTACCGAAGAAGATTATATGGAAGCCAGCCACCTGGAAGCCGAATATGGTGAAATGGGCGGCTACGAAAGCGAAAGCGATGCAGCAGCATTTTTAAACGGCCTGGGTGTGCACGATGAAATGCACCAGGTGCTGATGAAGGATATCCCAAGCAACATGAAAGTGCGTGTGCTTTTGGCGCAGGCCCTGTTTGGCAATCCTGATATACTTTTATTAGACGAACCTACCAACGGCCTGGATATTGAAACCATTGGATGGCTTGAAAACTTCCTGGCAGATTATGAAAACATTGTATTGGTGGTGAGCCACGACCGTCACTTTTTAGATGCTGTGTGCACGCACGTGGCAGACGTAGACCGTCAAAAGATCAAGATTTTTACCGGTAACTATTCTTTCTGGTACGAAAGCTCGCAACTGATGGCAAGGCAGATTGCTGACAAGAACAAGAAAATGGAAGAAAAGCGTAAAGACCTTTTGGACTTTATTGCACGCTTTAGCGCCAATGCCTCAAAAAGTAAGCAGGCCACCAGCCGTAAAAAAGCTTTGGAAAAACTGGTGATAGAAGAAATTGAGCCCAGCTATCGCAAATATCCGGGTATCATTTTTCAACCGCTGCGCGAAGTGGGCAACCAGATACTGAATGTGGAGCAGCTCAAATCTCAAATTGAGGACCGCGTACTTTTTGATCAGGTATCTTTTACGGTAAACAAAGGAGATAAAATTGCTTTCATCAGCCGCAACCCACTGGCCGTAACCAGTTTCTTTAATATCATTAATAGTGATGCACAGGCTGTAAGCGGAAAATACGAGTGGGGAACAACAGTTACAACTGCTTACCTGCCGGTTGAAAACAATGAGTATTTTACAAAAGACCTGAACCTGATGGACTGGTTGCGGCAGTATGTGCCGCCACACGTTACAGATGTGGATGAGCCATTTTTGCGTGGGTTTTTAGGCAAAATGCTGTTTAGTGGTGAAGATGTAATGAAGAAAACCACGGTGCTGAGCGGTGGTGAAAAAGTGCGCTGCATGATTAGTAAAATGATGCTGCAAAGCCCCAACTGCATTGTTCTTGACCAGCCTACCAACCACCTTGACCTGGAAAGTATTCAAAGCTTTAACGAGCAGTGCATCAACTACAACGGAATTGTATTACTCACCAGCCACGACCATACGTTTATGCAAACAGTGGCCAACCGCGTGATTGAACTGACCCCTAAAGGTATTATTGACAGGCTGACTACCTTTGATGAATACCTGGATGATGAAAGAGTAAAAGCGCTGAGAGAGGAAATGTATCAATAATGCTGTAGGAAGAAAGTAATGAAAGCTATACTAGCAACAGTATAGCTTTTTTTGTATATTTCTAAATCACATAATCCCACCACTTTTTATCGCTTTGGCCGCTGGCAATCACGTTTTCAATAAATGCCATACCTCTCACACCATCATCCACGGTGGGGAAATCATAATCGCCCGTGTTGGCCTCATCACCATTTAGCCGGGCATTTAAAGCCCAGGCAAAATTTCTGTAAATATTAGCAAAAGCTTCCAGGTATCCTTCGGGGTGGCCACCAGGTGTTCGGCAATTCTTTTTCGCTGCTTCGTCAAGATAACCATTGCCCGCCCGGTACACCTGTGCCGGCTGATCGTACCATTTTACAAGCAGGGTGTTGGGCTCCATCTGGTGCCATTCAATGCCGCCGTTTTCTCCATACACTTTTATTTTCAGCGCGTTTTCTTCACCGGCAGCTACCTGGCTGGCTATAAGTACGCCGCTTGCACCTTTATCAAATTTTAAAAGAACGGCCCCGTCATCGTCCAGCAGGCGCTCAGGCACTACAATGTTCACATCGGCGCATAATTGCGTTATTTCCTGGCCGGTCACGTATTCGGCAAGGTTGGCGGCATGTGTGCCAATATCGCCAATGGCCCCAGCCTTTCCACTTTTTGTGGGGTCTGTTCTCCATGCGGCCTGGGCGTTTCCTTCACGTTCTGAAAGTTTACTCAGCCAACCCTGCGGATATTCAACAAACACTTTTCTGATGTTACCAAAAACGCCATCCGCGATCATTTTGCGCGCCTGTTTGATCATCGGATAACCTGTATACGTGTGGGTGAGGCAAAGCATCAGGCCGGTTTCTTCTACTTTTTGTTTTAATAGTTTGGCTTCTTCAAGCGAAAAGGTCATTGGTTTTTCAATCACCACATGAAAGCCATGGTCCAACGCCATCATGGCGGGGGCAAAATGTGCAAAGTTGGGTGTGACGATTGTAATAAAATGAATGCGTTGATCCGCAGGCATCTCACTTTCTTTTTTGATCATTTCTTCATAGTTCGTGTAAATGCGTTCTTCGGGCAAAAACAGCATTTTCCCTGATGTTATGGCAGTTTCGGGGTCAACACTTAGCGCGCCGCAGCAAAGTTCTATCAGGCCATCCATATTAATGGCATTGCGGTGAACCGCGCCAATAAATGAGTCTTTACCGCCGCCAATCATACCCATTCTTAACTTGGTTGTACTCATATTTTTGTTTTTGGTAAATGTAAATTAATAAGATGAAAAATGCCTTTATGCAACCAGTGCCAGCACATCAGCAATAGATGGGTAGGCCATGCGGATAAAGCGGGGAAGGTCTTTTTTATGCACCCATTGTATGTCTTCAATATCTTCTTCCGACTGGGCTACCAGTTTTTCATTGCTGCTGGCGGCCATCAGGTACCAATGGCTTTCTTTGAGCATATGGTGCGTGCCCATATCATAACTATGCCATGTAATGGTAAGCATATCTTTTAACTGAATTGTTTTCAGTCCGGTTTCTTCTTTCACTTCCCGAACGGCGCAGGCTTCCATTGTTTCACCCTTATCCTGTTTTCCCTTGGGCAGGTCCCAAAATCCCCGCCTGAAGATCATTAAAATTTCTCCTTTTTCATTTTGTACCAGCCCGCCGCCGGCAGGTACAACCGTAAACTTTTTAAGAAATGCTTTTTTTAGCTGCTCCAGGTTGTTGTGTAAAAAAATGCCTGTTTTTATTTCGGGCAACTGCATTTCGTGAAGCATTGTTTTTACAGTGTGGGCATCCAGTTCATCAATAAAAATATGATCAGGCTGGTGGATCAGCAAATTGAGTTGTTCATCCAGCGCATCGCATAGGTATAATGGATTGTTATTGATGTAGATTTTGATATGCATGGGCAGAATTTGGCTTTGTTTGAATGGTTTGTGCTCAAGTTGCTATTTTCGCAGTTAAAGTTAAACTGCAATTATGAACGATGCAAAAGTAGTGGCTGAAAAATTATTACAGGTAAACGCGATAAAACTGAGCCCGCGGCAACCTTTTACATGGGCCAGCGGCTGGAAAAGCCCGATCTATTGTGATAACCGGAGTGTGCTCTCGTACCCATTTGTGCGGGATTTTATTAAAAGTGAGATGTGCAATATTCTTTTTTCAGAATTCAGTGAGGCAGATCTACTTGCCGGTGTGGCCACTGCTGGCATTCCCTGGGGCGCCATGGCTGCAGACCAGTTGAAAATGCCGTTCATATACGTGAGGCCTAAGCCGAAAGAGCACGGGTTGGGCAACCAGATTGAGGGGCGTTTTGAAGCAGGGCAAAAAGTGGTTGTAATTGAAGATTTGGTAAGTACCGGGAAAAGCAGTCTGCAGGCGGTGGATGCATTAGTTGCTGCAGGACTGGAAGTGACTGGGATGGTTTCAATTTTTACGTATGATTTTAAAGTAGCCACCGAAGCTTTTGCCGCCCGCCACTTAAAATATGTGCCTTTAACCAGCTATCCCGTGCTGCTTGAGCTTGCCAAAGAAAGCGGCCTGATCCAGCCTGATGATGAAACCGATTTATTAAAATGGCGAGAGAACCCGGCTGCCTGGGGCAGGGATGGCGCTTTTCAATAAAAATTATTTTAGCGCTTTTAGTAATTCCTGCGAAGATTTTTTGCCCTGGTATTTTAGGGGAAAATTTTTGAGGAAAGAGCCTTTGCTCAGACTTGCATTGCCATCTACCCGGATGTTGACAGAGTCGCTGAACAGGAGCGTCAGCGAATTCTGAACCACTTCTTTTAGGTTTACTGATAACCTGACTGGTACGGAGAAATTACTTTTAGCCGGAATTCTAACATCTTCGTTCAGCAAAAAATTACCAACATACATATCCTGGATCCAGGCTTCACCCTGTGCACTGTTTAAGGTGGCGCCCATGCTGTTAGGATTATTAAAAATCAGGTCCATTTCCATGGTGCTTTCGTTCATGCCAATTTTTCCGACACGCACATTTTCCACTCCACGAAAAGTTATGTCTTGATACCTCATACAAGAGGGTAGGAGAGCAACGATTAATATCAGCAATAATACATTTTTCATTTTAATTTTATTTATTGCAATATAACATGGATAACAAAACTGGAATGTTAAAACTGCTCTATTTTGGTATTGGAAATAAAAATCCATGCTAATGTATTTAGTAATCTTACAAATAAGCTATTAACTTTAAATAACTAATATTATTAGTTATAATATTTAATTTAATTAGTTGTTCATAAATATCTTATAAAGTTAACATAAAATTTAAAATAATTAATTTTAAAGTATTTAAGGTCGAATTAAATGATTGGTAAAAAATTAAGATGAGATGATTTATATAGATAGAATTATCTTGATAAACAATTATTTATATAATTGATTCTAAACTATAAATTTATATAAATGAATATTAGTGTATTTTTTGAAGTATTTGGTAAAAAAATTTTAAAAAACTCAGGAAAGTTATGTCTCAGAAAGACGAATGCAGGTATAATCTACATAAAGTAAAATTTTATGTAGGCAAGCAAAAACTTGAATATGCTGGTGATAAATGGAAGATAAAGTGGGTATCGAAACAATGACTTATTGGCAGTATACGATAAATTATTTACTGGGCAATAGTGCTTACTCAACCCTGATTTTTATCTCTGCATTTCGGCTTTTGCGGTAGTTTTTCCAGCGTGGTCCTTTTTTAATGGCAGCAATTGCTTTCTCTGCAATGGCCAGATCGGGTGTTTTAACAACGGTAAAATCTGTGGGTTCTCCATCTTCTACGTAAAACCTGATGTGAAGCAACTTGTTGGCACGCGTTTCATTAATACCCAATTCTTCGGTAAGCTCCTTATAAAAATGTGCCCAGCCGCCATCAGGATATGGGTATTCAGTTTGCTCCAGTTTTTCTACTTTTAATTTGCTGAAATTCCCCAACTGGGCTTTTTTCTTTTTTGTACCGTATCCTACCACCACTACTTCATCCAAATCAGCCTGCCCGGGCTGAAGAGCGATGCCTGCTGTTCTGCCTGCAAATAATGTAGCTTTTTCATTTTCGTAGCCAATTGCTGAGATTTGAATACTGAGGCTGTCCACCGGCTTGGGCACGTCTAAATGAAAACTTCCATTAGCATTGGTAACGGTAGCAATGCTGCCTGAAACCACCGCCACACCTTGAAGTGGTTTACCGGTATTATCTGTAATTTTTCCGCTGAAAGCAATTTCTCCATCATTTGAACTCGGTGCACTTGGAGCTTGTTTTGCCCGCATCATTTGGTTTTGTTCCTGTGCAGGCCTGCTCAATTCTGCTGCGCTCACTATTGAAGAGTGTTTTTGATTTCCAAAGCCCACCACCACTTTACCTTCTGTTATGGGTGGGGCCGCCTGAAGCTCTGTAAGCCAACCAGTAGCGGGTGCTTTTACCCGTGCTGCAGTCAGTTCTTGTTCCCTGCCAGTATTTGACTGGTTTGGTTTTGCACTAAAAGATGTGGATGGCGCATTTGCCAGAACCGGTGCATCAGTTATGGTTTTTTGTGCATTTGTATCTGGCACAGCGGTATTGGTATTATCTGCCGCTGCACTGCGCGTGGTATCTGTACGTACAATTTCTGTATCAGCCCTGGCAATGGTTGCTTCCTGCTGGTCGCCCGTGTGCATCAATAACCATGCGCCAAAGCCCAGAATACCGGTAATGCCGGCTGCCGCTGCCCAGCGCCACCAGTTATTTTTTACAGTTGTCATGGGTACCACAACGGCCTCGCCGGCTTCCTGTTTGTTTAAAAGCGCTGCAATTTCGTTCAAGTGGCGGGCGGTTAGGGCCTTATCTGCATTACTGTAACCATCAATGGCATCTGCCAGCAACGGATCTGCCAGCGCTGCTTTTTCCAGCTCGTGCATTTCCTGCGCCGTCATGCTGCCGCTCAGGTATCTTTCAATATCCTGCAGGGTATAATATGTATGATCAGCCGCCATTCTTTTCCATACAAATTTTAAGGTTTCTGCGTGCGTTTTGTATCAGGCTTCTCACTTTGTTCCATTCCACCCCGGTTTCAGTGGCTATTTCGTTGTAGCACTTATTTTCATAATAGAAAAGTTGAATGGTTCTTTTTTGCTCGCCTGACAATATTTCCATACACTTTTCCAGCCTCTTAAAAGTTTCTTCTTTGTTAATTACACTATCAAGATGCTCAAAATCGCCTGATTGCATACTGGCGCCTTCTAACGAAACGGTGACATGCTTTTTAGCTGCGCGTAATTGCATCAGGCAATAATTTTTTGCCACCACATATACCCAGCTTTTAAAATTAGCCACTTCCTGCCCCGGCAGTTTGCGCAGCAGTTCCTGGTAAATATTCATCACCGCATCTTTAGCTTCATCAGCATTTTCAAGATATTTCAGGCAGGTGCCATACAGCAAATCACTATACCTGAGGTAAAGAGCAGCAAGCGCCTGCTGGTCACCGGTTGTTTTAAAAATTTCCAGTAACCTTTCATCCGGCGTATCGGCAGTAGACTTTATTTGAAACAGTTTAGCCAAATATTATAGCGCTGCGATAAAAAATCATATCAGTAGCCGATACAAAATAAGCATTAAATAAGCAATAAGCAATCAGCGATAGGTATAAAGCCAAAGCTCCCTAAACTCCCGTGTGTAATTTTCTATACGCCGGCATCCTTAAAATATCACATCTAAAAAATTTGTTATGAAAAAAGCTTACTTATTACTGCTATTACTGTCAGCCATCGTGTTTATTGCTTCAAAAGCGTTAAAAACCGTTTCAGGAACCATTAAAGATGAAGCCGGCAAACCGGTAGCCTATGCTTCAGTGTCGGTTAAAGGTACCCAAGTATCTGTTTCATCTGGAGCCGACGGAGGTTATAAAATACAGGCGGGCTATGGGGATGTTCTGGTATTTTCTGCTGTTGGTTTTAAAACCGTTGAAATAAAGATTGGCCGAAATTCTGTTATAAACGCAGTGCTAACTGCTGTGAATAATACGCTTGATGAAGTGGTGGTGGTGGGTTATGGCGTACAACGTAGATCAGCTTTAACAGGTTCGGTTAGTAAATTGCATGAAGGAACACCGGCCTTATCAGGGCGTGTTGCCGGATTGGCGGTTAGCCCGTACCCACGCGGGCACTGGCGTTACAACAATCAGTTTGACCGCGAAGGTTATGATCACATACAGGAAAATCCATTTCTGAAAGCAACAGACAATCCTTTGTCCACTTTTTCAATTGATGTGGATGGTGCGTCTTACAGTAATATCAGGCGGTTTATCAACCGGGGCCAGTTGCCGCCGGATGGCGCAGTAAGAATTGAAGAAATGATCAATTATTTTTCTTACAATTATCCACAGCCTAAAAGTGATGAGCCTTTCAGCATTAGTACAGAATTTGCCGTTTGCCCCTGGAACACGCAGCACCAGCTTGTGTCTATAGGATTACAAGGCAAAAAGATTCATACAGAAAACTTACCACCTGCTAACCTTGTTTTTTTAATTGATGTAAGCGGCAGCATGCAATCGCCGGATAAGTTACCATTGATACGCACTTCAATGAAATTGCTTACAGACCAGTTAAGGCCGCAGGATAAAGTGGCAATAGTGGTTTATGCGGGCCGGGCAGGCCTGCTGCTGCCTTCTACAGCAGGATCAGAAAAAGTAACCATCAA
This sequence comes from uncultured Niabella sp., assembly GCA_934486785.1. Classification (GTDB taxonomy): domain Bacteria; phylum Bacteroidota; class Bacteroidia; order Chitinophagales; family Chitinophagaceae; genus Niabella. The sequence goes on along the minus strand of CAKSQK010000010.1, from coordinate 43,131 downwards.
AAATGCCATTGATAAACTGGAAGCCGGTGGCTCCACTGCAGGCGGTGCAGGTATTCAACTTGCTTATAAAGTGGCACAGGATCATTTTTTTAAAAATGGAAACAACCGCGTGATACTTTGTACTGATGGCGATTTTAATGTAGGCCAAAGCAGCGATGCAGCCCTTGAAAATCTGATAGAAGAAAAAAGAGAATCAGGTGTGTATTTAACTGTGCTTGGCTACGGTACGGGCAATTACCAGGATGCCAAAATGCAAAAGCTTGCAGGTAAAGGTAATGGCAACCATGCCTACATTGATAACCTTAAAGAAGCGCGCAGGGTTTTGATCAACCAGTTTGGCGGCACCATGTTTACCATTGCAAAAGATGTAAAACTTCAGATAGAATTCAATCCTTCCAAAGTACAGGGCTACCGCCTTATTGGTTATGAAAACCGAATGCTGGCAAAAGAAGATTTTAATGATGATAAAAAAGATGCCGGTGAACTGGGCAGCGGCCATACTGTTACCGCATTGTACGAGATCATTCCTGTTGGCGTTAAAGCGCCGGAGCTAAAAAAAGTTGACGGTTTAAAATATCAAAAAAATCATTCTGCGTCAGAAAGTTTTGTAAACAGCAATGAAGTAATGACGGTTAAGTTTCGGTACAAAAAACCTGATGGCAACAAGAGCCTGTTGTTGCAACACGTTATAAAAGGCCAACCCGTAGCTTTTCAATCAGGTAGTGCTAACCTGCACATGGTGGCTGCCATTGCGCAGTTTGGCATGTTGCTGCGCAATTCGGAATACAAAGGCCAGGGTGGTTATAACATGGTTGCCAACTTATTAAAGCCTTTATTAAAAGATGATGCGGATGGCTATAAAAAAGAGCTTTTCCAATTGGTGCAGATGGCGTCAAACATCAGGAAGGATGATGAACCTGTGTATGATGTGGGGCTGGTAAAACCGCATTAAAATTGTTGCATAAATCATTGAATGGCCGGAGTTACAGTTCCGGCCATTATTATTTAAGGTATTGAATACCATAACATAGTAAGCTTGCAAAAAAACTTTGAAGTTTTTATTATCATTTTTTGGCACGGTATTTACATATATGCTGAAAAATTTATAGTAACCATTAGATCTTTTATTTAATCATTAAAATTTCAACTATGATTCGCAAAGTAATTATCGGGGCTTTGGCTCTTTTTGTAACAGCAGGAGCGGTAAATGCTCAAACAAATTTTGGTATTAAAGGTGGTTATAACCATTCAAAAATTACAACAGATGAAGATGGCACTACAACCAAAGGCTTGTCAGGCTTTAACGCCGGCTTGGTGGCAGATGTTGGCATAACTGAAATGTTTAGCGTTCGCACCGGTGTAGACCTTCAAAGCAAAGGGGGTGTTTTAAGTGAAAACAATGCCACAGGTAAGCTTACGGCTAATCCTTTATACCTTGAAGTTCCACTTACTTTTAATGTGAACTTCCCGTTAGGTGGTAACACAAAGTTGTATGCAGGTGCTGGCCCATACGTGGCTTTTGGTGTTGGCGGTAAATACAAAACCACCGGTAGTTTTTGGGGCCTTGCAGATGGTGAAAGAAACATTGAGTGGGGTAGTGATAATGATGATGATATGAAACGCGTAGACGGTGGTGTAATCGTTGGCGGCGGTTTAAAATTCAATGACAGGTTTGGTATTCATACACAATACGGAATTGGTTTGGTAAATACAACACCTGGTTCTGCACAAGATTCACGCAAAAACAACAATAGAACATTTGGAGTAAGCGGTATTATTTACTTCTAAATTTATTATCCTTTTGAAAATTTGCAAAAGCGTTCCCTATCGGGAGCGCCTTTTGTTTTATTAGCCTGCAGGTATTTACTTTGCAGTTATGAACAGGTCTCAATGGATAGCGCTGGCTTCAGCAATCGTTTTAGTGGTAGCATGTTTTATGCCGTGGGTGTACATCGCCCCGGCCAATCTTATCGTTTCAGGGGTTGATACAGAAGGCACACGGTTTGGAAAGCCTGCTTATCTTCATTTTATTTTAGCTGCTGTTATCATCCTGTTTACATTCATTAAAAAAATATGGGCCAAGCGTTTCAACCTGATGTTTGCCGCGCTGAATCTGGCATGGGCTATTAAAAATTATATGGTCATGAGCCGCTGCGAGGCAGGCGAATGTCCTGTTAAGCAAACAGGCCTTTATTTGGTATTGATCGCGGCTTTGGCGCTGTTGATCACCACATTTTTTCCTAACATGAAAATACCGGTAGCTGATAAAAGCGAAGCTGCCGACACCGACTAAAAGATGCCCGCTATCAGCCAGGTAGCAATAGCAGCAATGGCACCTGTAAGTACTGATTTAAACAAACCAAATACAGGATTTTGTAAGGCCATTTTAGCTTTGGCAAAACCAGCAATAGCCAGCGCAGGTAAAGGGATGGCTAAAAACCAAAGATTACCGGCTGTGCTGATAAAGCCATTCAGCAAAACAACAATCAATCCTGTTACATAACCCCACCAGATAATGAACCCGTAGTTTATAGGCTCAAGTTCCTGAGTTGCGTTACTGCCTTCTTTCCACTCTGCCTGCCATTGCTGCTGCTCATGCAGGGTATCTTCAGCCATTTGCTTTTGAATGGTTTCACTAATGCCCAGCGAGGTATAAATTTTTAATAGTTTATTATCACCATTTTTTGTAATCTCGGCCTTCCTGGTAAAATAAGCGCCGATGCCCATGATGATGGACAATGCCAAACCAGAGATGCCAACAACAAAAATTGGAAGTTGTTTAGCATCTGCGCTGCGCGCGATAAAGCAATAAATGGCCAGCGGTACAATAATGCCGTCAATAAAGCCTACCAAAAATACCGGCAGGTTTTTGTAAAATTTATTTTTCAAGGATGGGTAGTGATTGGTTAATGATTTCAATACATTCTGCTAATTGATTTTCCGTTATGCACAATGGTGGTGCAAAACGAACTTTATCTCCATGAGTGGGCTTCGCAAGAAGTCCTCTCTCTTTCATTTCAAGACAAAGATTCCACGCTGCTTCCGGGTCATTACTATGCACTTCAATCGCGTTGAGCAGGCCCTTGCCACGAACCAGCCTGATGTGGCTGCTGCTTAGCTTTTTCATTTCACTGCGAAAGAAAGCGCCAAGTTGCGCAGCATTTTCAGCCATGTGCTCATCCTGCAATACCTGCAACGATGCAATGGCTGTAACAGCCGCCAACGGGTTGCCGCCAAATGTTGATCCGTGCTGCCCCGGTTTAATGCACATCATCACTTCATCATCAGCCAGCACACCGCTCACGGGCATCATGCCGCCACTCAGCGCTTTGCCTAATAAAACTATATCGGGCCTTACGTTTTCATGATCGCAGCAGAGCATTTTACCCGTGCGGCACAGCCCGGTTTGTATTTCATCAGCAATAAATAAAACGTTTTTTTCTTTACAAAGTTTTTTGGCTTCTGCAAGGTAACCCTCATCAGGAACTATCACACCGGCTTCGCCCTGCACAGGTTCTACCAAAAACCCGGCAATATTATTAAGAGCCAGCGCTTCTTTCAGCGCGCTGATATTATTATAAGGAATGCTCACAAAGCCGCCCATATATGGGCCGAAGTTTTTCTTTGCATTATCATCGCTGCTGAACGAAATAACTGCAGAGGTGCGCCCGTGAAAGTTATGGTCGCAAACAATGATCACGGCTTCATTCTCGGCGATGCCTTTTACCTCGTAAGCCCATTTGCGGCACAGCTTAATGCCGGTTTCAACCGCTTCAACGCCGGTGTTCATGGGCAATACTTTATCATAGCCAAACAGCGTGGTAATGTATTGCTCAAATTCGCCAAGCCTGTTGTTATAAAATGCGCGGCTGGTAAGCGTTAGCTGCTGGGCTTGTTGTACAAAGGCTTCCACAATTTTCGGGTGGCAGTGCCCCTGGTTTACGGCGGAGTAGCCACTGATAAAATCATAATATTGTTTGCCTTCCACATCCCATACATATACGCCGCGGCCTTTGGTAAGTACTACGGGCAGCGGATGATAATTGTGCGCGCCATATTGTTGTTCGAGCTGTATATAATAGTCAGAGTTCATATTCAGTATTTAATTTTGTTGCAGGAAATAAATTACGCGGTGAGGTAGCATCACGTAAATTCAGTGATTCAGCAAATCAAGATTGAGCTGCAAAAATGCTGATATGATTGTAAAACTGCCGATAGCAGCAAGATAGCAATTTATTTGATTACGCAGGCCTTAACCACCTTGCTCGGGCATCAGTGATCTTACAAAATAATGATCCGGGAAATTTAGGCTGGGGTATGCATCAGCAGCAAACAACGCGTAAACCGTGCTGCCCGACCCGCTCATCAGGGCAAAAGCAGCGCCCGCTTCATACAGTTTGTTTTTTATAGATGCTATTTCAGGGTAGGCTTTAAACACAGGTGCCTCAAAATCATTTATGATCATATTTTTCCATTCCTTAACAGGTGTGAAAATGCTTTGTTGTAATGATATTTTTGCCGGCCCTGGCGTTATTTGCTGAAATGCCCAAGGCGTAGAAATATGAATGCCTGGATTTATGACAATGATTTTATAAGCAGCAAGGTTTAGCGCAACAGCTTGCATCTGCTCACCGCGACCGGCGGCAAAGCAGGGCTGGTTGATGATAAAGAACGGGCAGTCGCTGCCAAGTTGAAGCGCGTAGTTGATAAGCTGATCAGTTGATAAGCTGAGAGCGAATTTTTTATTTAACGCTGTTAAAGCTGCTGCGCCATTAGCGCTGCCTGCACCCAGGCCCGCGCCGGGTGGAATGTTTTTAAGCAGGTAAAAGTGAACGGGTGGGAGCGCAGGGAAATCTTTTTTAAGAAGATGATATGCTTTTAAAACGATATTGTCTTGCGTGCTGCCGGGAATTGGAATGCCTTTCAACGTGAGTGCGGTTTCATGGGCATCCATCAGTTCCAGCACATCATACAATGGCAGTGGATAAAAAACAGTTTCGATATTGTGGTAGCCATCATCGCGCCTGCTTGTGATATAAAGGCCGATATTGATTTTGCAATTGGAGAAAACGATCAATGATGCAGTGGTTTGTAGTTATTGTAAAAAGATAAAACTGCCGGTTACTTATTTTTTTTCCTGCTGTTGATCTCATCCCTGATGGCGATGGCCTTCATATAATCCTCGTTTTCCAAAACTTCGTTCAATAACTGGTTCAGCTCTTCAACGGAGAGGTTTTTAAGATCTTCATTAGCGCTTGTTTTTTCTGAAGGGGAAGAAGTTTCCATTTGCCCGGCAGGGGCAGGCTCGCCTTTATCGTCCATAACAATGCCGGCGCTGTCAATAATTTTTTCGTAAGTGTAAATGGGGCAGCCAAACCTTACGGCCAGTGCAATGGCATCGGAAGTGCGGCTGTCAATTTCAATGGTTTCATGCTCGGTTGAACAGATGAGTTTGCTGAAAAAGATACCTTCCTGCAGGTCTGAAATGATGATCTCGTGCAGGTCTATGGAAAAAGCTACCATGAAGTTTTTCATCAGGTCGTGCGTTAGCGGGCGGCTGGGGTTCATCTTTTCAAGCGCCACTGCAATGGCCTGCGCTTCAAAGCCGCCAATAACAATGGGCAGGCGGCGCAGTCCGTTCACTTCGCCCAATACAACGGCGTAAGAATGGGTTTGTGTGATGCTGTGAGAAAGGGCTACTATTTCCAGTTCAATCTTTTTCATATTCAACGGATAAAACCTTTAATGGGCAAATATAAAGTATTTTTTGCGCCCGGGTTTTATCTGTAAGGCAGATTCTAAGCTATCAATTAAAATCAAAAAGACTGTGGAAAATTGCATCATCATTGATTGACACAGCAGGGATGAGCCATCACGATAACTATGAGTGCTGCTGCCGGCAACAAAGGCTCAGCCCTTTAGTTTGTTGATCTCTTCCGTTAGTTTGGGGATCACTTCAAACAGATCGCCCACTACGCCGTAGTCGGCTGCTTTAAAAAACGGAGCTTCGGGATCTTTATTGATGACCACTATGGTTTTGCTGCGGTTGACGCCTGCGAGGTGCTGAATGGCGCCTGAAATTCCACAGGCAATGTACAGGTTAGGTGCAATGGCGCCACCAGTTTGTCCTACGTGTTCGTGGTGCGGGCGCCAGTGTGCATCAGCCACGGGGCGGCTGCATGCCAGCGCGGCATTTAAGGCTTTGGCCAGGTCTTCCAATATGCCCCAGTTTTCAGGGCCTTTGAGGCCACGGCCACCACTTACTACAATTTCGGCTTCGGCAAGAGGCACTTCGCCGCTTTCTTTTTTTACTTCTTTTACCACTACTTTAGGAGCCTCCACCACAGCGTTAAAAGGCAATACTTCTGCGCTGCCACCACCGGCTTGTATAGGAAAAGCATTGGGGTTAACTGATATGATCTTTACAGCGCCTGAAATTTTTACATGGGCAAAAGCCTTGCCTGAGAAAACACTTTTCTTTACCACAAAGCCATCAGTGGTTTCGGGCAATGCCACGGCGCCGCTTACAAGCCCTGCTTTTAGCCTGGCTGAAAGCCGCGGTGCAATGGCTTTTCCGTCAGTATTATTGGAGAAAATGATTACGCTGGCATTGACTTTTTCTGCTACCTGTGCTATTACACTGGCAAATACCTGCGCGTCAAAATGTTTCAGATGCTCATTGGTTACCTGGTGAATTTGCTGTACGCCGTATTTGCCTAAAGTCGAAAGATCTTCAGCGGCGGGAGAAAGTACCACGCCATGCGCCTGCACACCCAGTTGGCCGGCCAGTTTGCCGCCATAAGTAAGGGCTTCTAATGAAGATTTTTTTACGCTGCCATCGGTTGCAATATCAATAAAAGTCAGGATCATATCAACAGGTTAAAAAGAGTTCAAAAATATTTGCTGCCAGGCTTTTGTTAAATCACTTTGGCTTCTTCTTTCAGCAATCTTACCAGCTCTGCCATGTTATCGGCATCAATCAGTTTTACTCCTGTTTTTGCAGGTGGCAAACTATAGCTGATAATTTCGGTTAAAGGCTCTGTTGCTACGGGTTGCACCACTTTTAAAGGTTTGGTACGCGCCGCCATAATACCGCGCATGTTGGGGATGCGTTGTTCTGCCATGCCTTTGGTGCAGCTTACTACCAGGGGCAGTGCTACTTCACATACTTCTTCGCCGCCTTCAATTTCGCGCGTGATGGTGGCCGTGGAACCGTTCAGTTCAAATTTTGTGGCAAGTGATGCAAAGGGCAGGTTTAGTATTTCGGCTACCATGCCGCCAATAGAGCTGCCGTTATAATCAATGGTTTCTTTGCCAAGAAAAATAAGGTCGTAACCACCCTCTTTTGCAACAGTGGCAATTTGCGTGGCAATGCCAAAGCTATCAGAGTTTTCTATATCTACGCGTATGCCTTCATCGCCACCTAAAGCAAATGCTTTGCGAAGAATGGCATCACTGTCTGCCCCACCTACGGTAATAAGATGAACAGTGGCAGAGGGATCAGCTTCTTTTAATTCAATAGCCCTGATGAGCGCGTAGTACTCATCGTTAGGATTGATGATCCATTGAACACCGGTGGTATCAAATTTCGTGTTGTTATCTGTGAAAGCTATTTTTGCCGTTGTATCCGGCGTTTTACTTATACAAACTAAGATCTTCATATCGGCTTTTTACTTTGTTGAAGTAGTTGTGTTGGCAACAACCAAATCAAAGATAAAAGAATAAGGTTTATCAAATGATTGTGTTCAATCAAGTTTTTAGACGTATGAACAACGGCACAACAGCAATCAATACTTAATATGGATCGCGTAGAAAAGATAAAACAATTTTTAAAAGATAATCCCAACGATAGTTTTCTAAAACATGCGTTGGCGCTTGAATATATAAAAGCCGGCAACGATGGCGAGGCTGAAAATCTTTTTTGGGAAATACTGCAGGCGCACGAAGATTATGTTGGCAGCTATTATCATTTGGGAAAATTATTAGAGCGCAATGGCAATGAACAACAGGCTGTGGAAGTATATGCAAAAGGTATGCAGGTGGCAAAGGCCGCGGGTGATGCGCACGCGCTGAATGAACTTAGGGCTGCATGGGAAGATCTGACATACTAATATTTAAAAACGTTGCGGGTTTATACAATGAGTTTATTACAGGCGTTTATATCAAACTATCAAACCAAAAATCTTTTTACAAAAAAGGACAGGTTGCTGATTGCCGTCAGCGGGGGAGTGGATTCGGTAGCGCTATGCCGGCTTTGCCAATTGACCGGGTTAGATTTTGGTATAGCCCACTGCAACTTTCAGTTGCGGGGCGATGAAAGCAGCAGGGATGAAGCATTTGTAAAAGTATTTGCCGACACATTAAATGTTTCGTTTTACAGTATAAAATTTGATACAAAAGCGTACGCTGAAAACAACAGGCTGAGCACGCAGGTAGCCGCTCGGGAGTTGCGTTACAACTGGTTTGAAGAAGTACGTTCTGCAAATGATTACGATTATATTTTAACGGCCCACCATGCAGATGATAATATTGAAACGGTACTGATGGCCTTTTTCCGTGGTACGGGCATCAAAGGCCTGACCGGCATTAAAGAAAAGAATGGAAAGCTGAGAAGGCCTTTATTGTTTGCGCGCAGGGCTGAACTGGAAAGTTTCCTGGTTGATGAGAAACTTTCTTTTGCTCAGGATGAAAGCAACCTGCACGATGATTATACACGTAATTATTTTCGCAATACGGTATTGCCGATGATCGCTAAAGTTTATCCTGAAACGGAAGAAAATATGTTGAATACTATTGAGCGAATGAAAGAAACCGCGTGGTTGTACCAGGAAGCGGTTACTCAAAAGCGCAAAACATTGGTTGAACAAAAAGGGAATGAATGGTACCTGCCGGTTTTACTATTGCAACAACAAGCATCTGTAAGAACATTGATGTATGAAATTGTAAAGGATTTTGGTTTTACTTCTGCGCAGCTTACCGATATTTTGCAACTTTTACAAAGCGATAGTGGTAAATATGTGTTATCTGCCACGCATCGCATTCTTCGCAACCGAAAGCATTTGATTATTTCACCTTTGCAGGAACTGCAAAATTCAGCCATTGTGATAGAACAACCGGGAACTTATTCTTTTGCAAACGGGACTATTACCTTTAAAGAAAAAAATGCTGTAAAGAGTTTTGTTACAGATAGCTCTAATATAGCATTGATTGATGCGAAAGAGATTGTATATCCACTGCTTTTACGGCGGTGGAGAACAGGCGATTATTTTTACCCGCTGGGTATGCGTAAAAAGAAAAAGGTATCCCGCTTTTTAATTGACCAAAAGCTGTCGCTTTTTGAAAAAGAAAAAACCTGGGTTATAGAAATGAATAAAAAGATCATATGGGTGGTGGGCTATCGCATTGATGACCGCTTTAGGCTTACCAATACTACCGGACCGATCTTACAAATAGAATTTCGCGACAGCTAAAGCAAATCATACATCACTCATGATTATCACCGCCCAGGCTGTAATAATTGTTCTCTTCATCCTCTTCACCAATCGCCTCGTTTTCATCATCTAACTCAGCGCCGGGCACATCCAGTTCAGCGCCAATAGGTTCATCTTCTGTTTCAGCGGCTGTGCTTTCTTCTTCTAAAATTACATTGCCATTTTCATCCATGGCCACACGCTCCTCCTGGTTGTAAATATCTTCTGTTGCTGAATATACAAGGTCTTTCGGTAAACTGGTATCGTCTGTTTTGTTTACATTTTTATCTTCTGTCATAGTTGTAATTTTCTATAGGCCAGTGCAAAATCAATGCCTAAATCACACTGTACAAAAGATCGTTACCATGTTTAAATTCTGAAAGTGGGATGCATGAGATCGTAAAAAATGCCTTCAAACAATTCCGGGCGCAACGAGGCAATCAGGGCAATGGTAAAGGCCAGTCCAAACAGGCTGCCCCAAAGGTGTGCATCATGGTTGATGTTGTCGCCGCCACGCTTTGCCATATATATGCAATACCAAATGTAGAGCACGGCAAAAACAATGGCGGGCATGGGAATAAAAAACAGGTATAATGTGCCCCAGGGATTGAAAAGAACACTTGCAAAAACCACAGCAGATACCGCACCCGAAGCGCCAAGCGCCCTGTAACCATAGTTGTGTTTGTGTTTGATGTAGCTGGGCATGCTGGCTACGATAAGCGCCAGAAAATATAACAGGATATAAGCAACCTTTCCACCCAGCTCGTATGCCTGGAAAAGCATTTCAATCACACGGCCAAAAAAATAAAACGTAAACATGTTAAAGATGAGGTGCATCCAGTCGGCATGTAAAAAACCCGATGTAATAAAGCGGTAATGCTGGTTATCTCTTGCCTGCCGGAAAGGCCAAAAGATATATTTATTCACAAAATCAGGATTTGAAAAACCGATCATTGAAACGATAACATTGATAGCAATAATGATCAGCGTAATAGGGTACTCCATCGAAAACATACTAAAAAATTTCCGCCAAAACTAAGGCATTTGCACGAGCTTGCTCCATTAAAAACCAGCTTATTCTTATGAGTGATGATACTTCTCATTGCGCAAAATGGTACAGGCCCTGTACAACTGTTCGGCCAGTATTAATCTCACCAGTTGATGCGGGAATACCAGTTTTGAAAGGCTCCATTGCATATCGGCGCGCTGCAGCACTGATGCATCAGAGCCATAAGCGCCGCCAATTAAAAACACCAGCTTACGCGTGCCGTTGTTAGCCTGTACCTGTAAAAAATCAGCCAGTTCTTCAGAAGTGATCTGGCGACCGCGCTCTTCCAGCACCACCAAAAAATCGTCTTTCTGTATCTTGCTTAAGACCATCGAGGCTTCTTTCTTTTTCAGCTCGGCTGGCTGAAGACTGGCTGCCTCCTTTGGCGGCGGCAGAATCTCCCACTCTGCTTTAAAATAATTGTTGATGCGCCTGGTAAAATCTTCAACACCCGCTTTCACATAAGCCTCATGTGCCTTGCCCACCGCGCGAAAAAATATCTTCATAAAAAAATTTTGATACAAATGTAAGGGGATGCGCTGGCGCCTGTACAACCGGGAGGCAGGCACCGGCTAATGAAATGCCATGCATAACGGCATCAGTGGCAGGGTTTTTGAACCGTGGCATACATAAATAAACCATACAAATATGTCAACAGAAAATCTTTCTAACCAGGATGCGCTGAAAAAATTAAAAGAGCTTACCGAAAGTGCGCGTACCTGCATGTTTTGTACAACGCTTGACCAGCTTCCCATTGCTTCAAGGCCTATGAGCCTTCAGGAGTGCGATGCCGAAGGAAACCTCTGGTTTATCAGCAGTTCCAGCAGCAATAAAAATTTTGAAATAGGCGAAGACAATCGCGTGCAGCTATTTTTTATGAATAACAGCAATGCTGAATACCTTTCTATCCTGGGTGAAGCGTTTATTTATAAAGACAAAGCCACTATTGAAGATAAATGGAGCGAATTTGCGAGCGCTTGGTTTGAGGAGGGAAAGGATGATCCACTCGTGTCCATCATCCGCGTAGCGCCGGTTGATGTTTATTACTGGGATACTAAAGCCGGTAAACTGGTAAGCATGCTTACGTTTGCTAAGGCTGTTATTACAGGCAAAAAAACCAACAACAGCGATGGTGTGGAAGGCAAACTCCATATTTAAATTCTTATGATAGAATTTAGAGAGGCCGGTATTTATTGCGTACCGGCTGATTTGTATATTGACCCCTGGCAGCCTGTTGCAAAAGCTGTGATCACGCATGCCCACAGCGATCATGCAAGGCCAGGTATGGATCATTACCTGTGTCATCAGCTATCAGAAAATATTTTACGATTGCGGCTGGGAGAAGGCATTAGCGTGCAAACATTGCCTTATCATGAACCGCTTCATATGAATGGCGTTACAATCAGTTTACATCCGGCAGGGCATATTTTAGGCAGCGCGCAAATAAGGCTTGAGTATAAAGGAGAAGTATGGGTGATATCAGGCGATTATAAAATCAACAAGGATGGGGTTTCCACACCATACGAACCCGTGCAGGGGCATCATTTTCTTACAGAAAGTACTTTTGGTTTACCGGTTTACCGCTTCAAACCCTGTAACAATGTTTATAACGAAATAAACACCTGGTGCGAAAAAAATGCGGCAGAAGGCTACAACAGTGTTCTGATCGCTTACTCTCTGGGAAAGTCGCAGAACATCATTAAACACCTGCACACACCTTCGGAAAAAATTTTTTTACACGGCGCAGTTCATAATATTCACGAGGCATACAGGAAGCAGGGCATTCAGTTTGAAGGGCGCTGGCTCAGCAGGGAAATAACAAAGCAGGAGTTGCAGGGAGCTGTTATTGTGGCGCCTAACAGTGTGGTGGGCACGCCCTGGTTCAGGCGCCTGCAACCTTACCGCCTGGCGGTATGCAGTGGCTGGATGGCTTTGCGCGGAGCAAGAAGGCGCTCAGGCGCCGACAAAGGTTTCGTGTTAAGCGATCATTGCGATTTTGAGCAGTTGAACACGGCTGTAAAAGCTACAGGTGCAGAAAATGTTTATGTAACGCACGGCTACCAGGCCGTTTACAGTAAATGGTTGCGCGAGCATTATGGTTTAAATGCCGTTGAGCTAAAAACCAGGTTCAGCAGCACAGAAGAAGAGTCTGAAGAAGAAATTAAAGAGATCAACAGCGATGAATAGGTTTGTACAGCTTTTTTTAGAAATTGATGCAACTACCAAAACCAATGAAAAGGTGGAGGCGTTGGTGAATTATTTTCATCTTGCTGATGCAAAAGATCTGCTGTGGGCCATTGCATTGCTTATGGGAAACAAGCCGAAGCGCCCTGTAAAAACAACACAGCTGCGCCAGTGGGCTGCTGAACTGCGCCAACTGCCGCTTTGGTTACTGGAAGAATCCTATTTCATCGTGGGCGATCTGGCTGAAACCCTGTCGCTGATCGTTTACAATGATGACGCAGCAGGTACTGATCTTTCGCTTACGCAGGTAGTTACAGATTTAAAAATGCTGCTTACGGCCACTGATGAAGAAAAGAAAAATTACATCACCCGTTTTTGGGCGAACCATAACCAGCCGCAAAATTTTGTTTTTAATAAGCTTATCACAGGCAATTTCAGGATGGGCGTAAGCCGGCAACTGGTGATAAAAGCGCTTGCCCGGTTTTTAAATAAAGATGAAAAAGATACTGCCCACCAGTTGATGGGGAAATGGGATCCTGAAGAAGAAACGCTGCAAGGATTGTTCGGCTCACAACAGCAGGCGCGGCACCACCTGCCTTACCCTTTTTTTTTGGCATACCCGCTGGAAGCCCCGCCAGATGAGGCTTTGGGCGATCTGAATGAATGGTTCTTTGAAAAAAAATATGATGGCATCCGCGGGCAGATCATTGTACGCAACAACCAGGTATTCGTTTGGAGCAGGGGCGAAGAGCTGGTTACGGATAAATTTCCCGAGTTTGAAACGCTACACCAGCACCTGCCTGACGGTACTGTGATTGATGGAGAGATAATTCCCTGGAAAGACGACCAACCGCTTCCTTTTGCTATTATGCAGATCAGGATTGGCCGTAAAAACCTGTCGAAAAAAATCTTAACCGAAGCGCCACTGGTCATGATATGTTACGACCTGATGGAATATGCCGGAGAAGACATTCGTGAAAAACCATTGTGGGAAAGGCGAAACCTGCTAGCAGCTCTCCTGCAAAACGAGTCTGTACAAAACATTTTGTTGCTTTCGCCGCTTGTAGATCTGCACAGTTGGGATGAAGTGGCTGAGTTCAGGGCTAATGCACGGGATGAGTTTTGCGAAGGACTCATGATCAAAAGAAAAAACAGCATTTACGAAACAGGCCGCAGACGGGGCAACTGGTGGAAATGGAAGACCAGCCCGATGACGATTGACGGCGTACTCATTTACGCGCAAAGCGGCAGCGGGCGCAGGGCCAATCTTTTTACTGATTATACTTTTGCTGTGTGGCACGAAGGCAAACTGGTTCCTTTTACAAAAGCTTACAGCGGGCTGACCGATAAAGAAATTTTACGCTTAGACAACTGGGTGAAGCGAAACACGATTGAAAAGTTTGGCCCGGTAAGAAGCGTGCAGCCAGTTCATGTTTTTGAAATTGCTTTTGAAGGCATTGCAAAAAGTACGCGCCATAAAAGTGGTGTGGCGCTTAGGTTTCCCAGAATTTCACGCTGGCGCGAAGACAAGCCTGCCGAAGAAGCAAATACTTTGGAGGATTTGAATGCCCTTTTAGAAACCTATCATAAAAACCCGCCCGGCGCTGATGGTAGTGGCGCCGATGAAGCATCATCTTAGGGAAGGATCGTTAAATGTATCGCCCTGGCTTACATCACCTGTAGTAAATCCTTTTTTAAACCAATGCACCCTTTGTGCCGAGGTGCCGTGTGTAAAGGCATCGGGTACCACATAGCCCTGCGAGCGTTTTTGAAGCATGTCGTCGCCAATGGCATTGGCCGCGGCCAGCGCTTCTTCAATATCTCCGGGGTCTAAAATATTTTTCATTTTTTGTGCATGATGTGCCCAAACGCCTGCAAGAAAATCTGCCTGCAACTCCATTTTTACCGAGTAGCGGTTGTATTCTTCTTCACTTACGGTGCGGCGCAACCGTTCAAGCTGTGCAGCAGTGCCATTAAGGGTTTGAATGTGATGCCCCACCTCGTGTGCAATGACATAAGCCATGGCAAATTCTATTTTGTCTTTATTGGTAAGTTTTTCAAGCTGTTCGTAAAAAGAAAGGTCAATGTACAGCTTTTGATCGCCCGGGCAATAAAAAGGGCCTGAGGCCGAACTGGCAGAGCCGCAGGCAGATGCTACCTGGTCGCGATAAAGTACCAGCACAGGCTCCTGGTAGCGGCTGCCCTGTTGCTGAAACAGGTTGTTCCAAACGTCTTCTGTATCTGCCAAAACCACTTTTACAAAAGAAGCCCGTTCATCATCAGCAGCCTGCTGTTGCGGAGAAATGGGCGCTGTTTGCCCTGTTGGGCTAATGCCCGGAATTTGGGAAGGGTCTACTTCTCCGCCGCCTAAGAATGCAACAAGCAGGTAAATAATAAGGCCGGCAATACCGCCGCCAGCTATTACCCGGCCGCCGCTTACGCCGCGGCGGTCTTCTACATTATCGCTTTCGCGACGGTTTCTCCATTTCATATGGTGTTGTTTTTCTTATGAGCAATACAGGGCTGAGTTATTCAACCTGTAACAAAGAAGCAGGCTGAATTTAACTGATCGAAACGTAATTGCTCACATCGCTTGCCGTAATGGTTTTACCGCTTAAGATCACCAGGCGTTCCACCACGTTTCGCAGTTCGCGTATATTTCCCGTCCAATCGTATTCCTGTAAAAGCCTGATGGCTTCTTTGTCAATGTCTTTTATTGCCGTTCCGTAATCGGCGCAAATATCTGCCAGGAACTGGTCTACAAGTAACGGAATGTCGTCTCTTCTTTCGTTAAGAGATGGTACGTGAATGAGTATCACGCTCAGGCGGTGGTAAAGGTCAAGCCTGAAGTTTTTATCTTCCACTTCCTGTAGCAGGTCTTTATTGGTAGCGGCTACCACGCGCACATCCACATTAATGTCTTTATCAGCCCCCACGCGTGTGATCTTTCCTTCCTGCAGGGCACGCAATACTTTGGCCTGTGCGCTCAGGCTCATGTCGCCTATTTCATCTAAGAACAGGGTTCCGCCATTGGCCTGCTCAAATTTTCCGATGCGTTGTTTTACAGCTGAAGTAAAAGAGCCTTTTTCATGGCCGAATAATTCAGATTCGATCAGCTCGGTAGGAATGGCCGCGCAGTTTACTTCTACCAGCGGGCTGTTGCAGCGGTTGCTTTTTTCATGTATCCAGCGGGCTACCAGTTCTTTACCCACGCCATTGGCGCCGGTGATCAGCACACGGGCTTCAGTGGCAGCCACTTTATCAATCGTATCTTTTATTTTTTGAATGGGGAGCGAATTGCCCACAATTTCCTGCACTTTTGAAACTTTTCTGCGCAGCACTTTGGTTTCAGTTACCAGGCTGCCTTTGTCAAGGGCGTTGCGAACGGTGATCAGCAGGCGGTTCAGGTCTGGCGGCTTAGAAATAAAATCATAAGCGCCTTTTTTTACGGCTTCCACGGCAGTTTCAATCGTTCCGTGACCGGAGATCATTACCACGGGTACGTCCGGGCTTGCAGCCACGGCCTTTGCCAAAAACTCAAGGCCATCCAGTTTGGGCATTTTAATATCGCAAAGTACCAGGTCATATTTTTTTTCGCTAAACATCTGAAGGCCTTCCTCGCCATCGGCAGCTTCATGAATTTTATACCCTTCGAACGATAAAATTTCTCCCAGCGTTTTACGTATTGCTACCTCATCATCTATTACTAAAATATCGGCGGTTGGCTCGGTAGGTTTTCCTTTTGGCATACGAATTAATTTAATATTTTATATTTCAGGTATTCACGACAAAACTCAGACAATTGCCTGAGTTTTCAAAATTGCTGTGTGGGCCAGGCCCCTATTTTTTCAAATACATTACTTCCTTTACCAGGTTTACTGTGCGCGGCACATCAGGCAGTGCGGCAGCCACCAGGTTAGGCGCATAGTGCAAAGGCGCATCGGCAGCAGTAATGCGGCGGATGGGGGCGTCAAGATAATCGAATGCATCTTTTTGCACGCGGTATGAAATTTCTGATGATACGGAACCAAAAGGCCATTGCTCTTCTACAATTACAAGCCTGTTGGTTTTTCTTACGCTGGCCAAAATGGTATCCATATCCAGCGGGCGAATGGTTCTTAAATCTATCACTTCGGCATTGATGCCTTCTTTTTCCAGCTCTGCGGCAGCGCCTAACGCCACTTTCATCATTTTGTTAAAAGAAATGATGGTAACGTCAGCTCCTTCTTTCTTTACATCGGCTTTGCCCAGTTCAATATAATATTCTTCGTCAGGCACTTCCATTTTGTCGCCATACATCAATTCGCTTTCCATAAACATTACGGGATCTTCTTCGTAGCGGATGGCCTGTTTTAAAAGCCCTTTGGCATCGTATGGGTTGCTGGGAGAAACCACTTTAATGCCCGGGATGTTGGCGTATAGCGCTTCAAAAGCGGTGGAGTGCTGCGCACCCAACTGGCCCGCTGACCCGTTGCCACCACGAAAAACGATAGGGCAGGAGATCTGGCCGCCGCTCATGGCAAGCATTTTAGAAGCCGTGTTCAAAATTTGATCTAAAGCCAGAACGGCAAAGTTCCAGGTCATGAATTCTACAATCGGGCGAAGGCCGTTTTGCGCGGCGCCAACGCCAACTGCTGTAAAACCAAGCTCGGCAATAGGAGTGTCCAACACTCTTTTAGGCCCAAATTCTGCAAGCATGCCCTGGCTTACTTTATAGGCGCCATTGTACTCTGCCACCTCTTCTCCCATTAAAAAAACCCTGTTATCCCTTCTCATTTCTTCACTCATCGCCTCGCGTAAGGCTTCTCTGAAAGCTATTGTTCTCGCCATAGTTGATTATAAATTTTAAAGAGTTGCAAATTTAGGTGAATTGCCCCGATCCGTCAAACCAAATCTTCGACAAACGTTTGCCATAAGGTACCGCCAAAAGGCGCTTAACTTTGCCGCCATGCAACATTACCACATCATTATTATTGGCGGCGGGCCTATTGGGCTTGCGTGCGCCATCGAAGCGCAAAAAGCGGGCTTGCCATACCTGGTGCTGGAAAAAGGCACTTTGGTGAACTCGCTGTACCATTACCCGGTAAATATGACTTTCTTTTCCAGTTCTGAAAGGCTGGAAATTGGTAATGTACCGTTCGTTTCAAACAATGCCAAGCCCACGCGCAACGAATCGCTGGAATATTACCGCAGGGTGGCGCAAAATTTTGAGATCAATATTCATTTGTTTGAAGAAGTAAAAACCATTTCAAAAGCCGGCGATCTTTTTGGGGTAGACACTGAAAAAGCATCTTACACAGCCGATCATATTATTATCGCCACCGGTTTTTACGATATTCCCTATAAACTTGACGTGCCTGGCGAAGATCTGCCCAAAGTGACACACTATTATAAAGACCCGCATTTTTATGCTTTTCAGGACGTGATAGTGGTAGGCGCCATGAACTCGGCGGTGGATGCCGCACTGGAAACCTGGCGCAAAGGCGCAAGAGTAACCATGGTGATCCGCGGTGCAGAAATTGGCTCGCGGGTAAAATACTGGGTAAAACCCGATATTGAAAACCGCATCAAAGAAGGTTCTGTCAACGCATATTTTCATTCAACCATTAAAGAGATCCGCGAAGCGGAAGTAGACATTATTACGCCCGATGGCGTTGTTATATTAAAAAACGACTGGGTAATAGCAGCAACCGGGTATCAGCCCAACCTGTCTTTTTTGGAGCAGGTGGGTATTGAGCTGAGCGATGATGAAGTGCGCTGCCCGGTACTGAACCCCGAAACGCATGAAACCAATATTAGTGGCATTTATCTTGCAGGAGTTATTTGCGGCGGTATGAACACGCACAGGCTTTTTATTGAAAACTCGCGCGAGCACGCCGTAAAAATTATCAAAGCAATATCTCTTAACAAAAAAGATGTGCCTGCAGCGGTAAATGAACAATAACTACAATCCAGATTTATTTAAACAAAGGCAATTGCGAAAGCACAAGGCGCTGGCCACCGGGCTTTTTTTGCTAATGATGGCCGCGTATATCTTTTGCACATGGTATTTGCACAGAACTGGCTATGCCTGGATTGGATACGTTCGCGCTTTTGCCGAAGCCGGTATGGTAGGCGCACTGGCAGACTGGTTTGCAGTGACTGCGCTGTTTCATCACCCGCTAGGCATACCCATACCGCACACCAACCTGATTGAAACCCGTAAAAAAAGTATTGGTGATAACCTGGGTGGATTTGTGGTGTCAAACTTTTTGAATGCTGCCGCCATCAGGCCATATATTCAAAAGCTGGAAATAAGCAAATACGCTGCTAAGTGGCTGAACAGCGATAAAAATATTGACATCCTGCTGAATGAAATACTGTACTTATTAAAGGGCATCATTCAAAACACCAATGATAAAGCCGTGACCCGTTTTATAACGCATAAGCTGAAAAGCCTGCTGAATGATATGAAGCTGAATGAAGCTTTGGCAGGCGCCTTGAACCTGGTTATACAGCGTGGCGATCATGAAAAGATGGTAAACTATATTTTAAAAAATGTGCGCGAGTATGTGATCCACAATGAAGCGCTGGTGCGCCAGAAAGTAAAACAGGAAAGTTATTTTTTAATACCCGGTTTTGTAGATAATATCATTGCTGCAAGGCTTACCAAAGGCCTGGCACGTTACCTGGGCGAGATTGAAAATGATCCCAGCCACAAGTTGCGTGCCGATATAAAGGCCCGGCTTGAGCAGTTTATTGAAAGCATTAAAACCGATGCCAGGTGGCAGCAGGAATTACAGGAGATTAAAGACAGCCTGCTTGCCGGCGACAAGATCAGCGAATATGCTTCAGCCGCGTGGAAGTCTTTCCAGTCGGGCATTTCAAACGATTTGTCAGCAGAAAGATCAGCAATAAAAAACTACCTCAGAAAATCGCTGAAGGAAATGGTGCAGAACCTGGAAAACGATGAAGCGCTTCGTCAAAAAATTGACGGCTGGATCAGGTTTAACGCTTATAAATATATTTTAAGAAACACGGATAAAGCCGGCGAGCTTATCAGCAATACGGTAGGCAACTGGAAAGGAAAAGAGCTGAGC
Organism: uncultured Niabella sp.; assembly: GCA_934486785.1. Classification (GTDB taxonomy): domain Bacteria; phylum Bacteroidota; class Bacteroidia; order Chitinophagales; family Chitinophagaceae; genus Niabella. The sequence goes on along the minus strand of CAKSQK010000010.1, from coordinate 23,350 downwards.
AATAAGCTGGAACTTGAAGTGGGAAAAGACCTGCAGTTCATTCGCATTAACGGAACGCTTGTTGGCGGGCTGGTAGGGCTGCTGATTTACACCATTACGCGCTTTATAGAAAACAGTTGAACAATATCATGTATATAGAAATTACTTTTAAAGAATTAACTGCAGATACAAAAGACCTGCTGATCGCCAGCTTGCCCTCGGCAGAAGGCTTTGAAGAAATGGATCATGGCGATCTAAAGGCCATCTTTTTAAAAGAAACGTATAGCGAAACAGAAGTTTGCACCATGGCTGACAAGCTAAAAGTGGTTTTTGAAAAAGCAGAAATCGGGCAGCAAAACTGGAACACCCTGTGGGAATCCAATTTCAGCCTGGTGGTGGTGGATGACTTTGTGGCCATACGCGCATCCTTTCATACATCCATACAAAACGTGCAGCACGAAATTGTGATCACACCCAAAATGAGCTTTGGCACCGGCCACCATGCCACCACCTTTTTAATGATGCGGATGATGCGCCATATTGCATTTACGGGTAAAACGGTTTTTGATTTTGGCACAGGTACCGGTGTACTGGCCATCTTAGCTGCAAAGTCAGGCGCCACAAGGGTTGTAGCCAATGATATTGATGCATGGAGTATTGAGAATGCCCGTGAGAATTTTGAACGAAACGGAACCACTGAGATCATTCTTCAACAGTCTGATACCGGTCGGCAGGACGATCTGTTTGATGTGATCCTGGCCAACATCAATCGCAATGTGCTGCTGGAAAACATTCCTTATCTTTCGCAACAGCTTAAACAAAATGGCTGCCTTGTTTTAAGCGGTATTTTAACAGATGATGTGGACGTTATCTCAAAAAAATGTTCTGAAAACGGATTAATCCTTTCGGAACAGTCTGAAAAGAAGAATTGGGTATGTATGAAGTGGGAACGCCTGCCGGTAAATGCACAAAGCAAAAAATTTTGAAGTTAGATAAGCTTTATTTTTTTAACAATAGCAGTAAATTTTGTTTTTGATTATTTCCCTATTTTCGTGTTATAATCTCTGATTATCATTTATCTCTTTATTGCATGCAGGAAGTTTTTTTAGCAATATTAGCCTATTGCATAGGCAGTATACCCACTTCGGTTTGGGTAAGCCGTGGCTTTTTTAATATCGACATCCGCGATTACGGCAGTGGTAATGCAGGCGCTACCAATACCTTTAGGGTGCTGGGGCCACGCTGGGGCGCTTTTGTAATGGTATGCGATGCTTTAAAAGGCTTTGCTGCTGTAAAGCTTGCATTTTTATTACCCGGAAATTTTGTTGAAAATGATATTCATTTTCTTAACCTTCAATTAATTTTTGGCATCTCTGCCGTATTGGGCCATATTTTTCCTGTTTGGGCCAACTTCAGGGGAGGCAAAGGAGTGGCTACTTTATTAGGAATTGTGATCGGTATTTCTCCATGGACAGCCCTGGCATGTTCAGGCATTTTTTTGTTTGTATTATATTTAACCAGGTTTGTTTCACTTAGCTCCATTCTTGCGGGGCTTGCTTTCCCGGTATTTATACTCGTTATTTTTAACGTGGATAATTACTTTTACAGGGTGTTTGCCATAGCAGTTGCTCTATTGATCATTTTAACACACCAAAAGAACATTGGCCGCATTTTACGCGGTAATGAGAACAAAGTTCCCATTTTTAAAAACAGGGATCGCCGCAGGCAACGTAATAACAATTAATTTGATCTATTTTTTAGTAGCATATATTTCTTTAGCTTAATTTAATTTCAGGCGTATATCTTTATGGTTGATTTTGGTACAATGCTTGATTATTAAATTTAAAATCACTTAAATATGATAAGAAAATTGCTTTTTGTATTCGTTATTGCTGCAATAGCGATCGCCTGTTCAACCAATGCAATTACCGGCCGTAGCCAGTTTAAGCTGCTCCCAGAAGCTGAATTACAGCAAATGGCCGTGGCTGAATATCAGTCTTTTTTAACTTCCAACAAGGTTGTATCAGCATCAAATAACAGAGACGCAGAAATGGTAAACCGTGTGGGGCAAAGAATTGTGAACGCGGTTTATAATTATTACCGCCAGAATAATATTGCCAACGAGCTGGAAGGATATCAGTGGGAAACCAGGCTCGTTCAAAGCGATCAGGCTAACGCCTGGTGTATGCCGGGGGGTAAGATCGTGGTTTATACAGGGCTGCTCCCTATTGCTCAAAATGAAGCCGGGTTGGCTAATGTGATGGGGCATGAAGTTTCTCACGCATTGTTTGGCCATACCAACGAAAGGATGAGTCAGGCCATTGCAGCACAATATGGCGGCAGTATTTTAGATGCGTTTATGGCTAACAGAACTTCCAGCGGTATGCGGCAGATATTTGGCGCAGCAGTGGGAGTAGGCTCTCAGTTGGGAATTATGGCTTTTGGCAGAAACCAGGAGCTGGAAGCCGATCGTTATGGTATGATCTGGGCAGCTATGGCAGGTTATAATCCACAGGAAGCCATTAATTTATGGAACAGGATGAACGCCCAGGCGCAGGGAAACAATCCGCCTGAGTTTTTAAGCACACACCCTGGCCCTGAAAGAAGGATTGAGCAGTTGAAAAAGTATTTACCCGAAGCCATGAAATATTACAAGCCGATGGGTAATAAATAAAACGTTATTCAACTTAATATTAAAGTCGTTAGTAATCAATTCACTAACGGCTTTTTTTATTTAAATCTGTTTTCGGGAAAAAATTTTGTAACTTCGCCAATCATTTTCGGCTATTTATTGGCTAAGGTTTTTTAAAAGTTTGTTTTTTTAATAAATCCCACATTAGTTCTATGATTCAGACAGTTTTTGAAAAGTTACAGTATTCAGACGAAAAAAATCTTTTAATTCAAGGCCTTCCCTCATCTATCGAAAAGCAGTTCAGCAAAATTTCATTTGCAAAAAACATGACTCCACTGTTAAAGTCGAGAAAACTGGATTTTGCATTGGTATTTGCCGTGAACGAAAGCCAGTTAAATGGCATATTGAGCGATGTAATGCCTTCTTTAAAAGAAGATACCAAGTTTTGGGTGGCACATCCTAAAACTACGTCTAAAATTGTTACTGACCTGAACCGTGAGCGTAGTTGGAGCAGGTTGACCGAAGAAGGGTATGCGAGTAGTGACAAAGTAGAATTGGATCATGTGTGGACAGCAACCAGGTTTGAAAAAGCAGTAGACGTAAAAGGATCTTCGGTAAAAGAAAGAAAACGCCAGGCTCAGGTAGCCTAAATTTACAAATGTGATAAAAGGGCCGTATCAACATTATTGGTCGGCCTTTTTTAGTTGGGATAATTAAAACATCCAACGGAAAGTAAGTACATGATCTGTACAGCTACTATATAGAAAACTTTCTAATAATTTTGTCAATTCATATGTAAATCCTACCTTTGCCGTCCAAAAATTAAAGCATTAAGAATGCCAACTATTAATCAGTTAGTTAGAAAAGGAAGACAAATTATTAAAGCAAAGAGCAAATCAAGGGCTTTGGATCAGTGTCCCCAGCGCCGTGGCGTTTGTACACGTGTGTATACAACCACACCCAAAAAACCCAACTCTGCGCTTCGTAAAGTAGCCAAAGTTCGTTTAACCAATAAAATTGAGGTAATCGCTTACATTCCGGGTGAAGGCCATAATCTGCAGGAGCACTCCATCGTATTGATCCGTGGCGGAAGGGTAAAAGATCTGCCAGGTGTACGTTATCACATTGTTCGTGGCAGCCTCGATACTGCAGGTGTAAAAGACCGCAAACAAAGCCGTTCTAAATACGGAACTAAAAAAGCCAAATAATTAAGACTTCAGACGTTAGAAATAAAATAATTTAAACAATGCGTAAAGCACAAGCCAAGAAACTCCCTTTAGCTCCGGACCCAAAGTTTAATGATAAGCTGGTTACCCGTTTTGTAAACAACCTGATGTGGGAGGGTAAAAAAAGCGGAGCGTTCACAATTTTTTACGACGCGTTAGATAAGGTTGCCAAGCAAACCGGCGAAGACGGATACGAGGTATGGAAAAAAGCATTGGCAAATGTTACTCCCGCTGTTGAGGTTAGAAGCCGTCGTATTGGTGGCGCTACCTTCCAAATTCCTTCTGAAGTGCGTCCTGACAGGAAGATATCTTTAAGCATTAAATGGCTGATACGCTACAGCCGCGACCGTAACGGGCGCAGCATGTCAGACAAACTGGCTAACGAAATTGTAGCAGCAAGCAAAGGAGAAGGTTCTGCTTTTAAAAAGAAAGAAGATACCCACCGCATGGCCGAAGCTAACAAAGCATTTGCTCACTTCAGAGTATAACTAAATATCTGGCTTTAAAATAACGTCCCTGTTTCGAAAGAAGCGGGGATTTTTGTTTATAATATCAGGTAATTGAATGCGCTACATCTTATGGAATGTTTATTGTAATAATTTCTTGCAAACAGTAACTGATGCAATTAAAAATAATAAGCCCAATGGCATTGCCACTAATGATGCTACTATTAACAGGTTGCAAAAAATCTGAACAGCCTGATGCAGACGACAATAAAGTGTTTGCGCTGCAAAAAGAAGAGCTGAATATATCCTACGGCAACCACCCTTTACAAAAAGTAGATATTTATTTTCCTGAAGGATACAATACCAATACACCGGTAGTGTTCGTAATTCATGGCGGCGGTTTTATTGCAGGCACAAAGGAAAACTTTACTGCCCAGGCAAAATTATTCATGTCAAAAGGTTTTGTAACGGTAAACATCAGCCACCGGCTGGTAGATGCCACGGGGTTAACAAATCAGCCACCGCTGCACCTTGCATCAGCAATAAAAGTAAGTGATGAAGTAGATGATGTGGCAGCAGCCGTTGAAAAGTACAAATCCCTGGCGATAGCTTTTGGTTCCGGCACAGGAAGGATGTATATGGCAGGCCACAGCGCCGGCGGCACGCTGGCTATGCTGTACGTACAGGGCAGTAAGAATTTGAATAAGCAGGTAAGGGCTTCAGGCAACCTGGCAGGCCTAACCAACCTTACGCTAACTGATGAAATTTATAACAATCCACCGCAGCACGAATACTGGCCGGCTCTCAAAGAGCTCATCTATCGCTTATCCGGCGCTGAAGTTGTAAAAGAAAACGCGCTGTCGCTTATGGCCATTTCACCAAATTGGGTATCGTCATTAAACAGCCCGGGTATGCCCAATATTACAGTGATGCCCGTAAGTAATGACCGCGACCTGAGATTTGAACCCTATTACAGTACAGTGGCGGATGCCCGTAAATACGACCGGGAGCTGAAGGCAAGAGGCGTAAAAAGTGAATATATACTAATGGAAACCGATCATGGTTTTGGTAACGCGCCGGGCGACTGGGAAAAGGCCATAAAATACACAACCGATTTTTTTAAGAGAAATTAACCAGGTTTAATTATGGTTTTCTAAAGTAGTTTCTTCGGCATCCTGCACTTTAGCATTAAAATTCTTTTTTCTTACAAACATGCGCCAGGCCTGTATCAGCGCCGTAATAGCAAACACACTGCCAATGATGTAGTTTAAAAGAGGCTGGTTATCCTGCACGCTTTTTGCCGCAAGCCGCCCGCCAAAGATGAACACACAATTACCCAGCAGGGTTCCCAGGCCAATCCCAAAAATGTAAATATTATAGTGAGAAGTTTTTGAATGCAAAACGCCCCTGGTAAACAGCACCGTACTCCATCCAAACCAAAACGGTATCTGAACAGGATTGACAGCGCTCATAATAAGGCCAAGCAGGTAGTAGGAGCTACGGTTGTTTAAAATTACATTGTCTTCAACACTGGGGTGTAGCGCTGCATAAAAACTGGCAATGGCCAATGCCAGTACCACCAAAAGCGTGATCCATTCAAGCAGTTTAAAGATTTTTTCCTGCCTGCGCACCCAGTCCATGGCAAATAAAGACAGCCGCACGTATACCATTTCTGCAGTAAGCGAGCCTAATGAAAACATTACGGCACTCATAATGCCTTCGGTAATTGCTATTTGCATGGCAGCAATATTAAGCGTACCCAGCGGCAGAGAACCTAAAAAACTCACTACCATGCCTGCCCCAAATACTCTTAACAATTGTTTCATTGAACGCTATGAATTTTTGCCCTGCAGCATGGGCACAAATGAAAAGTTATCAAAATATTCCACATCAATACCATCGGCCAATTTGGTAATGCGGCGCATTTGCTGCACATCGCCAATATCCACCGGTATTACCATTTTACCGCCTGTTTTTAGCTGTTCAATAAGTTTTTGCGGAATTTCCGGCGCAGCCGCGGTAATGATCACCCTGTCGAAGGGTGCATAAGTGGGGAGGCCGTTATAACCATCTCCATAAAAAAATTTGATCAGTGGAAATTGTTGCAGATAAGCAAATTTTTTATTTTCATCATACAGTTTTTTCTGCCTTTCAATCGTGTACACAGTTGCTCCCATCGTGGCCAGTATTACAGCCTGGTAAGCGCTTCCGGTGCCTATTTCAAGCACTTTGTGGCCCGGCGCCACGTCCAGCAGTTCTGACTGGTATGCCACGGTATACGGCTGCGAAATGGTTTGCCCCTCGCCAATAGGGAATGCCCTGTCTTCGTATGCCACATCGTCAAAAGCAGAGTCTAAAAAAAAATGCCTGGGAACCGTATTGATGGCGTTTAAAACGCTTTCATCAGCAATTCCTTTTCGTTTAACCGTTTCCGTCAGCTTTTTTCGTAAACCTTTGTGCTTATATGTTTCCTGTAAACTTCTCCTCATAAGGCCACAAATGTAGAAAAAGCAGTTTATATTTTTTAATCGCAGCTAAATCGCTAAATTTATGTCACTCTTCAAACCCATCAGCATGACAAGATTTTGTTTGTTATTGGTTTTGGCTGTGGCGGCTTCGCAGGTTTTGCAGGCGCAGGTAAAAACAAAGCAGGAACGTGGTTTTTTTAATATCACCAACCCGGCAGAGATCCAGTATTTGCGTTCCATTGACTCATCAATTGTTGAAAACGGCCTGGCCGTGGTGAAAGGCGGCTTTGAAGCGCATACCATCAATGGTTATTTTGTTAATCCCAACATGTCAGTAGGCCTGGGCGCAGGCATACAAATCGCTAAAGTTGAAAGAAGCTATGACCCTGGTTTTGGCACGGGCCCTTCAATGGAAATTGGCCCGGACATGCTATTGCTCCCCGTGTTTGCTGATTTTAGGTATTACCCCAGGAATACCCGCAATGCGCCCATGTTTATCATTAATGTAGGTTACGCCCCATTGCTCAACGGCACTCAAACTGCAAAAACCGATCTAAACGGTGGAGCACTGGTAAAAGTAGGCGGCGGTTATAAAATACACCTGGGCAATACTGTTTCATTTCTTCCGGCATTTAGCTGCCGGGCACAGCGTTATGGCGAAAATACCGTGGTAGGCGCGGTGCTCAGCCTGGGTTTTATGTTTTAAGAGTTATTTTTCAAAAGGCCGGCTGGTTTCAAATGCTATATTTCTTTTTCCTATTAAAGAAAAATTAGGTGTTTGATTGGCTGGCATGAGTGTTAAAAGCGATTTACGTAGTTCGGCATAATTACCCGTGAATTTTCCTTTGTTATAAACCTTTAAAAGGTTTTCGGTAAACAGCCCGTTCTTATCTCCATCCAAAGCAGTTTGATTGTCCTGGCAGCCCGAAAGTAAAATGACCGTGGCTTTGATATTGTTTTTGCCATTGCTTTTTGCCGTGTCTGGCAAAGCGTTATCATAAAGGCTTTTAAAGTTTTTATAAACAGCATGGCCTTCTTTCATCAACCGGTTTTTTTCTTCGGGTACAGGTTCTTCATAAGTTCCGTCGGCCCTCATGGTTCTTGAAACCGTACCGCTGTGGCAACTGTCTGACAGCATTAAAATTCTTACACCTGTCCTGAATTTTGCCCAAAGGCCTGCCAGCTCATCGTCTAAGATCATCCTGTTATAAAGGCACCAGGTTTCATCATTTCCATCCGGTTCATCTTTGTCTTTATCTGGTACAAAAGCGCCGTGCCCGGAATATGTTATAAAAAACAGATCGCCGCTTTTTAATTTTTTGGCAGCATCTTTTATATGCTTCACCACATTTTCGTAAGTACCTTTTTCATTGGTAAGAACGTAAGATTCTTCAAAGCCTTTTTGCCTGGCAATTTTTTGCATGTCTCTGGCGTCGTTAATGCAGGCTACCAGCGGGTAAGTACTGCCGTAATGGTCAGGGTCAATCCTGTTAAGCCCGATGTGTAAAGAAATTCCGTATGGCATAGATAATTTTGTTTTAGCATTCATTTTATTAACACAGTAATTGAATGATGGATCTAAATACCTATTTCAAAGTGCATCCAGTCATAATCTTTTTCAGGCCCGTAGCCAACAAATCCGTGTTTGTAAAAAATGTCAATCATGGGTTTGTACTCGGCGCGGGCAAACCGGGCCGTGGTGTGGTCTTCGCGTAGCTGGTTGCGGGCCGGGTCAAGGTCAATAGCTATAGCCCAGGAGTGACGGCTCCATCGGGTGGTGCTGCCGCGCATCAGTCTTTTATTATATAAGCCGCCGTATAAGTCAATACCAAGTGAATGAATTTTTGCCGGTCCGTATGCTGTTAGCAGGTCATTTAAAACCCCTGACAACGGCTGTGCAATTTTTTTGTGACATGTGAGTTTATTGGCTTTTACAGTTTTATCCCATGCTATAATAAGTTGAAAAGGGCAAACGATCTGGGTAAAGTTATTGGTGTTTCCCGGTGCGCCGTATAAAGCAAATACTTCATTATCCGTCATGATCCGCCGTTTAGCACCTGGCCCGGATCGGGTGCGGACAACAGGAGTGATCTTTCTGGTGCTAACTGTAGCTTCAATTTTTGATGCTGGTTTTTTAGCGCTTTGCCGGGTTTTGGTAATGGCTTTAGGCATGTATAGGTGTTTTAAATTTTTTAGAACACCTGCAAAGTAGCTGAAATTATAATAAATCGTCAGCGCCGGGTATCGCCTCATTAGGTGAGGCTGATTAATTGTTCAGGCGCTGCCTGATCTTTTCGGCATGGCGCCCAATCAGCCAAAAGGACAAGGCAAGTATGGCGAAGAAGATGCCTTTATTGGTGCGGTCCCAAAAGTATTCAAAAAAACGCACGTACAGGTTTGCCAGGAAGAAGATCACAAACACATCGCGCAGCAGATCATCTTTACTGCGAAAAGCATAAATGATGAGCACAACCAGCAACAGCGTGTAACCAATGGCCCAGCCTATCAGCCTTCCCTGTTTGATGGCTGCCCACAATTCGTAATGCAGGTTTCCGGAAATGGAAAGTGCCAGCGCAGATAGTAAAAAAAAGATCCAGCTAAAATGCCAGGTAATATTGTGAAAAAAATCAAAAGGACGAATTTGCTTCAATCCCCGGGCAGCAGCAACCATCAGCAATCCCAGCACAGTCATGCGCAAAGGATAATTCATGCCTAAAAAATAATTGTGTGCAGCGTCATCGCTCCAGGCCCAGGTTTGCACGCCCCAGGCCACGGCCAGCGCAATCATCATGCACAGCCATATCAGTTTTGATTTAAGGTGTTGGGCACAGATGGCATACGCCACGGCTACCAGCAATATCAGCAGCCCATACCATTCAAACGTGGCTCCAAAGCCTTTTCCAAAATAGGTGGCAGCTACTCCAATGCTCAGCACCAGTTGTATGTTAAAACTTTCATTAGCAAGAAGGGCGGCAGGATATTTTTTCATCCTTCTTTTAGATACCCAGAAAAGAAAAGCCGAAAGACCTGTAAATACAAAACCGATGATGAATTGCGATACCTCGAAAAATTTTCGCATCCTTTCCAGCCACTTTTCATCCAGCACCAAAGCCCCAAAAGCAAGAATGCCGCAGGAAATGGCCGCCACAAACGCATACACCGAAAGTGCATCGTACTCATATTTATAAGATGAAACAGACTGTTTCAACCGCTCTTCCGTGGCATCATCTATCAGCGTTTCCTGCTTCCAGTGCTCAATAGCTTTCTTTAAAAGGGCTTCTTCTTTTTTATTCACTTTCATGAAATACGATTTTTTAAGTGCTCCCGTTCATTATGCAAATTAAGGGTTACAAACAACCTGCCGCCTGTAAATGTTGGGCCCCTTATCTTTGCGCAAAATTGTAAAAATTATGTTTCGCACAAGTACCTGTGGCGAGTTAAGGATCGCAGATGTAAATAAAAAAGTTACCCTGGCCGGCTGGGTGCAAACGGTTCGCAAATTTGGCAGCATCACTTTTGTTGACCTCAGAGACCGCTATGGCATTACACAATTATTATTTAATGAAAGCCTGAACCCGCAGCTTGACGACAACCCGCTGGGCCGCGAATATGTGCTGCAGGTAACTGGCATGGTAAATGAGCGCAGCAATAAAAATAAAAATATTCCAACCGGCGATATAGAAATTTTGGTGGAGCAGTTTACCATTCTTAACAAAAGCATTACCCCTCCTTTCACCATTCAGGATGATACCGATGGTGGCGACGACCTGCGCATGAAATACCGTTTTTTAGACCTGCGCCGCAATGCCGTAAAGAAAAATATAGAACTCCGCTACTCCGTAAACCGTGCCACAAGGGATTTTATGCATCAGCATGGTTTTATGGATATTGAAACGCCCTTCCTCATCAAATCAACACCTGAAGGTGCACGAGATTTTGTAGTGCCCAGCCGCATGAACCCGGGCGAATTTTACGCATTGCCGCAAAGCCCGCAAACATTTAAACAATTGCTGATGGTGAGCGGTTACGATCGGTACTATCAAATTGTAAAATGCTTTCGGGATGAAGACCTGCGTGCAGACCGCCAGCCGGAGTTTACACAAATTGACTGCGAAATGGCATTTGTAGAGCAGGAAGATGTGTTGAACATGTTTGAAAACCTCATCAAATATATTTTTAAACAGGTAAAGGGAATTGATTACAATGAGCCGGTAGCACGCATGAGCTGGGAAGACGCCATGTGGATTTACGGAAACGATAAACCGGATATTCGCTTTGGCATGCAATTGCTCAACCTGAAGGCGCCCTTGCATGTGTACGCGGATAAAGAAAGGCACAACGAACTAATTGAAGGCGCTGGCTTTGGCGTATTTGACGATGCGGAAACCGTGGTGGCCATTGCAGTTCCCGGATGTGCTGCTTACAGCCGTAAACAAACGGATGAACTAACTGATTGGGTAAAAAGGCCGCAGATTGGAATGAAAGGCCTGGCGTTTATAAAAGTGAATGAAGACGGCTCTTGCAAAAGCAGTGTGGATAAATTTTACAGCGAAGAGAGGTTGAAAGCCATTGCTGATGCCGCGGGCGCCGGTGCCGGAGATTTGATTTTGATACTGGCAGGGCCGGAGGAAAGAACCCGCAAAGCCATCAGCGAGCTGCGCCTTGAAATGGGCCGCAGGCTTGGCCTGAGAAAGGATGATGAATTGAAGCTGCTGTGGGTGCTGGATTTTCCGTTGTTCGAGTATGCCGAAGAAGAAAACCGCTGGGTTGCCCGCCACCACCCGTTCACCTCACCCAGGCAGGCTGATATTGAAACCATGATCAGCAATAACCCTGAAATTGAAGACGCAGCCAGCTACTTGAAGCATCCTTATGCCAATATCAAAGCCAATGCTTATGACATGGTATTGAACGGGAATGAAATTGGCGGCGGAAGCATTCGGATCTATCAAAAAGAATTGCAGCAAAAAATGTTTGAAGCGCTGGGTATGGACGAACAGGAACAGCACCATAAGTTTGGCTTTTTATTAGGCGCGTTTGAGTACGGTGCTCCGCCTCACGGGGGCATTGCTTTTGGCTTTGACAGGCTTTGCGCCATTTTGGGCGGCAGCGAAAGCATCCGCGATTTTATTGCCTTTCCTAAAAATAACAGCGGGCGCGATGTGATGCTTGACGCACCGGCTACCATTGATGACAAGCAGTTAAAAGAGCTGAATATACAACTGAATATAGAATGATCTCAACGTAATTGAAGCGTTCAAGCCGGATCGAATTTATTTTGGATCCGGCTTTGTTTTTAGCGGCATAGTCGGAAGTTATAAACACCTTTATTTTTATTTTTTAAGCTGGCATGGTTTGGCAAAGTCTTTGTAAATGATCTGCTATAATTTATAATCCTAAATTTTAAAAAATGAAAAAATTATTAGCATTCGCATTCATAGCTGTAGGTTTTGCAGCTTGTAATAATGACGCCAATAACAATGAAAATGCCGACTCCCTGGCTTTAACCCCTGATACCGCAGTGGCGGTGGAAACAACACCGGCCCCTACTATTACTTACAATGAGGGTGACATCAGCCGCAGGGATGGCAGGGTTTCCACCTATCAGAATGGCAATTGGGTTCCTGTTGAAAAAGATGTAGTGCTTGACGATGGTACGGTTGTAACCGTGAATGGCGAAGCAAGAAATAAGGATGGCCGGGTATATGTAATTGAAGATGGGTACTATGTAACAAGAGCAGGCCGCTTTTTTGACAGAACCGGCGCAGCTATTGAAAATGCATGGGAAGCAACAAAAGAAGGCGTAAGTAATGCTGCAGAAGCAGTTAAAGACGGAGCCAACAAAGTGGGCGACCATTTACAGCAAAGGCACGAGCAAAAAGTTGAAGATCTAAATAGAGCGACAGGTAACTAATTTATATTTTTTCCGATTATGTTTTGATGAAAGGGCTGAAGACATTCAGCTCTTTTCTTTTATATCAACCATAGCAGGTAATCTTTTTAAAATCGTATTTTCGCAGCATGACACAGGAAAAGCTAAATGATATGCGGTCCCGCGTTCTCGGGATAAGGAGGTTTCTTTGACGTAGATAACCGCCGTCAAAAAATTGCAGAAGATAAACAACTTTCGCTGAGCCCCGGTTTTTGGAACGATAATACCCGTGCCACTGAAATCATGAAAAATGTAAAAACCAATGAATACTGGCTTGGTCTTTATTCAGAGGTGGATACGGCAGTAGAAGATTTTGCTGTACTGTTCGATTTCTGGAAAGGCGGTGACGCCACTGAAGAAGAAACACAGCAGGCATACAATCATGCCCTGGAGGTTTTGGATGATGCCGAGTTTAAAAGCACGCTCAACCAGCCAGAAGACGAGCTGACGGCCGTGATGCAGATCAACTCCGGCGCGGGCGGCACCGAAAGCCAGGACTGGGCAGAAATGCTGGCACGCATGTATAAAATGTATGGCGAAAAACAAGGCTGGGCGGTTACGGAGCTTGACTGGCAATGGGGCGATGGCGCCGGCATTAAAACGGCCACGCTGCAGTTTGAAGGCCCTTTTGCTTACGGTTTTCTAAAAGCTGAAAGTGGTGTGCATCGTTTGGTACGCATTTCTCCATTCGACAGTAATGCACGTCGCCATACATCCTTCGCTTCTGTTTTTATATACCCGTTAGTAGACGATTCTATTGAAATAGAAATTAAAGATGCCGACGTAAAAATGGAAACAGCGCGCAGCGGAGGCGCCGGTGGCCAAAATGTGAATAAGGTAGAAACGAAAGTGTTTCTCACCCACATTCCAACTGGTATTACGGTAGTGTGCCAAACCGAGCGCACACAAATGGGCAACCGCGAAAAGGCAATGCAAATGCTCAAGAGCCGTTTGTACGAAGAAGAATTGCGCAGGCGTGAAGAGCTGAAAAATGCGGCCAACGCCAATAAAAAGAAAATTGAATGGGGCAGCCAGATACGCAGCTACGTTTTTCACCCGTATAAAATGATCAAAGATCACCGTACAGATTATGAAGTAGGAAATGTGCAGCCGGTGATGGACGGCGAGCTGGATGGTTTTATTAAAGCGTACCTGATGATGAGTAAAGAAGAAGTTTAAATATTATAATTTCTAAAAAGAAATAGAATGAGCCACGGAAATTTTTCATACCCATTACCGGCCAACGAACCGGTGCTAAATTATGCGCCGGGCAGCACAGAAAAACAAACGCTGAAAAAAACACTTGCTTTGCTTAAAAATGAAGTGAGGAATGTGCCTATGTATATAGGCGGAGAAGAAGTGCATACCGATAAAAAAGTAGAGATCCGCCCACCACACGAAAGAGCACATTTATTAGGAACATTTTCTGCCGGCAATAAAGAACACGTGCAAATGGCCATAGATGCTGCCCTGAAAGCAAAACAAGGCTGGGCCGCCATGAGCTGGGAAAACCGTGCAGGGATATTCTTAAAAGCTGCTGATCTTATTGCTACAAAATACCGCAGCTATATGAATGGCACCACCATGCTGGGGCAAAGCAAAAATGTGTACCAGGCAGAAATTGACAGCGCCTGCGAGTTAGTGGATTTTCTTCGCTTTAACGTACATTTTTTAGACCAGATCTACCGCCAGCAACCCATTAGCGGGCCGGGCATGCATAACCGCCTTGAGTACCGCCCGCTGGAAGGTTTCGTGCTGGCTGTTACGCCTTTTAACTTTACTGCCATTGGCGGCAACCTGCCCACCTCTGCTGCCATGTGCGGCAACACAGTGGTGTGGAAATGTGCCAATACTCAGGTATATTCAGCGCAAATGCTGATGCGTATTTTAAAAGAAGCAGGCTTGCCTGATGGTGTTATCAACCTGATTTATGTAAGCGGCCCTGTAGTAGGCGAAGTTTGTTTCAATCACAAAGATTTTGCGGGCGTGCATTTTACGGGTTCTACCGGCGTGTTCAACAACATGTGGGAAACAATTGGTAAGAACATGGGCATGTATAAAAGCTATCCACGCATTGTGGGCGAAACGGGTGGTAAAGATTTTGTAATGGTGCACAAAAGCGCAGATCCTTCAGTGGTTTCTACGGCATTGCTTCGCGGCGCTTTTGAATACCAGGGGCAGAAATGTTCAGCCGCGTCAAGGGCTTATATACCCTCCAACCTTTGGGAAGAGGTGAAGCAACAGCTTATTGATGATGTGAATTCTTTTAAGATGGGAACGGTAGAAGACTTCAGCAATTTCATCAATGCGGTGATAGATGAAAAAAGTTTTGATAACATTCAAAGCTATATTGATAAAGCCAGAAACGCACCCGATGCAACCATCATAGCCGGCGGAACCTGTGATAAAACAAAAGGATTTTTTGTGCAGCCCACCGTTATCGAAGCAAAGAACCCGCAGTTTGTAACCATGTGCGAAGAAATTTTCGGCCCGGTGCTTACCGTGCATGTGTACCCTGAAAATGATTTTGAAAAAACATTAGAGCTGGTAGACAATACATCGCCTTATGCGCTTACGGGTTCCATTATTTCACAAGACAGGGCCGCGGTAGAGCTGGCTACACAAAGGCTTTCGAACGCTGCGGGCAATTTTTACATCAATGATAAACCCACCGGCGCCGTGGTGGGCCAGCAGCCATTTGGCGGCGCCAGGGCAAGCGGCACCAATGATAAAGCCGGTTCTATTTTAAACCTGTACCGCTGGCTGAGCGCCAGAACCATTAAAGAAACCTTTAATCCTCCAACCGATTACAGGTATCCTTTTATGATGGAAGAATAGACCAAACAACAAACAGGCTATGAAAGAAATACTGTCACAAAAGCAAATAGGCATTACCATCAAAAGGCTGGCACATCAGATCATGGAAAACCATACTGATGTTTCCAACGTGGCTATTATTGGCATACAGCCACGTGGTATTTATTTAAGCGATCGCATTTATGCCGAAATTCAATCTCTCATCAGCACTGAAAAGATCAACTATGGTAAGCTGGACATTACTTTTTACCGTGACGATGTGCGCAAGGAATTACACAAGGCCAATAAAACCGACATAAGGTTTTCCATCGAAAACAAGGAAGTGATACTGATTGATGATGTGTTGTACACGGGCCGCACCACACGTGCTGCGCTGGATGCCTTACTGGATTATGGCCGCCCGGCAAAGGTGGAGCTTTGTGTACTCATTAACCGCCGCTTTACACGCGATTTTCCCATACAGGCCGATTACGTGGGCAAGGCAATTGATTCTTTTGAAACACAAAAAGTGCTCGTTCGGTGGAAGGAAAATAACGATGAAGATAAGGTGGTGATCACGGAGTAATTTTTAAATTACATTCCCCTAAACTTTAGCATTATTCTTGTGCTTACAATCAGGTAATTGCCAAAAAAAATTACATTATGAACAAATTATTTGCATCACTTGGCTTTGCAGCCATATTATTTTCATGCTCTGAGCCGCAGCAGGCGCAAAGTTCCGCACCAGGTACGTATCCTCCGGTTGAAACACAACCGCCCAACAGCCCTCAATACAAGCCTGCTTTTGCGGGCCAGACAAGAGTGGCAGGCGTAAGAACCACAACGCCAATCAACGTGCAGATATTGTCTTCCGCGCTAAACAAACCCTGGGCTGTAATAGCCTTGCCTGATGGCAGGTTATTGATCACCGAAAAAGGCGGCACTTTTAGAATAGCTACCACTACCGGAATGGTAAGCGCACCTATTACCGGCGCACCAAAAGTTGACAGCAGAGGCCAGGGAGGCCTTCTTGATGTAGCGCTCGACCCGAACTTTACAACTAATAGAACCATTTACTGGGCATTTTCTGAACCGGTAAGCGGTGGAAACCATACCGCGGTTGCAAAAGGCACGCTTTCAGCCGATGAAAAAACAATTGAAAACGCGCGCGTCATTTACCAGGCGCTGCCCACTTATAATGGAGACAAGCATTACGGCAGCCGGTTGGTGTTTGATAAAAACGGTTATCTTTTTGTTACCACCGGCGAAAGGTCAGACCTGGTGACAAGGCCACAGGCACAGCAGCTCAATTCGGCTCTGGGCAAAATTGTCCGCATTACGAAAGAAGGCCAGCCCGCGCCCGGCAACCCATTCATCAATACGGCAAACGCGAAGCCCGAAATTTATGCTTATGGCATCAGGAGCCCGCAGGGGCTGGATTTTCACCCCGTAACCGGGGAATTATGGGAAAGTGAAATGGGCCCCCGTGGCGGCGATGAGATCAACATCATTAAACCGGGTAAAAATTACGGATGGCCTACCATTACTTATGGTATTGAATACAGCGGCAAAACCATTGGCGAAGGCATCACGCAAAAAGAAGGAATGGAGCAGCCCGTGTATTACTGGGATCCCGTTCAGTCGCCAAGCGGCATCACCTTTTATACCGGTAACCTGATACCGGAGTGGAAAAACAATTTATTTGTTGGCGGCCTCAGCAGTAAACATATTGCCCGGCTTGTAATAGAAAACAATAGGGTAGTGGGCGAGGAGCGATTGCTGGCTGATCAGAACCAGAGGTTTAGAGATGTAGGCCAGGGTACAGATGGCGCATTGTACGCTGTAACTGATGAAGGCCGTTTGTACAGGATCTCAAATAAATAATCTTAACGCTCTTATTTAACAAGCCGCATCAAAATAATCTGGTGCGGCTTTTCATTTTTATTTATCGGCTGAAAGCCTTATCCTGCCTGCGTTTCAACTACCATACCGGCTGCTTTACAAAGCGTATCATCATTTGTAAAGAAATGTTTTAACTTGTATTTTGTATTTTAGCGCCTAACTAATATTGTTCCAATGAAAAAAAATCTATCTGTTTTTGGTCTTCTTCTGTTCATTTTGTTTTCATCAGTTTCTTTGGTATTTGCACAATCGTGGAAACCGGCTGGCAATAAAATACTTACACCCTGGGCTGAAAAAATTGATGTCAATAACGTATTGCCCGAGTATCCCAGGCCGCAATTGGTAAGGGGCAACTGGCAAAATTTGAACGGCTTGTGGCAATATGCCATTACCAGCGCTGGCCAGCAAACCATTCCTTCAAATTTTGATGGAAATATTCTTGTTCCCTATGCGGTTGAATCCGCTCTGTCAGGCGTGGGGAAAACCGTCAGCAAAGACCAGGCGCTCTGGTATAAAAATACATTCAATTTAAAAAGGCCTTCAGGCGCCGATCAGTTGATCTTACATTTTGGCGCGGTAGACTGGCAGTGTGATGTATATGTAAACGGTACTAAGGTTGGCAGCCACCAGGGCGGCTTTGATCCCTTTAGTTTCAACATTACAAAATTTTTAAAGAAAGGCAGCAGGCAGGATATAGCCCTTCGCGTATGGGACCCTACCGATGATGGCCCTCAGCCAAGAGGCAAGCAAATTAAAAATCCGCATGGCATTTGGTACACACCCGTTACAGGCATATGGCAAACTGTGTGGACGGAAATAGTACCCGCCACGTATATTGAAAGCACAAAACATACGCCCGATGTAGACAATGGCCAGTTGAAAGTATCGGCCAACCTGGTGGGCGCATTGCCTGGCGATATTGTAAAATTTGTGGCATACGATGGAACCAGGGAAATTGGTGAAGCTACTTTGCCTTCAGGTGTTGAAGGTAGTATTGATATTAAGAATGCCAAACTTTGGTCTCCTTCTTCTCCCCATTTATACAGTTTAAAAATTTCCCTGCTGCGCGGGGCAAAGCAAATTGACCAGGCCGAAAGCTATTTTGCAATGCGTAAAATAACGCTTAAAAAAGATGCCAATGGTATTGAGCGGCTGGCCTTAAATAACGAGTTTGTATTTCAGTACGGCCCGCTCGACCAGGGCTGGTGGCCTGACGGGCTGTACACAGCGCCAACTGACCAGGCCCTGGCTTTTGATGTTGTGAAAACAAAAGAAATGGGTTTTAATATGATCCGTAAACATATAAAAGTAGAACCCGCGCGCTGGTACCGCCATTGTGATAGCATTGGGGTTTTGGTTTGGCAGGATATGCCCAGCGGAGATATGGGAGGCAACCGCTGGGATATGCACCCCGGAAAAATTTCGGGCGGCAACCACGATAAAATACGCACCGCAGAATCAGAAAATTATTTTCGTAAAGAATGGAAGGCCATCATGGATTTTCTTCACAACTTTCCATCCATTGTAGTTTGGGTACCGTTCAACGAAGCATGGGGGCAGTTTAAAACAAAAGAAATTACCGAATGGACAATGAACTACGATCCTTCCAGGCTGGTGAACAGCGCCAGCGGCGGAAACTTTTTTAATACAGGGCATATCTTAGACATCCACAATTACCCAGATCCAATGATGCCTGACCCTGCCATATACGGTAAAAGCGGTATGGCGCTGGTACTTGGTGAGTTTGGCGGCCTGGGATTGCCGGTAGAAAGGCACACCTGGCAGGAAAAAGACAACTGGGGTTACCAGAGTTTTAAAAACGAGCAGGAACTGCTCAACCGTTATATAAAATTGATGGAAGATTTAAAAAAACTGATACCAATGGGCCTCTCTGCGGCTGTTTACACACAAACAACTGATGTGGAAATAGAAACCAATGGTATACTGACTTACGATAGAAAAGTGATTAAAATACCGGTGGCCGATTTGAATCGTTTACATAACGAGTTGTATAAAATAAAATAAACGGCTTGTAATTATTTGCATATAATGTTATGCGATAAATGCAATTGAACAGAATCTTATTTCCCCTGAGTCGTTTGTTTTTTTATGTAATCTGATGGTGTCATGCCAAATTGTTTTTGAAAGTTTCTTCCTAAATGATTCAGGGAACTATAGCCTACGCGTTCAACAATTTCACTGAGGCTGAATTTTCTGTCAACCATTAGCTCAACTGCTTTTTTAAGCCTGGTTAGGTTTATAATTTCGTTTACGCTCAAATCAGAAATTGATTTTATTTTTCTATAAAGGGTGGGCCTGCTCATGTTCATCATCGTTGCGAGTTGTTCTACGTCAAGGCTGTGGTTTGCCATATTTTTAATTACGAGGCTGTTTAATTTTTCCAGAAATTCTTCATCTGTTTTGGAATGCGCCATGCTTTTGATATGGGCAGCGGGGGATTTGGCAAAGTACTCCTTAATCTTGTTCCTGTTTTTTAAAAGGCTTTGTATTTGGGCATTAAGGTGTTCTGGTGAAAAAGGCTTTTCAATGTACGCGTCAGCGCCGGAATTCAATCCTTCAATCTTTGATTGTAACGTGTTTTTTGCTGTAAGCAAAATTACAGGTATGTGGCTGAATTCAAAATCAGACTTTATCTTGTTACATAAGTTAAAGCCATCCATGCCCGGCATCATCACATCGCTAATGATCAGGTGCACAACGTTTTTTTCAAGAATTTTATAAGCCTCTAAGCCATCCCGCGCTTCGTACACATAATAATGATTTTCCATGAGGTCCTCTTTCAAAAATTCCAGAATTTCTTCATTATCGTCAATTATTAAGATAGTTGTTTTTTCTTCTGATGTGTTATTCATGGCTGAGTATATTATTAAAAGGTAATTCTAAAACAAACGTATTGAATCCATCGGGGTGAGGTAAAAGGTAAAGGTTTCCATTTTGGTATTGGGCAAGGGATTTTGCGAGCGATAAGCCTAATCCTGTGCCCGAAATGTGAGCCACATCTTTTGACCGGTAAAAAGGTTCAAAAATTTTATCCCGCATTTCTTCAGGAATCACCACTCCGTCACTGGTGACCCGGATCTCAACTGCTCTTTTATCTTCAATGCAATAAATTTCTGTAACCACTTTCTTTTTTGTGAACTTGATGGCGTTGTTTAAAAGGTTGGTTAGGATTTTAATAAACGATTCTTCATCTATATGTGCTTGTATGTCTTTGTTACATTTTTTAAATTTGAAAATGATTTTTTTCTGTTCCGCGATGGGTTCAAAATCCTTCCAAACATTATAGGTAAGCGCTGTTACATTTTGTAATGTTATGTTTAAAGAAACATTGCCATATTCAATCTTCCTGAAGTCCAGAAGTTCGGTCGTAAGCTTTAGCAATCGTTTCGTATTGCTATCCATAATACGCACGTATTTTTGAATGGAAAGGTTACCAGCCTGGCTATTCTTTAATTTTTCCATTGGTGCGCGTATTAGGGTTAACGGCGTTTTTATTTCATGCGCGATTTTGGTAAAAAAATCAATTTTTGAGTGATACAATTCCCGCTCTTTGTGTAACTCGAATTTTTCCATTTCTCTTTTTTGCTTTTCCGCATTTCTTTTCTGTATACTGCGGTATAGGTAATATAGGAATAAGCAAAAAATAACTGCGTATATAAAATAGGCTGTTTTTGTTTTCCAAACAGGCGGCAATATATCTATTTGAAGCGTTTTTTCGGTGGCGCCCCATATACCGCTGCTATTAGTGCTTTTAAGGCGAAGTTTATAAGACCCCGGAGGCAAGTTGGTGAAATAAATTCTATGATTATTTTTAATGTAATTCCAACTGTCATCAAGCCCTTCGAGTATATAAGCATATTCAATATTATCAGGTGAGGTAAAATCAAGAGCGGCAAAATCGAAACTAAAGGTAGATTGATTGTGATTGAGGGTTAGTTTTTCCGTTAATGCAATAGATTTTTTTAACTGAGATTTACCGCTGTCCGTTTGTAGCGGATAGTTTGATAATTGCATGCCGGTAATGTAAATGGGGGCTGCATAATTGCTCACCGTGTAATCAAGAGGGTTAAATCTTATTAGTCCTTTCACGCTTCCAAAATACATGTAACCCCGGCTATCCTGGTAGGCCGAGTTATAATTAAACTGCTCGCTCAGCAAGCCGTCAGATTTAAGAAAAAATTTGATCGCCCGCGTATTATGGTCAATTCTTGCCAAACCTTTTGAGGTAGATAACCAAATGTTTTTGAGGCTATCCTGCATTATAGTATAAACCAGATTGCTGGGAAGCTTTCCTTCAAAATCAATAACTTTTTTTGTTTTAAAGCATATTTTATACAGGCCTGCTTCCGTGGCTGTCCATAAATAGTTATCCGAGTCTTCAAAAAGATAGGTTAGCCTGCTGTTCTCAAGTAAGTTTTGTTTGTTTTTTATAATTTTCAGCCTTCCGGTTATACCATTTTTTAAGTTAAAAAAATATACTCCTGATGCAAATGTGCCAACCCATATTGTTCCCGCATGGTCTTGCGTTATAGTTGAGTAAAAAGCATTATGGGGTACATTTTTGATCAGGTTAAATCTGTTTAAATACCTGTCAAAAGCGAATAGCCCATTTGATGTGCCAATGAGTATGGTATCCTCTTTTGTTTTATATATTGAATGAATAAAATTGCTTTTGAGGTCGTGTTCACCCATTCCATATTCAAAATGTTGAATGATCTTTTTTGACCGTATATCCATTATATCAAGGCCGTGTTCAAATGTTCCTATCCAAAGATGATTGTTGTCTATTAATAAACCGTGTATGTTATTATAGGCAAGTGAGTTTGGTTTTTGCTCGCTGGTATAATGTTTAAATTCTCCCGTAACCGGATTTAATTCATTTAAACCTGCATCTTCTGATCCAATCCACAGCCGGCCGTAAGCATCTCCGGTAATTTCTCTTATAGCGTTACCGCTAATCGCCTTATTTTCTGAAAATGGAAAGTATTTTCTCTTAACAAAGGTTTGATTGGAAAAATAGTTAATACCCCCAAAATAAGAACCGGCCCATATGCCGCCCTGCCTGTCTTTGCATAGTGTATAAATAGCATTATCACTTATAGAATAGGGGTTGTTATAGTTTTTGGTATAATGCGCCAGCTTGCCAAGGTTGAGATCATAAATAAATATACCGCTTTCTGTAGCGAGCCATAATTCAGTTTTTGAAGTTTTTAAAATATCCCTTACAAAAATTTCTTTATTATTTTCATCATGCGTAAAAAGCGCCGTAGCGGTTTTTGTTTTCAGGTCAAACTTGCGAACGCCCTGCCCACTTGTGCCAACAATCAGGTATCCCAATCCTGAATCAATGACGCGTTGAATTTCACGTGTTATTAGTTTTTTTGAAACATCAAGTACCGGATATTTTATGAATTTATCTTTCGTGGCATCATAAAGGTCTATTGTTCCCTGTAAAGAACTCGCCCATAGGTTTCCCTCATTATCCACGCCAAGCTTTATATAGCTTTCATTAGCTGCTCTGGAATATCTTATAACACCTTTAGTGGCATAATTATACCGGCATATTTCCTGGTTAGAAATAAACCAAAGATTTTTTCGGCCATCCATCCTTATATCTCTGATCTCTTCAGGTCGTGAATTTTCAAGCATTTCAAAGTTCTCCTGCTCCTCATTGTATTTAAAAAGTCCCCGTTCAGTGCCCACCCATAGTGTACCGGATGGATCTTCGTATAATGACCAGATTGAATTAGAGGTGAGGCTGCGCTTTACTTTTGAATCACTGCGAAAGATCTTGAAAGTATGTCCGTCAAACCGGTTCAGTCCGTCCTTTGTACCAAACCACATGAAACCCCGCTTATCCTGAATGGAACATTGACCTCCTCCCGAAAAACCGTAGCAATTAAAAGTAGAGAATTGGGGCAATATTCATAATTTGAAAAATGAAATAT
>CAKSQK010000009.1 GCA_934486785.1 uncultured Niabella sp. | reverse complement strand
ACCAAGACGGCGTACCGTAGCCATATAATCTAAGCCCTGCAATGCAATGTGTGTACTCTGCAACTGCTCAAACAAAGAATTGAACTGCTGCTTCTGCTCGGCGGTGAGTGCAAATTGAAGTTCTGCACCATTGGCAATCATCTGATACAAACTGAAAAAATCATTTCCTAACTTATCAAAATAATCGTCCAAACCATTGTCGGTATCAAATGCAAATACATTCTTCCAAACTACTTGCACATTCATAAAATAGAAAATGAAGCGACTGAACAAACCATTTTCTGCATTGGGAATAAGCGTTGCAATTTGCTTGGGTGTGCCCGACAACACCGTGGACAAACAAGGTTCTTCAATGTCTGCATATTCTCGGTCTGTACGGCGGTAATAGGAAATAGTTTCGTGGTGAAATGCCTTGCGAAAACCTTCGCTGTAATTACCATAATCAGACTTGAAGGCTTGTGCCAAAGTATCGCCTTCGGTTTCAAACATTAGTCCACGGCAATTATTATCGCTCAACAATTGATACACACCTGTAGTGCTGTTGTTTGCTGGAATGAACAACATTTTTTCGGGGGGCTTGCCGGGCTTTTGTGCATTGCTGTCTTTGCCTTTGCTTTGATTGTACTCCAACATTTCGGCTTCGTACTGCTTCTTCAATAGTTCTGCTTGTTCCCTCAACTGTTTATGTACTGGTTTAACCAACTGCTTGCAGTGGATTAACCTGCCCTTACCTGCTGAGGCTTGCGCCGTAATGAAAAGATATAAATTGGGAAAAACCCGCTTACCGTCATAAATGCCGTAGAGCTTGTGTAAACAAGCACTAAGGCTAACAATGCTGCCCAATATTAATATATCCTTTTCTTCATCACTTGTAGCAATGCCAATGACCGACTTTAAGAAATCAGGTAGATTGTCATACACCTGTTGCCCGAAAGTGGGCAACACTTCGGGCGGTGCGTCTTGCGACTGGCTTGGCGGTGCAAGTTTGATACCTGCTTGCTTGGCGTGAAAGAAGAATGTAGCAAGTGTAATTCCTGTACCATTTGCCTTTAGGCATTTGTCGTATTGCTCATTGCAATCTGTAGGCGTATAATCATCATAAAAGCAACTTATACGGTGAAAATAATCCCTTCCGCTTTCGCCAAAAGCATCAGCGAAGGCGAAGCCAATATCTCGCCATTCGGCGTAAGCCGTGGCAATGTCCAATCGCTTGGATTCTATTTCCTGAATTACCTGTTCAATTTGTTCATTACCCGGCAATACAATTGGCTCTTGCTTCACCGGCTCTGCTGCTACTTTTTTTGGTTGCTCCAACCAATCAGAGGGTTTAAAAACTTTCTTTGCCATATTATGGAATGTATTTGGGGTTAATAAATGCTTCGGCATCGTGAGCAATGAAGCAAGCTCGGGAAACGTCCTTGCCTGATTGGTCAATGTCCAATCCGTAGGTTTGTTTTATGTAGCTTGCAATGGCTCGGAAATAATCCTGGTGCGTGGCTGTTGATATATCAATTGGTATAATCCACTTTAAGCCGTCACCTGACGGCGAAATGAATAAAAGCTCCGTATCAAAATATTCATCCTGCAATAGCATAGCTTTCCATTCAGCAATATTGCTGATATGGTCAAAATCGATAGTGAGCAATCCTGAATGCCTAATCAGCGCATCATCACTTCTTTTGGAAAATATGCCTGAAAAAGTAACATAATCAAATCTTGCTGCCTTGAATTTTCGTGCAGCTTTCTTGTCCTGAATGTTCCTTAATTCAATAGTCTTTAGATTGTAACAATCATCTTTCAGTAAATAATAAACTTCCAAAAGCGTAGCTGTATCATTGGGAATTGTATTCGTAATAGGTGCATTAAAAAAGCTGAACGAAGGACAATGAACAGGCTTAGGCGCAGGTTCGGGAATGCTCGCAAAATAATGCTCCTCTAAGATTGGCGGAACTTTTGGGCGTAAGCGCAAATTCATTTCTTCATTTAAGAATTGAATTAATGCATCGTCTTCCAACTGATAGTGTTTCGCTGCAAAGTCAAATACATTTCCTGCCGGAATAGCTTGTTCCAAATCTTCGTGAATTGCTTCATTATTCACAATTTGAATATGCAAAGTGGGCTTATCCTGATTGAAAGGATTTTTTGTGGGTTTGCAGTCCCTTCCCGAAAGGGAAAGGACTGTTTCGCCCGGATAATAGTGCTGTAAAATCCTTGCATAAATCTTTAAGCCATAGTGGGTATTCCACAATATTGATTCTCTATTTAGTTCCATTACTTACGGTTTTAGTAGGTGAGTAATTGGATTCCAACAGGGCTTCAATATCTGCTACTTTGTAGTAGAATTTTCCCTTAACACGGCTGTAAGGCAGTGTTCCGTTATCTCTGAAAGTCTGTAAGGTTCGATTACTTACATTGAGTGCTTTTGCAACTTCGTTGCCGTCAACCCAAGATTCTTTCAAGTTGTCCAACTTAGATTTCTTGATTGAAAGAATGTAAGCCCTTATTATTTCAAAGTTTTCTTCAAGCTGTCTGAGCAGCATCATTACTTCATTCATAATCTTGGTTTTTGATTGTGAAGAATGTAGTCGCTCGCCATCTTGTCTATTTCCTCCGAAGTAGTGTTGCGGTTGCGTAGCAACCAATCATCCAACTCACTCCGCTTGAAGTAGATTTTTTTGCCGTTGGGCTTGTAATGTGGAACGCTTCCTGTACTAGTTAATTTGTACAGGTGTGAATGCGATAGTTCCAAATAATCGCAGGCTTCGCCGAAGTTTAAAACTTCCTTGCGAACCAAGTTCTGAGCTTCAAGCAGCTTCGTAATTTTTTCAAGCTGCAATAAGACTTTGTCCATTTTAATATTAATTAAAAAGTTATTAAAAGGACTTTGCGCAAAGTCATCGTTGTTTTCTCAACGATACTGCAAACTTGGTAAGAAGGGGCTGTTACTATGGTTTTGTTATTTTGGAAACGACAAAAGCCTTGCTGGGCAAGGCTTTCAGAAAAGAGTGTTATTTTATATTGTTATTATAACAGCAAAATAACGAAATTAACACACGGGTAAATTCTTAATCCAAGGGCGTATTTGGATATATTCTTTGTGTAATTTGGGATTATTCAAAAGTTTTCTGAACTGCTGGTCTGTATTGACATTATATCGGTTATCAAGAAACTTCCGAATATCAACATTCTTGGTTATTTTTTTACCGTTATGGAAATAGAATTTGTTGAAATAGTTTTTATGATATAGTTCCACGAAGATTGCAGCTAAAGCCTCAATAGTATTACCCTTTTTAATAAAATTATATTGGTCATCAATAAATTCTTCGGCAAATAGTTTACTTTCAAAGGCAGTGAAATAACGTTGGTTTTTAATAATGTATTGATATGGCAAAATTCCTTTTTTCTCACCTCTTATATCATAAGCTCGGGGTTCAAGTTCTTTTTGAAGTGGTTCATCCACTATTTGCGAAGCAGGGGTAGGCAAGTTAATTTGGTCGGCATTAGTGATAATGTCGGACTGCAATTCTTGCTCTGTAAAAAACTTTTGGTGCAGTTCATCTGCGCTAAGTGCATCATCATTCAGGAACTGCGGGAAGCTGTTCTGAATTTCCAAATATATAAACAATAAATTGTACTTCACTAATTGGATAATGTAGGCTTCATCAGCTTGGGCTGCATCGCTGCTTGATAAATGAGCTGTCCCTTTAATCTCGCTCCAATGCAGCTGCCTTTCTTCAATAATATTATTGGCTTCTTTTAGCTTCTGGGCTAATGGCTTTAAAGATTGGTGCATTACTAAATATATCCGCTCTTTATCGTTCAATGCTGCGTCCATTTCCTTCTTAATATGGTTGAGAAAATGGATAGCGCCATTGGCAATTATCAAGCTGTAGTATTTGCGCTTTGCGTTTAAAGGGTTGCTGAAAGCAACCTTGTATTTCGGTTGGTAATTGTAAACTTCGTTGTTTACTTCTCTTACCAACTCTTTGAACTTTGCCTCCGGCAATGACCTATTGTTCCAAGGACGAAGCCCTAAGAACAATAAATCGTGAAAAACTGAAAGTGGGTTATTTGGCATAGGTGTATTTTTAAATTCCTATCTTGATTTTGTTTGCTGCAACTGTTTTCTTTTCATCAATAACATTGGCGTAAATCTGAGTAGTCTTTAAGTGTCTATGCCCAAGCAATTTGCTGACAGTGAAAATATCAGTACCTAAAGTAAGTTGTAAAGTGGCGTATGTGTGCCTTCCACAATGGAAAGTTATGTGCTTGTCAATTCCTGCTTTAATGAACCAACGGTAAAGGGTATGATTGCGACTGTCGGAATAAATCATATCAGGAAAAACATTGTCGCCTGGCTCTCCTCGCTCACCTGTAAGACTGAAAGCTTCATCGGAAATAGGTAAAGTTTCTGAACCTTTGGTTTTCTTCTGAATGAAGCGAATATAATGCCCAAGCTCTGCGGACTGTTGCATCTCGCTCCACTTCAATTTTTGAATATCGCTGAAACGAAGCCCTGTAAGGCAACTGAATAGGAAAGCTCTTTTCATTAAGTCATTACCACATTCTGTTTTCGCCAATGCTTTTACTTCATCCAATGTAAGGAACTCACGCACTGGCTCTCCTTGTGGCAAACCTTCAACCGTTTCAGCAGGATTGCGGTTTATGATACCGTCCTTTACTGCTTGCTTTAGTGCCGCCTTAAACTTATTGAAATAGCTGTTCTTAGTATTCGTGGAAAGCTTTGCGCCTGTCTTAGTTACAGCCTTCTTCACCAAGTATTCTTTGAAGCCTTCTACAAATTGCTTGTTTATTTGGTTGAACTGAATATCCCGTGGGCAATACTTTTTTAGGTGCTTGATAGCACTATCCCAATTGCCATAATTGCCCATACTATCCTTGCGCTTTTCGGCAAGCATTTCCATATAAGAAATGAAGTAGCTTTTCAACTTCTCTTTATCGTGTAGGTCGTATGTGTTGGATTCAATTTCCAAATGCCTTTTGCTCCGTATAGTTTCAGCTAAAGCAAGGATTTTTTTGTTTTCATCCTTTTGGAATTTTGTAAGTGTTCCCTTCTCTGGGTCAGGTGTTAGGTAAAGATTTAGGTATTCATACTGTCTTTTACCATTGCTGTAATATTCTAAGTACAGACTAGTTTTCTCGCCCTTTTGGCGTTGGCGCAATGTTACTTTCATTTCTTTCAGTTATAAAAGTTCCTAAAAATCCCTAACAGAATATCGGGCAACAAAAAAAATGCTGGGCAACAAATATTCTACTTGGGCAACAAATAGGCAACAAAAATAAGTAAAAAAGGGCAATCGGGCAACAAAAAAAGGAAATAAAAAAGAATATAAGTATTGAAAAACAAGCACTTAGCAAATAAAAGAAAGGTATTTACTTTCCGATACAAAACTTCCCAAAAATAGTCCCCAGAATATCGCGGTCTACTTCTACCTGGCCGGTAATTTCGCCAAGGTAATGCAGCGCACGGCGGATGTCTGTGGCTAGCAGATCACCGGGAATGTTCTTCTTCATTCCTGTTTCAATCGCATTCAGGCTTTCCATTATTTTTTGCAGCGCATCATAATGGCGGGCGTTGGTTACAATGGTGTTTTCTGTGTCTATTGTTTTGCCAATGGCTTTTTCAAAGATCAGGTTTTTAAGGTCTTCGGTGCGGGTGCGGTTTTTGGCAGACAATGCAATCTCAAATTCTCCGTCTATAAACGGGGCCGCCTGCGCCAGGTCTGCCTTATTGTAAATGGTAATGGTTTTGGCAGCGTATGGCAGAAGCCAGTCAAAGGCATGTTCTTCGGTATCGGTCAGGTCAATCAGGTGCAAAATAATATCAGCCAACGCTGCGTTTTGCCTGCTGCGTTCCATGCCCAGGTTTTCAATTTTATCCGTGCTGTGCTCGCGTATACCGGCCGTATCAATCAGGCGGAACAGCACGCCTTTAATATTGATGGTCTCTTCAATCGTATCGCGCGTGGTGCCGGCTATATCGCTTACGATGGCTCTTTCCTCATTCAGCAAAGCATTCAGCAGCGTTGATTTACCAGCGTTGGGTTTGCCGATAATGGCCACACTTACACCATTTTTAATGGCATTGCCCAGGCTGAAGGAATCGGCCAATGCCGAGATCCTTGTTTTTAAATTTTGTACCAGTTGTTGAAATTGTTCCCGGTCGGCAAACTCCACATCTTCATCAGAAAAATCAAGTTCCAGCTCAATCAAAGCAGCAAAATTGATCAGCTCATCGCGCAGCAGTTTTAAGTCGGTTGAAAAGCCACCACGTAGTTGCTTTAAAGCTGTTTGCTGCGCGGCTTTGCTGTTGGCCGCAATCACATCGGCAACGGCTTCGGCCTGCGCCAGGTCCATTTTACCATTTAAAAAAGCGCGTTGTGTAAACTCGCCGGGCTTTGCAAGCCTTGCGCCCAATGTAGTGCAGGCTGTAATGATCTGCTGCTGAATATAAGGTGAGCCGTGGCAACTGATCTCCACAACGTCTTCACCTGTATAAGATGTTGGGTTTTTAAAAATGGTGACCAGCACTTCGTCTATCACTTCTTTTGCATTAGGTGCCACAATTTCTCCAAAATGCGCGGTATGGCTTTTTTGTTTTGCAAGGTCTTTTTGTTTGAACAATTGATTAGCGATCGTGATCGCTTCAGCACCGCTAAGGCGTATTACGGCAATAGCGCCCACACCCGGCGGCGTGGCCAGCGCCACAATTGTATCCTGCCAGCCTGATAAATGATTCATGCTTCAAAAATAGCCAACCTTTACCGGATTGTCAGCACATGAAATATTAAGGAAAGAAGTAGCGAAACTGTTGCCCGGCTTTATGCTTCAGGCTGCGCTTTGAGCTTTTGCTCCCATTGCCATGCCGTAAGCATCATATCGTCAATACCGTATTGAATATTCCAGCCCAGGCTGTTCACGGCATAGTCGTTATTGGCATAAATGGCGATCACATCACCAGGGCGGCGCGGACCTGTTTCGTAATTCAGTTTTACGCCACTTACTTTTTCAAAAGACTGGATGGCCTCCAGAACGGTTACGCCATTGCCAGTGCCCAGGTTAAAGATTTCGTAATTGGTTTTGTTTTTCTGCTGCTGTAAAAATTGTATGGCCAGTGTATGCGCATGGGCAATATCGCTTACGTGAATAAAATCGCGCAGGCAGGATCCGTCTCTCGTATCGTAATCGGTGCCAAACACGGTCATTTTGGGCAGTTTGCCAATAGCAGTTTGTGTAATGGCCGGCACCAGGTTTTGCGGCCTGCCTATAGGCAGTTCACCAATTTCAATAGAAGGGTGTGCACCTACGGGATTGAAATATCTGAGTGATACGACCTGCGTATCAAATACTTTAGCAAAATCGCTTAAGATTTGTTCACCCATTTGCTTGGTGGCGCCGTAAGGAGATTCTGCTGGTTTGGTGGGTGTGCTTTCTGTAACAGGTATTACATCAGGATTGCCATAAACCGTGCAGGACGATGAAAAAACAAAATAAGGTATTTCAAAATCTCTTACGCATTTTAACACATTCATCAGCGAGGTAAGATTATTCTCATAGTACATAAGAGGTCTTTCCACCGATTCGCCTACGGCTTTGTATGCTGCAAAATGTATGATTCCACCTATATCGGTGTTCTCCTGAAATACAGCATAGGTTTCATCAAAGTTGCAAAGATCAACTTTGTAGTTTTTTACTTTTTTGCCTGTGATGCGCTCTATGCCGTCAAGTATGGAAGCATCTGAACGGCTGTTGTTATCAACCGAAATAACTTCGTAACCATTTTCTATTAAATCCACAATTGTGTGAGAGCCAATATAGCCACATCCGCCGGTAACCAATATTTTAGACATCAGATAGTCATTTTTTAGGGATCACAAAAGTAGTATAATCGCACTGACTTACCGCATTACACAGCCTTGTTTCTGTATATAAATGCTTTTGATGCGTTATGAACAGGGCAACGGTCCTACGTCAATAATTTTACAAGGTAATACACAAGACCTGCAAAAATGCCGCTGATGGGTATGGTAAGAATCCATGCCCACACCAGGTTAATGGTTACTCCCCATCTTACGGCAGAAAGCCTTTTGGTTGCGCCCACGCCCATAATGGCGCCGGTAATAGTATGCGTGGTACTTACGGGTATGTGCATGGCCTCGGTGGCAAACAGTGTAAGCGCACCGGCAGTTTCGGCTGCCACACCTTCAAAAGGTGTAACTTTTGTGATTTTGGTGCCCATGGTTTTTACAATTTTCCATCCGCCACTCATAGTGCCTAAAGCAATGGCCGAATAACAGGCCAGTGGAATCCAGCTCACCATATGGTCAAGGCTGTAATTGACGGGGTCATAGGCGATCAATGCAGCCATGATGATGCCCATAACTTTTTGTGCGTCGTTGCCACCGTGGCCGATACTGAAGATGGCTGATGACACCAGTTGCAGTTTTTTAAACCACACATTTGATTTGTGGGCGTTGAGCGAGCTGAGAAACAGTGAGAAGGTGGCCATGATGATCATAATGACCGCAAGCAATATGTACTTAAAATTGTTAGAGTAAAATAAAACCCTCATAAAGTAAGACTCATAGTGTGAAGACAGTTTAGAGGCATCGGTTTCAAGCAGGTAAAACAAAGCAATTAAAACGGCGGCAATCACCCCCAGGGAAAACAGCTTGATGCCCCAGCCTTTTCGGAACGAATTTATGAACCAAACAGAAAAAAGAAATGCCACGATCATGCCGATTAATGGAGCCAGAAAAATAAATGCTGCAATTTTAAGTACCACGGGTGAATTAACTGAAGTAAGTGTTTGCGAGTGGGCAATAGCCGCACCGGCAAAACCACCAATAAGTGTGTGTGATGAAGAAGAGGGAATGCCTCGCCACCATGTAAAAAGGTTCCAGGCAATGGCAGCTATGAGGCCTGAGAAAATTACATCAAGTGTAATAAACTGTTCTTTTACAGTTTTGGCAATGGTGTTAGCCACCCCATGGTCTTTAAAAATAAAATAGGCGGCAAAGTTGAACATAGCCGCCCAAAGCACTGCCTGAAAAGGTGTAAGCACCTTGGTAGAAACAATAGTAGCTATGGAATTGGCTGCGTCGTGAAACCCGTTGATAAAATCAAAAATAAGCGCAAGAGCTATAATAATAATGAGGTATGTAAGCATATGGAGTAATGTGAAAATGGTGTAATGTGGTAAATGTGAAAATGCGGTATGATGATTACAGATTACGGATTCAGATGATCATTTTAATAATTCGTAATTCATCATTCGCAATTCATAATTCGTATTACGCGTATTTAATAATGATGGATTCAATTACATTTCCCGCATCCTCGCATTTATCTGTTACCAGTTCCATTACCTGGTAAATGTCTCTTTTCTTGATCACTTCTTTTGCATCGGGTTCAGTATTAAAAAGGTTCTCAATAGCCATATCGAACACATCATCGGCCTGATTTTCTATGCTGTTGATTTTTACGAGGGCTTCAGTAATATTTCTTATCTTTTTCATATCCCTCAGTTCTCTTACGGCCACGCTTACATGGTTGGCTCCCTGTTCTATCAGTTCCGCCATTTTTTGCATGCCTATTTCGTTTGGGTTGACACGGTAAAAAACAATTTTTTTTGCTGATGAATAAATATAATCTGCAATATCATCCAGTGCTGTAGCCAGCGAGTGAATGTCTTCACGGTCAAACGGAGTAATGAAATTCCGCCCTAGTTCGGTAAATACACGGTGTGTGAGTTCATCATTGTCATGCTCAAGGTCTATAATGGTTTGCACCACCGCACTGCGTTTGTCGGTGTCCGGTTCTGTTACCACTTTTTTAAACAAAACGCCCATATTGGCTACGTTGTCTGAAATGCTGTCAAACAGTTCAAAAAAAACGGTGTTGTTTGGTGTAAATATTTTCAGAATTGAGTTGAGTCCCATATTAGATTTTTATGGCGGCAAAATTATTCCCTTAATGGAGATTACTGGATAAAATTACAGGATTTAATGATTCCTTAATATTGAAATTTTATAATTACGAAATTTCCGCCTTATGGTTTTCATGGAAAAAAGGTGATAATACAGAGGGTTGGAGCTTATAACATTCGGATAACATTCAATTGACAATTTGGTAACATTGAGCTAACGGTGTGGTAATATAGTAACCCGACTTTTGCAACTTAAATGGGTCCCTCAAAGGATCAAAAGTAAGGTCTTATCAAATTAAAAAATAAACAATCTAAAATGAAAACTTCAACAATTATTTTGGCATTCGTTCTGCCCTTAACCCTTTGGTTAACTGCTTGCAGCGATAAAGACAGTGGTATTGATGATGGGGGTGGTAACCAGGGGAAGAATATTGTGGTTACTTCAAACATTAATACCAACACAACCTGGACTAAAAACAATGTTTATGAATTGGGCGGCCGTATTACCGTATTAAGTGGTGCCACACTCACCATTGAAGCAGGTACAATTATTAAGGGTCAGGCAGGTGAAGGTGCAAGCGCAACAGCTTTGTTGATCGCGAGGGGAGGCAAATTAAATGCACAGGGTACTGCAACAGCACCCATCATCTTTACTAGCGTTGCTGATGAAATCACTCCTGCGGATATAGCTGCCGGAAGGTTTGCAAGTCCCAACCTTAGCCCTACCGTTAACGGCTTGTGGGGAGGAATATTGATACTTGGAAAAGCAAGGATTTCTGCATCTACTGGCGAAAGCGTACAAATTGAGGGGATTCCCACATCTGATCAAAACGGTTTGTATGGTGGTACAGACGATTCAGATAACTCAGGTATTATTAAATACGTTTCTATCCGTCACGGCGGCACTAATATAGGTTCAGGTAACGAGATCAACGGTCTGACTTTAGGAGGCGTTGGTTCAGGCACTGTAATCGAAAATATTGAAGTTGTGGCGAATCAGGATGATGGCATCGAATGGTTTGGCGGTTCAGTAAGTGTAAAAAACGCCGTGGTTTGGAATTGTAATGATGATGCGATAGATACAGACCAGTCATGGAGCGGAACTTTAGACAACTTTGTTGTAATTGCTTCTGATGGTGCGGGAGCACATGCGTTTGAACTGGATGGTCCAGAAGGTGCATACTCAGCAGGGCACACTATTCAAAACGGAACCGTTTTCGCTTCTGATGGTGCCAGAAAAGTAGAAAACTTAATTGATGTTGACCAAAACTCTATTGTTGCACTTAAAAATATCAATTTTAGGAACGTTCTGGTTGGACAGAAAATAAATAGAGTGACTGCGCCTGGTGTTACATTTGAGGGAATTCTAATAGACGTACCTGCTGGAAGCACACTTGCAGATCATGTAAATGGTATAATCCCTGCAGGCGTAACAGCAGGATCTACAAATAAGGCAAATACTGCTGTGCTAAATTGGACATGGGCAGCGAAAGCCGGAAAATTTTAAGCATTGAGGTTGTTGAATGTTTAATGGTTTTGAACTTCAAATAGTCGTAAAACAGGCTTGCATATTATGCAGGCCTGTTATTTTAAATATTTAATTTCTCTAAAAATGTATAAACATTTTGCTTTGGTGTTGTTACTCATATCTTCATCGTTTGCTTTTGGCCAAAACGGTATTATAAGAGGTAAAGTAATAGACGATGTTACCGGTGAGGCTTTAAGAGGTGTTACAATAAATGTAGCAGAAGCGTCTGCTTCCGCTTTGACAGATCTGGACGGGAATTTTTCAATTTCTGTAAGCCCCGGCAATTACTCAATGGTTTTTTCTTTTGTTTCTTATGCCACTATTCATTTACCAGATGTAAAAGTTACCCCGGGAGAAGTGACCTTGCTGGAAAACCTGAGAATGACACCGGAAAGCAAACAAATTGAAGGCGTAACTGTAACAGCCAGGCAAACGAGAGCTTCTGAAACTGCTTTACAAACCATCAAACGCCGGTCACCGATTATGATGGATGGAGTTTCAGCTGACAAAATAAGCCTGATCGGTGATGCGAACGCGGGAGCGGCAGCAAAGAGGGTTACAGGAGTTTCTGTAGAAGATGGGAAATATGTGTATATCCGCGGACTGGGAGACCGCTATTCGAAAACTACTTTGAATGGGATGGATATACCCGGTTTAGACCCCGATAAGAACAGCTTACAACTGGACATCTTTCCTTCTAACCTGATTGATAACATTTTAGTGAGTAAAAACTTTGTTCCGGAATTACCTGCTGATTTTGCTGGGGGGCTTATGAATATTGAGATTAAAGATTTTCCAACAAGAAAGTCATTTGACATTTCATTAGGGATGTCTGTAAATCCTTCAATGCACTTTAATTCTAACTATCTGAGCTATAAAGGAGGGAAAACAGATTTCCTGGGTTTCGATGACGGAACAAGGGCTTTACCTAAAGGGGCCAGATCAAGAAATATCCCCTCTCCCGTTAGTGGAGCAAGTTCGGAGCAAGTGACGAGTTTTGTAAAAAGTTTTGACCCAACTTTAGGTGCCAGCCGAACTACCAGCCTTTTTGATTATGATTTTGGCATTTCCGGTGGAAACCAAATAGCGTTGAAAGGAAACAAAAACCGCACACTTGGGTATGTTTTTTCGTTGTCATATAAAACGAATTACACGTATTACAAAGACCTGTTATACGGAGAGTACCAGAACTATATTGATCCTACAAGATTTGAAATGCGCTACGCCACTATACAGGATGGCGAACTGGGTGAAAGAAACAATATGTTAGGCGCAATGGCAGGGCTTGCATATAAAACTACTTTTTCCAAATACCGTTTGAACGCAATGCACCTTCAAAATGGAACAAGCAAAGCAGGGATTTTTGATATTCAAAATGATGGCGAAGCTGTAGGCCAGTCTGGTTACATTGCTAAATCTAACGTTTTAGAATATAATCAACGGTCTCTTACTAATATTCTTTTGAACGGCGTGCATACTTTTGATAACCCCGACTGGGAGGTGGATTGGCGTATTTCACCCACATACTCAACCTCTTTTGACCCGGATATAAGGAAGACTGCGTTTACTTATACAAACAGCGGCGAATATACGTTTTCAGCCGGCGCGGGAGGTTCTCCTTCACGTATCTGGCGTTCATTAAAGGAGATGAATTTGCCGGTAAAAGTAGATATCATAAAAAAGTACAGGTTCCAGGAAAGAGATGCTAAATTAAAATTCGGGCTGAGCAATATTTATAAGCACAGAGACTACGAGATACTAATGTACAACATGCGATTTTTTACTGACCAAAACTGGAGTACAGACGATCCAAACAGTGTTTTGACTTCTGCGAATATATATCCTAATAGTCCTAACTCTGTTTATTACCAGTCAGGCAACAGCGTTCCTAACTCTAATGAATATCAGTCAAGTATTATAAATACCGGCGCTTATGTTTCCAACGAAATGGCGCTATTCCATAAGCTAAGGGCAATCTTTGGCGTTAGGGGTGAAAATTATCTTCAATTCCATACCGGAAGGGACCAGCGTTATGCCAACGGGGACACAGAAAATGGGAAAAACCTTGATAACGCCAGGGTGCTTAACTCTTTAAAATTCTTTCCATCAGTAAATTTAATTTATGCACTTACATCAAATCAAAATTTACGCACATCTTATTACAAAACAGTGGCAAGACCGTCTTTTAAAGAAATGTCGTTTGCCCAAATTTTGGATCCAATTTCCAATCGCATATTCAATGGAGGCTTATTTACTTATCCTGCCTGGGACGGCAACCTGATTGAATCTGATATTAACAACTTCGATCTGAGATGGGAACTTTTTATGCCGTCCGCTCAAATATTTTCTGTAAGTGGATTTGCAAAAACATTTAAAAACCCGATCGAACTGGTAAGAATTCCAGAGCAGCAAACAAGCACGGAATACCAGCCGCGTAACGTAGGCTCTGGTTTATTATATGGGGCAGAAGTTGAATTCAGAAAGAATTTTGATTTTATATCGGATGCCTTAGAAAATTTCAGCATCAACGGTAATTTCACTTATGTCAAATCATCTATTGAAATGACAGACGTTGAGTTCAACTCCAGAAAATTGTATGAGAAGCAAGGTGAAACAATTGACAGAACACGCGATATGGCGGGTCAGGCACCTTATGTAATTAACGCGGGCTTAAGCTACAGCAGCCGTGATAACGGAATTGACGCGGGCTTGTTCTACAATGTAAAAGGGCCCGTACTTTATATTGTTGGCGGTGGTTTGTTCCCAGATATTTATCAAAGCCCTTTCCACAGCCTTAACTTCAGCTTCGCTAAAAAGATAACAAAAAATTTGTCTGCTGATTTTAAAGTGTCCAATATTCTTGACAGCAAGATGGAAAAGGTTTACCGTTCTTTCAATGCGCAGGACCAACTTTATGAGAGCTATAGCCTGGGCAGGGCTTTTGGACTTGGCCTTAACTATAAGTTTTGATATAAAAAATTGTTTAATAGAGTTGAAACAGAAGCGTCTCATAGAGGCGCTTCTGTATTATAAAACCAGTAGTAACCGTTCGCAACATCACGCAGTTGCTTGAGTTAAATTTTGAAAAATGAAAGTGTATTATGGGCCGGGTTGGTACACAAACACCACATCGTACCTTTCGTTCTTTAATATGGGTGATAACTCGCCCATTTTTAGCGCATTACTTTGAGGAGTAGGTTCACATACAGTATACAGTTGTCCGTTATAAGCCACGGGTGTGCCAATAGGTTTATCAAATTTCACGGCAATAGTTACATGATGTTCAGGATAGACCATAACAATCATGGGCAGGTTATAAATTTCTTTTACAAGGTAATAGAACAAAAATACCCTGTCTTCGCAATCGCTGCTTTCGTATAGTAGCGTTTGCTCGGGGGTTAACCTTTTTTCGTTTCCAAATTGTTTAGTATCCGGTTCAAATACAAATGCATAACGTGTAAAACGCATCAGGTAATCCACGCCGTTTTTGGTTTTCATGCCTTTCACCTGTTTCTTTAATAAAGGGATCAGGGAAGCGTAGGTATCGTTACTTAAAGGCATATTAAAGTAATCTTCATAATCTACAGTAGGGTAGTTGGCAAAAATGGTCTTTACCTGCGGGTTCACCTTTATCTGAAAGTGGTATTCATTGTTGTTCATTGAGAACTGTAGTTCTTTTTTCACATAATCTGCTGCATCAAAATCTGGCAGCTTATGAATTTTGTACGAAAAGGTTTGTTTACCCGGTGGGATGGCAACATTTACTTCCTGAAACCTTTGTTTTTCAAAATCAATATTACTGCCATAATCGTGGTAATTGAGGCAAACGTATGGTTTGCCGTTCTTCACACGGTAAGGTATGTTGTACACATTTTCATCGCATTGGATATAAAATAGTAACTGGTTTTTATGGATACTGAGTAAAGGATCATAACCCGAACGTGCCATGAGAAACCATTTGTATAAGGTGTAGCGAATGTAGTTGTCTGCTTTCGGGCTTATTTGTTGTGCAGTTTTCCTGACCAACTGGTAATACAACCAGTCATCCGGTTTTTGTTTCTCCCTGTAATCATGAAGCGCTTTTAATAAAGGGGTATAATTTTTCTGATTGATAGCAGTATAAAAATCCCGGATGGTAATTTCTGATAATTCTGATTCGTCAAATTCAACAAAATCCGAAGGGTTGAATACAAAAGACAGGGCGTCTCCGTAAAAATTAAAAGATATAGTTCGCCCGGCGTCCTGGCCAGCGGCAGGATGAATAGAAAGTATTAAAAAATTAATAAGCCATATAATTGCAAAACGTTTCATTATTCGTAACCATAACTAAGTTACGAAACTTAATAATGATTTAATATGAAATGATAGCTTAGATGATAAAAATCATGGTTTACCCAAACAACCGCTCCATACTTTTTTCAACCGTTTTGCTGTAGTCAATTTGTAAGGTCTTGTAATCGTTCAGCCATTTTTCAAATAGCACTGCAAAATCACTGCTGATGGCCTTAA
Organism: uncultured Niabella sp.; assembly: GCA_934486785.1. Taxonomy (GTDB): domain Bacteria; phylum Bacteroidota; class Bacteroidia; order Chitinophagales; family Chitinophagaceae; genus Niabella. The sequence goes on along the minus strand of CAKSQK010000009.1, from coordinate 64,807 downwards.
GCGTCATAATACCCATTTGGTTTAAAGCCGCTGCGTTGCACTGCTGTTCGTATTGTCCGCCTATGGGAATAGACAATATCTTTTTGCCAAGATGAATAGCTTCTGCCGGCGTTTCAAATCCCCCACCTGTAATAATGCCGTGGCAGGTAATCAGGCTTTTATTAAAAAGTTGTTTGTTTACAGGTATGAATTTTATATTGCCGTGTTCATTTGCTACAGCACTTTCGCGGCTGAAGATTTCAAAACGATGTGTTTTGATTTTAGAAAAAATTTGCTTCAGTTGCTGTTCGCAGTAAGAGGGAAGGTAAACCGTAATATGCCCGTTGTCATTAGGGCTGGCTTCTATAATCTCCCTTTTAATAACTGGGGGAAGTATAAAATCGTCGTATTCTTTAAAATGCAGGCCTATGTATCGCTCGCAGGGGGCAAAACTTTTCAGCATCCACTCACCTATTTTGCTTTTTTGCTGTGGCCGCGGCACTTTGCCTGATTGAAAACTGGCCTGGTGACCAAAACTTACGGCGCAAACTTTTTTAGCTGCGCAGGCGCGTGCCGTTAGGTAGTCGTAATCATTTATAATAAGGTCGTATTGTTCAACCGGCAGTTGTTTTATTTCTTTTTGAAGAGATATGGGGTTTAAGCTGGTTGCTATTTTCCAGTAGTCAAGCCGGCCGGTGCAGGTGTAATACAGGCTAAGGCCCCTGCTGCGGTATTTTACGGGCGCGTTCAGTTGCAGCGTGCTGTTATTGCCGCTTAAAAAAATATCTACCTCGCCATAGGTTGCTAAGTGAGGCAACAACTCCATTGCCCTGCTGATATGGCCATTGCCCGTTGCCTGAACGGCATAAAAAATTTTCATTTTTGTTCTGTTAAATTATCAATCATCAATCATCAACTATTTCTTTTAAAGAATGCAGGTAAAATGATATTTCATCTGTAGTAACTACCGGTTCTTTTTTTCCCTGCTTTTCAGCTTTCATTGCTTTTTCATGGTAGGTATAAAGGCGCCAGTCATTGTCAACATATTCCAGTGCTGTCATATGTTCCATCCAGTCGCCGCTGTTCAGGTAGCACACGCTTCCTTTTTCGTTTTTAAATATTCTTTTTTGCGGCTGGTGTATGTGCCCGCAAATAACCGTGTCAAAATTTTTTTCAATAGCGGCCTCAGCTATCTTGGTTTCAAATTCATCAATTTTAATAAAGCGCCTGTTAAACTGCTCCATTATTTTTTTTGACAGGGAAACTTTTTCCCTGCCAAACAGCTTAAGCACATAGTTGATACATTTGTTAAAACCTAAAAGTATTGCATATCCGTTACTCCCCATTTTGCCCCACAGTTTAGCCTGGCCTGTAGTGGTATGGTCAAATACATCCCCATGAAAGATCCATGTTTTTTTGCCATTGATTTCTATGGCTATTTTATCTGTAAGTAAAAAATTGCCAAGTTCCAGGTCGCTGTAGCGGCGCAGCATTTCATCGTGGTTGCCCGTGATGTACACCACGCGTATGCCTTTGGCAAGCAGGTTCATAATCTCTTTAATGGCTGCTATATGCCCCTGCAGAAAATATCTTTTGCTAAACTGCCATCCGTCAATAATATCTCCGTTCAGTATCAACAGCCGGGGATCAATACTTTTCAGGTAAGCCGCAAATTCAGTGGCACGGCTGGCGTAAGTGCCCAGGTGCAAGTCTGATATTACCGCTATTTCTACAGGGCGCTTCTGCATTTAAAAGGTTTATCAAAGTTCCTTTGTTAGTATAACCACAATGTTACCTGCGCGTTAGAAAATTATTAATGTTGCCGCACGATTTTTGTAACGTTATGCGGTAAAATGAATCATGATGTGGGAACAAAAAGATAACAAACTGTACCGGAAATTTAGGTTTAAGGATTTTAGTGAAGCATTCGCATTTATGACGCGCGTGGCGATTGAAGCAGAAAAGGCCAACCACCACCCCGAATGGAAGAATGTATACAATACAGTGGAAATATGGCTGAGCACACACGATGCCGGAGATGTGGTAACACAAAAAGATGAAAAGCTGGCGCAAAAGATAGATGCGCTGCTCAGCACGCCATAAAACCATTGGCAGTTTTGATTGTTGTAACTAAGAATGAAGTTTTTTACACTCATATTGTTTTCAGTTTGCGTGCTGTTTCAGCAGTGCGGCTATTCGCAAACAAAACAACCTAAAACATCAGTAAAAATGAATAAAGAAAACAACCCCGTATATTCTAAAACAGACACTTCTAAAGTAAAGATCAGCGAAGACGAATGGCGCAAGATCCTGTCGCCCGAAGTGTACCACATCGCGCGGCAAAAAGGTACCGAGCGCCCGTGGACAAGCAGGTTTGAAAAGTCTAAAGATATTGGCACTTACTACTGCGCTGCCTGCGGAAACCCGCTGTTTAAAAGCGATACTAAATTTGACAGCGGCTGCGGCTGGCCCAGTTTTTACCAGCCCATCAGCAAAAACAGCATTATTTACCTGGAAGACCGCTCGCATGGCATGATTCGTACAGAAGTACAATGCGGCCGCTGTGAAAGCCACCTGGGCCACGTGTTTGAAGACGGCCCGCCGCCAACAGGCCTGCGTTATTGCATCAACGGCGTCATCCTGGATTTTGAAAAAGCAAAAGAGGCGGAGCAAAAGTATAAGCAACAATAAGCGCCGGTTGCCCGTAGGCCATTGCTCCTTAAAAACTGTTTATGAAACTGATCAAAAATCTTTTTGTCTTTTTAATTTTTGTAGCCATTGCAGCGCTGGTGCTTTCCCTGCTAGCGCCGTCAAAGCAAACAGTTGTAAGATCAATACTCATCAATGAAAAACCGGGCGAAGTGTACCGGCAAATGATGTTTTTACAACACTTCAATAACTGGAGCGTGTGGGGCAGGGCAGATTCGTCTATAAAATATACAACGGATGGAAAAGATGGCGCCGTGGGCGCAAAAGTGAGTTGGGAAGGCAGCCCGCTCATTTCGGGCAAAGGAGAAATTACACTTACAGAGCTTCAGCAGGATAAGCTGATCCGCCATGATGTGTATTTGTTAGAGCCCCGGCCTTTAAAAGCGCATTCTACATTTTTGTTATCGCCTGTTGGCAATCAAACAGAAGTAAAATGGACGTTTGAAGTGCCCTTAAAAAGGCCGCTGAACGTTTTTAATATCTTTTACAGCCTTGAAAAAGAAAGGGGTGCAGACTTTGCCGCGGGTTTAACAGCTTTGAAGCTGATGATCGAAAAAACGACCCTAGCCAAACCGGCTGCTTTTAACGTTCAGCCGGCTGATTTCCCATATACAAAATATGTGGCCATCAGGCAAACGGTTTTGTGGGCAGATTTCCCGGTATTTTTTCAGCAGCATTTTGATCACCTGGCCAGGCATGTTTTGAAAGAGACACCGGCTTTGCAAACCTGCCTGATCTTTGAAACAGATGAAAAGCTGTATCAAAGTAAAATTGCCGCGGCTTTTCCTTTGCCCGTTGGGCACCAGCCGGAACTGACCGCGCCCGAGGAAATGATCGAAGTGCCGGCATCAAGATCTGTAGAAGTGGTTTTTAGCGGGGCAGAAAATGTGAAGCAACAGGCATACCAGTCTTTGAATGATTATACCGCGCTCCATAAACTCACCGTAAAAAAACCCGTAATTGAACAATACCTTTCCGGCAACAGCCTGGAGCAAACAAAGATCATTTACCTGGTTGAGTAATGGCCCAAACCAGTTTCATTACAGGCGCCGCATTTGCTTTAACGCGGTGTCAGAACACAATTTCACCTTTTATTAATCAGAAACAATCGTACATTTGTGCACTTTTTTAATTTGATATGGCTAGGACTCAGGAGGTACTACAGGACGTAGTAATAAAATTTGCAGGAGACAGTGGCGATGGCATGCAGCTTACCGGCACTCAATTCACCAATAATGTGGCTTTAATGGGCGCAGACCTTTCTACTTTCCCGGATTTTCCGGCGGAGATCAGGGCGCCACAGGGTACTTTACCCGGCGTGAGCGGTTTTCAGTTACGCTTTTCATCTAATAATATATATACGCCTGGCGACCAGTGCGATGTGCTGGTGGCCATGAATGCCGCGGCACTAAAGGCCAATTTAGGCGGGCTAAAAAAAGGCGGAAAGATCATAGCCAATACGGATGGTTTTGATGCCAAAAACCTTCGCCTGGCCAATTACCCCGAAGGGGAAAACCCGCTTGAAAATGACAGCCTGAGCGGGCATGATGTGGTAAAAATTGATGTTACAAAGCTTACCCGCGAAGCGCTGAAAGAGGTAACCATGAGCGTGAAGGAAAAAGACCGCGCAAAAAACATGTTTGTACTGGGCTTTTTGTACTGGCTGTATAACAGAGATATGAATAATACCATCTCTTTTCTAACAGAAAAATTTGGTAAAAAAGCCGAGATCTTAGAAAGCAACATTAAAGCTTTAAAAGCAGGGTATTATTATGGTGAAACCACTGAAGCGCTGAACACAACTTACGTGGTGGAAAAAGCAAAAATGGAAGCAGGCAGTTATCGCTCCATCATGGGCAACCCTGCCGTGGCTTTGGGTTTAATTGCGGCTTCTCAAAAAAGCGGATTGCCTTTGTTCTTAGGCTCTTACCCTATTACACCAGCATCTGATATTTTACACGAACTAAGTTTGCATAAAAATTTTGGAGTACGCACTTACCAGGCAGAAGATGAAATTGCAGGCATTTGTGCAGCAATTGGCGCTTCTTACGGCGGTGCGCTGGGCGTAACCACTACTTCCGGCCCAGGTATGGCGCTAAAAACCGAAGCTATGGGCCTTGCGGTGATGCTCGAAATTCCGCTGGTGATCATAAACGTGCAAAGAGGCGGCCCGTCAACAGGGTTGCCTACAAAAACAGAGCAAAGCGATTTATTGCAGGCGTTTTACGGAAGGAACGGCGAAAGCCCCATGCCGGTAATTGCCGCAAGCTCTCCGGCAGATGCTTTTGAAGCGGTGTATGAAGCCACAAGGATCAGCCTGCAGCACATGACGCCGGTAATATTTTTAAGCGATGGCTACATTGCCAATGGCGCCGAGCCCTGGATGTTCCCACAGGAGGAAGACCTGCCGCCCATACACGTAACGTTTAAAACCGAGCTTGGCCACGGCGAAGAAAAATTTATGCCTTACATGCGTGATGAAAACCTGGTGCGCCCCTGGGCGGTACCCGGCACCAAAGCGCTGGAGCACAGGATTGGTGGTATTGAAAAACAAAATATTACAGGCAACATCAACTACGAGCCCGAAAACCACCAGCTCATGGTGAAAATAAGGGAAGAAAAAGTGAACAAAATAGCCAACTTCATTCCCGAGCAAAAAATTGACAGCGGAGAAGAAAAAGGCAAAGTGCTGGTACTTGGCTGGGGTTCCACCTATGGTGTTATCAAATCTGTATGTCTTGAATTACAGGCACAGGGCAAATCTGTAAGCCATGCTCATATTCGCTACCTGCGCCCGTTCCCTAAAAACCTGGGCGAAATTTTAAAGAATTTTGAAACCATCGTTATCCCCGAAATCAACAATGGGCAATTGATAAAGATCATACGCGACCAGTTTTTGGTTGATGCTAAAGGATATCATAAAGTAATGGGCGTACCCATTACAAGGGCAGAATTGCTGGAAGAGCTGAATAAATATTTGTAAAATAAAAATCTTTAAAAAATTGAATGCCGGATGCTAATCGCGTTCGGCATTTTATATGTTGCCTGATAGCGAAATTTTCATTCCAGGTTCCATTTCATACGGCTCCTTCCCTGGTTCAAATACGCGGGCTGTCAGCGGGCCGTCAAGCGTGATCGTTTCTCCTTTTACGCGCAGCCAGCTTCCTTCGCGCAGGCCTATTACAGGCAGGCGGTTTTGTGTAAGAAATTCCAGTATCCTTGTTTCCCGGGTTTCACCGTTATGCTTCAGTGTCAGGTCCGGGTCTAAATAATGCGGGTTGATGTTGAACGGCAAAATGCCCATCGCGTCAAAAGAAGGCGGGTACACAATAGGCATATCATTGGTTGTGCGAATGTTTTGCCCCGCAATGTTAGATCCGGCGCTTGTTCCCAGGTAAGGTTTACCAGCCAGAATCGCTTCTTTCAACACTTCCATCAGTTTCAACTCGTGCAGGGTTTTGGTAAGTAAAAACGTATTGCCGCCGCCGGTAAAAAATCCTTTTGCGTTTTTTATGGCTTCCGCAGGCTCTTCAAAACGGTGCAGGCCGGTTACTTTTATATTCAGCGTGCTAAAAAAAGCCGCAGCCTTTAGCGTGTATTCATCATGCGAAATGCCACCCGGCCGCGCAAAGGGAATAAATACAATCTCATCCACACCTGTAAACAGCGCCGCAATTTCTTCTTTAATATATTCCAGGTATTGCCCGCCAAACAGGGCCGATGTGCTTGCCAGTAAAATATTTTTCATTTTCCGTGTTTGAGATTTTGTAAAGATAGCGATCCACACAAAAACAGAATTCCGGCATGGCCGGGATCCATATTCTTATTCAAAGTTATATTTGTAAAAGCGTGACAAGATCTCCCTGACAAAATGATCAGCTATGAGCAAAGAAGGCATTGACCTGACTAAACGAAACCCGGCCATTGACATACTGCGGGCAGTTACCATGCTGCTGATGATTTTTGTAAATGATTTTGCATCAGTAAAAGGCATTCCTCACTGGATGAAACATGCGGCAGCTACAGAAGATATGCTGGGCTTTTCGGATATTATTTTTCCTGTTTTTCTTTTTGTGGTAGGCATGTCTGTTCCCTATGCCATTGAGCGCAGGTTCAGCAAAGGGCTCTCCGGGCTTAGCACCATGGGCCATATCCTGGTACGTTCGCTTGCCCTCATCATCATGGGCGTTTTTACAGTAAACACAGGCTCTGGCGTAAGCCCCGGTACCGGGTTTACCACTGCAACCTTTACCATAGTAATGGTAACCTCTTTCTTTCTGGTGTGGAATGTATACCCCGAAACCCACAAAAAAACCACCCGTTATTTGTATTCCGGTTTAAAAATATCGGGTCTGCTCATCATGGTTTACCTGGCTTTTATATTCCGCGATGCAAACGGCGGCGTTTTCACTTCCCGCTGGTGGGGTATATTAGGGCTTATAGGTTGGGCATATCTTGTTTGCGCCATGATCTATTTATTTGTGCGCAGCAATTTAAAAATGTTAGCCGGCGCCTGGCTCGTATTCCTGGTTTTGTGCTTTCTTAAAAGCCCTTTAAAAGACGGGCTGCCCATTCTCAACCTTGCCAAAGGCAACTTTTTAGACCAGATGCTGAACGTGTTGGCCATTGGCAACGGCGGCCACAATGCGCTGGTTATGGCGGGCATTCTGCTTTCGCTAACAAGCGCAAAGTATGTGCATTTAAAAAATGCTGAAAAATTAAAATACGCGGCACTAATTACCGGCATACTGTTTTTGCTGGCGGTCATCTCAAACAGGTTTTGGATCATTTCAAAAATACAGGTTACCCCGCCATGGATACTGTATTGTACCGGTATTGCAGTTGCTTTATATAGCTTATTTTACTGGCTGGCAGAAAAGGGCAAAACGCATTGGTTCAATATTATTAAAACAGCAGGAACAGCAACGCTTACCTGCTACCTGGTGCCTTATGTAGTGTACGCTATTTTTACCATCACCGGGTTTCACTGGCCGGTTTGGCTTAACATTGGTTTTGTGGGGCTGGTCAAATGCATGGCATTTTCGCTTCTCATCATCGGCATTACGCACCTGCTGGGCAAACTGCATATCAAATTAAAGATTTAGTATGTACACATGCGCCAACCCTTTTTGCTAAACATCAGCGAAGAAATCTGCGCAAAGTCAACCAGCATCAAAAAAATTTTTCCCGCAAATAACGCAGATGAAATACAAACGCAGATAACGCAGAATAAACATCAGCGAAAAATCTGCGCTAAATTCAGCGGCATCTGCGGGAACAATTATCTTTCCCGCAAATAACGCAGATGAAACACAAACGCAGATAACGCAGAATAAATATCAGCGAAAATCAGCGCATAAAATCAGCGGCATCAGCGGGAACAAATCTATGCCCTCAGATGTAAGCAAATGAAAGACAAAGACAGATGGCAAAGAAATTACAGCTCATTTTTCGTTACCTTCGCACTCTTTTTTAGCAAACTATAAGAACAGCCGGAGCGCACATAAATCATTTATAAAATTTTTACATCCGGCATTTAAAGATATTTTTTGGATGAAATACAGAGAATTTACCGGCCTGAACCTTCCTTCCATTGAAAAGGAAATTCTGGCTAAATGGAATGAATCGGCAGCATTTGAGAAAAGTGTTTCCCTGCGTGAGGGGCAAACACCATTTGTGTTTTACGAAGGCCCGCCCAGCGCCAACGGCATGCCAGGCATTCACCACGTCATTTCGCGCACGCTGAAGGATTTGGTATGTCGTTACAAAACCATGCAGGGTTTTCAGGTAAAACGCAAAGGCGGATGGGATACGCACGGCCTGCCCGTAGAGCTGGGCGTGGAAAAGGAACTGGGCATTACAAAAGAAGATATTGGTAAAAAAATTTCTGTAGAACAATACAACCAGAAATGCCGCGAAGCAGTACTGCGCTTTAAAAGCCAGTGGGACGATCTGACACGCAAAATGGGTTACTGGGTAGATTTGAACGACCCTTATATTACGTTTAAGAATGAATACATTGAAACCCTGTGGTGGCTGCTGAAACAATTGTACAATAAAGGGTTGCTTTATAAAAGCGTCAGCATACAGCCTTATTCCCCGGCGGCCGGCACAGGCCTCAGCTCGCACGAGCTGAACCAGCCCGGAACCTATAAAGATGTAAAGGATACTTCGGCCACGGTTTTATTTAGAGTGGTAAGAAATGATAAAAGCGAGTTTCTTTTTAATGACGCTGAAAGCGATATCCATTTCATGGCATGGACTACCACGCCCTGGACACTGCCTTCCAACCTGGGGTTGACGGTTGGCGCTAATATTGCCTACACGCTGGTGCAAACCTATAATCCTTACACGCTGGCGCCTCAAACAGTTATTGTTGCCAAAGCATTGCTGCATAAATATTTTAAAGATGAGGCTGAAGTAAAAGATGGGGCACTGCCTGGTTTTCAGGGAGAAAAAGGAGAACTGCTGCCTTATAAAATTCTGGCAGAAATAAAAGGCCAGCAGCTTGAACGCATTCAATACGAACAGCTAATGCCTTTTGAAGCCAATTCACCTGAAAAGATTGAGGAGATCACACCCGGCGCGCAGCCGTTTCGTGTGCTGGTTGGCGATTTTGTTACTACCGAAGACGGAACCGGTATTGTGCACACGGCCCCCGCGTTTGGCGCAGACGACTACCGGGTGGGTAAAAAATACAACATTGGTATTTTAACAATGGTGGACAGGGAGGGCAAGTTTGTTGACGGCATGGGCCCCTATAGCAATCGCTACGTGAAGGATTATAAAGATGAAAAGGATTATGTTGATGTGAATGTAGACATTGCTGTTGACCTCAAAAAAGAAGGCAAGGCGTTCAAAGTGGAGAAATACCAGCACAACTATCCCCATTGCTGGCGAACTGATAAGCCAATTTTGTATTACCCGCTGGATGCCTGGTTTATTAAAACCACGGCCATCAGGGAAAGAATGGTAGAGCTGAACAAAACCATCAACTGGAAACCCAAAAGTACCGGCGAAGGCCGCTTTGGCAACTGGCTGGAAAATATGGTAGACTGGAACCTGAGCCGCAGCCGCTACTGGGGCACCCCGCTGCCGGTGTGGAGTACAGAAGACGGCGCACAGCAAAAATGCATTGGTTCCATGGAAGAGCTGGAAACAGAAATAAAAAAAGCCAACGAGGTTTTAGGTGGCGATATCAATCATCATTACCTGCACAATGGTATTCTTGATCTGCACAAACCTTACGTAGACGACGTGGTGCTGGTAAGCGATGATGGCAGGCCCATGCGCCGTGAGCCAGATCTGATTGATGTATGGTTTGACAGTGGCGCCATGCCTTTTGCCCAGTGGGGATTGGATTATGAAAAGCTTAAAGCCGGCCATCCGCAGCCGTTTAAAGCAGGCTTTGAAGGCGCTTTTCCCGCAGATTTTATTTGCGAAGGCGTAGACCAAACCCGCGGCTGGTTTTACACATTACACTCCATAGCCTCGCTGGTATTCGACTCTGTGGCTTTTAAAACCGTAATGAGCAACGGCCTGGTGCTGGATAAGAACGGCAACAAAATGAGCAAGCGCCTTGGCAATGCCATTGACCCGTTTGATACAATAGAAAAATTTGGAGCCGATGCCACGCGCTGGTACCTGGTTACCAATGCATCGCCCTGGGATAATTTAAAGTTTGATATTGAAGGCATCCGCGAGGTGCAGCGAAAATTCTTTGGCACACTTTACAATACTTACCAGTTTTTTGCATTGTATGCCAATGTAGACGGCTTTAGCTACGCCGAAGCCACAATACCCGTCAACGAAAGGCCGGAAATTGACCGCTGGATCCTTTCTTCCCTCAATACGCTGGTAAGCAAAGTGGCGCGCGCCATGGACGATTATGAACCCACGCAGGCCGGGCGGCTGATTGAAGATTTTGTAGATGAACACCTTAGCAACTGGTACGTGCGCCTTTGCCGTCGCCGTTTTTGGAAAGGAGAATATGAAGAAGATAAAATTGCAGCCTACCAAACGCTTTATGAGTGCCTGGAAACCGTATGCCGCCTGATGGCGCCCATCGCGCCTTTCTTTAGCGACGCCGTTTTTCAAAACCTCAATGCCGTTACCCGCCGCCACAATGTGGAATCGGTGCACCATGTTTTGTTCCCGGCAGTAAATGAAACAGTCATTGATAACAGCCTGGAAGAAAGGATGCAACTGGCACAGGACGCTTCGTCGCTTATCCTCTCACTGCGTAAAAAAGTAAATATTAAGGTGCGTCAGCCGTTACAAAAAGTGCTCATTCCCGTGCTAAACCAGCACATGCAGGAGCAACTGGTAAAGGTGGAAGACCTGGTCAAATCAGAAGTGAATGTGAAAGAAATTGAATACCTGCAGCCAGATAACACTTTCATCAGCAAGAAAATAAAACCCAATTTTGTAGCCCTTGGCAAAAAATTAGGCCCTAAAATGAAAGCGGTTTCCACGGCTCTTTCAAAATTTACACAGGAAGATATTGCCAGGCTAGAGCGTGACGGGCAGTACGAGCTGAATATTAACGGAGAGAACATTTTGCTGGCCATTGGCGAAGTGGAGCTTACCAGCGAAGACATTCCAGGCTGGACGGTAGCCTCAAAAGGGCCGCTTACAGTGGCGCTGGATATTACCATCACCCCCGAGCTGCAGCAGGAAGGCGATGCGCGTGAATTTGTGAACCGCATACAAAAAATCCGTAAAGACAGCGGGTTTGAATTAACCGACAGGATTCATGTACAAATAGACACAAATGAACCCTTAAAAAGCTCATTAATCGCCTTTAAAGACTATATTTGCGCGGAAATTCTGGCGGATACGCTGGAGTTTTATTCTATTGCAGAAGGAGGTACAGAAGTAGAAGTGAATGATAATCAATTAGTAACGATTGTAACAAAAAAAGGTTAAAGTAAGATGGCTACAACTAAAAAAGCAGCAGCTAAAAAAGCTGCACCTTCAAAAAAGGCAGTACCAGCTAAAAAAGCTACAGCAACTGCTGCAAAAGCGCCTGCGAAAAAGATAGCTCCGGCTAAAAAAGCTGTACCCGTGAAAAATACGACAGCGCCTAAAAAAGCGGCAAAACCTGCGGCTAAAGTCACACCGGCTAAGGCGCCTGCAAAAAAAGCCGCTGTTAAAAAAGCCACGCCAGTGCCTGCAAAAAAAGCCGCCGTAAAAGAAACAGCGAAAGAAATTGTAAAAAAACCCGCATCTGCGCCTAAAAAAGAAGTAAAAGCGCCAAAAGTGGTGGTGCCCAAACTGTCTACCAAAAAAGCAGTTAAGTACCAGCCCGATTTTACAAAAAGTGTTTTAGATGCACCAAAAATTGAAAAAGCAAAATCTGTTGTGAGGTATTCTGATAGTGATTTACAGGAGTTTAAAGAAATAATTTTAAGAAAGTTAGATGCTGCTAAAAAAGAGCTTACTTACCTGCAGGGGCTTATTACCCGCCGTGATGAAGGTGGCGACCTGGACGAAGGCCGTTACATGACAATGGAAGATGGCAGCGTGAGCATGGAACGTGAGCAACTGAGCCAGTTGGCAAGCCGCCAGATCACGTTTATTGATCACTTGGAAAAAGCATTGGTAAGGGTAGAAAACAAAACTTACGGCATTTGCCGCGTAACGGGTAAGCTAATTGAAAAAGCCAGGCTGCGCGCTGTGCCGCACGCCACATTAAGCATGGAGGCAAAATCTAAAATGAGCAGGTAATGCTGCTTGCAGATATTTTAAAAGCGGGGTACTATTACAGTGTCCCGCTTTTCTTTTTACCGTTTTTTTTAAATACCTTACACGCAAATATTGCACATGACGGTTGAATTTGATTATAATAAACAGCAGGTAATACAGGCGCTTCGCTACCATTTTATTTCTAAAAAAGAGCTTAGGATCATGATCATCCTGGTAAATGTATTTGCGTTACTATCGCTGGTATTATATATTATGGGAAAAATCACGCCCGTAGCTTTTATCATCAATTCTTTACTGTGGATCGTATTAATGATCAGCCTGTGGTTTGTACTGCCGGGCCTTGTTTACCGCCGCGCCAAAACTTTTCAGCAGCATTTCAGAATGTATTTTAATGAGGATGATTTTACGCTGGAACACGAAAAAGGACGGCGTAGCTGGCCTTACACAAGCCTGCAGAGTTTTAAAGAAACGCCTAACTTTTTTCATTTGTATTTTGACGAGCGCTCGTTTTTACTGGTACCCAAAGATGGCTTTGAAAGCCTTGAAGACATTGGCAGGCTGCGCGAGATATTAAGGGGCAGGTTAAAAAAATAATTTCTCAAATGTTCTTCTTCATCATGATATGAGGAATGGTAAGCCTGATGAATTCATCGCTATTGCTTTTGTAGCCCTGTTTTTCATAAAAACCCGTTACCGCTTTGCGCGCATACAGGCTTATTTCCCGGTAGCCCATGTCATGAGCAATGTTTTCGGCAAAGTTCATCAGGGCCCTGCCTATACCTTTTCGCTGCAAGTCGTTTTTAACGGCCATCTGCCTTAATAAGATCTGGCCTTTGTACTGCTGCAGCATGCAGCAGGCCAATAATTTTTCATCTTCAAAAGCGCCAATCAAAACATTTTCCCTGTCGTACACAACATCATCATTTTCCAGTTGCAGGCCAAGCGGCGCCCTTAAAATTTCATAGCGCAACTGAAGCATCAGCCGGTATTCATCACTTCCATAATCAATAATTTTAAGTGGCATAACAAGCAAAAATTCGTTTAAAATTTTCAGCCCGTAACGGCATTAATTTGCAAGATATTTGCTACAGCAGGTTATGTAAAATAAACAATTTGAGTTTTAACAGGAAATTTATATTTTTTTTTGTTTGTTATGCTTTATTAACCAAAAAGTCTATTTTTGCAGTCAATAATAAAACTAAAAGAATATGTCAGACATTGCATCAAGAGTTAAAAAGATAATCGTTGACAAATTAGGCGTTGACGAGGCAGAAGTTACCAATGAAGCTTCTTTCACAAATGATTTGGGTGCCGATTCGCTGGACACCGTTGAGCTGATCATGGAGTTTGAAAAAGAATTCAACATTTCAATTCCTGATGAACAAGCTGAAACCATCACCACTGTTGGCCAGGCTGTATCTTATTTGGAAGAACACGCCAAATAGTATTTTTAAAATTTGATGCTTAGTTTTGGCAATTACACATAATTAAGCGATCAGCAAATGACTCCGCCTTTGACAATGGTAAACTTGACAAAGGCGGTTTTCTCTTAACCAACCAGCAGATTATGGATTTTAAAAGGGTTGTTATAACAGGAATGGGTGCGCTAACGCCACTCGGGAATACAATTGATGAATATTGGAACGGGCTTGTTAATGGAGTTTCCGGTGCTGCGCCTATTACTTTGTTTGATGCCAGTAAATTCAGAACCAGGTTTGCATGCGAGGTTAAGAATTTCGATCCCAATCAGCATCTTGACAAAAAGGAAGCCCGTAAAGTTGACCGCTTTACACAATTTGCACTGGTAGCCAGCGATCAGGCCATTGCCGATGCAGGACTTACCAGTGAAAATACCAACCCCGACAGGATTGGCGTTGTATTGGGCAGTGGTATTGGCGGCCTGACCACCTTTCAAAACGAAGTAACTGATTTTGCAAAAGGAGACGGTACGCCGCGCTTCAATCCTTTCTTTATACCAAAAATGATACTGGACATTGCTGCCGGCCAAATTAGCATGCGCCACAACCTGCGCGGGCCCAACTACGCAGTGGTAAGCGCCTGTGCCAGCAGTACCAATGCCATGATTGATGCGGTAAACCTCATCAGGCTGGGCAAGGCAGACATAATTGTAACCGGCGGCAGCGAAGCTGTAATAAGTGAAGCCGGCGTTGGAGGCTTTAATGCCATGAAGGCCATGAGCGAACGCAATGACGACCCCGCCACAGCCAGCAGGCCCTATGACAAAGATCGCGACGGCTTTGTAATGGGCGAAGCAGCCGGCATTTTAATTTTTGAAGATCTGGAACATGCCATTGCCCGCGGCGCAAAAATTTATTGCGAAGTGGCGGGTGGCGGAGCAACAGCCGATGCACATCATATTACAGCGCCACACCCCGAAGGACTTGGTGCTAAAAATGTAATGCTGGCCGCACTAAACGATGCAGGGCTGCAGCCTGCTGATGTTGATTACATCAACACACATGGCACTGCCACACCTCTTGGGGATATTGCAGAGATTAAAGCCATACAGGATGTGTTTGGAGACCATTCTTATAAGCTCAACATCAGTTCTACAAAAAGTATGACAGGTCATTGCCTGGGTGCGGCAGGAGTAATAGAGGCAATTGCCTGTATTAAAAGTGTAATACATGATATAGTTCCTCCCACCATCAATCACTTTACAGATGACCCGGGACTGGACCCGAAATTGAATTTTACATTTAACAAAGCGCAGCAAAGATCCGTGAACGTGGCCCTTAGCAATACCTTTGGTTTTGGTGGCCATAATGCCTGCATTATTGTGAAGAAATATTCATAACCCGAATTAGTGAATTTTATAAAAGATTTTTTTAAAAAAAAATCCAATGCCGCATTAAAAAAAGAGCTGAAAAACATCATGGGTTTTAGCCCGGATAACCTTTCTTTATACAAAACTGCCCTCACACACTGCTCGTTAAGCGAAAGTGTGGACGAAAACAACGAAAGACTTGAATATCTGGGAGATGCTGTGCTAAGCGCGCTGGTAGCTGATTATCTTTTTAAACGCTACCCTTACCAGGGCGAAGGTTTTTTGACAGAAATGCGCAGCAAAATGGTCAATCGCCAACAGTTGAACGATGTGGCCATTAGAATGGGACTAAAAAAAATTGCACGTTACAATAAACTTGACAACTCCTTACGCACCAGCAATATTTTTGGAAATACTTTAGAAGCCTTAATTGGCGCCATTTATCTTGATTTTGGTTATAAAAAAACCTGCCGTTGGGTGCTAGATTATATTATTATGCCCCATATGTTTATGGATGAACTAGAAAGCCGGGAGATCAATCATAAAAATAAATTATACGGCTGGGTAAATAAGAATGGTAAAAATCTTAAGTTTGTTACTGTAGATGAAAAACTTGAAAGCGGGCGCAGGTTGTTTACTGTTGCCGCTGTAGTGGATGGTGAAAGCATTTCGCAGGGCAAGGCATTTAATAAAAAAGACGCCTCTCAAATTGCAGCCACTCTTGCATTAGATGCGCTGGGTATAAATAATGAACAAGTTGGAGTTTTACCATAATTAGAATTAAAATCCATAAGTATGAAAAAGAATGTATTGGCCTTTGGCCTTGCTATTGTTTTATTGGCCTGTGGCCAGAGCGAGCAGTCGGATAAATTTGCTAACGCGCAGCAGTATGACGATTTTATAACAGCCCGCATTACACAAATGCAGCAATCGCTTTTTGCAGTGCAAAACGGAACATTCGACAGTACTCAAATAGATACGGCGATCAAAAAATACGAAAACCAGATAGACTCGGTAAATAAAACCATTAAGGACATGCCTGGTTTTGATGACAATACCACTTACCGCAATGCTGCGGCCAACCTGGGAGAGTTTTACAAAAAATCTGTTGGAACCTATTATGCAGATATTGCCAAAATTTATATGGAAATAAAAGATTCCACAGCTGATGTGAAAGTGCAGGAAGTGATAAAAAAACTTCAAGCCGAAGAGGCGAAGGCTGATGATGAATTTATAAAAGAAAGGGAAGCCTTTGCTGCAAAGCACCAGTTAAATCTTATGAATAAAGAATAATCCTTAAAGTATTTTTTAGCACTTGCAGCCGGATATTCCGGCTGCTTTTTTTATATGTGAACGATTTAGGTTACAAATTGTTAATTGAGTAAATTTACATTCACCCCTACTATGTCTAAGAAAGGAATATTTTATACCGTTTTTTTCGTGTTGCTCGCCCTCGGTTTTTATTGGGCTGCAAGTGTTTTAATACCGGGTTATAATGACAGGAAGCTGGAACCCATTAGCAAGGTAAGTACTTTCAGCTTTACTAATCAGGATGGCCGGCAAGTAACCAATCAGGATGTGACTGGTAAAATTTACGTAACCGAATTCTTTTTTACCACTTGCCCTGGTATTTGCCCCATGATGAACGATAATATGAAACTGGTGTATGAAAAATACAAAGGCAATCCTGAATTTTTAATTCTTTCGCACACCTGCGACCCTAAAACAGACAGTGCGGCACAATTAAAAAGGTATGCCGACTCGCTGGGTGTGGATACAAAACAATGGATGTTTTTAACAGGAAGAAAAGACAGCCTGTATAATATGGCCAGGCTTAGCTATAGCATTGATGACCCGGCTAACAACCTGAATAATATTGAAGACGACTTTTTACACACCCAGTTCTGGGCGCTGGTAGACAGGAAAGGGAACGTGCTGAAAATTTACGATGGTTTAAAAAAGAAAGAGATCAACCGCCTTATAAAAGATATACAAAAAGAACTCGACGATAAGCCCAAACAAGCTGCTAAACTATAAACAACATGGACCAGGTAGCTACCATATTAAGAGAGAATAAGCTGAGCGTTACAGCAGGCCGGCAAAAGATTTTGCAATTGTTCCTACATGCAACCGGCGCGCTTTCGCATGCCGATATTGAAAAAAAAACCGGCGAGCATTTTGACAGGGTAACGGTATACCGCACGCTCAATTCCTTTGTAGATAAAGGTATCATTCATGTCATTCCATCTTCAGACAATTCAATAAAATATGCATTGTGTAAAGATGATTGTGAAGAAGGCCATCATCATGATCATCATGTACATTTTCAATGCAGCCAATGCACCAATACTTTTTGTTTGGATGAAATTGTAACCCCCTCTGTTATTGTACCCGCCGGTTATAAGGCAACAAGTATACAGGTGCTTGTTCAGGGAATTTGTAAAGATTGCAATGCAAACAGGAATTAAAAAAAGCCCTGGTGTGGAAACATCAGGACTTTTGATTAATGTTTTGATTAATACGCAAATTACTAACTAAATAATTTTGCTCCAAAAAATATGGATTGATTTTACACAACTTCTTGTTAAGATTTTTTTCCGCCGCCCACTAATGAATATAAAAGTGAAGAGCCTATTGACAGCAGTATGCTGAACAACAATGCCCACCAAAAACCATCAATCTGAACCCCATCAAAAAAGTAAGCGGTAGCCATTATCATAAGGGCATTGATAATCAGTAAAAAGAATCCCATTGTAACGATGGTAACCGGTATGGTAAGCACCACGAGTACTGGTTTTACAATAGCATTAAATATGGCCAGCACAAGCGCAAACAGCGCAGCAGTCTTCATATCTGTAATATGTACCCCGGGTATTATATACAGTTGAAGAAGGTAGGCAATAAGGCCGGTTATTAAAACTTTCAAAAGAAAATTCATGGCTGGTAAGGCATTTACATGCAAAGATACTTTAATTCGGCCTGAAAAAAGCTACGCACCGCCAGTTATCGGCAAACGAAATAAATAAACGGTAAACGATCAGGTATATAAACCGCCGTTTACCGACAATACCTGGCCTGTGATATATGCTGCTTCTTTGGTTACAAAAAAGCCCACGGCGTGCGCCACTTCTTCGGGTGTGCCAAAGCGGTTTACAGGTATCATCTGTTTCATTTCAGTTTCGTCGATCGCGGCAGTCATATCTGTTTTAATAAAACCCGGCGCCACAGCGTTCACGGTAATATTTCTTTTACCCACTTCCTGCGCCAGCGCTTTGGTAGCAGCAATTATACCGCCTTTAGCGGCAGAATAGTTGGTTTGCCCGGCAAGGCCTTTCAGCCCGCTTAATGAAACAACATTCACCACCCGGCCATAACGCTTGCGCAGCATGCTGTTGATGACAATGCGCGTTACGGAAAAGAAGCCGCCCAGGCTGGTATCCAGCACGCTGTCCCATTGTTCATCTTTCATCCACATCAGCAGCACATCATCTTTAATACCTGCGTTGTTTACAAGCACTTCAATGGTTTTGTCTTCATTGGCTTCTATCCAGCCGCCCAGCACAGTTTGCACCTCGGCGCGGTTGGCCACATCAAACTGCAACAATTGGCCGGTAACACCCATGGCTGTTATTTCAGCAAGCGTTTCTTCGGCAAGCGCTTTATTGCCTTTATAATTGATGAGGATGTGGTAACCCATTGATGCAAGCTTAATGCATATGGCTTTGCCTATACCGCGGGAGCCGCCCGTAACTAATGCCCAATTCATGTAACTGTTTTGAATGTTAAAAGTAAATATGATCAGTAAGGCTGATGGCTCTTTAAATACTCTCTCACCGTTGCCAGTGATTTGTAAAGAGGCGCATCCTCTACAAATTTCGGGAATATTTGCCGCAAAGCATCATAAACAGCTTTTGTTTTGGAGGCCATTTTACCCTGGCATTCTAAAAAGTCAATTCCCTGCAAAAGGGTCATAGCCTGGATGGCCAATACTTCGTAGGCATTTTCAATTACCATTTTTGCAATGCGTGCGCTGTTGTAGCCCATGCTAACAATGTCCTGATTATCGTTATTGTTAGAAATGCTGTGCACATACATAGGGAAGGAAAGCGTCTGGTTTTCGGCAGTTGTAGAAGTGGCCGTAAACTGTATGCCCTGCATACCAAAGTTGAGGCCCAGAACACCCAGGTTTACAAACGGTGGAAATTTTTGATTGAGCTTGCTGTTGAGCAGGTAGTTCAATTGCCTTTCGCTAAGCATGGTAAGCTTAGTAATGGCAATTTTAATCTTATCCATTTCAAAACTTACATAATCGCCATGAAAATTACCGCCGTGAAAAATATTCTGGTTGGCAACATCAACAACCGGGTTGTCATTTACAGAGTTGAATTCGTTCACCACGGTTTCTTCGGCGTATGCCAGCGTATCGTACACGGGGCCCAGCACCTGCGTTACACAGCGTAAGGAATAATACTCCTGCACTTTATCTTCAAACACATCGTGCTGTATGTTTTCCGGATTGTACAAATGTTCCGATCTGCTGCGGATCATCGCACTGCCCTGCAGCGTTTCTCTAAAAACTGACGCCACATGGTTTTGCCCTTGATGGTGTTTTACGATGTTCAGTTCGTGAGAAAAATGGTCGTCATACACTTCCATTACTTCATTGGTAATGGCAGAAAGTGTGATTGCCCAGTTTAAAAGATTTTTTGCATTAATAAGGTTCAGCAGCCCCACGCCTGTCATGGCAGACGTGCCGTTCAGTACAGCCAGCCCCTCGCGGATGTAAACTTTTAAGGGCGTAAGCCCTGCTTTTTGAAAGCCTTCTGCCGCAGGCATTATCTTATCTTCATACCACACCTCACCTTCGCCAATAAGCCCAAGCGCCAGATGCGCCAGTTGTACCAGGTCGCCGCTGGCGCCCACACCACCGTGCTCAAAAATAGTGGGGATCAAATTTTTATTGATCATGGCAGCAAGCAGTTCCACAATATCAGTATGCACGCCTGAATAACCCTGCATGAGGTTGTTAAGGCGGCAGATCATTACTGCTTTGCCCAAAGCAGGAGGCAATATTTGCCCACCGCCACTACTGTGGCTGCGAATTAAATTATATTGAAGTTGGAGGATATTCTCATCGCTTATCTTGTATTGAGCCATGGGCCCAAAACCGGTATTAATGCCATAAATTAGTTTATGATCAGAAAATTTTTGTAAAAACTCAAACCCTGACCTTACGTTTTCGAGTGTTTTTGGATCGAGTGTTACGGTTTTTCCTTCTAACAGGATTGCTTTAAAATCGTCTAAAGACAATCGCTTACCACCTACCTGTACCATTTATATGTGTTGATTAAGTCAATCTGCAAAAGAACAAAATAATTATTTGGGAGCAAAAAAAGTTTTAAAAGCGTCTAACACATGTTATTATCAGGCACGGCCCTGGGTTCTTTTATCAATAAACTTAACAGGCTTTCTTACACCTTCGGGGTATTGTATTTTCTGCATTTCTTCTGCGGTAATGTATTTGATGTGCGGCATCACGCGCAGGCGTGCCTGAAGGTAAGAGGCAATGCGGTTTTCGGCGTCTTCTGCGGTATCTGCCGGCACTAAATATAAAAGCACTTCATCAGTACCTATTTCGTTGCTGTACACTTCGGCCACGTATTCTTTTATGGCATCTATTTTATGTATGATCTCGAACAATGCCGGGGCAAAAAGCGTGGTACCTTTAAACTTGATCATTTGTTTTTTACGCCCTACTACCGGAGACAGCCTTAATGTTTGCCTGCCGCAGGCGCAGGGTTCGGTATAAGCGCGGCAAAGATCGCCGGTTTTGTAGCGCAGCAGCGGCATTCCTTCCACGCCAAGCGTGGTTACTGTTACTTCGCCCACTTCTCCGTTGGCCACGGGCATTCCTTCTTCATCCAAAATTTCTACAATGGCAAGCTCCGGGTTCATGTGGCCGCCTATGCCTTCGCTGCACTCGGTAAAAGCTGTTTGCATTTCGGTAGAAGCGTAGGCTGAGTACAGGCGGATGTTCCATTCTTTGGTGATCTTTTGCCCCAGAACATTTAGCTCAAGATTTTCAGTACGCAAATTTTCACCAATGCAAACCGCTTTTTTTACTGATGAGGCGTTGTAATCTATTCCATGATCGTTAGCATATTGCAATAGCTTTACAATGAATGATGGAACGGCTACAATGGATGTGGGTTTAAGCCTTTCAATCACCTCCCATTGCAACGAAGGAACGCCTGGGCCAACTCTTACCATGCCAGCACCCAGTTTACGAATGCCCATGTAATACGCCATACCTGCCATAAACTGCCTGTCAAGCGTGAGCATCAGCTGGTACACATCGTTGGGCGTGCCGTCAGCACAAACAAAAGAACTGTACTCGTTATAAGCCAGGCGCTGCAGGTCGTTTTCAGTTAAGGCAATGGTAACCGGGCTGCCAATGGTACCGGAGGTTGCCATGTATTCAATAATCCTGTTTTTGGGCACGCACAAAAAATTTTCGTTTTGCGACTGCAGGTGTTCCTTATCTGTAGTTGGAATTTTTACTAGGTCTTCAATGCTTTTGATGCCTTTGATATCAATAAGGTGCGTTTTAAACAGTGCTTTATAAAAAGGAGAATTAATACTCACGTATTGCAGCAGGTCAGTTAGCCTAATTTCCTGATAAGCCTTTATATGCGCTGCAGATTGAAAGGCTATGGATGGTAGTTCGTTCATACTTCAAAGAAAAATTAATTTTCAATCACCACCACTGCGGCGGCAATATTTTTTAAATGACTGAGGGATACGTTTATTCTTTCAGGGTTTAAATGCTGAAGCGTTACAGCGGTTCGCCCTGTAAAACTGATGTGCGGTTTCCCGGTATCATTACCCAAAATAACAATTTCATTAAAAGATGTACCGCTGGCCCAGCCTGTTCCCAGCGCTTTAAAAAAAGCTTCTTTTGCTGCAAAGCGCGCAGCATAATGTTGATATTTGTGTGCTTTTGGCTCGCAGTATTCAATCTCAGCTTCAGCAAAAACCAATTCGCGAAAGCCCTGCTGCTTTTCAATTTTTTCAGCCACGCGTTCCACTTCTATAATATCGAGGCCAATACCAATGATCATAAGCAATTAATTGTAATGTACACGCTAAGGTACAGGGTCAAAGCCATGTCCGCCCCAGGGGTGGCAGCGGGCAATTCTTTTTATTGTAAGCCAAAACCCTTTAAATGCGCCGTATTTTTTAAAAGCTTCCAGCCCGTATTGTGAGCAGGAAGGCGTGAACCTGCATTTTGGCCCTAGCCAGGGAGACACTACATACTGGTAAAACCTGATGAGTATGATAAATGGCCAGCTTAATATTTTAGCTATGGATCTCATTAAAAAAAGGGCGTGGGATTAAACTAATTTAGATTGTATCAATTTTTGTAAAGCTACGCAAACGCTTTCGTATAACTCGTTATACTGCGGCAATTGTTTGCCGGTGTATAATATAAACACTGAGATTTGTTTGCTGTTCTTTTCAGCCGCCTCCACAAGCGGGTGTTGCTGTAAGCGGTAAGCCTCTCGCAGTAATCGTTTCACACGGTTACGGTCAACAGCTTTTTTAAAATAACGCCCGCTTAGGCCCACACCGCATTGTACAAAACCTTTATCAGCTTCTTCTGCCAGGTACAACAGTTTAATGTTTTCTGCAAACACGGCTTTTCTGCCTGTAAAAATCTGTTGCAGTTTTTTACGGCTTTTAAGGCGATGCTCTTTTGAAAATGTATTGCCTGACATTGAATTATTACTTAGCGGAGAAACTTTCCAACAACGGGCAGTTTAACCAGTTCAGCCCTTTCTACTTTTGCAATAAATACAGTAAATAAAGCCAGTAGCAGCGTAGCTGTTCCCAAATTAAACCATATATTTTGAGATATCAAAAGCAGTGCCCTGTGCAGCCCGTAAACACAAATGATTATTACAAGATAAGCTACAATTTTTTTTACGGCATAAGGCACCGGATAATTTCGCTGCCCCAGAAAATAACTTGTAATCATCATAAAAAGGTAGCAGCAAAATGTTGCAATAGCTGCACCAGTATAATGATATTTTGGAATGAGTAAAATATTTAAGGCAATAGTAATTACAGCGCCAATAATAGTAATTACAGCGCCAATCATGTTTTTATTGGTTAGTTTATACCAAATGCTGAGATTGTAATAAATACCAAGGAAAATATTTCCTAATGCTAAAACCGGCACTATGCCGAGCCCTTCAACCCATTGCCCGCGATTGATCGATGTAAAAAACCAGCCAAACACATCAATGTAAAGGCTGATGATAAGAAACATGAAACAACAAACTATCACAAAGAATTTCATCACCCTTGCGTAAATCCTTTGCGGGTTTTCACCGCCTGACTGGTTAAAGAAGAAAGGTTCTGCAGCCATTTTAAAAGCCTGGATCATAATGGTAATGAGCACAGCTAACCGGTAAATATTACCAAAAATGCCAAGCTCGTGTTTTGCCTGTTCTTCCGGTATGTCAACCACATGTTGGTAAATAAGCCGGCTCATCATCTCGTTTATCATGCCGCCCATGCCAACAATGATCAGCGGCATTGCATATTTCATTACATCCTTCCAGATTTGTTTATCAAACTTGAATTGTACTTGTAAAAACTCCTTTTGCAGAATAATAAATGTGGCAATGCTTCCGGCGATATTGCCGATCAGGTAATAACCAGTCCCGATTTTTGGGTTATAAATCCAATTTAAAAAAGAATTGGATGGATTGGATTTAAGATAATGCGGAATGAACCCGAGAAATAATAACACCACCGTAATCATTACAAAGGCGGTTGCCAGTTTTGCAAAAGCATAACGGCGCGGCCGGTTCTCCTGCCTCAGTTTTGCAAAAGCAAGTGTAGACAAAGTATCAAAAAAAACAATGGCAATCATGTAGTTTACAAACTCGGGATTATGCTCGAGCCGTGCAAGTGTAACAATCTGTTCCTTAAAAAGACACAGGATGATTGTGAGGACCACTGTTGTGACTAACAGCGACACAGATAGCGTGTTGTATAATTTTTTACGATCGGTGTTTTGAGAGAACCTGAAATATGCCGTCTCCAACCCATAAGTAAATAAAACATTCAGAAAAGGGAATATTGCATATATCTGCGTAAGGTCGGCAGTTTTTGAAGGTTGTGCAAAGAACAACGGTAATGCAAGGTTTGTAATATAACCAACAAACCTGCTTGTAATTGTAGGAACCCCGTACCAAACCGTTTGCCCTGCCAGTTTTTTAATGCCGCTCAATCAAATAAGTATTAAGCAACAAATTTACATTACTTCCTGTAAATAAGTTTACAGCTGTATTTTCAGCGGTCTGCATACAACCATTTAACTTTGTATTAAATCTATGATTAAACTTTCAGCTTAGCAGCACACTTTAAAATTTATAAGATGAAAAAATGGTTTTTAGCAACAGCATTATTTTTGTTTGTCACAGGATTTGTTTCTGCACAAGCTTACGAAGGAACCTTAAGTGTAAAAAAGGTTGAGGAGCCTGCTATTGTAATGGTTTATAAATACCCGGCAGATGTGGTGGAAAACGCGTTTAAGGCAAAACTGGCTGATAAACGATTAAAAGGCAATAAGAGCAGAGGCTTTCTTGTGTATACCAACTCGCAGCTTGCAGAAATTGCCGCGGCTCCGCTGGATTATTCTTTTAAATTTGATGAAAGCGGTAAAAGAGGCAACGAAAGTACCACAGTTTACCTGCTGATGAAAGGTGACAATAGCGCCGCGCGCGATGGTGCTACCATGGCGCGCAATGCTAAATCATTTTTAGAAAACATGGTGCCTGCCGTGCAGCAAAGCAATACCATTGCCCAGATAAAAAGGCAGGAAGACATGCTGGTAAAAGAAGAAAAGCTACTGCGTGAATTGAAAAAAGATCATGAAGACCTTGATAAAAAAATAAAGGATAACGAAAAGAAACAGGCAGCGCAGGAAAAAGTTATTGAATCGCAGCGCAGGATTCTCACTGATCTTAAATCAACACTGAATTAAAAGTGGTATTAATTAGCATATAAAAAAAGAGCTCTGTCACCGAGCTCTTTTTTTATTGTGTGAGTATGTTCAGCTTACCACCCCAATATCCACGCAAAAATCAGTGGCGCTACAATTGTGGCATCGCTCTCCACAATAAATTTAGGAGTATTGATATCTAACTTGCCCCAGGTAATTTTTTCATTAGGCACAGCGCCACTATATGAGCCGTAAGAAGTGGTGCTGTCGCTGATCTGGCAGAAATAGCTCCAGAACGGCACATCGTGCCACTCCAGATCCTGGTACATCATAGGCACCACGCAAATGGGAAAATCGCCGGCAATGCCACCTCCTATCTGAAAGAAACCAACACCTTTGCCGCTGCTGTTAGCACGGTACCATTCGGTTAAAAACATCATGTATTCAATACCGCTTTTTACGGTGCTGGCTTTCAGCTCGCCTTTAATGCAGTAGCTGGCAAATATGTTGCCCGTGGTACTATCTTCCCAGCCCGGCACAATAATGGGAATGTTTTTTTCAGCGGCTGCCAATATCCAACTGTCTTTGGGGTCAATTTCATAATGCTCTTTCAAATCGCCGCTTAGTACCACCTTGTACAAAAACTCGTGCGGAAAATAGCGCTCGCCATTTGCCTCGGCATCTTTCCATGCTTTTTCCAAATGCTTTTGCAGCCTGCGAAAAGCCTCTTCTTCGGGAATGCAGGTATCGGTTACGCGGTTGTAATGATTTTCTAAAAGCTCCCACTCCTGCTCCGGCGTCAGGTCGCGGTAGTTGGGCACTCTTTTATAATGGCTGTGCGCTACAAGGTTCATCACATCTTCTTCTAAGTTAGCGCCCGTGCAGCTAATAATCTGCACTTTATCCTGCCTGATCATTTCAGCAAGAGAAATGCCCAGCTCTGCCGTGCTCATGGCGCCTGCAAGTGTGATCATCATTTTTCCGCCTTCGGCGAGATGCGTTTCATATCCTTTGGCAGCATCCATAAGAGCTGCGGCATTAAAGTGGCGGTAATGGTGCTGTATAAATTTTGAAACGGGTCCTTTACTCATTTTATATAAATTTTTCAGGCCGCCTTCAGATCACAAAACCGTGAGACATTGCGGAACGGCAAAAATACTTAACAGTAATTAGATAAGTGTACACTGTATGCAGAACTTATTGTTCAAGAGCCATTCTAAATCAGATAAAGTAATATAACTGATGAGTTAATGTTTCAAAAAACCTATGCGGGAACAAGAACTTCTTTCCTAAACGGTTTGTAAACCTGTCCCAGCTCTTCAACAGCAGTATCAATATCTTCTAAAAACTTTTCAACCTCGGCGATTGTAAAATTCTTCATGTGTGCCGCAAGTTCTTTGTAATAAGCGATGCCGTTATGCAATTGTTTGTAAAAATCAGCAATCCATTTTTCTTTTTTCTTATCAGCAAATACTATTTGCGATAGCTGCTCTTTAAAATAGGTAATGTATAAAGAAAGTTCTTTAATAAAAAAGTGCGGCCGGTTTTTTTCGGTAACAAGATTGGTGCGGCCATAAATATGATCTACCATTTTTTGAAGGGAAACAATTTTAGAAAAGGAGGCAATATTTGGCCCGGGGCAAATGGTTACAGCATGTAAGTTTTTTAAAAAAGGCACGTTGTATTTTGTTGCGGCCGAATTGCTCAGGTTGATACAAAGGCAATCCTTGTCTAAAATTTCATCCAGTTGTTTTTGATACTGCTCTTGCGGAAGGTTTAAAGACCGCAGCTCCTGCATCTTTAGTTTTTGGTATTTTAAAGAAGCGGTGCAAATAGGCTTTGTGGTAAACTCTGTATTGTTTTCCAAAAGCTTCTCCGTGCAGGGGCTGCCGGGTTTTCCGTTATAAATACGTTCCTGCCTTTCTATATCGGCGCTGGTATTTTTTAAAAAATAAAACCGTACGCCCATAGGAGATTTTTTGCTTAGCACCACATCTTCTTTAGTGGCCGCCTGTAGCAATTGCAGCGTATCATTGTCAACCGTGGTAGCTTCTGGCACCAGTAAAAAAGGCGTGCCCCAGCCCACGCTGTTCAGGTTATAATAATCAATCAGAAAGCTGCTTTCAGCAAAAGTGCCTACGCCGCCTTGCGCTGTTATTTTAATGGTTGGTGGCGTATGCACCTGTAATCCCTTTTTTTCCAGCAAAGCATTTTGATACAGTTCAAACAGGTTATTCACCAGGTATTCTCTGTTTACTTTGAATTCTTCCAAAATGGGCCCCATCAAAAAACCATCTGATGCAAAGGCGTGCCCGCCGCAGTTCAGGCCCGATTCTATACGAAACTCGCTTACCCATATGCCTCTTTTGGCCAGGTATTTACCCTGAATGAGGGCAGAACGGTAATCGCTTACCTTAATAGCAATGCGTTTGTTAAAACTGCCGTCTGCATTAGGTTCAAAATCTTTCACATTTTCAAGGTAATGGTACAGCCTGGGGTTCATGCCTGCCGAAAAAATGATGGAGGAATTTTTAAGGTTGCTGTTGGCATAACCCTTTAAAGCGGTAATGGCATCAGAGCCATCTGCAATGCAATTGCCATCGGCATCATACTGGTCCTTGTCAATTTTCGTCATGATGTTTACATCAATGCTGCCACAAACCATACTTTCACGCAACTTATTTTCAAGCCCCTGTTTTTCTTCGGGGTGTGTAAGCTGTTGAAACTGGTGGTATAATTTTTTTACCGCCGAATTATCGGGAAGCATTTCAAAATACTTCCTGATCTCAGATCCGGTTTCAAAAGCCGATTGTTTGATATGGTTGAATTTATCGGTCACCATCCTGTTTACAAGGTTTAGGTAATCGGTAATTCTTTTTTCGCGGTAATTTTTTTCATGCGTAGAAATGGGGAGATGTTTCTCTCCGATCAGGTTATAATAATAACCACGCATGGTTTCTATCAAATTATCTTCAACAATGGAAATAACGGATGCAATGCCGAAAGGCGCTACTTTTACCGGCGAGTCAATGGTATATGCAAGGCCCATAACCGGTACATGAAAAGCATGTAATGGGTTCATTAATTTTATTTTTTTGAATGCTTCTGAAGAAAATATCCAGGAAAGGAATATTTAAAAGGTTCAGATCAATAATAAACGTAAAGATACATCAAAATGACAGGCCGCAGCGTATAAAATTTTCCCAATTTCAGGCGCTTTTACAAGCTGCCAAATAATCCGGCAGGTTTTTTTAAAAACACCACTGGTTTTTAATTCATTAAATTTACCGGTAATAGCAGCATATAAACTATGAATTACCTTGCCCACGCATATTTATCTTTTGGCCACAAAGAAGTTTTGCTTGGCAACATGATCAGCGATTTTGTAAAAGGCAAACAACAGTTTCAATATCCGGCCATGATTCATAAAGGTATTGTACTGCACCGCGCTATTGATGAATTTACAGATACACATGCCGCCACCCGCGAGGCCAAAGAGGTGTTTCACAAAGATTACAGGCTCTATAGCGGTGCTTTTGTAGATGTGGTGTACGATCATTTCCTGGCAATAGATGCACAGGCTTTTGCTACCGAAGAACACCTGTTCCGGTTTGCCGGCAATACCTACCATGCGTTGGAGCAGCAGCAGCAATGGATGCCGCCCCTGTTTGAGCGCATGTTCTTTTACATGAAAACTCAAAACTGGCTGTATGGCTACCGCACGCAGGCAGGCATACAGCAGGCGTTCGGCGGGCTGGTGCGGCGCGCCAGGTATTTGCAGGATGCATTTATGGCGGCAGATATTTTTGAAACCCATTATGAACTTTTGGGCGATTGTTATCGTCAGTTCTGGAAAGACGCCAGCCCTTTTGCCCGGCAAAAATTAAATGAATTATTAACCAAGCAATAAAAAGATGATGAAAAAATTTCTAATAGCAGCGCTGTTGCTGCTTTCGGTACAATTGGTTCAGGCGCAAAGCTGGATCCCGGTTGACAAATCTCCCCTTGACCAGATCTATTTCCCCGTGGATTACCCTTCACTAAAGATCAGAAACCCAAATGAAGTGCTGCGGCTGCGCATTATTTACAGCCGCCCGTTTAAAAACAACCGGGAGCTTTTTGGCTCCGATATTGTTCCTTACGGTAAAATATGGCGGCTGGGCGCCAATGAGGCTACTGAGATTGAGTTTTTTACACCTGCCACCGTAGGCGGGAAAAAAGTTCCCAAAGGGCGCTATACGCTATACGCCATTCCCAGCGAAAACAACTGGACCTTTGTTATTAATAAAGAAACCGACATCTGGGGTGCCTTTAAATATGATCCTGCCAAAGATGTGGCACGGGCCACCGTACCCATAAAAGAACTGGCTGAACCCATCGAGTCGCTGACAATTAATTTTGAAAAAACAAAGTCAGGGGTTAACTTGGTGGCCGGCTGGGATAAAAAAAGTGCTTCCCTGCCAATAACATTTTAACAGCCGCGCACAATGATACCCTGTATACGAACATTATTTTTTTATTTTCTATTACCAACAATATTTTTGGCAGCCTGTACCGGAAACGAAAAGCAGGCTCCGCAGCCCGCGGCAGATACACCGATCATTATCAACAATAAAAGGGCGCTTACACCCGCTGAAAGGCAAAACACTTACGCAGATGTAGACATATCGCCCATGGATATGAGCTATTACCCGCCCAACTACCCGCAAAAGAAAATGGCCAACCCTGCCCTGGGAAACCCGGTTCTGCGCGTGGTGTACAGCCGGCCGCACCTGCAGGGCCGGGAACTATTTCACGAGGTATTAAAATATGGCGAACCCTGGCGGCTGGGTGCCAATGAAGCCACCGAGCTTCATGTATTCCGGCCGGTTAAAGTAAACAACGCTTCCCTGGCTCCGGGCCGGTATTCCCTTTACTGCATCCCGCAGGAAAACGAGTGGACGATTGCCGTCAACTCCGTTACCGATGTGTGGGGCCTGAAGTATGACCCTGAAAAAGATGTGGTACGGGCGCAGGTGCCCGTTACCCGCGGCAATCCAACGCTTGAATATTTTACCATGGTGTTTGAAAAATCCGAAACCGGCGCCAACCTGCTTATGGCATGGGGAGAGGTTTTGGCCAAACTGCCGTTTACTTTTTAAACGGCAGCCGGTACTAAAAATTTTTGGCTAACACCTATCACGTACCAAAATTCACGTACTTTCACGGCATGGCAGTTACTCTTTGTTTTGATTTTGGAAATACGCGGAAAAAAGCCGCTGTATTTCAAAACAGCGAAATTGTAAAAACCCTGGTGCTGGAAGATGATGCCACATCTACCATTCAATCTTTGGTGCACACTTATAAGCCACACAAGGCTATTCTTTCATCTGTTATAGAACACAATATAGAAATTGAAGAGGTGTTGCGTAAAAATGCGCGCTTTCACCTGTTAAACCATCAGTCAAAACTGCCCATAACCACTCCTGTTGGCAAGCCAGAAACCATTGGCGCCGACAGGCTGGCGCTTGCGGCAGGCGGTGTACATTTCTACCCTAATAAAAACCTGCTTTTGATTGGGCTGGGCACCTGCATCACGCTCAATTTTGTAAATAAATACAGGGAGCTTGTTGGCGGTTCCATTTCACCGGGGCTTGAAATGCGGCTGAAATCCCTTCAATATTATACGGCCAAACTGCCTTTGATAAAGCCAAAGGCTGATGTGTCGCTGATCGCGTATGACACTGAAACCAACATACTTACAGGCGTTATATTGGGAATGGCCTATGAGCTGGATGGTTTTATTGCAGAATATAACGCTAAATTTGACAACTTTAACGTGGTATTAACCGGCGGTGACCTTCAACATTTGGCATCACACATGAAAAGCAGGATATTTGCCGACCCCGATTTAATTTTTAAAGGTCTTTATGCGATCAGTGAAGTTAACAACGCTTAGAAAATCAAACCTATACCCGGTAAGCCGTGTTCTTGCCGTCTTACTATTTTCAGGTATTTATGGTGCTGCTTATACACAGGACAATTCTCCCTACTCAAGATATGGCCTGGGCGATAAATTTCCCAATACCAACGCGGCCAACAGGGCAATGGGCGGGATTTCGGCCGCTTACAATGATTATTATAATATCAATTTCAATAACCCCGCATCTTATTCATTTTTTCAGGCACAGCAGGAGCCTAACTCGCGCAAGCTGGCCAATGGCCGCGGCGTATTGAATATTGGTGTTGACGGCCAGGTGCGCACACTTATTGATAAGGAAGCCCAAAAACGCTTTCCCGCTTCAGACGTGGTTTTTAGCCACGTAATGGTGGGCATGCCCCTGCGTAAGAACTGGGGGATGGCATTTGGCCTGCGCCCCGTGCACCGCATCAATTATAAAATGGAGCGCTGGGGCAATATTATGGATCACCGCACCAATTTACCCATTGATTCGGGCCGTATTCTTTCCGAAGGCCAGGGCGGCCTTTACTTGGCAAGCCTGGGTACCGGTGTAAAATTTAGGGTGGGCGAATCCGGATTTTTAAGCCTGGGTGCAACCGGTGGTTATATGTTTGGTAAAAAAGATTACAGTACACGCTTAACGCTAATAAGTCCGGATGCTACGGCCATTTATGCCGCGGGCAATAAGCAAACCAAAACCGGGCTTGGCGGCCTGTATTTTGATGCAGGCGCCCAGCTGCAGCTAAAAATGAGTGATAAGATTTACTTGGGAATAGGCGGCTACGGCAACCTGAACCGGAATATCAGCACCTCTTCCGACATCATTCATGAAACCTATATATATGATGAAAACCAGGGATACGTAAGAAGGGACAGCGTTTCTGATGTTAAGGACATTAAAGGATCGTTTGATTACCCTGCCAGTGTTACCGGTGGTTTCATCATACATAAACCGCAGCTCAACCCCACCAGTGAATCAGGATGGCTTTTTGGTGTAGATTTTACGCACACCGCCTGGGATAACTATCGCAGCAACGGCCAGGCCGATCCAGACCTGCGCTCCAACTGGATGTTGAAAGTGGGTACCGAACTAAATCCTGTCAAGAAGAACAATTACTTTAGCCTGGTATCTTACAGGGCTGGGTTTTTTACAGGCCCGGATTATGTGTACCTGAACAATACAGCCATGCCCACTTACGGCATCAGCTTTGGTGTGGGCTTACCGCTCATCAATTACAACGGCGCCATGGCCAGGTTTCAGCAAAGTGTGCTGAACCTGGGATTTGAATATGTAAAGCGCGGCAATAATGATAATATTTTGCAGGAAAACCTCTTCCGCGTATCGGCTGGTTTCTCCCTCAGCGATCTTTGGTTTATTAAAAGAAGGTATGTTGATTAACACATCTTCAGGCAATGGTTTTGCTTAAACCGCAGGCATTTTTTTTGAAATCATTTTATACATATTTGCTGATCGCCCTTGTTGCGATTTTCACCTCCTGCGAAAATACACAGGAAGAAATAGACAGGCTCAACAACAAATTGTCAATGGTTGACCAGGCCACGGGCATTGAAAGTTTTTTAAGCCAGAATGGAAAAACCAAAGCCAGGCTTACCGCGCCATTAATGTTAAGGGTAACTGCCGATACCAGCTATACAGAATTTCCCAAAACCCTTCACGTAGATTTTTACAATGACATGAACATTGTAGATACCCGGCTGGATGCCAGGTACGGCAAATATTACGAAAACCTCAATAAGGTTTACCTGCGTGACAGTATCAGGATCATCAGCACCCGTGGAGACACCCTTTACTGCCATGACCTTTGGTGGGACCAGAACAAGGAATTGTTTTATACCGATAAACCTGCGCGCCAGCGATCACCGGGTCAAAAAATTGACGGCCTTAACGGCCTTGAAGCCACCCAGGATCTGAAAAACATCAAATTCATCACCGTAAAAGGAGTTGTGCCCACCAAGGAAGGCGATTTGCCACGCTGATATTTCCCTGCTGGTATTGAACAGGAAATGTTATATTGTGATAACTAAACCATCTGTTCTGTATGACATTCAATAATAAAACCGTATTTATAACCGGCGCCAGCCGCGGTATAGGCAAAGCTATTGCGCTCAGGCTGGCCAGGGAAGGTGCTAACATCGTTGTTGCGGCCAAATCAGTTACCAAACACCCAAAGCTGGAAGGCACCATTTTTACTGCCGCGGAAGAAATAGAAGCAGCAGGTGGTAAAGCGCTGGCAGTGCAGTGCGATATAAGGTTTGAAGACCAGGTAAAGAGCGCGGTAGAAAAAGCAGTGGCTGCTTTTGGCGGTATTGATATGGTAGTAAACAATGCATCGGCCATTGCACTTACGGCAACCGAGGCTACCGAAATGAAACGCTTTGACCTGATGCACGATATTAATGTTCGGGGCACTTTTGCCGTGGTTCAGGCCTGTGTGCCCTATATGAAGCAATCCCAACACGCGCATATTCTCACGCTTTCGCCTCCCGTTAATCTTGATAAAAAATGGCTGGCAAGCCACATTGCTTACACGCTTTCCAAATACAATATGAGTATGATGGCTCTGGCATGGGCCGAAGAATTCAAATCTATACCCATAGCTTCCAACGCTTTATGGCCTAAAACCACTATAGACACGGCTTCAGTACGCAACATACTTGGTGGCGAAGCACTTGCTAAAATGAGCCGCACCGTAGAAATAATTGCGGATTCGGCGTATTACATTTTAAAAAACCACCCCGCGGATTGTACCGGCAATTGTTTTATTGATGAAGAAGTGCTGGCCCGGGAAGGGATTACAGATTTGAGCAAGTATGCCGTTACTCCGGGTATTAAATTATATCCAGACCTATTTTTGGATTAGATGTTTATTAAAACTTGATAGCTTTGCTGCATGGCAATCAGGATCTTCATTACAGGCGGCACCTTTGATAAGGAGTATAATATGCTTAACGGCCAACTCTATTTTAAAGATACCCACCTGCCAGATCTGCTTGAGATGGGCCGAAACACTGTTCCCGTAGCCATTCGCACCTTAATGATGGTTGACAGCCTGGAAATGACAGATGAAGACCGGGAGTTGATCGCGTACCAGTGCAGTCAGGCTGAGGAGAATATGATCGTGATTACACACGGCACCGATACCATGGCTAAAACCGCGGAAATGCTCGCGCAAAGAATTCAAAATAAAACTATTGTACTTACCGGCGCCATGATACCGATTAAATTCGGCAGCTCCGACGGGTTGTTTAACCTGGGTAGCGCTATTGCCTTTGTGCAGGCGCTGCCCAAAGGCGTATATGTAGTAATGAACGGGAGGCATTTTAAAGCGGGCCATGTGCGCAAAAACACCGAGACAGGCGTTTTTGAAGATGTGGTATAATAATTGTAAAATCTTCATGCATATTTGTAACCCTAAAAAATATTATATGAAGAAGTTATTATTTATCGTGGTGGCCGCACTTTCTCTCGGCATCATGTCTTGTAAATCTACAATGACGCAAAAGCAAAAAGATGATGACCTCAATGCCATTCTCAACGAACTGAAAAACAGACTTCCAGGTACTGATGTTTCCTACTTGGATGGACGGGTAAAGATCATTTTAGGCGAACTCGTTTACTTTACAGTTGGTTCTGCAGAAATTAACAATACAAGTGCCGGCAACCTTGATGCACTAGCCGATGTTTTAAACAAATATCCCCGCACATCAGTAGACCTGAATGGTTATACTGACAATACCGGCACCAAAGCAATCAATGATAAGTTGTCGCTCGACAGAGCCAACAGTGTAAAATCTTACCTCGAGGGCAGAGGTGTAAAAGGCCGCAGAATGCTGACCAATGGTTTTGCAGATGCAAACCCTGTAGCCACCAACGAAACGGCCGATGGAAGGCAGCAAAACAGGCGTGTTGAATTCCTGATCTATTATTAATTTTTATATAAAGGATGTGTAAGCGTGGCCACGGCCACGCTTTTTTATTTATAATTGACCAAAAAATCATTTAGCTGAAAGCGTAAAAACTCCATCTTTGCAGTCTTCAAAAATCAAATGAAAACATCCAAACAGGCAGCAATAGGGTTTATTTTCATAACCATGACGATTGATGTGATCGGATGGGGGCTTATTATACCGGTAATGCCATCGCTGATTGCAGAGGTAAAAAATATTTCTATTGAAGAAAGCAGCAAATGGGGTGGTTACCTTATTTCCATATTTGCCGTTATGCAATTGCTCTTTTCACCATTAATGGGCAACCTGAGTGACAGATATGGCCGCAGGCCGGTAATCTTAATATCGCTGCTGGTATTTTGTATTGATTATATCATTTTGGCTTTAGCGCATAATTACACCTGGTTAATGGTGGGCCGAATACTGGCAGGCATAACGGGTGCAAGCTTTACTGCAGCCACGGCCTATATTGTAGACATTAGCACGCCAGATACAAGAGCTAAGAATTTTGGATTAATCGGCGCTGCATTTGGCCTGGGGTTTATAATTGGCCCGGCACTGGGTGGCCTGCTTTCTGTTTGGGGTTTGCGTGCACCGTTTTACGCGGCAGCCGTTTTATGCTTTTTCAATTTTTTGTACGGGTATTTTGTATTGCCCGAATCATTAAAACCAGAAAACCGCCGCCGGCTGGAGTGGAAAAAAGCAAACCCGGTGGGTTCTATTTTACATTTTAAAAAATACCCGGCCATCAGCGGCCTGGTGATAGCGTTTGTATTTATGTACCTTGCCGCGCACGCGGTGCAGTCTAACTGGAACTATTTTACTATGTATAAGTTTGGCTGGACAGAAAAAGAAGTAGGCATATCGCTGGCTTTGATAGGTGTGCTGGTAGGTATTGTTCAGGGAGGATTGATAAGAATTATAAACCCCGTGCTTGGCAATGCCAGAAGCGCATACCTGGGCTTGATCTTTTACGGGGTTGGACTTGCTTTATTTGCTTTTGCCAACCAGGGCTGGATGATGTACGTTTTTCTGGTGCCTTACTGCCTGGGTGGCCTTGCAGGGCCGGCACTGCAAAGTATGATCACCGAAAATGTGCCGGCGAATGAGCAGGGCCAGCTACAGGGCGGCCTCACCAGCCTGATGAGCGCTACTTCTATTATCGGGCCTTATATCATGACCAATTTATTTTATTATGCCGTGAACCATCAAAAGCCCTTTTACCTGCCCGGGGCGCCTTTTCTTTTAGGCGCTATTTTAATGTTTACAAGCGCCTTGCTGGCATGGTCATTTTTAAGGCGTAGCGGGCAATTAAAACGAAGGCAGCGTTTTTAACAAAAAAAGCTACCTGATCATACGGTTATTTATTACATTGCTGCTGCGACCAACCGCACAGCGGCTTGATTATTGCAATGCAATACTGTGAAAATATCTGTATAAAAAATTAAAAGTCCGTAAACAATACCTGTATAACTTTTCCAATATGAACAGAATATTGAGTATCAGCCTGAAAATATTTTTTTTAATTCTTGTAACCAGCTTGTTTAGCGTGGATGCCAGCGCGCAAAGGCGCCGTAAAAAGAAACAAAAGCCGGAACCTGTACAGGTTGTATCCGATGTAGTACCGAATTACACTGCGGCCATTGGCAGAAAAACCGTACATGAAAATATTAATAAAGAACAGCAGTTACTGCTGGCAAGCGATGGCGCTGCTGATACACTTTTTAAGGTAAGCGATGAGGCTTCCATAAACTCGGCCGCCAGCTATGCATTGCAAAACAGGGTAGACTGGCTGCAGTATGAAATTGAAACCGATTCTATCATAGACCAGAGAGTAAAAGCGCATTACCTGACCGGCCTGGCAGACATTTTAAAATACATTCGTACAAACTGGAAAGCAAAGAAAATAGACGCTTCGCAAACACCTTTGATCATTGAGAGTTACAGGAATATTATCCGTGCAGATAAAAACGGGCAATCCATTGCTCCCGTGCTGGAGCCATTATCTTACGACGTGGCCAATGCTATATTGCTTCCCCCCATATTTAAAGAAAACGCGGGGTATGATGATGCAAAAAAACTGTTGATCTTAAAAGTGGCCAACCGCTTTCCTGAAAGAACTTTTGCAGGCCTGCACGCGTACCCTGATGTGCCTTTTGCCGACAGCCTTGTGAGGGTGGTCGCTTACCGCTACCCGCAGCATGTATACGATTACGCGCAGGCCAATAATAAGTTGGGCAAGATCATACAATCAATAGACGATGACCCGCTTATTAAAACCATTGTATTAATGGCGCGCGATCCGGACAAGAGCGGACAGTTCTATTTCCCGTTTCTGGACAATGTGGTAAAAGAAAAAATTACCCTGCAGCAGATTGACGCTGTTAAGAAAGATCCCGTAAAATATTTTCGCCTGCTCGTCAATACCCAAATGGACTATGCAGCGCGTGCGGCAGCCGGCGATACAGCCATCGGCCATAAAATTCTTGAAAAGAAAATAGAGCAAAAAGCCAAAGATGATTTTGTGGCTAAAATAAATGGCTTGCACGATTTGCCTGATGCTGTTCGGTTCAGAAGCATTCAACCGCTTACGGCTGAAGAATTGTATTACGTAGCTGTAATGACAGACGGGTTGATCTATACCAGCAGTTACACTAACGGTGTGTACCCGCTAATGATGCGTAAGGCTAATAACAAAGGTGCAGAACTGTTAAAAAAGCTGAGCTATGACCATTACAGAAAATTTTTAAGCCAGGCCGCGGCATATAATACACTGAAACATTTTTTAAGCAGTTTTGAACGCCAGGATGCCGTTGACCTGATGACAACTTTTGTAAGCCGCCTGGAAAATTCTGAAGGGTTGGAAGATGGCGTGGACGTAGCTGATTCTTATGCAAGCATATACGAAACCATGCCAGAGCTGGCTGCCCAAATGCTTGAGAACGTTAAGGCCAATTATGACCGCAATGTAAACGAGCGCAACCAGCGTGGAGCAGCCATTTACAATATTTTATACAAGCTGTTTTTAAGCGCCGACTCGGCTAATAAGGTAGACCTGACCAAAGAGCTGGGCATTTTGCCGGTATACTCCGTGCCTTTCTCACGCCTCAAAAACGAGCAGGGACGCGTGATTGCACAGGTGTATTTTTATGGCGACAGAGACGGCATGGGCATTTTTAATGGTTTTTTAAATTCTTATGGCAGTGGCTGGAAGATAGACCGCAGCAACAAGCAGTGGGTCACTATTACATCTACCAAAGGAGAGCCGGTTACCATTTATGCCAACAGGCCGCTGCCGGAATCAACCGGTGAGGATGATAAAGCACAAAGAGCATTGGGCGCTTATCTGAAGCGAAACAATTTAAACCCTACCGTTACCATACACCGCGGCCACAGTTATTATGCGCCCACCACTATTGAATACATGGCGCCTAGCTCAAAAATCGTTTTCATGGGTTCATGCGGTGGGTTTACATTAATTGATTCTATTTTACGTAAATGCAATGATGCGCATATCATCGCATCCAAACAAATAGGCCGCACGGCTATCAACCGGCCTTTCTTTGATCTGCTAAGTGAAAGATTGCGGGCAGGCAGAGATATAGACTGGATTCCTTTCTGGAGCGAGTTCAGGCGCCGCACCAGGGCGCCAGGTTTTGAAGATTACATTCCGCCTTATAAAAACCTGGGCGCTATTTTTATAAAAGCATATAAAAAAGAAACGGGAGAAACAGAAATTTAAAAATACGGGTAGGTAGTTCCTAATTATGTAAAACAGCTTATTTTAGCCTCTTTTTATTACCAAATGGCATTGATCCTGAATATAGATACCGCGTTGCAGACCGGGTCGGTTTGCTTAAGCAGAAATGCGCAGCCCCTGGCATACATGCAAAATGCCGAACCATCAGGCCAGGCATCATGGATACATGAGGCCATCAGGCAGATGATGCAGGATTGTAACCTGCACCTGCATGAGCTTGACGCGGTAGCGGTTAGCAACGGGCCGGGCTCTTATACAGGCCTCCGCATTGGCCTGGCCACTGCCAAAGGAATCTGCTACACCTTAAAGATCCAGTTAATTTGCATCAACACTTTATTCATTATGGCGTCATCTGTAAGCCCTCAGGCAGATGATTTAATTTGCCCCATGATTGACGCCAGAAGGATGGAAGTATTTACAGCTTTATACGATAAACAATTGAACACGATTGATGAACAAACTGCAATGGTGCTTACGGAAAACTCTTTTGAAAGTTATTTATCTCACCGCAAAATTTTGTTCACCGGCAATGGTTCATTAAAGTTTCAGCCCCTTACGGCTTCTGCCAATGCAAGGTTTTTAGATGAAAAAATGAACGCCACTCACATGCCGCCCATTGCAGCAAAAATGTGGGAGCAGCAACAATTTTCTGGCCTTGCTTACGTGGAGCCTGAGTATGTAAAAGCTGTGTATACTATCTGATATTAGTATAAAATAAATACGTTTTGATCGCACTAATATGGTGAAAAACAATTGTTTGATGTGTACCTTTGCGATCTCTTAACATTTTTAATCAGTACGATGAGTAATTATCAAATTTCGTTCACACTTAAAAACGAAGCAGACAGCCAGTTGACGGTTGATACTCTCAGTGTTAAGAAAGCTGCGTTGATATTACGGGCCTTCAACCACAAATTAAGGCAGCAAATTCTTAAATTGATTGACACCCAGGAGAAAGTAACCGTTACTGAAATTTATGTAAAACTACGAATTGAACAGTCTGTAGCGTCGCAACATCTTGCAATACTTCGGAAAGCAGAATTTGTTAAAACTGAACGTGACGGAAAATTTATTTATTATACGATCAATACTGACCGTATGAAAGATCTAAACCGTTTTGTAACTGACCTTTTGAAGTAATGAGTTTCGAAAACATTATTTTAGCATCTGGTAACAGATGCTTTTTTATTTATAGGATATACAATGAAAAAAATACAACTACAGGAATTTTCTAAACTGGTACAACAGGGGATAGATGTACTTGATGTAAGAGATACCGAAGCATTTAAAACAGGTTTTATTCCTTCGTCTGTTAATATCCCGGTGAAAGGGTTGAAAGAATGGGCAACAGCGGTATTAAAACAGGATGCACCACTTTTAATAGTAGCAGAAGAAGAAACAGAAGCCGAAGTTTTGGCGCTTTTACAGGAAGCCGGCTTTAAAAACATAGAAGGCAGCCTTAACGGCGGCTTTTCGGCCTGGCAGCAGGCAGGGCTTGCCATTGATATGATCATTGATGTGGAACCGGATGAGCTGATGATGGACATCCCGTTTGACGACAACCTGGTTGTAGTGGATGTGCGCAACCCTATTGAATACGCCGAAGGGCATTTAAAAGATGCGGTAAACATTCCCCTGCATGACATCAGCGACCCGGTAACCATTGCCCAGTTTAACGAAACAGATAATATTTACCTGCATTGCGGCGGCGGTACCCGCAGTGTTATTGCTGCATCGGTATTTAAAAAACACGGCATTCACAACCTGCACAACATTGCCGGCGGCTGGAAGAAAATAAAGGAAGAGCCCAAAGCAAATATTGTAAAAGAACCCGATGTTTTGAATTAATGCAGCATTTTAAATGTTGTAGGCAAAAAGAAGTATTTTTATTCCTTATAAAAAAAACCGGATGAAAACGAAACTGTTTATGATTGCATTACCCGTGTTTTGCGCGGTTCAGGCTTATGCGCAAAACAATGCAGACGCGGTATTGGCAGCACAGGGGCAGCAACTTGCCGTAACAACTTATAAAAACACTTTAAACATTGAATCAGGCTTGTATAACGGACCGTTATATATTGATTATTTACAAACCCTCAGCGAAGGAAACCCTTTTCTTGACGATAACCTGCAAATGGTCAGCGGCTCAGTTTTTTATGATGGTGTGCTATACGAAAATGAACCAATGCTATATGATATCTATAAGAAAAAACTGATCGTAAACTCACCCGCCGCCAATATCAGGTTTACCTTAGTGAATGAAAGAATTGGCTATTTTATAATCAATGGCCGGCATTTTCATAATATAAAGGCAGACAGTATTCATAAAATTCCTTCTAATTTTTACGAGGTGCTGTTTTCCGGGGCCCGCATTACATCTTACCAGCTTCATCAAAAAACGCCTAAAGATGACCTGTCGGGAAGATTTTACAAGATCAAATTACTGGACAAAAACCGTTTCTTTATTGAAAAGGGCGGCGCTATTAAAGAGATCAACAGGAAAAAAGATGTTTTGAACATACTCAACGATGAGCGGCAGGAAGTAAGCCAGTTTATCAGGAAAGAGAAATTGAGATTTCGAAAGAATATAAAAAACGATCTGGCCACCATTACCCGGTTTTATGAAGGGCTTTAATACCAAACCTGCATGAGAGTAAAAAAGTTTTTATCAGTCTTTGAAAAATCCGTTATCCTCCTTTGTATTTTATTGGCAGGAATTGCCGGCCATGCCCAGGTCAATGGCCCGAAGGTCACATTGCAGTTAGACAGTGTATCTATAGAAACCGCGTTGCTTGCGGTTGAAAAGCAAAGCAACTACCATTTTTATTACGACCGTACAGCTTTTGACACCGTTAAGGTAAGCCTTGGCGCAAACAATATTTTATTACGCGACGCGCTTGACAAAGTATTAGCCAACACGGGTTTGAATCATTCTATTGATCACCGCAACCGCCATGTGTTCATTACCAAAGGCCTGCTGGTGCATACTGAATTGCCGGCATCTTTTTATGACGATGGTACCAAAGGCATTGCCGCAGGCGATACCATCATTACACTGCAAAGCAAAAATGATGAGGAAATTCATGTATTGGGAACGCATGCCGATACCCGGGACCGCGTTACCATTAGCGGAACGGTGAAGGATGAACGAAGCGGCGAGCCGGTCATCGGGGCATCAGTATATATACAAAACCCATCCATTGGCGTGGTAACCGACCAGTTTGGCGCTTTCATCATCATGCTGCCAAAAGGCAAACACACTTTACATGTGCAAAGCATAGGCATGGAAGACATCAAAAGACAAGTAGATGTTCGCGGGGAAGGCAGCCTTAGCATTGTAATGCAATCGCGCATTATGACACTGAAGAATGTGGTCATATCGGCACAAAAGGCCAGCAACATCCGAAACACACAACTGGGTGTGCAAAAGCTGGATATTAAAACCATTAAGCAGGTGCCCGTGGTATTTGGCGAAGCTGATCTGCTAAGAGTGATGCTGACCATGCCCGGCATTAAAACCGTGGGCGAAGCTTCAACCGGGCTTAACATAAGAGGCGGATCGGCTGACCAGAATTTAATACTCTTCAATGATGCTAATGTGTACAACCCGTCACACTTTTTCGGTATGTTTTCGGCCTTCAACCCAGAGGTGGTAAAAGAAGTGGAAGTGTATAAAAGCAGCGTGCCAGCTAAATATGGGGGCAGGCTTTCATCTGTTGTGAACATTGCCAGCCGCGAAGGTAACAAGAAAAAGTTTGAAGGTTCGGCGGGCATTGGGTTGCTTACCAGCCGCCTTACGCTTGAAGGCCCTATTATTAAAGATAAATCATCTTTTATTGTGGCTGGCAGAAGTACTTACGCAAACTGGCTACTGAATCTTTTACCAGATCAGTATAAAAACAGCAAAGCTAATTTTTATGATGTAAACCTTCTGGTCAATCATGAGTTCGATAAAAAGAACAGCATTTACCTTACCGGATATATGAGCAAAGACAGGTTCAATTTAAACAGTGATACCTTCTTTCATTACAAGAACCAAAACGTAAACCTGAAATGGAAGCATACCTTCAACAACCGTTTTTATGCATTGGTAAGCACCGGGCATGACGGGTATGAGTATGACATTTCAAGCGAAAAAATACCTGTGAATGCGTATTCATTATCATTCAATGTAAAGCAAACGTATTTCAATACCAATTTCAATTACTTTATCAATTCGAAGCACACGCTTGATTTTGGGTTCAACACTTTGTATTATAAGCTAAGGCCAGGCAGCTATGTGCCGCTGGGCGATGAATCGCAGGTTGCCACCATTCACATGCCCGCAGAGCAGGCGCTGGAATCTGCAATATACCTGAGCGATAAATTCAATATTACAAAAGACCTTACGCTTGATGCGGGCATCAGGTATTCCGTGTTTAATTACTTGGGGCCGCACGAAGTAAATAATTACCTGTCTGGTTCTCCTAAAAGGGTGGAAAATATTATTAGCACTACGGTGTACGGAAAAAATAAATTCATTCAAAATTATCATGGGCCGGAAGTGCGTGTGGGCCTGCGGCAGATGCTTTCTAACACCATGTCAATAAAAGCAGGGTACAGCAGCCTGCGCCAATACATTCACATGCTGTCTAACACAGCCGCCATGGCGCCTACCGATATTTGGAAGCTCAGCGATCCCAACATACAACCGCAGTTTGGCGACCAGGTATCGTTAGGGCTGTATAAAAATCTTAAGTCAAATACCATTGAACTTTCAATAGAAGGGTATTATAAAAGAATTAAAAACTACCTGGACTTTAAAAGCGGCGCCGTTTTATTGCTGAACGAGCACGTGGAAACCGAAGTGGCCCGCACACAGGGAAAGGCTTATGGCGCAGAGTTTCTGGCTAAAAAGCTTACCGGTAAACTTAATGGCTGGATCAGTTATACCTACAGCCGGATATTGCTGAAAGCCAACCAGGCAGAAACGGGAGAGCTTATCAACGGCGGCGCGTTTTATCCTGCCAATTACGATAAGCCGCATGATGTAACCTTTGTAGGCAACTACAGGTTCTCGCACCGTTTCAGCACCTCGCTCAATGCTACTTACAGTACCGGCAGGCCCATTACCCTGCCAATAGGAAGGTTTCAATATGCCGGCTCACAACGTACATTATACGGCCCGCGCAACGGGCACCGCATACCCGATTATTTCAGGATGGATTTTTCAATGAATATAGAAGGCAATCATAAGATCCATCAAAAAACGCACAACTCGTGGACGATTGGCGTGTACAACATCACAGGAAGAAAAAACCCGTATTCGGTTTACTATGTATCTGAAGGCGGTGCCATCAATGGGTATAAGTTATCCGTGTTTGGCAGTGCCATACCTTTTGTTAACTTCAATATCAGGTTTTAGTTTTATGAGAAATCTTTTAATAATAATCGCATTTGTTCTGGCCTTTGCAGGTTGTAAGGAAAGATATGATCCGGAAATTGAATCGCCACACACGGGATACCTGGTAGTTGAAGGCTTTATTAATAGCAGCAACGAGAAAACGATCATCCATCTGTCCAGAACATTAAAACTGGTTGACTCCGTTTTTTACAAACCAGAACGCAGGGCGCACATGGTTGTGGAAGGAGATAACAATGATCGTTTTATATTACAGGAAACCGCTGCTGGCGTTTATGCATCAGCACAACCGCTGCCGCTAAATATTAGTGCTAAGTACCGGCTTAAGATCAGTACACAGGGTAATGAATATGCATCTGATTTTTCTCCGGTTAACAGAACGTCGCCCATTGACA
Organism: uncultured Niabella sp.; assembly: GCA_934486785.1. Taxonomy (GTDB): domain Bacteria; phylum Bacteroidota; class Bacteroidia; order Chitinophagales; family Chitinophagaceae; genus Niabella. Next base: position 20,142 of record CAKSQK010000009.1, on the reverse strand, counting down.
GCATTTCATGGAAGCGGGAATTTAACGGTGTTCAGTTGTATGTGCATACGCACGATGATAAAACAAATGAGAAAAGTTATTACCGTTGGCAGTTTAATGAAACCTGGGAAATACGCTCTTCTAATATGAGCAACCTGCAGGTAATATATGATAAGGATAAAAAGCCCCTGAAGGTTGATTATAAATATCCCGACCAATCGTATAACGATTCGATATTTTACTGCTGGCAATACTTCAATTCTTCAAACCTCATACTGGGCAGTACCGAGCGGCTGGAAAAAAATGTTATGCAACACCCTATTACTTCTATACCGCCACGGTCAATAAAACTGGGTGTATTATACAGCATTGAAATAAAGCAATACGGCATGAGCAAAAAAGCTTATGACTTTTACCTGCAAATGAAAAAAAATACTGAGCAACTGGGTTCGATATTTGATGCGCAGCCTTCAGAGCTTAACAGCAATATCGCGAATCTGAACGATCCGTCAGAAATTGTGATAGGCTTTGTTGAGGTAAACGATATGCAGGCTAAAAGATTATTCATTGCGCGCAGCCAGGTGCCCGATTGGGGATATTCCATGTTTTGCGCAGAAGTTGCCGTTCCCAACCATCCTGATTCCATACAGGCTTATTCCATGAACATGCCAACGGTACCCAGCGAAATTGCGCCCACCGGGGCAATCAAATCTTATTATTCTGCACCTGCTGAGTGTGTGGATTGTACGCTGCGCGGCTCTAATATAAAACCTCCGTTCTGGCCCTGATATAAAAACTCAAATTTATTGTGATGTTTGTTGTAACCAATCATACATTTTCTAAAAAGCGGGTAAACATTGCGCTGCTGTTTGTATGTTTTTTATGTTCGAAGCATGTGAGTGCGCAGCACAATGTGCAGCAAATCGTTAACACATTTAGCAATTATAAAGGCAATGCATTCCAGGAAAAAGTATTTGTACATACTGATAAAAATTATTACCAGGCCGGCGAAATCATTTGGTTTAAAGTGTACAATAATGATGCGTTTGACAACAAGCCTGCCACGCTTAGCAAAATTGCTTATGTAGAAATATTAGACAGCAGCAATGTTCCTGTATTTCAGGCAAAGGTTGGGCTGGATGTATCTACAGGTCAGGGCTCTTTTTATATTCCACCAAACACCGTTTCGGGCAATTTTATTTTAAGGGCCTATACAGCCTGGATGAAAAATTTTGATCCTTCTTATTTTTTTGAAAAGAAGATCACGATCGTAAACATCAGGAGGTTGCCCGCCATGGCGCAGCAAAAAACGCCGCTTCAGTATAACATCCGCTTCTTTCCGGAAGGCGGCAACATGGTAAGAGAATTGCCGTGCAATATTGCCTTTAAGGCAACAGATCAATACGGGCAGGCTTTTCATTTTAAAGGTTACCTGCTTGAAGATGGTGATACCCTGTTGCAGTTGGCGCCTTATAAAGCGGGTATGGGCAGCTTTGTTTTCACACCAAAAAGCGGTAAAAAATACCAGACGGTAATACAGCCTGATGATGGCCTGGCGTTTACAGCGCCATTGCCCGAAATATATAACCAGGGTTACACCATGCAGCTTGCAGAGGCTGGTAATATGCTAAAGGTTACGGCATTTACCAATGTTGCGCCTGCTGCCAGCCTTTACCTGGTAGGCCATACAAGGCAGGCGGTTCGTATAGCACAGGAAGCTACGGTACAAAACGGAACCGTAACATTTTCTATTGATCGCTCGCAATTGGGAGAGGGCGTATCTCACCTCACTTTATTTAATACGCAGCGCGAGCCCGTTTGCGAAAGGCTGTATTATAAAGAACCTGTAAAAGCGCTTGATATTAGTATTGGTACAGGCCGCGCATCTTACAGCAGGCGCAGCCCGCTAGATGTGGTGATCACCGCTGCCAATGCAGATACGGCTTCGCTTTCCATGACGGTTTATAAATTAGATTCTCTTCAAACTATTGATGGCAGCGATATTGCTTCTTATTTTTATTTAACGTCTGACCTGGGTGGCTTTGTAGAAAATGCGGCTGAATATTATGCCAACAAAGACAGGAAGGCAACCAATCTTTTGCTTTTAACGCATGGGTGGAGAAGGTTTGACTGGAAAAAAATATTGCAAAACAGCAAACCCTCATTTGAGTTTGCGCCCGAATATTCAGGCCACCTTATAACCGGGCGCATTGTAAATGCCGGCAATGGGCAACCGGCTCCAGACATCATTGCATATCTTTCAAGCCCATCGCCGCTTACACAATTTAAAACAGCAGCCGGCAGGGCAGATGGTTCAATCATAGCAGAAATAAACAATTTCATTGGCGGCACGCATTTGATTGCACAAACAAACCCGCTGGCCGATTCAATTTATAAAGTTGAGATCAACGATCCTTTTAGTAAAAAATACAGCAGCACGGCCATTGCGCCTTTCCGCAGGCCTGTAAACAATCCTGCCACACTTCTATTGCAAAACATAGGCATGCAGGTGCAAAACATTTATTTGGCAGAACCCATGTCGCGGATGCATTATCCCGCATTTACTGATACCACGGCTTTTTACGTTGTACCGGACGCGCGGTATAGGCTGGAAGATTACACAAGATTTACCACTATTGAAGAAATTTTAAGAGAGTATGTCATGCTGGTATCGGTGCGCCGCAGAGGCGGGCGGGTGCATTTGCCCATGGTGAATTTAACCACCGGCGAATTTTACAATTCAGACCCCGTCAACCTCCTGGATGGCGTTCCTGTTTTCAACTTTAATAAATTTTTTGAATTTGATCCGCTGAAGATACATACGCTGGAGCTTGTTTCACAAAGGTATGTTTATGGCAAATCTTTATTCGATGGCATCTTGAACTGGAAAACCTACAATCCTTCTATTGAGAATTACGCGTTAGAGCCCAATGCGCTTGTGCTCGATTATCCCGGCTTACAGCTTGTAAGAGAGTTTTATTCTCCTGTATATGATGATGCGCAACAGCAAAACAGCAGGTTGCCTGATTTCAGGAATGTTTTAAAATGGGTGCCTGATATTAAAATGATCAAAGGGAATGATCATAAGGAAAAAATTTATACTTCCGATTTATCGGGCAAATATGTCATCATTGTGCAGGGCATTGACAGGGCCGGCCTGCCGGGCAGCGCCATTCAAACATTTGAAGTGCAATAGCTCTTTAAAACAGTTTTTTCAGATCGAAACCTTTACCCAGTACCGGTTTAAAAATATCTCCCGTTTCTTTTACTCTTTCGGGCAGGGTATTGATGTCAAATGCTTTGGGGCTCAGGCCGCTTTTTACTTCTTTCCAATTTAGCGGTGCAGAAGCCGTGGCGCCGGGTTTCGGCCGCAGGCTGTACACGCTGGCAATGGTTTGCCCGCCACGGTTTTGCAAATAGTCCACGTATATTTTGCTTTTGCTGCGTTTGCTCAGCGAGCGTTCCAGGGTGGTGATGCCAGGTAATAATTCGGTAACTTTTGTTGCCACCAGGTGTGCAAAGGTTTTTACCTGTTCATAATTGTATTTGGCTGCCAGGGGCACAAACACATGCAATCCCGATGCGCCGGAAGTTTTACAATAACTGTCAGCGCCCAATTCATCCAGCACCTGTTTGGTAGCCAGCGCGGCTTCTATCACGTGCTCAAAAGTATTTTTTTCAGAAGGGTCAATGTCAATGATCATGTACGTGGGGTTCTCCAGGTTTTTGGTTGTGCTGTTCCAGGGGTTCATTTCAATACAGCCCAGGTTGGCCAGGTACAACAATGTAGCTTTGTCATTGCATACAATGTAGTCAATATCTTTTTGATTGCTTTCTGAAAACACTTTTACCGAGGTTACCCAGTCTGGCGCAGAATCGCCGGCGTCTTTCTGGTAAAAGCTGCTGCCATTAATACCGTTGGGAAAGCGGTTCAGGCTTTCGGGGCGCCCTTTCAGGTAAGGCAAAATGTAATCAGCCATTTTTTCATAATAATCAATCAGGTTGCCTTTGGTATAGCCTTCATCAGGCCAGTAAATTTTATTCTGGTTCGTCAGTTTCAATTCAACATTTCCTATTTTTCTAACCACTTCATTAACCCGGCCGGCGCCTTTGTTGGCGGCCTTAGCGGTTTTTTTAGCTGTAGCTTTTTTGGCAGGTGCTTTTTTAGCTGCAGCTTTTTTCGCGGTCGTTTTTTTTGTTGCCATGTCTTCGGGGTTTTGGGTTATTACTTCCTCTGCCTGCTTGTCAATACGCAGGCCCATAAAAACCGGGTGCCTGAAAATACCATCTCTTGTAATTTCTGAAAATTTGATATTACAAACCAGCACCGGTTTTACCCATGTAGCAGGCATGTTTGTTTTAGGAGTTACATGAAACGGGGATTTTTTTGTGATTAGCGGCTGCATTTTTTCGTACAGCTCCGCCAGGGAGGTTTCATCAAACCCTGTGCCGGTATGGCCTGCATAAATGAGTTCACCATCCTGGTACCTGCCTAAAATAAGCGCACCAAATTTGCTGCGCGAGCCCCGCGGTTTGGTATAGCCGCCAATGACCACTTCTTCAATTTTTAAATTTTTTATTTTTAGCCAGTTACCACTGCGCCTGCCGGTAATATAGTTTGATGCGGCTTCTTTTGCAATCATTCCTTCCAGCCCTTTTTTCTGTATCACTTCAAAAAAACCTTTCCCGTCTTCAGCTATGTGGTCGCAGTATTTAATATGGTCGTTTTCTTGCAGCGCTTCTTTTAAAAGTTCTTTGCGCTGTAACAGCGTAAGGCCGGTGGTATCATTTCCATTTAAGTATAACAGGTCAAACACGTGGTAGATGAGCGGTACATTGGGGTTTTCTCCATAATGCTGTAAGGATTGAAAATGTGGCAGGCCTTCTTCATTATACGCCACAATCTCCCCGTCCAGTATCATTTCATGCTTTTGCAATTGCAGCGCTTCCACGATGGGCGGGTATTTTGATGCAAACGACAAGCCGTTGCGCGAATAAAACCTGAACGTATCTTTTAGCTCAGCAATGGCCCGGTAGCCGTCCCATTTGATCTCAAATACCCAGTTCTTATCGCTGAAAGCATTTTCATAAAGTGTGGCCAGCATGGGCTTGATGTAGGTGGTTAATTTTTTTTCACCTGAGATGTATTTGTCAAAGTTGCGAAATGCTTTTTGGGGCTCCGGCTCAGTTTTTTTTTGGCCGGGGCTTTGCCCGGTTTTTTTGCGGCTTTGGCTTTGACTGCTGCCGTAACTTTTGAATTTTTTTTCACGTGGTCTTCCGCGTCATAGGCTTCGTCAACCGCATATTCATCGCGGTGTTTGATGAGCAGCCAGGCATTGCCTTCTTCAGCATTTTTAATTTTTATTAGAGCAAACTCACCTTTTAGTTTTTTGCCATGCATGATGATTTTGATTGAGCCGCTGTGCAGCTCTTTCAGCAAAATGTCTTCATTTTTTTTGCCACTTACTTTTTGCAAAGGTTCGTAAGTGCCTTCATCCCATATCTCCACCTCGCCGGCGCCATAGTTGCCTTCGGGTATGGTGCCTTCAAAAGTTCTGTAATCGTAAGGGTGGTCTTCAACCATCATGGCCAGTCGCTTGTCAGCCGGGTTTAGCGAAGGGCCTTTTGGTACAGCCCAACTTTTCAGCACGCCTTCCATTTCTAACCGAAAGTCATAATGCAGCCGCGACGCGGCGTGGCGCTGTACCACAAATACCAGTCTGGTATCGCCTTTTTTTACTTTTCCTTCCGGCTCGGATGTTTCATTGAATTTTCTTTTTTCGTTGTACTTTTTTAACGACATGCTGAGCGTATTTTAATGATTTAAATTTCTCTCATGCACGTTGATCCTGGTTGAGGTAAGATGGGTTGATGGTTGCGCCAATGCCGGGCGTATCAGGCACTTTTATCAGTCCGTTGCTGTGGTAGGTAATGCCGCCCTCCACGGGGTCCTGGCTGAACATAAGCGCCGTATCAAAATCAAAATGAATGATGTTGGGGCTGCACAGCGCCAGGTGAGCAAAGGCCGTCATGGCCAGCCTCGATTCCAAAAAGGCTCCCAACTGGATGTTCATACCGGCAGCTTCAGCCAGTCTGATCATTTTAAGCGCGTTAAAAATGCCACCGCTTTTTCCTAATTTAATATTGATTAGGTTACAAGCATTCAAATCAATCAGCCGCTTCACATCGTTGTGGTCGCAGCAGCTTTCATCGCTCATAATGGGAATGGGACTTTGCTTTTTAATTTCCGGCAGCCGCATAAAATCCCAGCGGGGCAGCGGTTCTTCACAATGTTGAATTTGATAAGGCGCCAGCGCTTTAAGTGTTTCAATGGCTTCTTCAAAATCCCAGCCCTGGTTGGCGTCAATCCTTATGGGAATGTCATAGCCCACAGCTTGCCGGATGGCTTTGATTCTTTGCACATCGGTTTTGCCATTCTTTCCCAGCTTCACTTTTATTACCGGAAAACCCCGGTCCCTGATCTTTACAGCATCCGCAGCCATTTTTTCTACCTCGCCCACGCTTACTGTGTAATCGGTAAATATAGGTTTGTCAGCCTTACCACCTAAGAACTGATACAACGGAACACCTGCATGCTGCGCGGCAATGTCGTGCAGGGCCATGTCAAAAGCGCTTTTAATGCTGTTATTGGCATATATCACGTTGTTCATATCGGCAATACGCTCTTCAATATTTAAAGCATTGGAGCCAACTAATTGTTTCTCAAAATATGTGCCTACTACCAAGCACGTGTCGGCGCTTTCGCCATTAATGCTTAAAAAAGGGCTGCACTCACCCCAGCCGGTAATACCCTGGCTGGTGTGAATGATCACCACTACGTTTTCGGCAGTGTACATTGTGCCAAGCGATATGGCAAAGGGTTCTGTAAGCGGGATGGAGATTTTGTGCAGTTCAATTTTGCTGATGGTAAGGGTAGTATGTGCCATGGTTAAAAGTAAAGAAAGATTTTTTATTGGCACAGGCATTGCGGAGAATAGGTTAATTTTAAGAGCCGCCTGTTAAGTATGAAAATGGAGTAAGATGATCCATAAAAAACTTTACAGATCCATAAACATAAAATTAGACATACATGAAAAAATTATTCTTTATCGCATTAACGATTTGCTTTGTTTTTATAACAGCCTGCAACAATAACAATAAAGCGGAATCAGAACCCATGGTAAAAGATTCAATGGGTGTCACTACAACGCCGATCACCGGTCATGTAGACAGCATTGTTGCGGATACGGTAGTAAAAGCTGCACCCGTGCAGGCAGCAGACATGCCTGCGGCCGGCCCCAACACAACACCGGGTGTACAAACCATTACAGAAAATTTTGTGAGTGCAGGCGGGCAAAGCCTGAAAGCGGTTTATAACAACAACGGGCAAATGGCTGTTGTAACGCTTAGCCTTGACGGAGAGGAGATCAAGCTGATGCAAACCGAGGCCTCGGCCAATAGCGCTGCTTACAGCAATGGCAATATTACCTGGAAAACACAGGGCAGTGATGCTACATTGATTCGCGGTGGAAAAGAAACAAAATTCAGTTTAAAAAAATAAACTTAGCTGAAAGCCTGGTACGCGATCCACGCTAATAGGTAAGCCAGCGCTGTCATATACAATAGCTGTACCATTGGTATTTTCCAGGAGCCTGTTTCACGCCTTACAATAGCCAGCGTACTCATGCATTGCATGGCAAAAACATAAAATATCATGAGCGATATGCCGGTGGCCATGGTAAACACTTTTGTGCCATCGTTAAAAGTAGCGGCTTCCATTTTTTCGCGCAGCGCCACGTTCTCACCGCCGTCATCTTCCACGCTGTAAAGCGTAGCCATCGTGCCCACAAATACTTCGCGCGCGGCAAAAGAAGTAATCAAAGCAATGCCTATCTTCCAGTCGTAACCCAGTGGCCTGATTGCCGGCTCAATAAATTTGCCCATAATACCGGCGTAAGAATTTTCTAATTTTGCTGATGACCATTGCTCTGCAGCCAGTGTACTGTCAGCATTGGGTTGCGACAAAGCCACCGCATAGTTGGCACGCACCTGTTGCATTCTTTCCTTGGGGCCATAGGAGCTTAAAAACCACAGAATAAGGCTGATGAGCATAATAATTTTACCTGCCTGCAACACAAATATTTTAGCTTTTTCAATCATGGTTTGTACGGCGTTCTTCCACCGGGGCGTGCGATAAAGCGGCAGTTCTAAAATGAAAAAGCTTTTTTCTTTTATATTGATAAACCACTTGCCTACGTAAGCTACCAGCATGGCAAAAACAAGCCCCAGCAGGTATAGGCCTGTCATTACCAAGCCCTGTACACTAATGAATCCGAATAAATAGGTTTGAGGAATGACCAGCCCAATGAGGATAATGTAAACGGGAAGCCTTGCCGCGCAACTCATAAGCGGTGTAACTAAAATGGTAAGCAGCCTTTCTTTTCGGTTTTCAATATTTCGGGTGCTCATGATGGCCGGTACCGCGCAAGCAAACCCGCTGATCATGGGCATTACACTCTTGCCATTTAGCCCCACGCTGCGCATTACCCTGTCAGTAAGAAAACTGATGCGCGCCATATATCCTGTATCTTCCAGTATAGCGATCAGCCCAAACAAGATCATGATCTGGGGGATGAAGATGATGATGCCTCCCAGCCCCGCGATCACACCATTGATCAGCAGGTCGCTAAAGCTGTTATCTGGCAATACCTCGCTCAGCCAGCCACTGAAAGCAGCCGTGCCGCTCTCAATCCAGTCCATGGGATAGGTAGCCAGCAAATACACGCTTTGAAACAATAAAAGCAGTACGCCCAGCAAAATGATATAACCCCAAAACCTGTGCAGGAAAATATTATCCAGCTTTTCGGTTATGATGGATTTTTTATGCGTATCAGGAAAGGTAACAGCCTGTGCCAGCACGTGGTTGATGCGGTTGTATCGCTGTAATATTTCTTCCGCCTGCAATTTTGTGGGGTTGAACTGGTGGTCTTTTTCCACCTGTTCAATTTTTTTATTTACTTCGCCCGCCAGCGGAAAGATCTTATGGTTGATGAGATAATGCACGGCTTCGTAATCGCTCAGGCCGGGAACAATGTTGTGCGTGGCTTTTACGGCATCCGGCGCCAGCGCCGCCACATCTACAAAATTTCGGGGAACAGGCTTGTACATAGCGCCTGCAACCAGGCTGATCGCTTTTTTCAGGTTGTCAATGCCTTTGTTTTTACGGGGATTGACAGCCACCACGGGTACGCCCAGTTCCCGCTCCATTTCGGCCGTATCAATCAGGATGCCTTTTTTACGGGCAAGGTCCATCATAGTGAGCGCTATTACCACGGGGCGTTTTAAGTCAATGATCTGTGTGCTGAAAAGCAGATTGCGTTTGAGGCTGCTGGCATCTGTTGCCACCACTATTACATCAGCTTTAATGTCTTCATCCTGGTGCATCAGCACTTTGTAAGACACTTCCTCATCCTTTCTGCGTGGGTACAGGCTATAACTGCCGGGCAGGTCAATCACCAATGCCTGCCGGGAGCCGATGGTTGTAGAACCGATTTTTTTATCAACGGTTACGCCGGGAAAGTTGCCCACTTTTTGGTTAAGCCCGGTGAGTATATTGAATAACGAGCTTTTGCCGCTGTTGGGATTGCCAACGAGCGCAATACGTAAGTTTTCTTTTTCCGCCATTATAAGGTGGGCAAAAATACGGGTTCTGCTCTTTTATTGTTTACGAAAAGCGGAGAGAAATATGCCAGAAGAGAACGTAAATTTCGGGAAACTACAAAAAATCCCGCCTAAGAAGCGGGATTTATATATAAGGAATTGATAATTAAGAGTTCATGCTGGCCAAAAACTCTTCATTGCTTTTGGTTCCTTTCATGCGTTTGAGCAATTCTGTCATCGCTTCTTCAGTTTTCATATCACTCAGGTACACGCGTAGCAGGTTCATTCTTTGCAGCACATCTCTATCTAGCAGCAAATCATCGCGGCGGGTAGAAGATGCCGTAAGATCAATGGCCGGGTAAATGCGCTTGTTGGAAAGCCTTCTGTCAAGCTGCAGCTCCATGTTACCGGTACCTTTAAATTCTTCAAAGATCACTTCATCCATTTTACTGCCGGTATCAATAAGGGCAGTGGCCAGGATGGTTAAAGAGCCGCCATTTTCAATTTTACGGGCTGCTCCAAAAAACTGCTTGGGTTTTTGCATGGCGTTGGCTTCCACACCACCACTGAGTACTTTACCGCTTGCAGGGGAAACCGTGTTGTGCGCACGCGCTAGGCGGGTGATAGAGTCTAACAAGATCACCACATCGTGGCCGCATTCCACCAGCCTTTTGGCTTTTTGCAATGCCATAGTAGAAACTTTTACGTGCTTTTCTGCAGGCTCGTCAAAAGTAGAGGCGATCACTTCGGCTTTTACGCTGCGCTCCATATCAGTTACCTCTTCCGGGCGCTCATCTACCAGCACCACCATCAGGTAGCACTCAGGATGGTTTTCGGCAATGGCATTGGCCACTGCTTTCAGCAACATGGTTTTACCTGTTTTGGGCTGTGCCACAATCAGTCCGCGCTGGCCTTTACCAATGGGCGTAAACAGGTCAATAATGCGGGTAGAAAGATCTGACGGCCTGGTGAACAGGTTCAGTTTTTCGTAAGGGAAAAGCGGGGTAAGGTAATCAAACGGCACACGGTCTCTTACCTCATCGGGGCTTTTACCGTTAATGGTATCTACTTTTAGTAAAGCAAAATACTTTTCGCCTTCTTTGGGTGGGCGTACCGCGCCAAACACGGTATCGCCGGTTTTTAAACCAAATAATTTTATTTGAGAAGGAGATACATATACATCATCGGGGCTTGACAGATAATTATAATCTGACGAGCGCAGGAAACCATATCCATCAGGCATCATTTCCAGCACGCCTTCGCTTAAAATAACACCGTCAAACTCTACATTAAAGTTGGTTTGAGGTTCTTTTTTGGCTGGTTTGGCCTCAAATACGGGTTCTTCAAAAACAGGTTCGGGCGCGGCAAATTTTTCAGTGGCCTTAAATGCTCTTGCAATAAAATCTTCCGTGGCGGCGTCGAAGGTAAACCCGGGCGTATCTTTTTCTTCGGTGCTGCTGTTTTCATCACCGGAGGCTTCTATTTCTTCGAGGCTTGAAGTGGATTTTTTAGCTGGTTTTTTTGCAGGTGCTTTTTCTTCGGCAGTAATTTCTTTTCCAGGCGTTTCTTCCGCGGCTTTTTTCTTTTTAGCCGGGGCTTTGGCTTTTTTGGCCGGTGCCTTAGATGGTTTTTCTTCTTCTTCCTGTTCAGGTTTTCCTTCGTCCTCCACAAAAGCCTCTTCGCTGCCAATGGCCGTAGTGGCTTTTACAATTCTTTTTCTCTTAGGCCGGTCTTCTTTGGCATCTTTCGATCCTGCAATGGCCTGGCTGTCCAGGATCTGGTAGATCAGGTCCTGCTTGTTCAGTTTTTTTGAATTAGGTATTTTTAATTGGTCTGCAATGTCATGCAGTTCGGGAACGAGCATCTCGTTCAGTTGTAGAATGTCGTACATAAAAGTGTCGATTAATCAAAAGATTAAATCCTCTTGGGATAATTTGAAAGGGGTTTTACGTTTTTTTGGATTACACAAATATTGAATTGAAAATCAATATTTTTTTAGAGATGATCACAAGCTTAGGGTCATTTCTGCAGGCGAAGGTATGGTGTTTTCTATTTAAAATCAAAATTTTTAATTGTTAAATTTCCGTCTTGTGAAATGGCCAGCCGGCTGTTGGGAAAATCCCTGGCACTGAGCTGAATAAGTTTTTGTATCACAGCCCCGGTGGTATCTATCATTGGTGTTAAGGGGTTTAAAGGCTTTTGCAGCGTGGGAATGATGCGCCCGCCTAAAAACTGCCCGCTTTTGGAAATATGAATTTTTAAGATCGGTGCAATGCCCATTGGCCCATCAAGACTTACCTTACCATAAGTGGCAAAATTGCCCAGGCTGTAGGCAATAAGTCTGCCTTTGTAAAGCTCCATTGCGCGCGTAACATGGGGGCCGCTACCAATAACAAGGCTGGCGCCCGCATCAATACACTCATGGGCCAGGCGGTGCACATTGCCACGGCTTTCAGAAAAATACTTTTCTTCTTCCTTAGGCACACGTTCTGCATGGCTGCCTTCTGCCCCGCCATGAAAGAACACCACGGCCACATCCGCTTTTTCTTTTACGGTTTTTATCAGGCGGCGGATATGGTCATAGTCATTGATGTAAACATGCCGCCAGGAGTGGCCTACGCCAATGATGCCCAGCTTGAGGCCTTCTTTTTCTAAAATGGAGTATTCGCAAATATTTTTCAGCCCGGCGTATTGAATACCGGCGCTATCCAGGATTTTCATGGTTTGGCGCAAGCCCTCATTGTCAAAATCGCCCGAATGATTATTGGCCAGGCTTAGAAAATCAAAACCTGCCTGTTTGAAATAATGTACAAATGCAGGAGGCGAGCGAAAGGCGTAACAATTTTTTTTGTCTTTACATTTTTCAGAGCGTAAAGTATCGTGCGCCAGCACACCTTCCAGGTTCCCGATTGTAAAATCGGCGTTTTTAAGCGTATCTGAAAGTGTGGCAAGAATATTTTTATGAGTAAATTTTTCTTTATCGGGATAATCAGAACCGAGCATTAAATCGCCAACGGCAATGATTGAAAAACTGTCTTTTGGACCGGAAACCTCAGGTTCTGCAATCACGGGAGCAGTCGGCGCGGGACGTTTATCCTCAATGATGTTACAGCCTGTAACAACGATTAAAGAAAATAATAAAAAGAAGTACATTAACTGGGTATGAGCAGCAAATATATAGTACCGGCAATCAATTTTTATAAATACAGTCTGTATTATCCTTTAAAAACAATCTTAGGTTTTAGATAATGTTATTATCTTGCCTGCCACATGCCTTTATTAAGTCCGGCCATATCACAACTCGCACGCATGCGCCACTGGCGTATAGATGGGTGGAGAAGCCACCCGGTGGATGCACAAAGGGAAGTGTTACAGAACCTGGTTACGTCTGCGCAATACACAGAATTTGGAAGAAAATATAATTTTCACGACCTCTTTAGCATTCGGGATTTTAAAAAAGCAGTGCCCATTCATAACTACGATGAGTTAAAGCCATACATCGAACGCATTATGCATGGTGAGCAAAACCTGCTTTGGAACAGCCCCATTTACTGGTTTGCAAAAAGCAGCGGAACCACCAGCGATAAAAGCAAGTTTATTCCCATTAGTGAAGAAAGCCTGGAAGACTGCCACTATAAAGCAGCCAAAGATGTGCTGACGATGTATTACCAGTTTAACCCCGATAGTGAGCTGCTAACCGGTAAGGGACTTGTTTTGGGCGGCAGCCACAGCATTAACCCCATGAATGCCGATGCTCAATATGGCGACCTTAGCGCTGTATTATTGCAAAACAGCCCGTTCTGGGGTCACTGGCTTCGCACGCCCGACTTAAGCATTGCCCTGATGGACGAATGGGAAAGCAAGCTGGAGATGATGGCACGCCAAACTATGAATGAGAACGTAACCTCCATCAGCGGTGTGCCTACCTGGACGCTGGTTTTATTCAAACGTATTTTAGAACTGACCGGTAAAAATAACATGTCTGAAGTTTGGCCCTCGCTTGAATTGTACATGCACGGCGGCGTATCGTTTACCCCTTACCGCGAGCAGTTTAAAAACATTATTGGCAAAAACATTCATTACCTCGAAACCTACAATGCCAGCGAAGGTTTTTTTGCGGCACAGCAAACACCGGGCGATGAAGGCATGCTACTATTTACGGATCATGGTATTTTTTTGGAGTTTATGCCGCTGGAAGAACATGGTAAAGACGATCCTCAAACCATCGGCCTTGAAGATGTGGAAACCGGTACCAACTATGCCCTGGTGATCAGCACCAATGGCGGCCTGTGGCGTTACCTTATTGGCGATACGATCAAATTTATAAGCAAAGATCCTTTCAAGATCATTGTATCAGGCAGGGTAAAACATTACATGAACGCTTTTGGCGAAGAAGTGATCGTAGATAACAGCGACAGGGCAATTGAAGAGGCTTGCAAAAAAACCGGCGCCGTTGTAAATGATTATACCGCCGCGCCCGTTTATTTTTCAGATACCTCTAACGGCAGCCACGAATGGCTGATAGAGTTTGAAAAACAACCCGAAAACCTTGACGCGTTTGTAACTGAACTTGATAAAGCGTTGAAAGCAGTTAACAGCGACTATGAAGCAAAACGGCATAAAGACCTGGCTTTGCGCATACCTGTGGTGCATGCTTTAGCGCCCAACACGTTTAAAAGCTGGCTGCAATACAAAGGAAAACTGGGAGGCCAGCATAAAGTGCCGCGCCTGAGCAATGAGCGCACCTATGTAGAAGATATTTTGAAAATGGCAAACCAGCATTGATTACAGTTATTTTTTACTAACCAGGTTGTAGCTCTCATCAATCCATTGTTTTAATATAACAGCGCTTACAGAGCCGTCAACAATCACCGTGTTCCAGTGCTTTTTATTCATGTGATATCCGGGTATAACGCAGGGGTATTTTTCCCGAAGCTCCAGGGCTTTGTCAGGATTGCATTTTACGTTGAACTGCAGCGGATCGCTATCCAGTCCTACCAATAAAAAAATCTTTCCCTTTACTTTAAATACAAGGGTATCGCCTCCGAAAGGAAACCCTTCTTCTGCGTCGGGCTTGCTGATGCAATGGTTTCTGATGTCTTCAATATTCACGGTTGTTTTATTTCCACGTTTTCTTTGCGTATCAGCTCTTCGCCCAGCATTCTTAAAAATATTTGTGCAATGGTTTCCACGTCTTTCTGGCAATAGGCTGTAATGCGGCTGAAGTCTTTTTCTTCGTAAAACACGCGGGCTACCATGCTGCCGTCAATGTCATCTTTGGGCGTGGGCACGTCAAGTGCATGTGCCAGCAGGTTTAAGGAGGTATAATTTTTAAAATCGCCAAACTTCCACAGTTCCATCGTGTCAAGGTGAGATACTTCCCAGGGTTTTTTGCCAGCGCTGTTTAAAATAAAAGGAATGGGCAGTTTATTAATGACCAGCCTGCGGCAGATGTACGGAAAATCGAATTCTTTGCCATTGTGTGCACATAAATATTTTGGTTCGTTGGTGCACCATTTCAAAAGCATATCGCAAAACGATGTAAGAATTTCTTTTTCATCTTCGCCGGCAAAGGATTTTATGATGATCTTCCGGTTGTTTTCTGCACCTTGTACCACGCCGCAGCTAATGCACACGATCTTTCCAAACTCAGCATAAATACCGGCACGCTCATAAATGCTTTCAACGGTTTCATCTTCGCGGTTGCGCAGCAATGCTGCTGCCTTGGCGGCCCAAAGCGTTTTCCAGCTTTCGGGCACCTGCTCGTAAGTGTGGTATTGCGGTACGGTTTCTATATCAAGAAACAAAATATTTTGTACCGGTACAGATGTGATCATGGCTGCTGTATTTTTAAAATCAAAAAGTTCTCCTGCAATACTATTTTCTACAGGTATTTCTCGCTTTTGTTGCGTTTGATCTCGCTTACATATTCTTTTATCTGCTGTTCTTTTTCTTTTTTGCAGATCATCAGAACATCGTCAGTATCTACAATAATATAATCTTCCAGGCCCTGGAGCAAGACCAGTTTTTTTTGCGGCACGTGTATCATGCATTTATGCGTGTCGTACACCATCACTTCAGAACCGACAACTGCGTTTTCAAAATAATCTTTTTCCATGTTGGCATAGGCGCTGTTCCAGGTGCCCAGGTCGCTCCAGTAAAAATTGGCGGGTATAATGTAAACGTTTGGCGCTTTTTCCATTACGCCAAAATCAATTGAAATGTTGGGGCAGCGGGCATATATTTCTTCTATGACCTTTTTTTCATTGGCTGTGTTCAGGTTGCTTTTTTCTGTAGCAAACAGCTCATGAATTTCCGGCAGCAATTTTTCAAATGCATCAATAATGGTTTTGGTTTTCCAGGTAAAAATGCCAGAGTTCCATAAAAAATCGCCACTATTGATAAAAGCCTGTGCCAACTGCAGGTTGGGTTTTTCGGTAAAGGTTTTTACTTTATAAATGCCCGGAGCGGCTTCTACCCCATCATGTTGTATGTATCCATAGCCCGTGTTGGGATGTGTGGGCATGATGCCTATGGTAACGAGTGCACTGATGTGCTCTACAAAACCTAGTGCCTTATGCATCACGCTGTTGAACTTTTCCTCTTCCAGGATCATGTTGTCAGCCGGGGCAGCAATCATGATCGAGTCGGGATTTTTCTGATGAATCTTAAAAGCAATATAGGCAATGCAGGGAGCGGTGTTTTTTCTGAATGGTTCGGCCACAATGTTATCGGGGTTCAGCTCAGGCAGTTGTTCTTTTACAATATCTACATAATCTTCTGACGTAACCACGTAAATATTTTCAGCCGGCACAATTTTGCTGTACCGCGAAAATGTAGATTGTATGAGTGTTTTGCCGGTTCCTAAAATATCTAAAAATTGCTTAGGATAGCTGGTACGGCTTTTAGGCCAAAACCTGGTGCCAATGCCTCCGGCCATAATGGCCACGTAATGATTATTGTTCATGTAATAAACTATATTAACCCTTCTTTCAACAGGTCGTGGATGTGAATGATTCCCATGTATTTTTTATCATTTACCACAACCAGTTGTGTGATGGCATTCCTGCGCATCAGGTCCAGCGCCGATACGGCCAGCTCATCTGCCTGTATGGTTTTTGGATTTTTCGTCATGATGTCTGCCGCAGAAATATTCTCAATATCCGTATTTTTTTCAAGCATGCGCCGCAGGTCACCGTCTGTAATAATGCCCAGCAGTTCCTGGTTGGCACCGGCCACTGCTGTTACGCCCAGGCGTTTGCGTGTCATTTCCACGATCACTTCTTTAATATTCTGGCTGGGCAAAACCAGTGGGCGTTCATTATCAAAAAATACATCGCTTACGCGCAGGTATAATTTTTTGCCCAGGGTGCCGCCGGGATGAAACTTGGCAAAATCGCCTTCCTTAAATCCTTTCAACTGCATCAGGCAAACCGCCAATGCATCGCCCATTACCAGTTGCGCCGTAGTGCTTGCAGTGGGCGCCAGGTTATTGGGGCAGGCCTCCTGCGATACGGTTGTATCTAACACAATATGGGCATTGCGTGCAAGGTAAGAGCCTGTGTTGCCAGCTACAGCAATAATGGTATTGCCAAAATTTTTAATAAGGGGAACGAGCGCCCGTATTTCGGGGCTGTTGCCGCTTTTGCTCAATATGATCACCACATCCCCATCCTGCACAATTCCCAGGTCGCCGTGCAGGGCATCGGCTGCGTGCATGAAAATAGAGGGAGTTCCTGTGGAGTTTAAAGTAGCCACAATTTTTTGCGCAATTAATGCACTTTTGCCTATACCGCTTATCACAACACGGCCTTTAAGGCTGTGAATGATGTGCACTGCTTTTACAAAATCATCGTTGATGGAACCGGACAAAGACCTTATTGCATCTGCTTCCAGATCAATTGTTTTTAAGGCATTGCTTTTTATATCTAACGGCATAACAGTTCAAAAATGAGACGCAAACTTACCGTTTCTTGCTGAAACAAACAGTTGTTGCAGCATAATTTAAATGATTGTGAAAATAGGCCTTTCGGCCAAAGATTATTTTTTTATTACAGATAACTGTTGTAATTTTTACAGTTCTAAATTTTAACCTGGTTATATTTGAAAAATGGCAGTGAAAGCAGCAAAAAAAGCAAAAGAACAGAAAACAAAAAAAGGTACACCAAACTCCAAGGGAATCGATTTACATAAAGAACTTCAAAAAAACTTTGGATTTTCTCAGTTTAAAGGCACACAGGAGCAGGCAATCAATTCATTATTAAACGGCCGCGATACTTTTGTGATCATGCCCACAGGCGGTGGCAAAAGCCTTTGCTACCAGTTGCCGGGCGTGGCCAGCGAAGGGGTGGCTATTATTGTAAGCCCCCTCATTGCTTTGATGAAAAACCAGGTTGACCTGGTGCGCGGCTATAACAGCAACGACGAAATTGCCCATTTTTTGAATTCTACCCTCACAAAAAAAGAAATTAAAGAAGTACACGACGATCTTTTAAGCGGTAAAACAAAATTGTTGTACGTGGCCCCGGAAACGCTGACCAAGCAGGACAACCTGTCTTTTTTCAGCGACCTGAATATTTCATTCTTCGCGGTAGATGAAGCGCATTGTATTAGTGAATGGGGACACGATTTCAGGCCGGAGTACCGCCGCCTGCGCGAAATGATGGACCAGATCAATCCCAAACTGCCGGTGATAGCCCTTACCGCTACCGCTACGCCAAAAGTGCAGAGCGATATCATCAAAAACCTGGCGCTTAGAGACCCCAACGTGTTCATTTCAAGCTTTAACAGGGAAAACCTTTATTACGAAATTCAGCCCAAAATAAAAAAGAAGCAAACCGATGAAAGCATTGTGCGCTTTATAAAGGGGATGAAAAACAAAAGCGGCATCATTTACACGCTCAACCGCAAAACCACTGAAGAGCTGGCCGATATTTTAATGGCCAACGGCATCAACGCCGTAGCCTACCACGCGGGGCTTGACAGTAAGCTGAGAACCGAGCGCCAGGATAAATTTTTGAAAGAAGATGTGCAGGTGATTGTGGCAACCATTGCCTTTGGAATGGGCATTGATAAGCCCGATATACGGTTTGTGATCCACTACAACATTCCAAAATCCATCGAAAATTATTACCAGGAAACCGGGCGTGCCGGCCGCGACGGGCTGGAGGGTAAATGCCTGTTGTATTACTCGCACAAAGATGTAAGCAAACTGGAGCACCTGATGCGCGATAAGCCGCTTAGCGAAAGGGAAGTGGGTGGCCAGCTTATTAACGAAACGGTGGCCTATGCCGAAAGCGGCGTGTGCCGGCGTAAAGTGATCTTGAGCTATTTTGGTGAAACCTATGAAAACGAAAACTGCGGCAATTGCGACAATTGTAAAAATCCCAAAGAAAAAATTGAAGCAAAAGCCGAAGTGGTGCAGGTGCTGAAAACCATTAAAGACCTGGATGAGCGCTTTGCCACAGATTATGTGGTAAACATCATCATTGGCAAGCTGACGCCACAGGTAAAAATGTTCAGGCACGAAGGCCTGCCGGCTTTTGGTATTGGCAAAGACCACGATACTCATTTCTGGAATTCGCTCATCAGGCAAATGCTGCTGGAAGGCCTTTTGAAAAAAGATATAGAAGAATACGGCCTACTAAAGCTTACCGATGCGGGCAAAGAATTTCTGAAAAAACCAAAAACGTTCAAAATTGTTCTCAACAATAAGTTTGAAGAAGCGCAGGGAGATGATGATGAAGGAAAAGATGCCGCTGATGGTGCGGCCACAGACCAGCGGCTGTTTGAAATGCTAAAAGAGCTGCGGCAAAAGGAAGCCAAAAAGAAAAACCTGCCACCCTTTGTGATCTTTCTTGAAAACAGTTTACTGGACATGGCCACCATGTACCCCACCACAATTGAAGAACTGGAAAAATGCCAGGGCGTGAGTAAGGGTAAAGCCATACGATATGGAAAACCTTTTGTGGCGCTGATTGAGCAGTACGTGGAAGACAATAATATAGAAAAGCCGGATGATTTTGTAATGAAAAGCGTAGTGAACAAGAGTGGTAATAAGGTTTACATCATTACGCAAACGGACAAAAAAATTCCCGTAGAGATCATTGCCAAAAACAAAGGCTGGACCATTCCCGAGCTGCTGGAAGAGATGGAAACCATTGCGGCCAGCGGAACCAAGCTGAACCTGGGCTATGCCATTGATGAAATGCTTGACCAGGACGATCAGGACGAGATCATGGAATATTTTAAGAGTTGTGAAACATCGTCGCTTGAAGTAGCGCAGGCTGAGCTTTCAGAGTTTGATTTCAATTGGGAGCAGTTAAAGATCATGCGCATCAAATTCCTTTCGGAATACGGCATGTAAAAAATGTGGGAAAATGTTGAATAAGTAAAAGGATTCGTCTATATTTGCAGCCCTGTAAGGGAAAAGGTGCGGTAGCTCAGTCGGTAGAGCAAAGGACTGAAAATCCTTGTGTCGGCGGTTCGATCCCGCCCCACACC
>CAKSQK010000008.1 GCA_934486785.1 uncultured Niabella sp. | reverse complement strand
TTCATAACTTCTGACAGATTTAAAATTAAAGATTTACTCTAATTTAAAACTGACGAATTTGAGGTACGCTTACAAAATAATTATTCATTATACCTTGAATAATTTTCATCCAAACTGCACACTGGATTTCAACAGTGTTTTCTCTTGTATTTGATTCTTTAATCAGCGATATAAACTTTTTCTTTTCATCTTCCTTTAAATCATCCAAAAAATTGAAGTCAAGATTAAAGTCTTGGTCTGGCAAGTTTATCCCTAAATGCACAAAATAATTTCTAAGTTCATACACCCAATCAAAGGCAGTAAAATAAAATTCAACAAAGGTTTCTTTATTCTTCTTATCCAATACTTCTACTTTGTTCAAGTATTTTATGAAAATTCTTGATATTTCTCTAATCTTGAAGAACTCTCCGAAAAAAGCCTGAAATAAAAATTCACTTCTAACAACCGGATTACCCCTAAAATAATTTTTATCTTTTCTCAGTTCTGATAAGTCGTCTAAGATTATATTTATGCTTTCTATGATTTTATTCAAATCTCCTATCCATAAGAAAAATGTGGCTCTGACTTTTCCCGGAAAACTATTGTTGAATATTTCAACCATTTCATCCTCTGAAAATTTTGCTCCTTTATCAATGCTCTGTTGATGAACTTCTTTAGCAAAATCCAGAAAACCCGACATAAGCTGTTCTGGCGGTTGGAAAGTTTCTATTCCTATATTATTTGGCATAATTATGATAAATTAAGCCAAATATAATATTTTTTGAGGGAAATTTCCCCCTTATTTTTACTTATTAATGATAATATTTACTATTTTTGCGGGCAAATACCTTCTTTTATGGGGACATTTAATATTGAATCGTTACTAAAATCCGTCTTTACTGAAGATAGTCATACTAATATTCGAGAGGCTTTTGAGCAAAAATTGCTGGATTATAATATCAGCAAAACAAAGGCTCTAAAGCTCTTAAATATTGATAAAGATGTTTTTGAAGAGATAATAAGCGGCACCGCTAAACAACCTAATTTAATCAATATTATTAAGATTGCCGAGTTCTTAGAGGTCGATATTAATGCTTTTATTCAGGTCGTATTAAAACATCAAAGCACAGAAAATATAGCCTCAATAGACAATGCCAGAAAAACGACTTTTCTATTGAAAAATTTTGATGTAAAGACACTAACAAAATTAGGCTTCTTTGAAAACGATGATGATATAAATAATCTGGTAGATAAGGTACTGACATTTTTTGGATATGCTTCGATACAAGACTTTGAAGAACAGCTTGAAGAACCGTTGTATAGCAGAACCAAGCGAAATTTTTCTGATAAAATGAAAGATTTTTGGATTAAGTCTGCTTATCAGACATTCAGAGTAATTAACAATCCCAATGATTATGATAGAAACCGTCTAAAAGATTTGATTGTTAAAATAAAACCTTATTCACAGGATGTAAAAGACGGGCTTTTTACCGTATGTAAGGCCTTATATAATATTGGTGTTACGGTTATTTTTCAGGATTATC
The DNA here is from genome assembly GCA_934486785.1 of uncultured Niabella sp. Lineage (GTDB taxonomy): Bacteria > Bacteroidota > Bacteroidia > Chitinophagales > Chitinophagaceae > Niabella. The sequence continues at coordinate 99,032 of CAKSQK010000008.1, read as the reverse complement.
TGTCCACCACACAAGTCAGAGGTGGTACATTTATAATCAATGGCAAGCCTTGTATAGTACTTACTGATTTTAATAAAAAATACCCTACTATCTGGTTCACGCTATTACATGAGTTACATCATGTTTTATTTGATTTTGATTTAATAGAAACCAATAGTTTTCACCTGACAGGAGATAATGATTTATTCTTAATTGAAGAAAAGGCAGATTCATTTGCCAGAGATTTCTTCCTTTCAGAAGATAAGTTTCATTATATCAAAAGATATATCAATAACCCTTTTTTAGTATCAAAATTTGCCAAAGAAAATGAAATACACGAATCACTCGTTTATTCATTTTTTACCTGGTATCAAGATAATTTGTATGGCAAAAAATACCATGCCGCTTTTAAAGAGTTTTATCCCGACTATAAAGATTCGTTGAAAAAATTAAATCCGGTATCATGGGATGATACAAGCATAAAAGAAACCAGCGAAAGGATTAAATTCATTTTAGAAATTAAATAAAAACAATTTATATGGAAAATAATAAAAACACAAAGAAACAGCAGGAACTTTCTGATGCAGATATAGAAAGATTAGAGCTTTTACAGAAAGCAAATGAAAAAGTTGGTAAACAGCTAACCATTAGTGCTGAAAAAGGCAGTTTGGAAGAGATTGATGAACTAAGGCGATTAATTGGAAAGGAGTTTGAAAACCCTGAAGAGAAGTACAACATTTACTATAAAGGAATCAGGAAACTATTAATGGACTATCTTCCAAAAGGTAAAGACTTTAAAGAAGTAAAAGAAATTATTTACGATGAGAAAAACATATTTCTGAACTCAGGAAAACGAAAATCAGATAATAACGGTATAAGGAAATCGGACGGTAGAATGACCTATCAGCCGGTGATGAACGAGATATTGGACATAGTAGTAAAATGGGTTGCTGAATCACAAAACCCTTTTGATATTTATCGTGCATTCTATGAATTAAATGAAAAGCATGGATACGGTCATGAACAGTACGATAAAACGGTTCAAAATGTAGCTAATGCTATGCTTAAATTAAGTGAAAAATCATAGAAATGACTATATCAAGTTATCAAAACCAAATCAATAAACTTGAACAAGATATTGCAAGCCTGTATAAGAAGATAGCAGATGAACAAAAAAGAGAGAACGATAAAAATGGACAGATAAGTTCGGTCAATAAATCTATTAATAAAAATACGTCTCTTTCTACACTGCAAAGCAAGCAAAGACAAATGCAAGGTTATAACAATGATATTTTCAATTGCAAGAAAAAAATTGCTGACTATCAAAAACAGATAGCTGCTAAATCTGTTGAATTGTGTAAGAAAAAGCAGACATTGAGAAAGGCTGAAGAAAGTGAACAAAAGAAAGCAGAAAGGGAACAATTAGATTTTCAGCGAAAACTGGAAATGGATATCCAAATTCAGAAATCGCAATTGGAATCATTAATCAGTCAAAGCTATTCGTCAACAAACACCAACATCACTCTTGAAAATAATTCAAAAGAATATGATTTTTTCATCTCTCATGCCTCAGAAGATAAGGATGAAATTGTAAGAGATTTAGCGGAAGCGTTAAAAGAAAATGGCTTTGAGGTTTGGTATGATGAGTTTGAATTAAAGGTTGGAGATAGTTTGCGGAAAAAGATAGACAGCGGTTTGACAAAGTCAAGATTTGGAATTGTAATCATATCGCCCTCGTTTGTAAAGAAGAATTGGACAGAATATGAATTGAATGGAATGGTTGCACGAGAAATGGATGGACACAAAGTTATTTTACCGATTTGGCATAAAATAACAAAAGACGAAGTATTAAAATTTAGTCCAACCTTGGCAGATAAAATGGCTTTGAATACTTCGATACACACTATTGAAGATATTATAAACTCATTAAAAGAGCTTTGATTAGCTCTTTTGTAAGGCACATTAAGAATTATTTGGACGTGACCCCTGCCCTATTGTAAATTGATTTTGGCTGGGTAGGGGTCGGGCTATCCGCTATATCTTTTGTTCGTACCTCACAGAAGGATGCCGCTTCTATCCCTCACGCACTCAAAATAAGTAAAGCCCCTACCCTGCAAATCCTACACAGGCTTTACCTGTTTTTCGTAGAAACAGCGGTATGTAAAGGTTGAAAATTGCTTAAACCGAGCAAATTTATTTGCGAGCTCGACTTGACCATTAAAAAAATAAAAACTACCAAGTCAAATGAACCGCAATTTCAACCCTTACATTTAATTGTTTATGAATAAAATTTTTCTTTTCCTTCCCTTCTAAAAAAATTAAATAGCTAAGCTATTTAACATAATGCAATTACATTATAGGATAAAACGGGTTTCAGCTCTGGCACCATGTTCATATAAAAATATGGCCATTTCTATTTTGTAAAGCAACACTCAATTTTTGGACATTTATATAATGGAATTTTTGTTTCCTCTGTAGTATTTTTTTGAGGCCCCCGGCAGGGTCATGCAGCTACGCTATTGTAAAGAACTTCCGGGGCACGATAACCTAATGGTTGATGAGGTGGTTTACCGTTATAAGTTATTTTATTTTTTTCAATTTAGCAAGCATAGCATTCACGCACTTCTTTTGTGCCTCACATTGTAACAACCTGTATTGCACGGCTGCCTGCTTTACAGGTGAGCAACGTTGCATTTTATCTAATGTTAAGATTTCCATCCATTCCAAAATGGCCATTCTCGTCGTCCCGGGTTCTGCAGCCTGCTTCAGAGGTTGTATCAACTCCAGCTTGGCAAGTAACGCGGTGTAACGCTCCTGCATCTGTTCAAGCGTACGATTATAGCGCAAGGTATCAAAGGCGGCTTTGCTCATGTCTGATTGCAACATGGCATCTAACTTATTTTTCTGAGAGGGTATAAATTGGAGCGTTGGTGCAACCCTGGCTTTTCTGTGCCTGCTCATCTGTTGCTGTATAACCGATAGCTCCGTCAGCTTGATCGAAACTTTTGCAGGTAAGCTGCGCAACCCTTTCTCGTAAAGACTGATAATGCTGGTCGAAACACCGGTAAGGGCTGCCAGTTCTCTCTGCGTCAGCTTCATTTCTGTTCTCAGGTTTTTCATGGTCATACAAAAATAATAATTATGTCAACAAATATTTTGTAAACCTGTACTTTGTAAACTTTTGAAAAGTTTACACCACGGATGTTTACAAAAATGGTGAAGGTAAGCCTGTTGGTTGTGACTGGCACCTGGCTGCTATACAGAAAAATGCCTTGGCCGTGACGGCCATATGTCTGGGCTGCTTTCAGGAAATATCCGTCAATGATACGCGGGAGTGCAATATTTAAGCATTTATACAATCCACCCGCACGAAGCCCAAAACCTATCCAAACGACTTTCGGTAATTCCGGGTAAATGAATTGATGAAACAGAATTGACAACCTAACTTGACGGTTCAGGAGATTTCTCCGCCGCCACTGGCGCAAAAGCCCTGCACGCGGCGTCGAAATGACTGAGAGAGAGAAACACGGCCTTACATGCAGCGTCGAAATGATGGAAGAGGGAACCGTCATCCCACTCCACTCCCAAGTCATTCCGAACGCGCCTTCCCCTACGTCATCCCGAATGCGCAGCGGAGGAATCCTCATTCCCTCACGTCATTCCGAACGCGCAGCGGAGGAATCCCAAATGGCATGACCGGTTAGAGATTTCTCCGCCGCCACTGGCGCAAAAGCCATGCACGCGGTGTCGAAATGACTGAGAGAGAGAAACACTGCCCTGCATGTGGCGTCGAAATGACAATGATGGAAGTCCGGCATATTCATTCGTTGTTTTTATTTACCACTTAGAACAATTATACTTACCTTCGCAACGCATTGGTTCAAAACATATCACCCTGGTATGTTTTGATTAAAAGGGAACCAGGTGCAAATCCTGGACAGACCCGCTACTGTAAGTTCCATTGCAACACTTTGACACTACCTTGCCACTGTGGCGTTTACAACCGCTACGGGAAGGCCGCTCAAAGTGGGAATAAGTCAGGAGACCTGCCAAGCAGTTTTTATTTTAAGCTTTCGTGGAATGAAGCTTTGAATACAAATGCACGTTTGGTAAAAATTTACATTTGTTTTCACTCTGTTCGCTAAAGCTGTTTGATTAAAAAAATCAAATGGTGATGCTTTTGTACCAAAAAAATGCAGTTTTATACATACTGCTTTCCTTTATTGCGCTAATTTTTAACGTTACCCTTTTGGCTCAGGCGCCAACAGATAGTTTGCGTAAAAATAATTCCGTACCCGGCTCTGATACGATCAGCCCAAAACTATTATCGGAGGTTACCATATCCACCATCCGGCAGCGCTTCAGCGTTCACTCTCCTACTCCCATGCAATCTTTGTCTGGCCAGCGTTTACAAAGGCTCAACAGCTTTTCTGTAGCAGATGCCATCCGGTATTTTTCGGGTGTGCAACTGAAAGACTATGGCGGCATTGGCGGGTTAAAAACAGTAAACGTGCGCAGTATGGGCACACAGCATGTGGGCGTTTTTTTGGATGGCCTGAGTATTGGAAATGCGCAGAACGGCACGGTAGATCTGGGAAAATTTTCATTGGATAATATCGAGGAGATTCAATTATATAACGGGCAAAACTCAACTTTGCTGCAGCCTGCGCGCGCTTATTTCGCTTCCAGCACCCTTTTCCTGAAAACACGCAGACCTCATTTTGAAACCGCTGAAAAAACACATCTGCAGGGAACCTACAAAACAGGTTCCTTCGGCCTTAGCAATCCATCCGTTTTATGGCAGCAAAAACTGAGTAATACTTTATCTCTTGCTTTCAATACCGAATATATAAAGGCGCATGGCCGCTATAAATACCGCTATAAAAAAGAAGGTGGGTATGACACTGCCGCAATCAGAGCTAATGCAGGTATTGAAGGCTTTCGCACTGAAGCCGCACTTTTTAAAAACATATCAACCACAGGTAAAGCTTTTTTTAAGGCATATATCTTTAATTCTGAAAGAGGGCTGCCTGGAGCTATTGTGGCTAATAAATTTTATAGCCCCCAGCACCTTTGGGATCGAAATATTTTTTTGCACGGTTCGTTTAAAAATGTAATCCGAGAAAAATATGAACTATTGGCCAACGCTAAATATGCGAACGATTATACACGCTATGTTGACCCGGAATTTATTATGACAACCGGTGTTCTTGATAACCGCTACCATCAGCAGGAAGCTTATATCTCGCTTGCACAAAAATATACAGCCAAACCCTGGTGGAACATAGCATTATCAACTGATTTTTCTTATCACAAGCTTGATGCAAACTTATACCGTTTTGCCTACCCGCGCCGGTATGCTTATGTAGGCGCGCTTACCAATCAGTTTGAATGGAAACGCCTGCTGGTTCAGGGTGGGTTATTGTATAGCTATTACGATGAGCAGGTGCAATATTACGACAGGTCTCCGGACAGAACCGCCACTTCGCCAATGGTAAGTGTTTCGTGGCAACCTTTTGCGAATAATAATAATTTCAGGTTACGTTCATTTTACAAAGAATCATTGCGCATGCCCACCTTCAATGATTTATACTACACACTTATAGGAAATACACAATTAAAGCCTGAATACACGAAGCAGGCGGATGCTGGTTTTACATGGTCTGGGAACAAATGGTTTTTTAAAAATTTAGCCTTCCAGGGTGATGTTTATTACAACCGCATAACGAACAAGATTGTTGCCGTTCCATCCACCAATCTTTTCCGTTGGATGATGATCAACCAGGGGCTGGTAGAAATAAAAGGAGTGGAAGCAAATGTATCGGCAACTGCTGTGCTGGTTGATAGCCTTTACCTGGTAACAGGCTTGAATTACACCTATCAGCACGCCGTAAATAAAACAAAAGGCGAAAGCTCTTACGGCCACCAGATTCCCTACTCACCGGTTCACAGCGGCACGCTACATGGCTCTTTATTATGGAAAGCCTGGGCGCTTAATTATAGTTTTATTTATACGGGCGAGCGCTACATGCTACCTGAAAACATTCGTAAAAATTATATGCAGCCCTGGTACACCACCGACGTGGGATTGGTATGGGAAAAAAATATTGGTAAAAACAATTACAAAATTGGTGCGGAAATCAGCAACCTGTTTAACCAGTATTTTGATGTTGTGATCAACTATCCTATGCCGGGCAGAAATTACCGATTCACCCTTTCAGTAAGCATTTAAATAATAAATATGAAACACAATCTTTACAAAACAATCTTCTGCATAGCGCTGTTGGCAGCTCTTGGCGGTTGCCGAAAGGATGAATCCGTTTTGCCGCCGGAGGTTACGCCTGTAACACCACAACCTGTGACTTCAGTTGAAGGCTTTTATTTGCTAAACGAAGGCAACATGGGCAGCAATCAGGCTTCGCTGGATTATTATGATTACGCAACAGGCCGTTACATAAAAAACATCTATGCGCAGGCAAATCCTGATGCTGTAAAAGAACTGGGCGATGTTGGAAATGACATGGGTGTATACGGCTCCAAACTATACGCTATTATCAATGTATCCAATAAACTGGAAGTCATGGATGCCAACACCGCAAAACGCATTAAAACCATCACAATAAAAAATTGCCGCTATGTGATTTTTAATAAAGGCAAAGCTTATGTTAGCGCTTATGATGGCGATGTAGTGCTGGGCCCAGGCAGCCCGAATGGGTTTGTAGCCGAGATAGATACAGCAACATTAGAAATTACCCGTACCGTAGCTGTAGGCCGCCAGCCGGAGCAAATGGCTGTTGTAGGCAATAAATTATACATCGCCAACTCTGGTGGTTATAGCCCGCCCGATTATGAACGCACCGTATCGGTTATTGATCTTGAAACTTTTAAAAAAATAAAAGATATTGATGTAGCCATTAACCTGCACCTGGTGAATGCCGACAGCGATGGTGATCTTTATGTTTCATCGCGTGGGGACTACTTTGAAACACCAGCTAACTATTATGCAATTGATACAAAAACCGATGCTGTAAAAAAAACGTTCAATATGGCTGTGAACGGTTGTGAAATTATTGGCGATACGGCTTATGTATATGGAAGTGAATGGAATTATGTAACCGGTAGCTGGAATGTTACCTACAATATGATCAATACTAAAACTGAAACGGTACTCAATAAAAACTTTATTACTGATGGCACACATACGGGCATTAGTATGCCATATGGCTTAGCAATTGATCCATACAGCAGAAATATTTACATCGCTGATGCAAAAGATTATGTTTCCTCAGGCATACTGCATTGCTACAATAAAGAAGGTAAGCGGCAGTTTTCGGTGGTAGCTGGAAATATACCAGCGCACATAGCATTTAAATATAAAACAATTAAAAAGTAAATAATAAAATATATAAATATGAAATCAATCAATCGCTTTCTGGTAGCTACGATTTTTGTAAGCGCAATTTTTAGCACAGGGTGTAAAAAGGAGGAAGTTGTTAACCCGCCACAGGCAACGTTTTCAACCGGGCAGGTGATTAAAACTAAAATAAAAGACTCTGTTGAAATTAAAGTCACCCGCACAGGCAGCTCTGCATTTGATAATATCTGGAAAATTGGAAATGATACGGTTTCCGTTACTGATGTTTTTAAGCATGCTTTTGAAACTGCTGGAACTTATACCGTAGCATATACCGGGAAAAACAGCGCCGGATCTATTACGCAGGATTTTACTGTAAACGTGGAAGCCATTATAAAAGAAGGCGGCGCAACTGCGTTTGTTACCACTATGTTTGAATATGTGCCCGCGCCGGGACAGTTCATCAATAAATCTCCTGGTAATATTGAAAGCGCCAACGGAATACTTGGTAAAAAAAACGGCTTGGTTACGCTGGGCGCCTGGGGCGGCTATATTGTGCTGGGTTTTGACCATACCGTGCTGAATAAGGAGGGAAATGATATACAGGTGTATGGCAACGCTTATACTAACTGGTCAGAGCCGGGCATTGTGTATGTAATGCAGGATGAAAACGGTAATGGCAAACCCGACGATACCTGGTATGAGCTAAAAGGCAGTGCGTTTGGTACAGCAGATTATAAAACTAATTACGAAATAACCTATACCCGCCCTGACTCTCCGGATAAAGATGTACCCTGGAGCGATAATGCGGGGAATACAGGTTTTGTAAAAAAGAACCAGTCTCACAAACAGGCTTATTTTCCTGAATGGATCACCGGCAACAGTTATACATTGAAAGGATCCTGGCTGAAAAGTAAAGTGAACCGTACCAACCCGAGTTACGTAACATCTCCCGCCTACGAATGGGGGTATGCAGATGACCTTGCTAATGCATCAAACGGCGGCAAAGTAAATATATCGAATGCGGTGGATAAAGAAGGCAACGCTAAAACGCTGAAAGGAATTGATTTTATAAAAATACAAACCGCAGTGTTGGATGATGGCGGCTGGCTGGGCGAAGTATCAACAGAAGTGAGTGGTGTGGAAGATTTACATTTTAATAAACAATAATAGAACAATAAAAATATACATATGCAACAAAAATTATCTTTAAAAAGAATTTTCGCAATTTTTACAGCCGGGCTTTTTCTGTTTTCCTGTACAAAAAATGATATTTATCGCCCAGGAGAAACTTCGGATAACGGCAGGGATGAACATACTTACGAAAATGGTTTTTTTATAATCACAGAAGGAACGCTTGGCAGAAATGCAGGTACGGTTCATTTTTACAAATATGGTGAAGACACTGTTCGCACAAGGGTTTATGAAAAAGAAAATACCGGTAGCATTTTGTCTAACGCGGCATTCAGCAGTACCTTGCAATTTGCCACAAATACAGGCGGCTGGCTCTATTTGATTTCTGAAATGAACGGCCCCATTGTGAGGGTAAATGCAGCCACACTAAAGGAAGAGTCTCGTTACGTCCAGGAAAGCAGCAACTGGAGAGGCTTTGCAGTAATTGATTATAATAATGCTCTGATAAGTGCTGCTGATGGCGTTTACGCAGTTGACCTTAAAACACTGGCAGTAACTTATCGCCTGCAGTCTGTTCCAGCAAGAAGTTCGGGCGAAATCATGCGTTCAGGAAATTATATTTACGTATTGCAGGACAATGGGGCTAAAATTCTTTCCACTACTAATTATTCGCTTGTTAAAAGCTTTGCAGGTTTTATACATGGCTTTGTAAAAACACCAAACGGAAAAATATGGGCATCCACAGCCAATCGCCTTTTTAGTATTGATAACAAGCTGGATACTACAGGCGTTGCCGTGCCGGTAAGTATCAGTTCCTGGGGATTGGATGCGCCAACAAAATTAACGGCTTCAACAAAAGAAAATGCTGTATTCTTTACATCCGGCAAAAATATTTATAAGTATGTTGACGGCCAGCCTCAATCGCTGGCGCAACCGTTTATCAATATTGATATAAATCCTTTCATGATCTACGGCGTAGCCCGTTACGATCAAAACAAGGATTATATTGTAGTAAATGGCATTGCCGGATATGGAGCAGCTTCCGGGGTGAATTATTTATTGATCTATAACGCCAGTACCGGGGCATTAATAAAACAAATCAAATATGGCAGTGATGGTACCGTTACGGATTTTAATCACATCTATTTTCCTGCGTTAACCATTTTTCAATAATAGCTTATTGCCACAGGCTAATAAAAAGCTCTTCGGGATTGATCCGCGAAGAGCTTTTTATCATTTTAAATGAAGCTTTATAACGCCTGCACCAGTTACCGAGAAGTTGTTTTTACAAAAGCCCAGGTTGGAAATACTCCTTTGACGAAATAGCGAAACAGATAACTGCAAAATGTTTATGTTTAAAAGTGCTACTGCACAACAAGGGGTTTGCTGCTAAGCTATTAGCAAATAATTATCATTCAGCTTAGATCCAGCGGACGGAACACCGTTGGACAGCAGTAGTAACATTAAAAAACCTACCTTTAGGAGGATCTTAAGTAAAAAGAATGAAGTCAAAACTAATTTTACTGCTATTTTTTACTATCATTTATAATATGATGTTTGCCCAAAAAAATGCAACACCATATAAGAGTGGGGATTTGCGTTTGGACATAAAACTCCCTCATTTCAATTATCTATATTTAAATCCCAAAAATGATTTTATTGACCAGGAATTTGGCTTTAATGGTTAGCTATAAATTTTAATCTTACTTTATTAACAAGAAACGTTTCAGATTTTAGAAATGTTAATGGGCTGGAAGTTATTAATCCCTGGGAAGTATAAAAAACACGCCGAAACCAATTTTAATCTCCGGCTTCATCGTCTATTAAATCAATATCTGTAATTTCAGGCAAAATCAATTTTGCATCCGCTTCATTTAATGATTCTACGCTGCGGAGCTTTCGTTGTATGGCTTTGGTTCGTTTACCCATCACATCGTCTAACTGGTCAAGGCCGGTTTGAATATTCTTTTGGGCTTTTTGCAGCAAGCCGCCAAAATTTTGAAATTCTTTTTTTACCGCCCCTAATACCTGCCACACTTCGCTGCTTCGTTTTTGTATGGCCAATGTTTTAAAGCCCATTTGCAGGCTGTTAAGAATAGCAGCTAAAGTAGCCGGCCCGGTTACAATGATTTTGTAGTTACGTTGTAAATCTTCTAATAAACTTGCCTTACGCACTACTTCGGCATAAATGCCTTCAAAGGGCAAAAACATGATGCCAAAGTCGGTGGTATGGGGCGGGTCAAGGTATTTTTCACAAATGTCTTTTGCCATTCGCCTGATGGTAACGTCAAAATTTTTGTGTGCCATATCAATCTGAACCGCATCAGCCCCGTCGTAGGCGGTTTGTAATTGTTCATAAGCATCCTTGGGAAATTTAGCGTCAACCGGAAGCCACACCTGGCCATTGTTATTGTCTTTACCTGGTAATTTTATGGCGAACTCAACGCAATCATTACTCCCTGCTTTTGTTTTTACATTGGCCTGGTATTGCTCCGGTGCCAGAATTTGCTCTAAAAGCATTGAAAGTTGAACTTCCCCAAAACCGCCACGCATTTTTACATTGCTCAATACTTTTTTCAGGCCACCCACGTCCTGGGCAAGGGTTTGCATTTCACCCAGGCCTTTTTGCACTTCTATTAATTGCTTGCCAACTGTTTCAAAACTTTGCCCCAGCCGGTCGCTCAATGTCTTCTGCAGTTTTTCTTCTACCGTTGACCTGATTATATCCAGTTTTGCTTCCGTTCCTTTTACCAATTCATTTTGTTTGGTTTCCATCAATTCAAACTTCTCCTTTTGCAGGTTGTTGAACGATTGTACATTTTTATCAAATGTTTCCTGAAAACCTTTGAAGGCATTTCCTAATGCATCCCTCATTAAGTTGTGATCGGCTTTGGCTTGGTCGTTCAGGACCTTTAAGTTTTCCGCTACCTTCTTTTCAATTTTTTCAAGCTGAATTGTATTCCCATCTGTAAACGCTATGAAACGTTGTTCATTCTTTTCAATGAGGGCTGATACTTTTTGCTCCAGGGTTTGATTCAGTTTCTCCAATGCCGTATTGTTTTGATCCGTCATGGCTTTCACGGCTGTCATGATCTCTGTTCTGAAATCGCCTATGGCTTTGTACAATTCTTCCCGGTTTGCTTTGGCGTTCGCTGTGTTTTCTTCCCTGTTGATTCTGAAATCTTCTTTGAAACTGGTTTCAATTTTGGAGAAGCTGCTTTGCAATTCACCAACTTTGGCCTGCAGTTGCGGCAACTCGTTAATACCTTTGTTTCGAAATACAATGATTAATATAATTGCTATCAGAAGTAATACAGCTATGATAATGAGTAGGGCCGTTTCCATTATTTCCTTTGTTTCTTTTAACTTGATCTTCTTCTGTTACCTGAATAGCTTCATTGGATTCTTCTCATCCTTTACATTGATAAAACTAACCTACTTGTCCACCACCAGGTCCTTTGCTTTTACCAGCAGTTTTATTTCACAGCCCTCTCCTTTTGCAGCATGAATCGTCAGCTCGGCGTTGATCTGCCTGGCGCGGGAATGTAAATTTTTTAAACCGTTACGGTCGGTGAGCATATTGGGGTCAAAGCCTATCCCATTATCTTTGATTGTAAATAAAATATTATTATCGTTAACTTCTGCACAAATAACAGCTTCAGTGCATTGTGAGTATTTCACCATGTTATTTACCGACTCTTTTATGATCAGGAAAATATTCCTGCGGGCTTCCATGGGTAGTGAAATTTCGGCTATTGATTCAGGAAAATCGATCTCAAACCGAATGTCCTTGCCTTCAAACAGCGGTATGGCATAACGCCTGACGTGCATACCCAGGTTGCTGAATTTATCATTGGAGGGTTTTACCAGCCAGATGATGTCATCTAATGCCTCCAATGTATCTTTTGCGTTTGCTTCAATTTTTGAGATCAGTTCTTCAGATTTCCCGTTTTGGCTGCGCAATAATTCACTGAAAATATGGATGCTGCTGAGCGATGAGCCCATATCATCGTGCAGATCTGACGCAATTTGCGACCTGATCTCAAGCTCCCGCTGCAAACTTCTATTCCTTTCCAATAACCTGTTTCTCAGGTAATAAAGGACTGCTGTCATCAATAAAAGTGCAAATAGAATCAGGCTCCCGGCCATAAGAATCCGGTCATTTTTACGGGTGGTTTCCAGCAGTTTAATCTTTGCCTGTTCCCGCTCGCCCTGGTACAAAGACTCTACCTGCCTTACGTGGCGGTTGTTATTTTCCAGGTAAATAGAATCGGTATAAGTTTTCACCAGGTTGGCATAGGTAAGCGCTTTTTCAAAACTTCCGTTGGCCCGGTGTGTTTTCATTAATCCCTCGTAAGCGGAGCGAATCTCTGTTTTAGAGCGGATGGCCCGTGCGATTCGCAAACCCTCTTCAAATAATTTCTGCGCCTGCGCAGGCCTGCTTTGCAGCAGGTGAATGTCTCCCAAAAAATTATAGCTCTGTGCTATAAACATTTTGTCTTTCAGTTGTTTATTAATTTCCAAACCATCTTCAAACAGCTTTTGAGCCATTCGGTAGTTCCCTTCTTTCTTATATATATTACCCAGCGATCCATAGCAAATGGCAATGCCTTTCAGGCCTTTTTCATTTTTTAGTGCATTGTTATAATCCAGGCTGAGGTTGTAATATTTTTTTGCAGAATCCAGTTGGTTCAGACGGTCGTAACACTCACCAATATTACCCATGTTCATAGCCATGCCCAGCATATTGTTGGCCTTTACGGCTATTGGCAGCGCTCTTTGAAAATATTCAATGGCATCTTTAAAGTTGCCCAGGGCAATATGAATGTTTCCAATGCTGTTGAGCGAAACACTGATGCTATAATCGTGTTTTATGCGTTCGGCTATTCGTAAGGCGTCAATATGGTAATTAAGCGCTTCCGTATTCTGATCGAGCCTTCGGTACACCACGCCTATATTATTTAAAGCAAACATGGCAATGTCGTCTGCATCTATTCTTTTAGCTATTTCAAGGGCCTGCTGATGCAGGTTCAGCGCATCCGGGTATTCTGAAAGATCTCTTTTTAATACGCCCAACCCATCCAGCAACCGGGCTTCATGGCTGTACAGGTTGTTTTTGCGTGCCAATTGCAGCCCAATATGAAACAACTGCTGAAAGGTGGAATCTTTGCGGTGATTATTGGTAAAGCTTAAAATACTGTCGATCTTCTCAGCGGGGTTTTTTATGGCTAAAATGGTATGCACCTTTTGTGCATCGGTGCCGGAGTTGTTTTGGGCCTGCAACCAAAGGCTGCCACAAAACAAACCGGCTACCGTGCATATGAATAAAAGGTATTTTTTATTGCTGGAAAAGATCATGTCGGGTTGCTAAACATCCATTTTGTATACTTAATTTACAAGAGTGTGATTAAGCAATAACCCGTACACCGCCGACAATTACTGATGAAAACACGCCGGGTGCATAACCTATTGCTTCCTTGTAATGATTACTTATTTTGTCTTTGAAATCGTCAAAACTGTCTTTTTTAATTAAAGCGATGGCACAGCCGCCAAAACCGGCACCCGTCATGCGGGCTCCAATACAGTCTCCGTAAGTTTTACAAAAAGCCACAATCGTATCAAGCTCTTTACCCGATACTTCATAAAGATTTTGCAAAGAGTCGTGTGAGGAATACATCAGTTCCCCAAAGGTTTTAATATCTCCCGACACGAGCGCCTCCCTGGCTTTTTTTACACGATCATTTTCTGAGATTACGTGTAGCGCTCTGTTCTCCACAACAGGGTCGTTTATGAGCGACCTGTATTGCATAAACGCTTCAATGCTTACATCGCACAGGTGGGCAATATTTAGTTTTTGCTGAAGTTTTTCTTTGGCTGTCATGCACTCGGCAAAGCGCTCGTTGTATTTTGATTCTACCAGTTTGCGCGGCTTATTGGTATTGATAATGGCCAGTACATAATCTCCAATCTCAAAGGGCAGGTATTCATAATCCAGCGTATCACAATTAAGTAATACAGCGTGTCCCTCCTTGCCCATAGCCACCGCAAACTGATCCATAATGCCACTGTTTAATCCCATAAACTCGTTTTCAACACGCTTGCCCAGCAGCGCCAGTTCCACGTTATTATAGCCGCCGTTAAAAATATGATTGAGCGCGTAAGCCGTCAGCACTTCAATAGAAGCTGATGAAGAAAGGCCGGAACCGATGGGCAGGTTGCCGTAAAATAAAAAGTCAAGCCCACTGATGTTGATGCCGTTTATCAAAAATTCATGTATCACGCCCAGCGGATAGTTGTACCATTCGGGACCTGTTTTGCTGTAAGAGGACTGAAAAGCGATGTCAGCAGTTTCTTCAAAGTTCACAGCTCTGAATCGAAAAACATTTTCATCGTTTTTACCAACAAGCAGCGTGGTACCCATAGAAATGGCGCAGGGCATTACCTGGCCTCCGTTATAGTCTATGTGTTCACCAATAAGATTAACACGGCCGGGGCAGAAAAAAATGCTTTGAGCAGGTTTGTTGTAATTTTTTTCAAATTCTTTTTTTAATTGATCAATAGTCATGGTAATGTTATATTTTAGTAACCTTTAAAAACTGTATTATGAATGCAATAACAACGCAGTCGTTCGGGCAGCATGCCAGCGGAAAAGATGTCTTTTTATTTACACTTACGAACCTGCAAGGAACAGAAGTAAAAATTACCAATTACGGCGCAATTATTACGGCTATAAAAGTAAAGAAATCTGACGGAAGTTGGAATGATATTGTTTTGGGCTTTGATGATCCCACACAATACTGGAGTAAAGCATACCTGGCCAATTATCCTTATTACGGCGCGGCCATTGGCCGTTATGGAAACCGCATCAACAAAGCATCATTCACCATTGACGGCGTTACACATCAACTGAACGGGCAGCATGCCGATTACCAGTTGCATGGCGGCCTGGAAGGCTTTGATAAAAAAGTATGGGAGGCGATCTCTGCCGATAACGGACGGTTGGTGCTGCAGTACATAAGCGTTGATGGTGAAGAAGGTTTTCCCGGCGAATTGAAAGTGCAGATAGCGTTTGAACTGAACGATCACAATGAATTGAGCTATGAGTATACTGCCAATACAGATAAAGCAACTGCCGTAAACCTG
Source organism: uncultured Niabella sp. (assembly GCA_934486785.1). Classification (GTDB taxonomy): domain Bacteria; phylum Bacteroidota; class Bacteroidia; order Chitinophagales; family Chitinophagaceae; genus Niabella. Next base: position 83,422 of record CAKSQK010000008.1, on the reverse strand, counting down.
ACGCACCACAGTTATTTCAACCTTAACAATGGTGAAGGAACGATTGACAATACTTACCTGCGCATTCACGCATCTCAATATTTAGAGCAGGATGCCAATTACTGCACCACCGGCAATGTGCTGGATGTAAAAGGCACGCGCAATGATTTTACATCTTACAGGCAAACCGGTAAACTGCCAGACCCTGAAAAAGGCATTGACATTTCCTTTCCTCTTGACAAAGCGGGCATTGAACATGTAGCGGCAGAAGCTTACTGCGATGAACAGTACCTTAAACTGGAAGTATACACCACAGAGCCGCTGGTACATTTATACAACGCATATGGCTCTCCCACTATAAAAGGCAAAAAACAATACACGCCATTTTCAGGCTTTTGTTTTGAAACGCAGGTACACCCCAATGCCATCAATATTCCATCTTTTCCCAATACAGTTTTAAGACCTGGCGAAACGTACAAAACAAAAACGATTTATAAGTTAACAACAAAATAAAAAATTTAGTACTTCTCTTTAAATAAACCTCACAGCTATAAATAGTTCGTGAGGTTTTTTAGTATTGAATATTACTTATGAACAAGGCTTTTTATAATGGCCAAAAAAATTATTCATTAAACTAAAAAATTAGTTGTTAAACTAATTTTTTAGTTATACATTGCACTCAAATAAGAAAAGCAATGAAACCACTTACAAAAGCCGAAGAACAGATTATGCAGGTTTTATGGAAGGATGGTCCCCGGTTTTTAAGAGAGATCGTGGATGAACTTCCCCTTCCAAAGCCGCACCAGAACACGGTTGCGACGATTTTAAAGATCTTAATTGAAAAAGATTTCGTAACTGTAAATGTCTTCGGACGACAACACCAATATGAAGCTGCGGTGACGAAAGAAGCCTATTCCAAAAAAACGATGAAGCAAATGGTGAAGGGTTACTTTGAAGGTTCTTTCAGCAACGTAGTGTCTTTTATGGTAAAAGAAAAAGACCTGAGCATTGAAGACCTGGAGGTGTTACTCAATCAGATTAAAAAACAACAAAAAAAATAAAGCCATGCTTGCATACATTTCTCAAATGATGTTGTGTTCGGCAATTTTATACGGCTACTACCATTTGTTTTTGCGAAACGAAAAGTTTCATCAGTACAACCGGTTTTATCTGCTGGGAGCTATTATCATTAGCCTGATATTACCGTTAATAAAAATTCCGGTCACAGTAAAAGACAATGACGGTGTTATTTATCAATCGCTAGATAATTTCAATGAAACCTTTGTTGTTGTTGCGCAAAAGGAATATCAGTTTACAGCCTCTGCCCTGCTGTATTTGTTGTATGGTTTGATGGTTTTATTCTTTGTGGTAAGAATTGTTATTTCCCTTGTCAAAATTTTCAAACTCAGGAAAAATAACCCTTCAGAAAAATTGAATGACATCAGCTTTATTCAAACCTCGCATCCCGACACGCCTTTTTCGTTTTTCAAATGGCTGTTCTGGAACCGTTCTATTTCCTTGAACAGCGATAAAGGTGAACAGATTTTCAGGCATGAAATGTACCACATCAACAAAAAACACAGTTTTGATTTATTGTTTACCGAATTGATCGCTGCCCTGTTTTGGTTCAATCCTATTTTCTATTTTATAAAAAAAGAAATAAAAATCATTCAGGAATTTTTGGCTGATAGATACGCGACTAACGAAGAAAATGTTTCTTCCTACGCTGAAATATTATTGATGCAAACTTTTGGAACGCACCAACACCAATTAGTAAATCCATTTTTTCATAATCAATTAAAAAGAAGAATTGCCATGCTTACAAAATCTAAAAAACCCGCCTATCAATACCTGCGAAAGCTAATGGTATTGCCGATTGTAGCCGTTGCTATTACCCTTTTCTCTTTTAATTATAGCAAAGAAATTAATGAAATAAAAGAGATCGTCACCAAAAAAATAGAAACTGTAGAAAATGCTGCACCACAGCAACCCGCCGAAAAAACGATTACTGTGATTGAAAGAAAAGATACAGTGCCGGCAAAGAAAAAAGCAACATCGCAACAGCCCTTCAAATTCGACACAGAAAAAAAGACTTACCTGAAATTAAATCCTATAACTGTTGTTACCTGGTCTGACGAGAATGATGTTGTAACAGAACCCCCGAAGAACAGGGTCGATATATTTGCTTCTTATTCAGGGGGTGCTGACGCCTGGAGGAACTTTATCGAAAGGAATATAAGAGGAGATGTACCAAAAAATAACGGCGCGCGTCCGGGCAATTATGAGGCGGCAGTCAGGTTTACAATAGAACCAGACGGCAGTCTCAGCAACTTTGAACCTGTTACGGACGAAGGTTATGGTATGGAAGAGGAGATCATTCGCGTCCTTAAAAAATCAGATAACTGGAAGCCGGCTTTAAATAATAAAGATGGGGAAACGAGAGCTGTTCGTTCCTACTGGATACAACCGGTCACCTTCCAGGTGCTTAAAAAGGACGCGCAAAAGGTTACTGAAAACGCCGCGGTTGAATTACCTCAAACCTTTAGTGAGGAGGTTTTTACTAAGGTTGAAAAAGATGCGTCTTACCCCGGTGGCGCCGGCGCATGGCGGAATTTTCTGGAAAAAAATCTAAAAGGCGAAACACCTGTTGACAATGGCGCACCCGCAGGAAATTACACGACTATCACGCAGTTTATAGTAGATAAAAACGGGAACGTAAGCAATATTAAATCCCTGACCAGTTTAAGCTATGGGATGGAGGCCGAAGCCGTGAGGATGGTTAGACTTTCAGGTAAATGGAAACCGGCAATTCAAAACGGAAGAGAAGTTACAGCGTATCGCAAGCAGCCAATCACTTTTCAGATAGTGGAGCAATAAGCTGTACTTTAATATTACCATGTTTTTAAGTTGAGAAATGCTCAGGGTTTTAAAACCATGGGCATTTTTGTTTAGCCCAAATTCTGACCTTAATAAGTCACCTTTTTCCCTTACTTTTGCTACTCAAATTTTTAAGCTGTGGCAACAAAATTTTCAAAAGAAACATACTTATACTGGTACGAGTTAATGCAGTTGATCAGGCAGTTTGAACTGACTGCTGAAGAAAAGTACAAAATGGAAGGTAAAATCCGCGGGTTTTTTCATTCCTATGTGGGTCAGGAAGCAATCGCGGCAGGCTGCATGACAGCCACCAGGCCTGAAGATAAATTTATTACGGCATATCGTGATCACGGTCTTGCTATTGCAAAAGGTGTGAGCGTGGATAGTTGTATGGCCGAGCTGTATGGCAAAGCTACCGGTTGTGCCAAAGGAAAAGGCGGCAGCATGCACTTCTTTGGTAAAGAGCAAAACTTTTATGGCGGCCACGGTATTGTGGGCGCGCAAATAGGTACCGGCACGGGCCTGGCTTTTGCTGAAAATTACCAGGAAACTGATAACGTGGTGCTTTGCTTTTTTGGAGATGGCGCTTCAAGGCAGGGAATATTGCATGAAAGCTTTAACCTGGCCATGCTTTGGAATTTACCCGTGATCTACATTTGCGAAAACAACAACTACGCCATGGGAACCTCTGTGGCGCGCACTTCAAACGTAACAGAAATTTACCAGATCGGCGCTGCATATAACATGCCGTCAGAAAAAGTGGATGGCATGCACCCCGAAACCGTGCACGATGCAGTGGCCAAAGCTGTAAAAAGAGCGCGTGAAAACGGCGGCCCTACTCTTTTGGAAATTAATACGTACCGCTATAAAGGCCACTCCATTAGCGACCCGCAGAAATACCGCACCAAAGATGAGGTGGAAGAATACAAATCGAAAGACCCCATTACACAGATCAGGTCATACATGCTCGACAACAACCTGGCAACGGAACAGGAGCTGAAAGAAATTGATGACAGGTGCGATGAAGTAGTGAACGCATCAGTACAATTTGCCGAAGAAAGCCCCTGGCCGGATGATGACGAAGTGCTGAAGGATGTGTATGTGGATCAAAACTACCCGTTTATTGTAGATTAATCATAAAATTCAAGTAAATAACAATGGCAGCTAAGACTAAGCATCATGCTGAAAATGAACAAAATGATGCTGCGGAAGTAATTGATAAAGCTAAAAGATTCTGGGACAAAAACGGTAAGATCACCGTGATCATCCTTGGAGCGCTTATCCTGTTGGTTGGAGGATTTTTAGCTTATAAAAATTTTGTTCAAAAGCCAAAAATTACCGAGGCGCAGGATAAAAGCTTTAAGGCTGAGGAATATTTCAGGCTCGACTCTTTTCAACTGGCGCTGAATGGCGATGGCGTAAATCCCGGGTTTATTAAAATAGCCCAGAATTATAGCGGCACACCCGTGGGCAACTTGGCTCATTATTACGCGGGTGTATCTTACCTCAAGCTCAATCAAAACCAAAAAGCGGTAGATCACCTGAAAAAATTCAGCACCGATTCAAAACCAGTACAGCAAAGGGCTTACAAGCTTTTAGGCGACGCCTACGGCGATTTGGGTAATGGTGCTGAAGCTTTGAATTATTACAAAAAAGCTGCCCGCCATTTTGAAGAAGATCAAACGGCTTCTGCCGAGGCGCTGTTTAGCGCAGCTTACCTGGCGCAGCATGTTTTAAATAATAAAGATGAGGCGATCACGCTTTATAAAGAACTGAAACAAAAATACCCACGCACCCAGCAGGGCTTTGAAGCAGACAAGTACCTTGCGCAACTGGGTGTTTACCAGGTTAATTAACTATGGCATCACAGGGCAACGATACTTTATTGCATAAGGGCATCCTGAAAGAGGATGCCTTTATCGTTATTGTAAAAACCGAATGGAACGCTCACATTACTGATGAGCTGGAGAGCGGCTGCCATAAGGTTTTTGCAGAGCACAACATACAGTCTGAAAGCATTGTGGTGCCCGGCGCGGTGGAAATACCCTTTGCCATCAAGCGCCACTGGAGCAAGGCAAAAGAATCGCTCAACCTTCCCTCGGCATATATAGCGCTGGGCTGTGTGATACAGGGCGATACGCCTCATTTTGATTACGTGTGCCGCTCCGTTACAGACGGTGTAACGCAACTCAACCTGATGCTTCCAGTACCTACCATTTTTGGTGTGCTCACCGTTTTGAACGAACAGCAGGCTGCCGAGCGCGTGGGCGGCATTCATGGCCATAAAGGCGAAGAAGCTGCTATTACCGCGTTAAAAATGATTGATTGAGTGCGCACGGATTACACGCCGGCATGAATGCATTTATCGCAAACAGATTGTGCTATATTTGACAAAGGAAATTCCTGTTACCCGCATTAACCTCTGACATAAATGTACAACGTTCATATATTCATACCCTGTTTTGTTGATCAGTTATACCCGCAAACGGGGTTTAACATGGTGAAGATCCTGGAAAAATTCGGCTGTAACGTACATTACAATACCGAACAAACCTGCTGTGGCCAACCCGCTTTCAACGCGGGTTTTTGGAATGAGGCCAAAGCCGTTTGTTCCAAGTTCATCAAAGACTTTGAAGGAGCTGAATACATTGTAGCACCAAGCGCCAGTTGTGTGGGTTTTGTAAGAAATTATTATGGAAAACTGTTTGACAATTCTTCTATTCATAATGAAGTGAAAAGCCTTGGCGCCAGAACCTTTGAATTTACAGAATTTCTTTTAAAAGTATTGAATGTGAAAGATACCGGTGCCACGCTAAACGGTGTGGCCACTTATCATGATAGCTGTGCCGCGTTGCGCGAATGCCATATTAAACAAGGGCCGCGTATTTTGCTCGAAAATGTAAAGGGACTAACATTAAGGGAAATGAAAGATGTAGAAACCTGTTGCGGTTTCGGCGGTACGTTTGCCGTTAAGTTCCCTTCTATTTCTGTAAATATGGGAGAACAAAAAGTAGAGCACGCGGCAGACACCGGCGCTCAATACATTATCAGTACTGACCTTTCCTGCCTGATGCACCAGCAGGGATATATTGATGGAAAAGGATTGAACATTAAAACCATGCATATTGCAGACGTGCTGGCAAGCGGCTGGTAACTTTACAAATGCGCTTTGATCACCTGCTCCAGCCGGCCGGCCTCCACCACACCGCTTTGCCGCCACACAATGTTTCCTTTTTTAAATAAGATGAGCGTGGGCACGCCTTGTATGCCGTAAGCCGCGGCCGCGCGGGGACTTTTGTCCACATCCACTTTTATAATGGTGACGCTGTCTCCCACCTTTTGTTTAAGCTGTTCCAGTACGGGCTTCATCATTTTGCAGGGGCCGCACCACTCCGCAAAAAAATCTACGAGTACAGGTTTGTCTCCATTGATCAGATCAGAAAATGTATCAGGCACTGGCTTTTAATTTACGTTTTAGTCCATCCACCGAACCGCCCCTGTACACGGCCTTAAAACCTGCGTTTAACAAAATTTGCCTGGCCAGGCCGCTGCGCATACCATTTCCACAGCAAATAATCAGCGGTTTATCTTTATCTAACTTTGACAACTCCAGCCGCAAGTTTTCAAGCGGTATATTGATAGAGTCTTGAATACAGCCGAAATCTTCACACTCCTTATTTGTTCTTACATCAAGCACCTGTGCTTTTTGATTGCGCACAAGGTCGCCAAAATCCACTTTGGTAAAAAAGCTTTGAATGTACCTTAAAAAATTTATAAAAAAACGCCTGATGCCTGCCATGTGAGTGTTGAATTTTCGTTGTAACGCTTACAGGATGTATTGCAACACTTATGCCAATATAATTTTTAAAAAAAAACTGAACGAACTGTTTTAATAGATGGAACAAACGCTGTTTGTAGACAGATTTTCGTTGAAGACTTGCCTGCGAAAAATGAGTACAATTATTTTTAGCGCTTATGGCATAAAAAAAACCGCCGGTTGGCGGTTTAAAATATCTAAACTTTATAGTTATTAATGATTATGGCCATCGTCAGCTGAGTGGCCGGGTGGAAGTTGTGGAGCGGGTTCGCTATCGCTTACTTCGGTAATTTCCACTTCAAAAGCCAGTGCTTCATAAGGTTTAAAAATGGGAGGATTGTTTTTACCATAAGCCAGGTAACCCGGAATGTAAATGGTTCCTTTTCCACCTTTTTTAAACTGCCTCAGGCCGTCTTCAAAACCAGGAATGCTGCCGCCTCTTCCAATAGGCATGGTAAATGAGTTAGACTCAAAAGTACTGTCGGCCAATAACTTTTTGCCGGTGTATTTTACAGTCACAAATTTATCATCAGCCACCTGTGCGCCGGTGCCGGGGTTATCAACTTTTACAAAAGTGCCCAGGGCTGTTTTGGTAGCGTTAATGCCTTTGCTCTTTAAGAAGCCGGTTACTTCCTGCTCCTGCCTGGCAACTTCGCCTGCCTTTGTCAGCGAATCAATTTCTTTTTTCAACGCGGCCTCGCTTTCTTTCTGCATCTTCTTCATCATTTCTTCCTGCTCTTTTTTCTGGCGCGGCGCGTCTCTTTCCATTTCTTTCTGGTAATCGGCTTGTGCAATGCTGTCGTTTCTGAACACTTCAATTACTTTAAAAGTAAAAGTGATCTTATCGCCTTTCTTAATGTAAGGAGGCATTTGGGCTTCCTGTGCAAGGCCCTTTTTAATCAGCGAATCCACATAAATTACAGTAACAAGGCTATCTCCTTTTTTCAAATGTTTGAACAGTTCGTCTGGCCCGTATACCGGCTGACCGGGAGGCGGGGCTTGTATTTTTACAAAAGCAGGAAGTTTTCCGTAGGTATCAGTGAGCATGGTGTCTTTAGCGCCTGAGATCTTTTGGGTAACGTGCATTTTCAAAACATCGCCTTCCTTGGTGCTGTCTTTGCTGCCGCCCTCAATCAGCTTATACTTCAGGCCGCTTGGTGTTGTTTTATAGCTGGCGTCTTTACAGCCTGTAAATGCAAGCGCTGCGCAAACTACTAAACTCAAAATGTGTAAACGTTTCATTTGTGATTTTTTAATTGTATTGTGTTATTGTAAAAGATGTTCATTTTCTTTCAAAGCAAGTTTAAATTTTTCAATCGTTTCCTGCAGGCTGTCTTTGGTATTTCCTCCCGAAGCATTGTAATGGCCTCCACCATTGAAATAAGTTCGCGCAAAGGTATTACAATCAAAGCTACCTTTACTCCTGAAACTCCATTTTCTTTCCTCATCCCTATCCACAACCATTCCCACCAGTTTGATGTCCTGCACGGCCTGTGGCAAATTCACAATGCCTTCGGTATCACCGGTTTTGATCTCGTATTTGATCAGGTCCTGCTTTGAAACATGTATCAGGGCGGCATTGTACTCGTATATAAACTCCAGCCGGTTGCTGAGCACGTGGCCTATAAAGCGCAGGCGGTTTTCCATAAAATTATCAAACAGGCTGCTGTGCACTTTGGCATGATCAAACCCCGTTTGCTTTAAATGCGCCACCATCTGGTGTACAGATGCGGTTGTGGAAGCAAACCTGAAAGAGCCTGTATCTGCGATCACCCCGGCGTAAATACATTCGGCAATTGGCACATCAATCAGGTTCGCATGGCCCCAGTCAACAATCAGGTCGTAAATCATTTCGCTGGTAGAACTTTTACCAGTATTGCTGATGCCATAATCAAAAGAAGCGAGGTCTGGCTCCTGGTGGTGATCTATTAATATTTTAACACACCCGGCTTCACTAAGCAGCGGCGCCAAGTATTTAGTGCGGTGAAAGATGTTGAAGTCAAGGCAAAAAAGATAGCCGGTGTTTTTTAATAATTCTTCTACCTTTTGCCTGTTATTCTCAAATTTGATCACGCTTTTGCAGCCAGGCATCCAGTTCAGCCATCCAGCCCAATTGGTAGGCGAAACCACCGTTACGTCATGACCCAGTTTCACCAGAAAATGGTAAAGCGCCAAAGCGGAACCCATTGCATCGGCATCAGGCTTTTGATGCATGGTAACAACCACCTTTGCAGGTTGCTGTAAAAGGGAGTATATCTCTGAAATCGGTTTCATTTAAGAGGCGCAAAAATAGGTAAAATAAACCTTTAAGCCGATGATTATCTTTTTGTACCTTCGCCACCCAAATAAACAGAATAATTATGAGCAATCGTACATTTACCATGATCAAGCCCGACGCGATGGAGAAAGGTTACGCGGGGCAAATAATTGACCGTATTGAGAAGGAAGGATTCAGGCTGGTGGCTTTAAAAGTAACCAAATTAACACCCGAAAAAGCGGCCGAATTTTATGCGGTGCATAAAGAAAGGCCTTTTTATAACGACCTGGTGGCTTACATGAGCCGCGGCCCAATTATTGCAGCCATTCTGGAAAAAGAAAATGCGGTTGCCTCTTTCCGCGAGCTGATTGGCGCAACCAACCCGGCCAATGCCGCAGAGGGTACCATTCGCAAGCAATTTGCGGTATCAATTGAAGAGAACGCCGTGCATGGCAGCGATAGTGATGAGAACGCAGCGATTGAAGGGAACTTCTTCTTCAGCGCTTTTGAACGCGTATAAAAGAATTTTACATAGAATGAAAAAAACCGGTTCGCGTTGAACCGGTTTTTTATTTTTATAAGATAAAAGTTTGCTCTAATTTATTTGATCACAATAATGCGTTTGATGGTCACTTTATCGTTGATACAGGCGTTTCGGTCTTTTTCCCAGTCAATATATACTTTCACGGGGAAAGATGTGGGCTTATACCCCCCGGGGAAATCATACGTTAAAAAATAGTCGCTGGCTACAGGTTTTTGGCCGTTAATACTTAACAGGAAACCGCCGCAACATGCACACTTGCGTTCGTCTGTCGCTACAATAGTAGCATTGGGGCTGATGGTTGCTCCTGTACTATAACTAAGATCCTGCTCGTATTGACGCTCCTGCTCTTTGCTGCAGGCAGTAAACAAAATGCTGCCACCAATGATCAATGCGCTTACCAACACGGTGATGTAAATACGCTTCATTAAATTTGCTTTACTGTTTATAACGCACAAAGGCTACAAAACGCAACAGGCGCACAGCAATTTTTACTCCCCGCCTTTGCGTATGGCATCCCGGGCTTCGGGCCATTTCATATTGCCCGGCAGTTTGATCCTGTCGCGCGGCACAAGTTCCGGCTCTTCGCTTGCCATGTAAGCCAGTATAGCCGTGGCGATTACGTTAGCCTTTAAGTCATCAAAAACAATTTTATCATAAGTGTCCAGGTTGGTATGCCAGGTTACGGTTCCGTAATCCCAATTGACCGTGCCCAGGTAATAAGATGGAATACCTGCAGGAAGAAATGAAGCATTGTCTGATCCGCCTGATGATGGCGTGCCCGGGTAATGCGCCTGTATCTCTGAACCTATTTCCCTGGGTACTGCCGCCAGCCATCTGCCTAAAAAATCGTAGCCGTGCAAAAAGCCGGCGCCATTAATAAAGTTCAGCCTGCCTGTGCCGCCATCTGCGTTAAATACAGCCTGTATGTTGTTTACGATCTCGGGGTTGTCTTTTACATATGCGCGCGATCCGTTCAGACCCTGCTCCTCGCCGCCCCAGTGGCCGGCAATAATTGTTCGTTTAGGATTGGGATACCATTTTTTTAGCAGGCGCATGGCTTCCATCATAATAATGGTGCCGGTGGCGTTATCTGTAGCGCCGGTGGCGCCATCCCACGAATCAAGGTGTGCCGACAGCATTACGTATTCTTCGGGCTTTTCAACGCCTTTTATCATGGCCATTGTATTGTAGGTGGGTTGCCAGCCCGTTTTTTTTGAATCGGCCATGATCCTCACCCGCGGTTTGTGCCCATCGCGCACCAGCCGGTAAAGCATGCCATAATCTTCCAGCGAAATATCAACCACAGGAATGTTTTTGGTATTGGCGCCAAATATTTTATTGGATCCGTAGGCACGGCTCCAGTAAGACGAGATCACTCCTGCGGCGCCGGCTTTTTCCAATGCAGCCGGTATGGTACGTTCGGTATAGCCGGTACGTGCCATATTCGTGCGCCAGGCAGCGGTTTGCCTTTCACGTTCAGCCTTCATTTTTTCAAAAGATTCTTTTTTGGCAAATCGTTCCCAGTTATCGTCTGTTCTGCCTGTTGGCTGCGGCATACTAATCATTACGATCTTGCCCTTTACGCCGGCCAGTTGTTTTACAAACTGAACAGAGTCTGCCGCAAAAGGGATCATCACCACTTCTGCGGTAATGCCATTGGCCGGGGTTTTGGGGCTCCATGCCAGTTGCGTGCCACGCAGGCTTTGCACCCGCGGGTACATCATGTCAATGTGCGAAACGCCCCGCTCCCAGCCCAGCCACTGGCCGTATTGCTGGTTTTCTGCAGGTATGCCCCAGGTTTTGTAAGTATCTATCACCCAATCATGGGCGGCTTTCATTTGCGATGAGCCTACAAGCCGTGGCCCGATACGGTCAGTGAGGTGAGTGCCCAACTTTTCGAGCATAGAATTCTGTGTGGCATCAGCAACCAGGTTTTTAATCAGCGTTGTGTACTGTGCATACAAAGCAACGGAAAAGAAAAACGAAATGATCAGGAGCAGTTTTTTACAATGCATGATGAATAAGTTTAGTTTTACCAACGCGATAAATTTAGTAAAATATAAGCATTATCATGTATTTCATTTGATGGCCGCAGGTGTTCCCGGCAAAGCATTTGAAAGGCATTGATAACCGGAAGGCGGTATTTGTTAATAATTGATTGTATACCTTCATTTTCGTACAAATTATAATACATTTGCTGCTTTAAATGATTATTGATGCCGTTACAGCACTTACTTGTTATTTATTTAATTAGCTTCTTATTAGTTTTTCTCCCCTCATTTGGATTGGCCAGGCTTTTTAAAAAAGCCGGACGTGAATCGTGGAAGGCTTATGTACCTTTTTACAATACATGGGTAATGCAGGACATTGCCCAGAGGCCGAAGCACTGGGTGTTCTGGCAGTTCATCCCCGTAGTGGGCTGGTTTATTACACCGGGAATATTTATAGAGTTTGCCAAAGTATTTTGCCGCTTTTCTTTTTTAGACCATACTGCCGCCGCATTGCTGGCGCCTTTTTATTTTCCATGGCTGGCCAATCATAAAGATGCGCGCTTTATTGGCCCCGAGGGTGTGAAAAATCACAGTAAGCCGGGCTGGCGCGAGTGGGTGGACGCGGCAATTTTTGCCATAGTGGCTGCCACGCTCATCAGGACTTTTGTATTTGAAGCCTATACCATACCATCCAGTTCAATGGAAAAAACACTGCTGGTAAGAGATTTTCTTTTTGTAAGCAAGTTCGCCTACGGCCCGCGCATCCCCAACACACCGCTTTCCATTCCTTTCATACATAATTACACGCCGGTTTTTAATACAAAATCCTATTCAACAGCCATTGAGCTGCCTTATATCCGCTGGTTTGCATCCACGGTAAGGCGTGATGATTGCGTAGTGTTTAATTTCCCCCTGGGCGATACAGTCATCCATGCCGAAGGCTTTGAATCGCTGAACCCTTATGCCGATGTAAAAAGGTTTGCACAAATGGGCGATCCCAACTCGCAAAACGTACTCAACAGCCCGGAGCAGTTTCCCGTAGTGGTGCACCCGGTTGACAAGACCGATAACTACATCAAACGCTGTGTGGCTGTGGCAGGAGAAACAATAAAAATTGTAGACGGCGTTGTATACATCAATGACCAGCCTGCTAAAGTTCCGCCTACCTCGGCAACTTATTATTTTTTCAGAACGAGGAACAACGCGGTGCTAAGCGAAGAAGACCTGAGAAATGCCGGCATCAGGATCACCACACAAACCCCGGGTGGCGATTTGCAGGGCGGCGCACAGGGCATGTATAAAATTAATGTAACGCCTGCTGAACTTGAAATTCTCAGGAAACTGCCTGCAGTAGATACCACCTCCATTCAAAGAGAAATTGCCGACTCCAGCGAATCAATCATGATGTTCCCGTATTATGATAACGAACGCAAATGGTCGAGAGATAATTATGGCCCGGTATGGATCCCTCAAAAAGGCGCCAGCATCACACTTACACCCGAAAACCTGCCCATGTATAAACGTGCGATTGAAACCTACGAGCACAACACGTTTGAAGAAAGAAACGGCAAATACTTTATTAATGGCGCTGAAACCAACAGCTATACATTTAAATATGATTATTACTGGATGATGGGCGACAACCGCCACCAGTCGCAGGACAGCCGGTTCTGGGGCTTTGTACCCGAAACACATATTGTTGGTAAGGCGTCTATGATCTGGTTCAGCGCCGAAAACGGCGTAAGGTGGAACCGCCTGTTCAGGAGCATCCGATAATCCTTCAATCTATCCACATGAGAAGTCTGCCTGCTATTATTTTACTGCTGGCATCTTTGCTGTTACACGTGATCTACGCTATTGCACAACCAGGCCTTGTTCCAAAACCTGTAATCACACACTGGCAAAAAAGAAGTTTCAAAATTCCAAAAAACGGTTCTGTTTCCATCTCGGCAAAAGCATTGCAGGGCGTGGCCGCGCAGTACGTTGCGGCGCTTGCCAGGCTGGGCTTTGATTATAAAATTGATGCGGCTACAAACAGCCCAAAAAGCATCCGGCTTGTAATAAAGCCTACGCCATTTACAAAAAACCGGGCAGAAGCCTACCAGCTTGTTGTCAATCGCCAGGGCATCACCATTACCGCCAACGAACCGCACGGAATTTTTAATGGCCTGCAAACCTTGCGGCAGATCATTAGCAACCAGGCTGTGCCTTATTGCCATATTGAAGATGAGCCGGCCCACAAATGGCGCGGCTATATGGTGGATGTGGGCAGGAACTATCAGCCGGTGCATTTGCTGAAGCAGCAGATTGATGCTATGGCGCTATCAAAACTGAACGTGTTTCATTTTCATGCAACCGAGCACGTGGCCTGGCGTTTTGAATCGAAAATATATCCGCAGCTCAATGCGCCTGAACACATGACCCGCAACAAAGGCATGTTTTACAGCGAAGCAGAACTGAAAGACCTGATCCAGTATTGTAAAGACAAGTTTATAGAATTTGTGCCTGAAATTGACATGCCCGGCCACAGCGATGCTTTTACAAGGGCTATGGGTTTTGGTATGCAAACAGAAAAAGGCCTTGCCGCCGTGAAGCAACTGGTGAAAGAATTTACAGATACCTACGATGTCAAATACCTGCACCTGGGAGCCGATGAAGTAAAGATCACGATGCCCTCTTTTGTTCCCGAAATGGTGAATTTTGTCAAATCGCTGGATAAGCAGATCGTGGCATGGTGGCCTGGAGAAATTAAGGACACGACCATTATAAGAAACCTTTGGTTTGGCGACGCGGGCGAGAAAGCAGAATCAAAATATGCGCGAAGGGTTGACTCAAGGCATACCTACCTGAACCACCTGGACCCGCTGGAAAGCGTGGTGGCGTTGTATTTCAGGCAATACAACAGCGTTACCACCGGCGATGATGTGAACATTGGCGCTACCATTTGCCTTTGGCCCGACCGCAGGATTGCCAGGCCTGAAGACGCCATTATTGCCAACGCTGTTTATCCGGCCATGCTTGCATTTGCCGAGCGCACGTGGCGGGGCGGCGGCATTGAAGGTTTTATTTCCAACATTCCTGCAGCGCCTGCATTAAAAAATGAGTTTACAGAATTTGAAACCCGCCTGCTTTCTGTAAAAGAGCGCTTTTTAAAAGACCACGATTTTACCTACACAAAACAGGCAGGTATTGAATGGGATGTGTTTGGCCCTTTTGATAACAATGGAAATGCATATAAAGTATTCCCGATTGAAAGCGACATGGCTGCTTACAGCGGCAAGCCGCTCTTGAAAGCTTATGGCGGCACGGTTATATTAAAACATTTCTGGCATCCGCAAATCAGTGGGCTGCTGAAGGAACCAAGAGAAAATTCTACCATTTATGCTCGCACAAAAATCTGGAGCGATGAAGCGCGTACAGGGCATTTCTGGATCAGCTTCAACAACATCTCCCGCTCACCTGCTACCGATGCGCCACCGGTTGGAAAATGGAATATCAATAACGGTAAAATCTGGGTCAACCAAAACCTTATACCGCCACCGGTATGGCAACACGGAGGGGAAAAAGGCCATTCAGAAACTCCTTTGACGGATGAAGATTATGCTTACCGCGCACCCACGCCCATTGCATTGCATAAAGGCTGGAACGAAGTTTGGGTAAAAGTTCCCATAACAACTTTTAAAGGGAAAGACTGGCAAAACCCCGTAAAATGGATGTTTACTTTTGCTGAAGTGAAATAAGTGTGCAGGTTAACTGAGTGTTTCTTTTTTAATATACGGCAACCTTACCAAGATGTACATCAACAAAACGATGATCACTATTATTGTTGCGGCAGTGATATTTGCAACGGCCTGTAACAACCGTGAGTACAGCCCCTCGCGTAAAGACCTGGGGCAAAACATGCTTGACCTGAAAATTTACCAGGAGAATATGGGCGATCATATCAAGGCAGGCCAGTTGGAAGATGCGGTTTGGCTGTTTGAAGGAATGGACAGCATTTTGCAGGTGGTAAACGTTACGTTCGACGGGTATCATAAATTGGACAGGCCTTTTTCAGAATATTATGATCTTAAAATAAAAAAGCCTGTAAACGATCTTCGCCAGGCCTTGAAGAAAAATGATAAGGCCGCCGCGCTGGAAGGTTACCGCATCCTGGTAAGGCGCTGCAACAGTTGCCATAAAGACCTTGACATTAACAAAGAGGTCAGGTTTTAAGAAGCTGCTAAATTCCCGCTCTTATTTTTTCCAGCAATGCAGCCAGTTCCTTCACTTTGGCAGGATTGGTTGCAGCCAGATTTTTTCTTTCGCCGGGATCTGTTAACAAATGGTATAGCCGTGGTTCTGTATCATTGCCCAGCTCAATATTTGTGTTTTTGTTGATCTTTGGCCCCTTGCCGGGCGGAATGTATTTCCAGCCATTTTTTATAACCGACAGCGTGTTGTTGGCCGATTGCTGCACAATGAAATCACGGTTTTGCACGGATCTTCCCAACAATGCTTCCATACGGTTATAACTGTCCGGGGCATCGCGGGGTTGTAAAGCCTGGCCTGCAAGCGCTGCTAAACTGGCATACAGGTCTACCTGGCTAAATTCAGCCGCCGAGGTACTTCCTTTACGGATCGCGGCCGGCCACATTGCCAAAAAAGGCACGCGTGTTCCGGCTTCGTAAGCGCTGTATTTGCCACCTCTGAATGGCCCCCACGGTTGGTGCACGCCTAACATTTCAACCGCTTCATCTTCATAACCGTCATTTACTACCGGACCATTATCACTGGTAAAAATGAGTAACGTATTTTCTGCTATGCCCAGTTTTTTCAGCTTATTGGTAACAGCGCTCACCGTCCAGTCCAGTTGCAGTATGGCATCTCCCCGCGGGCCCATACCGCTTTTGCCGGCAAACCTTGCGTGTGGCAGGCGCGGCACATGAATGTCGTGCGTAGCCAGGTATAAGAAGAAAGGCTGGTTCTTATTTTTTTCAATAAATGTTAGCGCCCTTCCAGTAAATACATCAGCCATGTCTTCATCAACCCACCAGGCGCTTTTACCGCCCGTCATCCAGCCAATGCGGCTCACTCCGTTTACAATGGTATTATTATGCCCGTGCGAATAATTCATCTTTAATAGTTCCGGGTTTTCAGCGCCGGTAGGCTCGTTGCCAATTTTCTTTTGATAATCCACGTATAGCGGGTCTGCCGGGTCAAGCCCAATTATCCTGCTGTTTTCCATATACACGCAGGGAACGCGGTCGCCGGTTGCGGGCATGATGAAAGCGTAATCAAACCCAATGTCTAATGGGCCGGGTTTAATTTCTTCATTCCAGTTGAGTTTGCCCGGGGCGCCCAAACCCAGGTGCCATTTACCAACAACGCCGGTAGTGTAACCCGCTCGCTGCAGCATGGCGGGCATGGTAACCATGTTGACAGGAATGATAAGCGATGCATCGCCGGGCGCAATACCCGTACCCTGCCGCCGCCAGGCATATTCACCGGTTAATAAAGAAAAGCGCGAAGGTGTACAGGTGGCCGAAGTGGCGTACGCGCTGGTAAACCTCAGCCCTTCTCTGGCGATATGATCTATACCGGGGGTTTGAATTTTTGTAGCGCCGTTGGCGCTGATGTCGCCAAAGCCCAGGTCATCTGCATAAATGATGATGATATTGGGTTTTGAGTTTTTTGCAGTTCCTTTTTTTTGAGAACCGCAGGCCGAAAAGATACAGATTGCTAATACGGGAAACAGAAACTTTTTAAGCATGTAACAGCGTTATTTTTTATAAAATGGAAAGTCAGGATTGTCCACACGCGCGTTTTGCATGATCTCAGCTATTTGTTTTACGATCAGCGGATGCTGGTCTGCCACGTTGTTTTGCTCTCCCCTGTCGGCTAAAAGATCGTACAATTGTATCGCGCTTTCAGGATTTGCGGCCGCCCTGTATTTTACTCCTTTCCAGTTGTTTAGGCGCACAGCCTGCCTGCCGCCAAGTTCATGAAATTCCCAGTACAAATATTGGTGCTGCTTTTGCCCGGCTTTGCTCAGCATAACCGGCACCATGGATATTCCATCTATATTAGCCGGGGCTTTTGCACCGGATAATTCAGCAAATGTGGGCAACAGATCCCAAAAAGCGCCTGTATGCGCAGAGGTGGTGCGGGCCGGAATAGCGCCAGGCCAGGTGGTGATAAAAGGTGTTCTGATGCCGCCTTCATACAAATCTCTTTTGGTACCGCGCAGACCGGCGCTGCTGTTAAAAAATGAAGGATCATTGCCACCTTCTACATGCGGGCCGTTATCACTTGCAAAAATGATCAGTGTGTTCCTGTCAATGTTCAGGCGTTTAAGTTTGTCAACCACCTGCCCCACGTAATCATCCAGTCTGGCTACCATGGCCGCATAAGCAGCGCGCGGGTATGGCTGTGGCTGGTAGCCAACGCCATTCCAGCCATCATTGACCTTTACAGGTTTTTCGTTAAAAAGTTGTTTATAATATTCAAAATGCCGGTCGCCTTTTGGCAGTTGCAGCGCCGCGTGCGGCAGCGTATAAGCAAGGTATATGAAGAAAGGTTTATTGCTGTTTTCATCAATAAATTGCAGGGCCTGTTCCTGTATCATGTCAGGGGCATATTGTACCTGGTTGGCGGGCGTATTGTTCAGCAATATTTTTTTATTGTTATCCCACAGGTGCGCCGGAAAATAATTATGGGCCAGCGCCTGGCAATTATAGCCGTAAAACCTGTCAAAACCCTGTTTGAGCGGGTTTCCCGGTGTTTCCACAAACCCAAGTCCCCATTTGCCAAAGGTAGCGGTAGTATAACCGGCAGTTTTTAAAACTTCGGCAACGGTTACTGCTTCTGCCGGTAAGGGCCATTGGCCTTCAGGCCGGGTTTCCTTATTACCCCTGATGGGCGTGTTCCCTGTGTGCTGGCCTGTCATAAAAGAGGAGCGCGCAGGCGCGCATACAGAACTGCCTGAGTAAAATTCTGTAAACCGCATGCCCTGCCTGGCAAGCCGGTCAATATGTGGCGTTTTTATTTTTTGCTGGCCATACATACCCACATCACCGTATCCCAGGTCATCGGCCAGTATAAAAATAATATTGGGTTTTAAAGTAGAATCGGTATGGCCGGAGGCTCCAACAACTGCCGGCAGCAGCATGACCACCGTGCAAAAGCATATGCGAAATGGCCGTTGACACACTTTATCAAACAGGTTTTTAAATATGTTCATATTGCTTCAAAGATAACTGATTGGCGATTGGTTCTAAAGTATTTTAGGGATTTGATTGCCTGGCAACACCAGGATTATAATCTGATAAAAAGATCCTATATTTATTCTGAAAATACCATTGCCTAACGAAATGTCAATCATGAAAACATTTGCTATCTCTTTCATCTTATTGCTTACTGCTACCATCGTTACTGCCCAAAATATCATTGGCAGGATGAAATAACAGGTACTGATATTAGTTCTGCAACGCCTTTCGGCGCTTCCGGGCCGGTTAATACAACCGACCGCTTTGTAGCTGATGGTATTACGGTAAGCGGTATCAGCAGAGGCCCGGGCGTTAATAGCGGCACAGCCAATCATGGATACCAGGCTACCAGTTGGAGTACGAATGTAAGCGGTGAAGGCGGTATCTCGACTCCGATCTTTAACCCCGATGACTATTTTGAATTCACCCTCACCCCTGGTGCCGGCTATTATATCAATTTTGGTTCTTTCATTTTTACAGGAGACCCAAGCGGCACCGGCCCACGGTACTTTGCGCTCTGGTCAAGTGTGGATGATTTTGCAAGCCATACGGAGCATGGAACTTTTACCCGGCCTGATGACAATGTTTTTACGCAAAACATACCGCTTACTGCTATTAGCAGTTCTGTAACCGTACCCATTAAGTTTCGCCTTTATGGCTGGGAGCAACGGCTGCAACGGGCAACTTTGAAATACAACGGTTTGAATTTACCGGCACATCAACATTGCCTGTGAATTTCGGCCAGGTGCAGGCTATGCATCATAATGGAGCGATTCATGTTACCTGGTCTACTTACACAGAAACCAATAACAGCCATTTTGAAATACAGGCTTCTACCGGCACATCAGAGTTTAAAACCATTCAAACCATTGCATCTAAAACGGCAATTCGGATACCAGCCAGTCTTATACTGCCACCTTCAACCCGGCCGAAGGGGCATCGGGATGGCCTCTGATACTTGGATTATTAAGCCTGGGCTTTTGCAGGCGGTACAGAATAGCAAGCTTGATTTTTTGCGGGCTTCTGGCAGTTACCATCATTGCCTGCAATAAGCAAGCGCCCACTGGCAGCTTTGAAAAAGAAAAGATATTCATCCGCATCAAGCAGGTAGATATTGATGGCAAACATCAGTATAGTAAAATTGTACAGGTAATCCATCAGTAAATGTTTCAATCAGTTGAAAAGAACAGGCATCAGCGCAGGATAACAAAAATTAAGATAACTTAGCGGGCTGATGAGGCAGCAATTTCAGAACATCAGGAATTTTATTCTTCCCGCAATAGATTTTTTTTACCCACTGTTTAAACGGCTGATGCCTGTCCAAACTTTCAGGTACGCGGTATCCGGTACAGCCAATACTTTTTTGGGGTTGCTGGCTTACTACATTACCTATAAATACATCCTGCAGGGGCGCGATTTTGATTTTGGATTTTACGCGTTCAAATCACACGTGGCGGCACTGTTCGTATCATTTGTCATAAGTTTTATTGTGGGCTTTTTCCTTATGAAATATGTTGTGTTTGACGATAGTAAAATGCGCGGGCATGTACAAATGTTGCGCTACCTGATGGTTTGCCTTTTCAACCTGGTGCTTAACTACGTGCTGCTAAAAATTGCGGTTGAAATGTGGCATATTTATCCCGTGTTTGCACAGGTTGGCACTACGGTTATCGTAATTGTATTCAGCTATCTGGCCCAGCGGCATTTTACCTTTAAAAAAGCCGCCGAGCCGAGCTATCTTGAAAAAACAGACGATTGAGCTGCCTGCATTTTACCTGAAAAAGCCGTTTATCCGATAAAAAAATAAAATTGCGGGTGTGGCATTTATTTCCAATATTTGTGAAAATTAATTTTTTTTAACAACCTTCCCGGCGGGGGTAAAAAACAAAAAATATACTTTTAGCCGGGTAAAAAGTAATAACGAATTATCTATTAGATGGCAGTACCACAAAAACCCGCATTCAACAGGCCTCCCGGCTCTGGCGGATCATTCAGACCAGGCGGCAACAGGCCAAACTTCAGGGGCCGCCTCCCTCAAAAAGAAGCCGAACACCGCATCAACCACCACATCAGAGTTCCACAGGTAAGATTAGTTGGCGACAACATAGAGGCCGGCATTTACCCTACCCAGGAAGCAATAAAAATTGCCCAGGCGCAGGAACTGGACCTGGTAGAAATATCTCCTACCGCTGATCCCCCCGTTTGCAGGGTGATAGACTATAATAAATTTCTTTACGATAAGAAGAAAAAAGAAAAAGAGATCAAGGCTAAAAGCAAGGCAACTGAAATTAAAGAAATACGCTTTACGCCCAATACCGACGATCACGACTTTGACTTTAAGGCCAAACATGCCGAAGGATTTTTGAAAGACGGTAATAAAGTGAAAGCTTATGTGCAGTTCAAAGGGCGCGCCATACAGTTTCAGGACAGAGGCCAACTACTGCTATTGAAATTTGCAGAGCGCCTGTCTGAGTTTGGAACTTTGGAAAACATGCCCAAGCTTGAGGGCCGCCGCATGCTGGCCATGATCGCTCCTAAAGCAGCTAAGAAAAAATAATTTTTTTAATAAAGGTTTTCAATCTACCTGCTTTGCGGGTAGATTTTTTTATTCCCTCCTCAAGCCAGCCTGGCCGACGCGGCTTGATGCACAAAAATAATTGCTTATTTTCCGGCCATTCAAAACAATCCATTGAAAGTATGAAACAGCATCCGCCGACGTAGTTTCATTTTTTAAAATTTATATTTCAATGTCAGAAGATCTAAAAATAGCTTACGGAACCAAAGAAGAGCAGTACCAGGCTCTGTTGCCGCAAATCGAAGGCCTGATTGAAGGCGAACCTGACCTTGTGGCCAATCTTGCCAATATTGCCGCGGCGCTGAAGGAGCAATTCAACTGGTGGTGGATCGGTTTTTATCTTGTAAAAAATGATGAGCTGGTGTTGGGCCCTTTCCAGGGGCCGGTAGCCTGCACGCGCATTCAAAAAGGGCGTGGCGTATGCGGCAGCAGCTGGATGCAGGCGCAAACGCTGATCGTGCCGGATGTGGAACAGTTTCCCGGGCACATTGCCTGTAGCAGCTTTTCCAAATCGGAGATTGTGGTGCCGGTATTCTCAGGCGGCAATGTGGTGGCCGTGCTGGATGCCGACAGCGAACACCACGCGCACTTTGACGATACCGACCAAAAATACCTGGAAGAAATTGTACGCCTGATAAATTTCAGCCATGACAGTGAGTAAACACATCATCGTGCGGGGCCGCGTGCAGGGCGTGGGATACAGGTATGCCACCAGGCACGCGGCAGAAAAAAGAAACATTACCGGTACCGTAAAAAACTTACCTGACGGCAGCGTGGAAATTTACGCAACAGGTAATGAGCAGGATGTAACCAGCCTGATACAATGGTGCCATCAAGGGCCGGTAAGGGCACGCGTTACGCATGTGACGGTAGTAGATCTTCCGCTTCAATCCTTTCAAAAATTTTCAATACTGTAAACTTTTTAAATACAATGTTTGAAAGCTGCAACACCTTGTTAAGAAGCATTGGCACCATCAAAACAAACAGGCTATTGGAGATTGGTACAAGCCCTCAAAGAAGGATGAAACAAATTATCGAACATAAACATCACATCATTGAACGATGAATGATGCGGCATACAACAGATCATTACAGTAAGTCTTTTAAATAAAAAAACCCGCTAAAATAGCGGGCTTTTTCGAGGTCTCGAGCGGATTCGAACCGCTGTACGAGCTTTTGCAGAGCTCTGCCTAGCCACTCGGCCACGAGACCTTATTTTTTATTTCTCCTCTTGTTTGAAGGCTTGCAAAAATAGGATATTTTTGTTAAATATATCCTTCATCATAAATCAATATTTTATGGCCAGTATTGCAGAATCGGAACTCATATTGAATGAACGCGGCGCTGTATATCACCTTGACCTGAGGCCGGAAGAACTTGCAGGAACCGTTGTTACCGTTGGCGATCCCGGCCGTGTGTTTGAATTCAGTAAATACTTTGATACGATTGAAGTAAAACGCCAGCACCGCGAGTTTGTAACGCATACCGGCCTTGTGAATGGTAAAAGGCTCAGTGTCCTATCCAGCGGTATTGGCCCCGATAATATTGACATTGTGATGAACGAACTGGATGCGCTGGTGAACATTGATTTTGAAACGCGGGAGATCAAGCCGGTGCTGTCTTCCTTAAACATTATTCGCGTGGGCACATCGGGCTCTTTGCAGGCCGATATTCCTGTGGATGCCTTTGTGGCTTCTACACACGGGCTGGGCATTGACAACCTGCTTAATTTTTACCGCCACGTGCAAAATGGTGAGGAAGACCAGCTCATACACGCGTTTGCCACACATGTGCAAATGCAGGGCTACACCGGCCAGCCTTATATTACCGGCGCCTCTCCCACCCTGTTAAAACATTTTGCGCAGGGCTTTCACCAGGGCATTACAGTCACATGCCCGGGTTTTTACGGGCCGCAGGGCCGCGTGTTAAGGCTGGGTGTGCAAAACGCGCAACTAATAGACAGGCTTACAGATTTCAGCTTCGGGCAACACAGGATCACCAATTTTGAAATGGAAACCTCGGCTATTTATGGTTTGGGCAAACTATTAGGCCACCACTGCCTGGCGCTGAATGTAATTGTGGCAAACCGCATTGCAAAACAATTCAGCAAAGACAGTAAAGCTGCTATTGAAAGCCTGATCGTAAAATTCCTGGAAACATTTGCAGCAGAATTTTGATATATTGAGGATGTTTTAAATTAAAAAAAATGAAGATCCATTTTTATAAATACCAGGGCACGGGAAATGATTTTATATTGGTTGATAACCGTAAAGGTGCATACAATGATCTTACACACGAACAGATACAGAAAATATGCAACCGCCGCTTTGGCGTGGGTGCAGACGGTTTCATGAAGCTGAATGAGAAAGAGGGTTATGATTTTGAAATGGTTTATTATAACGCCGACGGGCGCGAAGGCAGCATGTGTGGCAATGGCGGCAGGTGTATTGTACAATTTGCATACGACACCGGCATCGTAAAACAACAGTACAGGTTTTTAGCCGTTGACGGTCCTCATGAAGCGGCAATTTATAATGAAGAAGGCATGGTATCATTGAGAATGATTGATGTTGCAGGCATTTCAAACTACTATCATGATAAAGTGTTGAATACAGGGTCGCCACATTATGTGCAACTGGCAGATGATGTGATGGCGCTGGACGTGGTGAAAGAAGGAAGAAAGATCCGGTATAACAAAGATTTTAGCGAAAAAGGCATCAATGTAAATTTTGTTGAGGTAAAAGATGACAATCATCTGATCGTGCGCACTTACGAGCGTGGTGTGGAAGATGAAACCTATGCCTGCGGTACGGGCGTAACGGCCGCCGCGCTTGTTTTTTATCACAATGAAAATGGTTTTAACACGGTTGATATTGACGTGCTGGGTGGCCAGTTAACGGTGAGGTACAACAGGCATCCTGACGGAAGCTATGACCACATCTGGCTGAAAGGCCCTGCTGTAAAGGTTTTTGAAGGATCTGCAGAACTGTAAGTATGATTAAATATTTAAAAAATATTGACCACCACACGGTAGAAGTTGATACGCCTGAAAATGACATTTGGGTGAATGTGACGCCGCCGCTGAAACAGGAAGAGTTCATTAAATTATCTGAAGACCTGGAAATACCGCTCGACTTTCTTTCAGACTCGCTGGATATTGACGAACGCAGCCGCTATGAAGAAGATGACAACGTGCGGCTGGTGGTGATTAAAACGCCCACGGAAAATCATTCTTTCAACGACAGCGACGCTTATTACATTACCATTCCCATCAGTATTATTTTAACGCACAACCACATTGTAACGGTTAACTCTTTTGACAATCCCGCCATTAAAAAATTCCTGAACACCTTTCAAAACCGCCAGCCTGAAAAGCGCGGGATGATGGTTGTAAAAATCATTGAAAAAGTGGTTCAGAATTTTATGGATCACCTGAAGGAGATCAATCATAAAAGAAATATTATAGAGCAACGCCTTTATGATTCCAATAAAAATGAGCAGTTGCTGGAGCTGATGAAAATACAAAAGAGCCTTGTGTACTTTGTAACAGCGCTGCGCTCGAATGAATTGTTGCTGGCCAAAATGATGCGTACCAATTTTCTGCGCCTCAGCGAAGAGGAGAATGAATTCCTGGAAGACCTGATGGTGGACAATTCTCAGGCGCTGGAGATGGCCAACATTTATACCAACATTTTAAGCAGTTCAATGGACGCTTTTGCCAGCATTATTGCCAACAACCAGAATGCCGTACTTAAACGGCTGACCATTGCCACCATCGCACTTACAATACCCGTTTTGCTGGCCAGTATTTTTGGTATGAACCTGAGGAATGGCTTGGAAAATTCTCAAACAGCTTTTTATGCGGTTTCGGCCGCCTCGCTTGTATTTTGTATTGTTACCGGTTATTTTGCTTTGAGGAAAAAAATGTTATAACCACCATGCTCACATCATTCAACATCAGGGTTTACGGAATATTAATCAACGATAAGAAACAGGTACTGGTAAGCGATGAACGTATTTACAACAACTTACTTGAAGTAACCAAATTTCCCGGCGGCGGGCTAGAGCTGGGCGAAGGAACAAAAGATTGCATTGTGCGCGAGTGTAAGGAAGAGCTGGATATTGACGTGGCAGTAGTAGACCATCTTTACACCACAGATTTTTTTCAACAGTCTGCTTTTAACGATGCTCACCAGATCATTTCCATTTATTACGTTATTAAACCGTTGCAGCCATTGAACATTGCTGTAAACAATACAGGCCCTGCTTATCCTGTAGAAGTGGGTGAAATTTTCAGGTTTATTGACTGGGAATATTTTAATGAAGACGTGATGAGCCTGCCAATTGATAAAATTGCAGCAAAGATTTTAAAAGAAAGATTTGCTTAGTTGTTACAGATGGTCATCCTGATCTGCTTTGATCTCATCCAAAAATATTTTTAGGATTGAAAGGTCTTTCACGCCTGGCGCTGTTTCAAATTTACTGTTCAGGTCAATAGCATAAAGTTCATTCCTGCTTTCGCTAATAAAATCATTGATCAAAGGCGCATCATCAGGGCCAATGCCACCGCTTAAAAAATAAGGCCTGCCTACAGCAACCTGTTTCAAAATATTCCAGTTGAATTTTTTACCCGTGCCGCCGTATCCATCTGCCCGGGTATCAAATAAAAAATAATCAACCGCATCCTGGTAATCATCAACAAGGCTTTGCAGGTTTTCTTCACCCGTCACCCTGAAAGCCTTAATGGTTTTAATATAAGATGACACGCGCTTGCAAAAATCCGCCGTTTCATCTCCGTGAAGCTGTACGGCATTTAAGCTGTACGCATCTGCTGTCTGCAATACCACATCATAATCAGCATCTACAAAAACCCCTGTTTTATGAATACCGGTAAGCTGCTTTAGTTCATCAGGGCTTAATTTACCTGCCGCGTATCGTGGAGACTTTTCATAAAAAATAAAGCCTGCGTAATCCACGCCCCATGCTTCAAGCTGGCGCACCTGTTCTATTTCTGTCATGCCGCAAACTTTAATCTTAACCGAATGCTGTGGATTCATACTTCAATTTTTTTCTTATGATGTTGCCTGCCTGAGTTTTTGTACAAATGCTTCAAAGGCTTTTGGCGTATTCTGGTGTTTCATAAAGTATTCTCCAATTAAAAAACCTTTAAAGCCATGTTGTTTAAAAAGCAGAATATCTTCTGTTTTATCAATACCGCTTTCGGCAATGGTGATCTTTTCTGCAGGCAATTGTTCTGCCATGCGCAGGCTGCGTTCAATATCAACACTGAAGGTTTTTAAATCACGGTTATTAATGCCCACCATGGTTACCTCATTGCACACATGTCCCAGTTCTTCTTCTGCATGAAGTTCAAGAATGCTTTCCAAACCCAATGATGACGCGGTTTTCGCAAGGTGCTGTACCTGTTGTGGCGATAAGCAGGCGGCTATTAGCAAGATCACATCTGCGCCCATGGATTTTGCTTCAATCACCTGGTATTCATCTACCATAAAATCTTTGCGCAGGATGGGTATTTCATTTGCGCGGGCTTGTAACAAATCGTTTTCAGAACCACCAAAAAAATGGTTATCCGTTAATACCGACAAACCTGCCGCGCCATATTTTGTATATGCTGATGTAATTTCATTTACATCGGCGTGTTCTTTGATAAATCCTTTCGATGGCGATTTGCGTTTGAACTCTGCAATGATCCCGGTGGTTTGTTCTGTTAGCAAAGAAGCACTCAGTGAGTGGGCTGGCAATTGAAAGTGCACCGACTGCTCCAGCAGTGTAACAGGCCTGAGCGCTTTATTTTGTGCCACTTCTGTTTTTTTATGCGCCACTATTTTATCTAAAATATTCATACGGGTATTATTGTAATTCAATCAATTTTTTCAGGCAGTTGTTTGCCCTGCCCGATTTCAGACTTTCTTCAGCAGCGGCAAAAGCATCGTTATAAGATGCATAGCTTCCCGTTGTAAGCAGCGCTATGGCTGCATTTGCCATGACCACCGCTTCCTGCGCGGGCGTGCTTGAACCAGTGATGATGCTTTTGAAGATGCCCGCAGCTTCTTCTATGGTGGCGCCGCCCTCAATCAGTTCAGGGTTTACTTCCATCTTACCCATTTCCATGGCCGAGTAAATTTTTTCTCCTTCCTGCGTGATGATCTTGCTGTCGCCTGTTAAAGAAATTTCATCATAACCATCCAGCGAATGAATGATGGAATAACGCTCTGGCTGCTGCTGCATTAAATAATTATAAAGGCGTGCCATTTCAAGACTGTAAACGCCAATAATACTGAACGATGGAAAGGCAGGATTCACCAGCGGCCCCAGCATGTTAAAAAATGTTCTGATGCCCAGGTTGCGCCTGATGGGCCCCACGTTTTTCAGCGCGGGATGGAACAATGGCGCGTGCATAAAGCAGATGTTGGCTTCTTCCAGTTCTTTGCGCAGCAGGCTGTTTTCATTTTTAAAACGATAGCCCATTTGCTCTACCACGTTAGAAGAGCCACTGACCGTGGAAGCGCCATAATTCCCATGCTTGGTAACCTTGTGCCCTGCCCCGGCCACAATAAAACACGCCAGCGTGGAAATATTAAACGTATTTTTTCCGTCGCCGCCGGTGCCAACAATATCAATGGTATTCAGCCCGTCGAAGCTGATGGGCAGGCAAAGCTCAAGCAGCGCATCCTTAAAGCCCTGCAGCTCCTGCAACGTAATGCTGCGCATTAAATACACCGTCATGAACGCGGTGATCTCATGCTCGTTGTACACGCCTTTGCCTATGTTTACCAACGCTTCTTTTGCCATTGCGCGGTCAAGCGTTTTATGTTCAAATAAAAAGTTGAGAATTTTTTTCATCATATTGTTCCCTGGCGGGAATTTTTTTTATACACTAAAATATTATTGGTTCAGCCAGTTTTTGATGATCGTTTCTCCCAGCGGTGTCAATACACTTTCGGGATGAAATTGCACGCCACGCACATCGTATGTTTTATGATGCATGGCCATGATCATGCCGTTGTCATCTTCTGCTGTCACCACCAGGTCTTGCGGCAGGGTTTCTTTCTCCACCACCCACGAGTGATAACGGCCCACTTCCAGGCCACCATGTATGTCTTTAAAAAGCTGGTCATCTTTCGCTACGATCTTGCAATTGGTGGCTACACCGTGAAAAACATTTTTAAGGTTTACCAGATTCGCGCCAAATGCCTCACCAATGGCCTGGTGTCCCAAACACACACCCAGTATGGATTTGCTGGCAGCATATTCTTTAATCAGCGGCAGCAGCAGGCCGGCTTCAACAGGTATGCCCGGGCCTGGCGAAAGAATGATCTTATCATATTGTTTCACATCTTCCAGCGCTATCTGGTCGTTGCGAAACACATCCACCTTTTGATGTAGGATTTTTTCAACCAGGTGTACCAGGTTGTAAGTAAACGAATCGTAATTATCAAAAACAAGAAGTTTCATTTTTATTAACTGTTTAGCATAATAAATAGTGCTACCGCTTAGGCACAAAAAAATTATTGAATCTGCTCGGCCGCTATGATGGCCTTTTTTAACGCGCCAAGTTTATTGTTCACTTCCTGCAGTTCACTTTCGGGCTGGCTGGCGGCCACTACACCGGCGCCGGCCTGCGAAATGAGCGTGTTGTTACGGCTTAAAAAACTGCGGATGATGATGGCCTGGTTGCAGCTTCCGTCAAAGCCCATAAAGCCCACCGCGCCTCCGTAAAAGCTGCGTGCCGTGGGTTCCAGTCCGCTGATGATCTCCATTGCCCTTATCTTAGGCGCACCGCTCAAAGTGCCTGCAGGAAAGGTTTTGCCAAACAGTTCAAACGGGTTGGCGCCTGGCGCCACATCGCCGGTAACCTCGCTTACCAGGTGAATGACGTGCGAGTAAAAATGTGTTTCCCTAAAATGGCTCACCTTCACATTGGTACAGCCGCGGCTGAGGTCGTTCCTGGCCAGGTCTACCAGCATCACGTGCTCTGCATTTTCTTTGGGATCATTTTGCAGGCGAATGGTTTCCTGCGCATCTAACTTTTCATCGCCGGTGCGTTTAACAGTTCCGGCAATAGGGTGCACAATGGCTTTCCCGTTGTGAATGATCAGTTGTGATTCGGGTGAAGAGCCCATTAACTTGTAATCGCCATAATCAAAATAAAAAAGGTAAGGCGAAGGATTGATGTTGCGCAACGCGCGGTACACGTTCAGTTCATCACCTGTAAATTTTTGTGAGAACCGGCGGCTCAGCACGATCTGGAATACATCTCCGCGGTGGCAGTGTGCAATACCCCGCGCCACCATTTGCCGATAATCTTCATCCGTCATGTTTGAGCTTTCGCTGCCAACAGCCTGAAAAGGATACACCGGCACGTCTTTGCCGCGGATCAGCGAGAGCAGCACATCTGCCTCGGAAGGCGTTCCTTCAATATGATTTTCACATATGAACAATTCATCTTTAAAATGATTGATGCAGATGACGTACTGGTATAACCGGTAACGCATCAGCGGTATATCGCCGGCTGTATTTTTAAAATGAGCTGCCGGTATGGTTTCAAAAAAACGGATGGCATCGTATGTAGTGTAGCCATACAACCCCTGGGCATATCGGGCTTCTTTTTCAGCCGCTGGCGTCACTTCAAACTGCTGCATGAAATTATTCAGCACATCCACCACTTTTTGCTGTTTGTTAAGCTCAATCTGTTGTGCGGTTTGCCCCGGCAACTTCAGGTCAATGGCATCGCCTGCAGAAATTTCAACACCACCAATTGCATTGACACCAATAAAGCTCCAACTGTTTTCTGCAGCATGATTATCGGTGCTTTCCAGCAAAATGGTATCCCTGAACCTGTCGCGCAGCCGCAGGTAAATGCCTACAGGCGTAAACACATCTGCCAGCATAGACTTTACGGTTGTAACAATTTTTATTTTTTGCATGTTTGCTTTTTAACAAAAAACCCCGGTATTTACCGGGGTTCTGGAATATATTTCTCAACTTAATGATCATAGCATCACCTACCCCTGAAGAGTTATGTGCCACCACCAAAAGTTATTGCAATTCAATTTCATTTCAGCAAATATATAGTTGAAAAGAATGTGAACAAAAATTTTTTGCAAAATACCTGCCGGAACAATCGGTTTTAAAAGTTATATTTTTGTACAAAACGATCAGATGATAAAATACAGACTTGCCTTATTACCGTTCATCCTGCTGATTACCACCCTGCCTGCACTTTCGCAAAGCAATTATGAAAGAGGCTACCGCACCGGCTACATCAATGGTTATTGTTTTAATGCAGAACCCTGCAGGGTTGATGTTCCAAAGATCAAAACAAAATCGGGCAGCTATAGAACCGGTTATGCATATGGTTTTGAAACTGCCGTAAAAAACAGGACTGACATTACCGAAAAAGATTACCTGAAAGATTATTATGATATTTTCAACGCCCTGAAAAATATGAGTTACACCGTAGAGGAAATGGCGTTTACACAAGAATTTGAAAAGGTGAAACAACTGTACCTGGTAGGCGATTATGAGCGCTGCATCTCTTTGTGCGACCAGATTGACCGCCTGGTGAGCAACGATTACAGGACCAGTATGTTTAAAGGACTTTCGCTGCTGGAGCTGGAAGACTTCAAACAGGGAAGAAAGCTGCTCAGGATCGCATCTGACGTAGCGCCAGAAACAGCGCGTTTGGTTATTGATAAAACGCTGGAAGAAGTATCAGACGGTACTTACAAAGCACACAAAACAACTGAGGAAGGCGGCGCTGCGGCAACTGTTGCCCTGCCATCATCCGCAAAGCCAGCAAGCGTAAGCGATGCAGCAAAAACCGTAAGCCCTCAACAAGCCGTTACAAAAACCGGAAAACCTGCAGGCCATTCACTTCTTTTAAATGGCAAACAAAAATATAACAAAGGCGATTATGCGGGCGCTGTTGCAGAACTGACGAAAGCCATTGAAACAGACTCAGCCGCAGAAGCCTATTACCTGAGGGCGCTTGCCAAAGAAAAGCTGGGCGACAGTTACGGCGCTGCAAATGATTATGCTTACCTGGCGCGGGCGCCGGTTTTAGATGAGTCCGTTAACTACAGCGAAGTGCTGCTTCGATACGGCAACCTTCTGCTACAGCAGAAAAAATATTCGCAGGTAATAACTGAAATGGATGCGCTGATCAAACATAACGACAAGGCCACACTGCCGCAAGCTTATTTTAACAGGGGTTCTGCCAAAATATTTAACGGCGATAAAGAGGGCGGCTGCCTGGATCTTTCAAAAGCCGGCGAGCTGGGCTACAAAGCAGCCTATGAAACCATCAGGGAAAATTGTAAATAACCTGGTGCCGTTTATTCTACTTTATAAATGGTGGTAGAGGTAAACACTTTGCCGGGGTTCAGCACTGTAGATGGAAACTGCGGCTGGTTAGGCGAGTCAGGAAAATGCTGTGTTTCCAAAGCCAGCGCCGTGCGAAAATCATTTTTAGTTCCGTTTTTCCATGTGTTTTTACCCGTCATAAAATTGCCGCCATAAAACTGGATGCCCGGCTCGGTAGTATACACTTTTAAAACAATGCCGGATTTGTCGCCCACCGCAATAGCAGCCAGTTGCGGCTTTTTAGTCAGCCCCTTGTCCAATACAAAATTGTGGTCATATCCATTGGCAAAAAGTAATTGCTCATGGCCTGATTGCAGGCTGTCTTTTATGGTGCGCATTTTTAAAAAATTGAACGGCGTATTTTTTACGGGCGCTATGCCGGTAGGAATGAGGTTTTTATTGACAGGTGTGTACTTTGAAGCAAATATTTGCAACCGGTGATCATCAATCAGCCCGTCGCCTTCGCCATTCAAATTCCAGTAATTGTGGTTGGTAAGGTTAATGTGTGTCCGCTGATCTGTTGTGGCTTCATAAGTAATCACCAATTCATTTTTATCTGTTAACCGGTATACCACTTTTACATTCAGGTTGCCAGGGAAACCTTCTTCCCCATGTTTGGAAAAATAATTAAGCTGAAGCGCTGATGCATCCAGTTGTTTGGCTTCCCATACCTGCGCGTAAAAACCCATTGGCCCGCCGTGAAGCGTATTTTCGCCATTGTTAACCGGCAACTGGTATTCTTTACCATCCAGGGTAAACCTGCCCTTTGCAATGCGGTTGGCAAAACGCCCAACAATAGCGCCGGCAGATTTATCAGCAAAATAAGGCTTGACGCGGTCATATCCCGGTACAACATCTACCCAGTTGCCTTTTTTGTCTTTTACAATAAACCCTGCCATTTTTCCACCGAGGTTGGTAATGGCGGCTTTATAACCGTTTTTATTTTGAATATAATACAGGGATATTTTTTTCCCTTTTACCACGGTGTCAAAATTTTTGGCATCAGGCAATTTTGGAACCTGTGCTGAAACGCTTTGGCTAAGCAGGGCTGCTAAAACAAGTACAACTAATTTCATATTTTATTTACTCTTTAATGTCCCAGTTTTTTGGTGCTTTAAATGTTTTGCGCCCCTCGCCAAACGGCGGTACTGTTAATGCCGATTGTATCGTATCGTATTGCTTCACCTCTTCAATCAAAGCGCGGTAAACGACAGGGTTGCTGCTTTTTACATTTTTTGTTTCACCTGGGTCGTTTTTAATATTGAACAACATATCTTCCTCCAATTCCATTTTGGAATTGCCTGAATTGGCTTTTACCAGCTTCCATTCATCCCTTATGATACTGCCGTAGCCCAAATAAATTGACCTTTCAATATTTTGCTGTGTATTTTTTAATGCCGGCAAGATACTGATACCATCGTATTTTTTAGCAGGTTTTGATTGCAGGCCTGTTATTTCATAAATTGTTGGGGCCACGTCAATATAACCTGTCAACTGATCCAGGCTTTTACCGCCTTCAAAGCCTTTAGGCCATTTTATAACAGCCGGCGCTCTTACGCCTCCATCCCACTCCTGAAATTTTCGTCCGCGCAACGTTCCGCTGCTTCCACCCTGTTCTGTTTCTGCGCCGTTATCGCTGTGAAAAAGAATAAGCGTATTTTCTTCCAGCCCCTCCTGCTTCAATGTATTTAAAATTTTTCCAATGCCCTCATCCATTGAGGTAACCATGGCTGCATAGGTCTGTCGTTTGGTATTTCCCCTTCCATTCAATGCTGCACTATTAGCGGCACCGGCACTGCCAAACTTTGGTTTTGAAGCATCATATCCATATTTGTTTAAATCACTTTCTTTTGCCTGTAAGGGCGAGTGCGGCGCATTATATGCGATGTATAAAAAGAAAGGACCATCATTTTTATATGCCCTGATACATTTCAGCGTTTCATTTGTAATCAGGTCTGTTGCGTAACCTTTGTCAAAAGAAGTTTCCCAGTCGTTATGCCAGTCTCGCTCTCCTTCTCTTTCCTGTGTAAAAAAATCTATAGCGCCGTTATAGTGTCCATAAAAATGCGTAAAGCCACGGTTCAAAGGTAAATAAGCTCTTTTTGCATGACCCAGGTGCCATTTGCCAATAGCAGCCCTGTTTTTATACCCCGCTTTGGCTAATAATTGGGGAAGAAATTCCTCGGTCGTATCCACGCCAAAATTCAGCCATGGTGCAATTACATTCTGGCGCAGGCCAAACCTGTTAGGATAGCGGCCCGTCATTAATCCGGCACGCGTTGGCGAGCAGATGGGCGTAACATAATACCGGTTGAGTACCACACCTTCCTGCGAAAGCCGATCGAGATTTGGCGTTTTGATTTCGCTGTTATTAAAACCCACGTCGCCCCAGCCAAGGTCATCAGCCACAATAATAATAATGTTAGGCTTTGACGGGTTTTGCGCGTGAACAGCATTGGCGGTAAGAAGTGCTATCAGGAATAAGAATATTTTATACATCGGTTTCATTTAATTTAATATCAAAAACTTCATCCGGCTTTACAGAATTATATTTTTCAACAAATTCGGATGGTGTTAATTTAAACTGCTGAATGAAGCACCTGGAAAAATAAGAAGGTGAATTAAATCCTGTTTTATATCCTACCTCAGAAATATTATAATCGCCTGAAATAAGCAATTTTGCTGCATTTTTTAAACGGATGAGCCGGATGAACTCGTTTGGCACATAACCGGATATGCCTTTTAGTTTTTTATGCAGGGTGGAACGGCTCATGGACAGCTCCTTGCTTAATTCTTCCACAGACAACTGGTAATCGTCAATTCTGTCTTCAATAATTTTTGTGATCTGTTCAATAAAGTTTTTATCATGCGTATTGGTACTAAGAATGTTTGCATCTGTAAACGGCTGCCCGCCAAATTTTTCTTTCAGCTTTACTCTGGAATCAAGCAGGTTTTTAATGGTAGCGGTAAGCTGCTTCAATTTAAACGGTTTCATGATATAAGCATCTGCGCCGCTTTCAATGCCTTCTATTTCTGTATCGCTATTGCTTTTTGCTGTTAAAAGAACCACAGGTATATGGCTTGATTTGATGTTTGTTTTAACATGCCTGCACAAAGTGATGCCATCCATCTCAGGCATCATTACATCAGAAATAATAATGTCTGCATTACTGTTTTCCAAAAGCTGCAGCGCTTCCTCACCATTAATGGCACAAATGGTATGATAACCTTCTGCCTTCAGGCTCGAAGAAAGATAGTCCAGCATATTCAGGTTGTCTTCCACCACCAATATATCAGCTTTGGCAGGCGGTCCTTCTTTATGAGATTGATTGCGTTGCTTAGCAATGAGTTTTTCCTGATAGGGCATCGTAAAAGTAAATGTGGTTTGCTCTTCCTGTATGCTTTCCACAGTCAGTTCGCCTTCATGTTTGTGCGCAAGTGCTTTCGCCAGCGATAAACCAATACCTGTGCCACCAATATTTTTTGCTTTATGCCCTTGTGAATTAACTTTGAAGAAGGGTTTGAACACATCATCCAGTTGCTCATCCGGAATGCCAATGCCATCATCCACAACACTGATAGAAACCAGCTTTTTATCTTCAGCAGTTGTTTTTTTTACTTTTAAGCGTACAGTAGTTTTGGCAAATTTAAAAGCGTTGATCAGGAGGTTGTTCAATATCTTTTGTAACGCTTCGGGATCAGCTTCTATATCAAGCTGGTCAAAATCTGTAGCAAGCGCAAACCTGATGTTTTTTTGATTGGCAATAGGCGTAAACCGGGCATATACCGACTGGATAAATGAGATCAGTTCAATTTTTTCTTTTCGTATGTTATAAATATCGCTTTCAATTCTTCTGAAATCCAGCAACTGGTTAATGAGTGTTTGAAGACGATTGGTATTGTCTTCCATCACGTTCAACTGCTTAACGGTTTCATGTTCTTTTTCGGTAGCCAGTAGTTTTTCCAGCGGCGCCATAATGAGAGACAGTGGCGTACGGAGTTCGTGTGCCATCGTGGTAAAGAAATCCATTTTTTGCTGGTAGAACTCGTGTTCCTTCTGTACTTCCAGCCTTTCCAGCCTTATTTGATTTTTGCGGCGCAGCCTTTTACGCATCACATTTCTGAAAAGAATCACTCCTGATGTAATTACTAAAAGATATATAATGTAAGCGAATGTTGTTCTGTAAAATGGTGGCCGCACAGTAATATGCACAATGGCATGCTTATCTATCCAATTACCAAATGAATCGGTTGATTTTACTTTAAACACATAATTGCCGGGAGGCAAATTGGTATAGGTGGCATTGCGCTGGTTATTAACATAATTCCAGTCATCTTCAAAACCTTCCATCATAAACGCATAACGTATTTTTGAAGGGTTGTGATAATTGAGTGTGGCATATTCAAAAGTGATTACATCCTGGGTGTGTTTTAACGTGATGTTTTTTGTAAACCCGATCAGTTGTTCAAGCGGAGAATCTTTGTCTGTGATGCCAACATCCTTATTAAATAATTTCAGGTTTGTGATTGCGATGTTGGAATTGGACGCCTTTGTATTGATTTGTTGCGGAAAGAAAGCATTAAACCCATTGATACCGCCAAAAAACATTTTTCCATCAGAAGCTTTATAGTAGGCATTGTAATTAAACATCCTTCCCTGCAAATTATCATGGCTGGTATAAGACCAAACCTTTTTGTCTAAAGGAGAAAATTTCACAATACCATCATTTGTAGAGAGCCAAAGATCTCCTGCATCATCTGCCAATAATCCATAAACAATAGAGGGAATTCCGTGTTGCATACCAAACGTTGTAAAGTTTTGCTGTTTTACGTTGAACCTGCAAAGCCCGCCGCCATCTGTTCCCAGCCAAAGATTTCCTTTCCCATCGTCTAATAATGAAATGATTTTATTAGAAGAAATACCGTTCTCCCCGTTTAGACCGTATTTTACCCATTTGCCTGTAACACGGTTAAAACCCATCAGTCCCTTTTCATATGTCGCAATCCAAAAATTATTATCATTGTCTTCATACAATTCGTAAATGCAACTATTGTCCAACCCGTGGTCAGTAACGCGGGTAAAATTACCGGTGGTCTCATTGTAAATATTCAAACCTTTTACAGTGCCCACCCATATCACACCTTTCTTGTCTTCATAAATGGCGTACACGCTGTTATTGCTGAGAGAATTAGGATCGGCATGATCATGCGAATACGTTTCTACAGACCCGTTTGACGGGTCATAAATATTTAAACCACCTGTAAAGGTGCCAATCCACAGCCTGCCTTTTTTGTCTTTGTATAAAGCATGTATATTATAGTGTGAAAGTTTTTCCTGGCCCGGCCTGAACGGGTACCGGGCAAAAGTTTTGTTATTCGCATCAAAATAATTAAGGCCGCCATTTTCGGTGCCCACCCAAAAATAACCCGGTTTATCTTCAAGAAAACAACTTACAGCATTGCCTGATAGCGAATTCTGCTCTCCGGTAGAATAAAACAATTCAAAATTAGAGGCGCGCGAATGAAAATAGTTGACGCCGCCAAAAAAAGTACCCACCCAAATGCCGCCATCACGATCCCCATAAATTGTATATACCGAATTGTCGCTGATGCTGTAAGGGTCGTAAATTTTCTTGTTGTAGTAAGTAAAAGTATTGGTAGTTATATTTAAAATATTCAGTCCATATTCTGTACCAATAAAAACTTCATTTTTGTTGGGCTGGTACACAGCCCTTACAATATTATCGTTAATGGAGTTGGTGCCCTGTCTGTATACTTTAAAGCGATTCTCATTTTTAATCCACACGCTCAAACCGTCAGATAAAGTTCCCACCCATATATTGCCGCTAAGGTCTTTGTATAACGTGAGTATATAATTACCTGAAATGTCTGAAGGGCTGATTCCTTTTTTTAAGCGCGAAAAAGATCCCGAGCGGGGATCATAAATATCAATTCCTTCTCCAAAGGTTCCCATCCAAATTCTGCCCTCGTCATCTTCTGCCAGCCGCCTTACCTGGTTGGAAGAAAGGCCCTGAGAATTGTTTGTAGCCGTAAAGTTTTTAACTGAATTGTTGTTGAAAAAATAAACGCCGTTACGGCTGGTAGCCACCCACTTGTTCTTGTTGTTATCTACAAGAATACTGAAAACAATATCTTTTGATACCCCGCTCACAGGCGTAAACTGCTCAGTGGTCATGTCAAGGCTGAAAAGCCCGTTTTCAGTTCCTATCCAATAAATATTTTCATCAACCCTGCTAATGGAATGAATAAACGATAAACCCTGTCCGCTTATCTGATAATTTTTAAAATGAATACCATCGAACTTTGTTAAGCCATTTTTAGTTCCCAACCATATAAAACCCTGGTCATCCTGAATGATATTCCAAACCGTGTTTGAGGGTAAGCCATTGTTGACTGTATAATTCCTAAATTGAACGCGCTGCGCAATACTATTGCTGCTGCAACACCATACAGCCCATAAAATGAAACTTATAATTTGCTTAAACAAGTACGATTCCCTTTTATTTACATTCTATACTGCAAATGTAACTTAATTCGCCCGCTTCCTTGCAGGCCGCGGCTTTGAAGCGCCCACTACATCAGGTTCTTCTGCATTCACTTCTTTCTTCCAGCTATCAAGCATGGCCTTCAGTTCTTTTACTTTGCCAGGTTCTGAAGCGGCTATGTTGTTTTTTTCAGAAGGATCATTTTTCAGGTTGTACAATTCAATTCTTTGATCTGCATAAAAATAAAGCAATTTGTAATCCCCCTGGCGAACAGCGCTGCACATGCGGTTTGCCCATTTGCCTGTTTCAGAAATATAATGCCAGTAGAAAGGCCTCGGCTGCATGGCCTGGTTCTTAAACAAAGGAAGGAAACTTTTTCCATCAACAATTTTACCAGCATTTGCTGTGGCTCCCGCCATATCCAGAAAAGTTGGGTAAAAATCAGTACCATAAACAGGTGTATGAATGACGGTTTTGGGTTTAATCCCAGCCGGCCAGCGCGCAATAAGGTTTTCGCGTATCCCTCCTTCATACAACCATGATTTACCGGCTCTTAAAATACCATTATTGCCCAGATTGCCCACGCCACCGTTATCAGAAAAAAACATCACTACTGTATTTTGATCAACGCCCTGCTCTTTCAATGTTTTCATTACAGCACCTACGCCCGCATCAATCCGTTCGATCATAGCTGCCAGATACGGATTATCTAAATGCCCACCTTCGTGGCGATTATTCTTTTCAAACAATTCATCTGCTTTACCCGCACCATATTTTTTGTCGAACTTGACTTTATACTTATTAACAACATCCTGTGGTGCATCAAGGCGCGTGTGAACACTGTAAAACGAGAGGTACAAAAAGAAAGGCTTGTCTTTATTGCGCTCAATAAATTTTGAAGCTTCCAGGCATTGGCGATCTGTTAAATATTCACCATCCACACCCTGAGCATTCAGGGTTTCTGTTTTATCGTAAGGATAAAAGTAATCGCCATCGGCAATATATTTTGTTTCAGATCCGATCACTTCATCAAACCCGTGTTGTTGTGGGTTTCCTTTAGGATCATTAAACCGTGTATCCAGGTGCCATTTCCCAATCAAACCTGTATGGTAGCCCGCGGCAGACAACGCCTCATTCAGCGTTACATATTTTGCGGGGTCAAGATACCTTTCGGCATTATCAGGCAAAAAATCAGTGATGCGTATGCGTGCCGGGTACTGACCCGTCATAAATGCAGCGCGTGACGGCGAACAAATGGGCGCTGCTGTATAAGCCTGTGTAAACCGGGCTCCTTCTCCTGCAAGCCTGTCAAGGTGGGGCGTTTCATTAAATGTGTTGCCATAGCTGCCCAATTCTGCCGAGCCGAGGTCATCAGCCATAATAAAAATAATATTAGGCTTAGATACCGGCGTTTGCCGCGTGGTAGAAGTATTGGAGCAACCAAACAAAGACAAAAAAAATGCAGCTATAAAAATTTTCTTCATAATCATCTCGCTTATTACATTAAAAAGTAGTTACTATTATTTTCTTGAATCCTTCTTCAACGGCACGTCGGCGGCGGCCCCGGGGTCGCCCTGTTGCTTCATCCAGGCGTATAATTTTGTTTGGTATTCTTCTATCAGCTTTGAATACTTTGGATCATTAGCAAGATTGTTCAACTCATACGGGTCTGCTTTCAGATCGTAAAATTCAACGGCGGGGCGGGTGGTGATGCGGTTCAGCAGGAACTGATCACGCGGAGAATTCTGTGCTTTTACAAACCATGAATCCCAATATTTTACATTTTTCCGATTGGTGAGATAGCGGATGGCATATTTGTTTTCAGGCAACAGGTTCAGTAATAGTTTATATTGCCCGCCTCTAATGGCTCTGATGGGATAAGCAGGCCCTTCGGGAATATTGTTATGAATACCATAAGCAAAGTCGCGGGCATTTTGACTGCGGCCGGTTACCACGTTCAGAAAGCTCACTCCTTCAAGTCCTTGAATGGCGCGGCCTCCGGCCATTTCAACGAGTGTTGGTAAAATATCTTCATACTGAACGATTGCATCCGTTTGTGTATTGGCCTTTACCATGCCAGGCCACCTGATGATCATAGAACTGTGTTGGCCTTCATCCCAAAGTGTCCATTTGGCGCCGGGAAACTGTGCCCCCTGTTCTCCCAAAAAAATAAAGATCGTATTGTCTTCCTGCCCTGTTTCTTTAATTAGTTGCATCAGTTCGCCCACCTGATTGTCAAGCCTTCGTACTTCAGCCAGATATTTTGTAAACTGCTCACGGGTTTGCCTTGTATCTACCCAATGCGGAGGCAGTATTAATTTATCCGCATCAAACTCAGAAGGGTCACCAACCGTCCATGGTGCATGAGGGTTGTTGCTCATAATAAATAAGCAATAAGGTTTGTCTCGGTTGGTTATAAATTTCTTTACATCGTTTAACTGGTAAACATCTGTGGGCGAAACACAATTTGGCTCAAAGCCCTCTACCCTTATAAATGGAAATACTGAAACAGGTTTTGTTACATGATCTTTGCCTGTAAGTGCTACTTCATAACCCAGATCGCCCAGGTAGTGCACAATGCTTTTCATGTTATCGTTATATACAGGTTTATGATTTTGATAGGAACCATGCCGCATGGGATACAGGCCGGTAAAAAGTGAAGTCCGCAGGGGCACACACATGGCTTCTGAGGCAACCATGTTGTTGAATTTTAATCCCTGCTCAGCAAGCCTGTCTATATGAACTGTTTTTAAGTTTCGCCCGCCGTAAACACTTAGTTGTTTGGAATCGAGGTCATCCGCCATAATGATCACAACGTTGGGCCGCTCTTTCGTGCCAGATGAAGTGTTATTAGGTGTGTGCTTTGATACACATCCTGCCAGTACCAAAGCAAAAAGCAAAACAAAAAATGATTGTAGAGATCTGTTCATGTTCATTTATTTTAAAATTCCCGGAACGAGCTTGCCATCTGGTGCAGTAAAATTCAGATTTAACAAGCGGCTCACCAGCGGAGAGATGTCGGGTAATGATATTTCCTTTATATAGCTGTTAGATATTATATCAGGGCCGAAAGCGATGAAGCCCGTTTCCATTCCAGGCAGGCGTGGGTGCTGGCCGTGGGATCCTGTTGTTTTTTTCTTTACTACAAATTGCTGACCCTGCATGTTGTTGGCGCCCGCAGTACCATCTTCCAAAGCCAATGCCATCACTACTTCCGGGTTGGCGCCAAGTTGATCCAGTTCATCTCTTTCGATAATACGAAACGTTTTTCTTTGTTCGGCAGGTACCGCATTTAGCAGGTTGCCTATTTTGTCAAGCGTTGCTTTATCATTTTTATTTTTCATGTATAAAAATGCTGAACCGCCTGACGCCAGGAATTTAGCAGTCCAGTTATCCTTTGAAATAAGTCCTTCCCTTGCCAGAATAACGTTTGGTGAAAAGGTTTTTGAAACATCTACAAAACCATGGTCACCTGTTATAATGATATTGGTTGAATGATAAATACCAGCTTCTTTTAAAGTGGTTATCAAAACGTTTAACATGCTGTCAATAACTGTAAGTGCCCGCTGTACTTCAGGGCCATTTTTTCCACCGTCATGCTGAATATGATCCAAATTGATGAAATGCACAGCCATCAAATTGGGCTTGTATTTTTTAATGATATGTGCAGCCGTACGCCCGATAGTGATATCCACCCGGTCATACCTGAAATCTTCTTGAGATAATCCGCCGAGTGCTGTTATCATTTCCGGAACCATTTTCTGTGGTGTAATATGCGGTTTTGTAACAGTTAGCTGGTCAGTGGTTTCATCACCGTCAGGACGTTTCACAGGAATATTATAATCAATAGGCGCACCAACTGTTACCGGCCACATTACAGAGCCCGATGTCATTCCTTTCGATTTTACAGCGTCCCACAGGGTGGGTACTTTAATAAAATTTTCTTCCCAATACCAGCGGCTGGGCGGCGCTTCAAATGGTGCGTTATAGTAAATGCCATGCCTGGCTGGTAGTGTGCCTGTAATAATGGTGGTGTGTGAGGGATAGGTTACAGATGGAAATATGCCGTAATTTTTATTAGCATAAACGCCCTCTTTTTTTAATTGTTTTAAAGTGGGTGCTATCCACTGATCATTGTTATAAAAGTCCGGGCGCAGCCCATCAATGCTTACTAGCAAGACGTGTTTTGAATTTTGCGAAAAGGCGTTTAGAGCTAAAATAGAGAGAAATACTAATATTATAAATCGGTTCATATTAAAAAATTATTCTGCAGGTAAAACTTTGTGAAAAACTCGCTAATTATTTTACAGGAATCAGTTCTACGTCGTCAATCCATAATTGATCGCCGGCTTTCATATTTCCAAAGTAAAGTGCAATTCGGTAGGTGCCATCAGAAGGTACGGGTTTAGATAATAGCTGATGCGCTTGTATTCTTTTACCAACGGATATTTGCGTGTCAATAATTTTTTGTGAAGGATCATCTGTTTTTTCTAACCTGATGATGAAATTGGCCTGCCCGGCTGATCTTAATTTCAGCCGCAGGTTGAAGCGTTCATTTACATTCAAATGCAAGGGCCAGAACATTGCTGCCCCATTGGGCCGAGCCCCTGGTTTGTTTATTTTAATGGATGCGGATTTTCCACCTGTTATCATACCTCGTTGATCTGTTGTGATTGCGGCTTCCACATCTTCTGCAATCCTGATGTTCCACCCGCCCAGATTGTCGTCAAATTTTCCATTTACATTACGACGGTAAGCCTGCATGCGCACGTTGTATTCCCTGGTATCCATCGGAAATACTTCTACACGTTTTGCCCATTGCAGCCAGTCCCGGTACATTGATTGAACAATTTGCGGATATTTTGCAGCAAGGTCATTCATTTCTGAGGGGTCGGCATCCATATCAAAAAGTTGTAATGCTCTTTCATCAAACTTTTCACCTTCGGGAGTTTTGGCCACAAGTTTCCACTTACCGTCTCTCATTGCAATATTGGCTTCGTGCTCCCAGTACATTTTTTCTTTCTGATTGTCTTTACCTGAAAAATGCGGAACGAGGCTTTTTCCTTCCAGCGGATGAATTTTATGGCCTGAAAAAACCGCCGGATACTTTGCTCCCGCTACATCTGCGCAGGTTGCCATAATATCAGTTAATTGCCCATACCCTTTTGCAAAAGAGTTATAAAGATTTTTATTGATGCCGTTTGGCCAGTGTACGATAAGCGGGGTAGCAATGCCGCCCTCGTGTGTAAAATGTTTGTACTCCCTGAAAGGTGTGCTGCTTAAGTTGGCCCATTGTATGCGGTAACTTTCATAGGTATCCGCAGTTCCATCCACAGCTTTGCTGTTGCCGCTGCTGATAAACTCTGCACACGCACCATTATCACTCAGAAAAAAGATGAGGGTATTTTCTAACTCACCATTTTTTTTCAATGCTTCCACTATCCTGCCAATACCTGCATCCATGATATCTATCTGTGCTGCATAAATGGCCATGCGCGAAGCCATTTCATTTTTTTGGTCATCACTCAAACTGTTCCATGCTTCTACTTCTTTATCCCGGGGAGAAAGGACACTATTTTGTGGAAGTAAAGCGATTTGCTTTTGTCTGGCAAATCTCTCAGCTCTTAATACGTCCCATCCCTGTAAATATAGTTGCCTGTATTTTTCAATATCTTTTTCAGGCGCATGCAGCGGCCAGTGTGGAGCATTATAAGCCACATACATAAACAAGGGCTTATCATTCTTATCAGCAAAATGCTCATTAATGAATTTCGCACTTGTATCACTGATGGCATCAGTTAAGTAATAATTATCATCAGTTGAAGCCTTGTATTTTTTGTTATCGCTATATACAAAAGGCGTGAAGTAATTTGCCGCACCGGGAATGATTCCAAAAAATCTGTCAAACCCTCTTTGCCTGGGCCAGTTATCTATTACTTCGCCGGCTATTTTCCTTTCGTTGGTCAGGTGCCATTTGCCGGTCATGTATGTATGATAACCTGCCGTTTTTAACACTTCGGCAATAGTTA
The DNA here is from genome assembly GCA_934486785.1 of uncultured Niabella sp. Lineage (GTDB taxonomy): Bacteria > Bacteroidota > Bacteroidia > Chitinophagales > Chitinophagaceae > Niabella. The sequence continues at coordinate 39,214 of CAKSQK010000008.1, read as the reverse complement.
CCGATTGCCTGTTTAAATTGCCCTGATACGCAGGTGTACCCAAATCGGCAGCAGCCATCCAACCCATACCCGCCTGGTGGGGGTAAAGCCCGGTCATTAAAGAAGCGCGCGTGGGGCAACAGCGAGCCGCATTGTAAAACTGGCGATAGCGAATGCCTTCCTTGGAGAGTTTATCCAGGTTAGGCGTTTGCACTTCGCCGCCGTAGGAACCAATATCAGAGTAGCCCATATCATCAGCAAGAATAATTAGGATGTTGGGCTTTTTTTGGGCATTGGCTTTGAATACCACGGTTATAAAAAGTAATATGAATAAAAAATATCTGCTCACTTGTTGATCTTTTAACACACTAATGCGGATTATGATAAAGTCTTATATAGATATTCAGAATTCACTTTATTGAGATACTGTTTTTGTTGCGATTGCCGCTTCATAATAGGATGAGCTGGGCACCCAGTTTCCATTGCTAATCTCTATAGTAGCTGTTTTTTTAGTTAATGAACTGATACTGATCAATCCTTTTTTACCATTCGCGGTTTTAAACAAATAGATTTTATTATTTTCTATCCTAACGGTATCCTTTTGCGGATCTGCAAGCGCTGTTATCAGCGATTCATTCACACGGCTAATACCATCAAATTGAGCCTTTGTATAAGCGGTAGCTTCAAATTTTGTATGCTGCAACCCCGCAATAGTTAATAAATTATAAGTTCCTCTTACAGCAGGGTTTACTAAATGTGGAAGCGTATCCTGCCCTATCTGAATGCCTCCGAGAGATAGATCGATCTGATCTTTATATTGCTCGTGGCTGCGCATGTAAACGCGGCCCGAAAGCCAGGTGGCAAAATATGGCCCATAGTAATTTTCCACTGTTTCAATCTTCACTGCATCTGAAAAAATAACTGATGGCGTGATTTTAACCACAAGGTTTTTTTCAAACACATTTCCTGTTGTATCCGTCACCACAACTTTAATGGCCCTGTTTTCTGTAAGGCCGGTAATGGTATGGTCCTGCTCAACACTTGTCTGAACGTTGGTAAAAGAAATGGCAGAGTTTTCAATCAATGCACCTCTTGCGCCTGTTCTTGCGTCGGCTTCGTAAATTTCAAACAATCTTAAAGCTGTTCCATTTGATCGTACATTAATTTTAGCCGTATAATCTACGGCTCCTTTTGGCATATTTACAATACCACTATCACCCACATTTAAAAAACTTATGATAACTGTTGGCGTATAAGCCACTTCATTTTTGCTTTTACTGCAAGATGCTAAAATAATTACTGTAAGAAAAAATGTCAGATACACACTTTTTTTCATATTACTAATTTTAAATTTTTAATACCCGGGATTTTGATAAATATAAGGGCTGTTGTTTACTTCAGCCACTGGTAATGGAGACAGGTTCATACGCTCAGCATAGCTGCGTTGGTCTAATACCCTGCGAACGTACTGATTGTTAACCATCATAATTCCAATTGCAGGCCTGTTCATTACGGTGGTTGCAATTTTCCACCTGCGTATATCAAAAAAACGATGTTCTTCAAATGCCATTTCCACCCTTCTTTCTTTCCGAATTCTTTCGCGAAGTGTACTTTGAGTAAACTTCGATGCATCCAAAAGGTGTTCGTCAGCAAAGCCGGCACGTTTTCTTATTTTATTTAGCTGTTCAACAGCTTTAGAGCGAGCTGAGGCATTATCGGCAGATTCATTAATTGCTTCCGCAAAATTCAATAAAACTTCTGCGTAACGCATCATTATAAAATTCATTGATGTAGTGCCTCCCTTTCTGTGATCGATACGATCATCCAAATATTTTACAAGAAAATACCCGCTACCCCAGTTGTTCGCAGTTCTGATGTCTACAGTTGCAGGAAGGGAATTTACCTGTGGCCATACTGACCCATGATGTAAAATAGATTGTTTAAGACGTGGATCACGGTTTGCATAAGGGCTTTGTTCGTTATACCCTGACGCGGTATTAATGATAGGGCTATAATCACTATTATACCCCGTAATTGGCTCTTCGCCATTAATCATATCATAACTATCAACCAGCCATTGAGTGGGTACTGTTGTCAGTTCCTTATTTACATTCCAGGGATTGAACGCAGGAAATAAATTATATAAATCATTGGTTGGGGCTCTTAAGTAAACCAATATATTTTCCCGATTGACACGCTCATTAAATAACCTGGAATAGCTTTTTTCAGGTTCCAAAGGATCATAATAAAGCGAATGAAATCCATCTCCTTCGCAATAATCGATTGTTTCTTGCGCAGCCTCTGCTGCCTGCGCCCAGGTAACTCCGGATGCTTCAAAAAGCGGGCTGGCTGCATACAACAGGGTTCGGGCTTTGTATGCCATTGCCGCCGACCTGGTGATCCTGCCATAGTCCGAGCCCGTCCATGTATCAGGAAGCAGCCCCGGTGTTGACAGTGTATCAAATTCCTTTACAATAAAATCTACGGTGGTTTTCAGGTCTTCTCTTTTAGTAGTGCTAAAGCTAAAAGGATCCAATGGCTCTGTAGTAATTACCAAAGGCCCGAACCAGCGAAATAATTCATGATAAAAATAAGCCCTTAAAAACCTGGCCTGGTATTTACTGCTTTCTCTTTCTTCTGCCTGCAGCGGAGAGCGGTCAATATTAGCAAGAAAAATATTGGCTGCCCTAATGGCGTTATAGAAATATCTCCAGGGATGCGTATTTGCATTTTCCACAGGGTTTGATGTAGCGTTGATGCTGCCTGTAATATATTTTTGAATGTTTGGAGATACCCCTGCATTGCGGGTGGTATTGCCCGCACCATCATCAGTTGCATTATCCAGCATGGCAACAGTTACATTCATATTAAACAGCCTGGAAAAACTACCGCTGTTGTTCGCAGTTTCTTCACGCATATTGGCATAAAGATGATACAAGGCCCTACGGGTATAAGCAACATCCGAAAACACTACATCTTCAGTCAGCTCATCCAGATCAGTTGTATTCAGCCCGCTATCTTTGGAACATCCGTAACCAAGTATTAATATAATAAAAACGTAAACTATTCTTTTCATATCAGGATTGTTAAAAATTTATATTTAGCCCCACATTTATAATTCTTTGCTGCGGGTAGAAGTATCCATCATTTCTGTTGGGATCAGATTCCGGATCAATTCTTTTCACTTTATCCCAGGTAAACAAGTTAAAGCAGTTGGCGTATAATCTAACTAAATTGATTGGGGTGCCTTTTAACAACTTCTTTGTCATGGTATAACCAATTTGTATGTTTTTTAACCGCAAATAGTCACCATCTTTCAGCCAGAAATCAGAGTCAAAATAATTTTGTTCACCACCAATAGCCTTTTGTAAAAATCTTGGGTAGGTAGCAGTAGCAGCAGTTTCAGGTGTCCAACGATTTATATGTTCAGGAAAATAGTTGCCCCAGCTGTTATCCCACGCAAGGTCTCCCCACATACGAACAGAGCTTAAAGCAGCACCCTGAATCAAAAAGCTAAAGTCAAAGCTTTTATAGTTAAAACCGGCAGATAATGAGTAGGTAATTTCAGGCACACCGGTTTTTCCAATGGGTATCTGATCATCCTGGTTGATGATACCATCGCCGTTAATGTCTTTATATTTAATATCTCCGGGAGCAAGGTTTGATAACCCAAATTGCTGTGGTGATGCGGCAATTTCCTCATAAGACTGAAAGAAACCGTCAAATTTGTATCCAAAAAACTGTCCGATTGATTTGCCTGTTCTTGCCATATATTCGTAAGGCTGGTTGGATTCACTCATTTCAATAATGGTATTTTTTGCCTGGGACCATAAAACTTTTGCAAAGTAGGAAAAGTCATTTCCTACATTATTTGTCCATGCAAGTTCCAACTCGTAGCCTTTGTTATCCACTACACCAATATTGGCCGGTGCAAGGCCCGATACACCTGCTGCGAATATAAACAGCGCTGGTGTTGCCAATATATCTTTTCTTCTTTCCTGGAAAACATCTGCTGAAAATGTAAGGCGTGAATCGAGCCAGCGGGTATCTAATCCCAGGTTATATTTGCTGGCTTTTTCCCATGAAATATTTTCATTGGCCATTCTGCCTTCTCTTAAACCCGAAGTAGTTGGTGCCGGGTTTTCCCCAAATGAATATGTGCCAGATGATATATAATTGGAGCGATAGAAATATGAAAATCCCCCCAGTTGGTCATTACCCACTTCGCCATAAGAAGCTCTTAGCTTACCAAAGTTTAAAGCTTCCAGGTTTTTCATAAATTTTTCATTCGTAAACACCCAGCCTACAGAAACAGAAGGAAAGAGCTGGTAGCGGTGGCCTTTAGCAAACCGGTTAGAACCATTATAGCCAGCATTTGCCTCTAATAAATAAGTGTTCCTGTAATCATAATTAATTCTGCCAATGGCTGCCTGGTATACATGTGGAACATAAGAATACAACCCACCGGGTGATGAAACTGAATTTCGGTTTACCAGTACCACACTGGAAATATTATGCCTTGAAATGCTGGTTCTGTAGCGCAAGGCCAATTCCATATATTGGCCATACGTGGCAGAAACGCGCGCTGATGACTGAGACGGTAGTATTCCATTAAGCCCTTGCAGATAAGAGCCATCAATACTATTATACGAGTACAAGAATGGCCGTGTTATCATTCCCCGCCAGTTGCTCCAATCAGCATCATATGCATATTTGCCATCTACAGACAAGCCTTTTAATATTTTACGCAGGTTATAGTTCATTGTAAAAGTGTTCTGTAACTGGTTCGCATAATCTGCCCTGAACCCTGTGTAACCCAATGATACCAGGGGGTTTTGCCGCCACACGCCAACATTACCGGCAAAGCTTCCATTAGGGTTCATTAAAGGAAATATTTGTGGAGCATTTCTGTAAAATGATCCGAACAGCCTCATGGCTTCCGAATTATTACCCAATCCATCATAAAATCCGGGCCTGTTTTGCCTGCGGCTTATAAATGAAAGGTTGATGCCGATTTTAAAATCACTTGTTAACTGAATGTCTAAATTAGAGCGTGCTGTTAAACGACGAAAGAAATAAGAAGCATCAAAATCGGGTTGCTGTAACGACTCGTCAACTTCTGGAGATAATTCAATCAGCCTGCTTAAAACAGGCGTTTTTCTTAATTTATTGATATCAGTTTCAAACATGCCATCCTGAGAAAAATAGCTGGCAGAAACAAAATACTTTACTATATCAGTGCCCCCGCTTATGTTCAAATTATACTTCTGTTGTGACCCCGGCTTTGTAAATGTTTCCACAAAGTCGTTATCAGGATGCGTGAAAGGATTTAGCTGGGTCCTGTATAAATAATTATCATATTCCGACACGGGAAAATTACTGGTGTTTGATAAAACTGATGGATCCAGCCCCACATTAATTGTTCCTTCCCTTTGAAATAATGAAGTTGTTTCCGCATTCAGGTATTTTGTTAACCTGTTAAAGTGGGTGATCCCATACTCAGAAGCCAGTGAAATCTTTACCCTTCCCTGTGTGCCTCTTTTTGTGGTAACCAGTACCACGCCATTGGCGCCACGCACCCCATAAACCGAAGTAGCCGAAGCATCTTTTAGGATTGAAACAGATTCAATATCATCAATATTTATTTGGGTGAAGTCCCTCTCTACCCCATCAACTAATACAAGCGGAGATGTATTATTAAACGTAGCCTGCCCACGAATAAAAAGCTGAGAAGCATCACCGCCCGGGCGTCCGCTTGTTTGGCGTGTAACCAAACCCGATACGCGGCCCGTGAGTGCATTTGTTGGGCTTGATACCGGCGAACTGCCTAATTGCTCAGCTTCTACGCTTGAAATGGCGCCGGTAACTGAAGCTCTTTTTTGGGTTCCATATCCAACAACAACAACTTCTTCCAGGCCAAGCTGCTGATTGACCAGTACCACATTTATGATTCCTGTTGCTGGTATCGTTACTTGTTGCATCTCGTATCCAATAGCAGTAAACTCAAGTATGGGTTCAAAATTATCGTTTAAGCGGATGGAAAACTCCCCTGCGTTATTGGTGAGTGCCCCATTCTGCGCTCCTTTTTGAAACACAGAAACAGCGCTGATCGGGTTTCCGGATTCATCTTTTACTAATCCATTAATTGTTCGTTGAGCGAAAGCAGATAAACACCCTGCTGACAACAGTATAATAATTACAATTTTCTTCATATCGTTCATTTTGGCATTACCATCCCGGGTTTTGAGATATTTGTGGAGAAGATCTGATTTCACTTAAAGGAATGGGATGCAAATACATCTTAAATTCAAATTTTCTCAAAGGGTCTACAACGAAAGTGGAGTATACATCTGAGCCTCCCACCGTTTCTATTTTTACACCATGCACAGGTTTGTTCAATTGTTCGCCATCCATCCAGCGGCGCAGGTCAAAATATCTTTGCTCTTCAAATGCCAGCTCTATTCTTCGTTCCTGTTTTATTTTGTTACGCATTGTTGCAACATCTGTTGCATTAACAAGGTATTGATCGTTGGCCCCAAATCCGGCACGTGTGCGTACTCTTCTCACAGCGTCTTTAGCAGTTAACCCATACCCTTTTGGGTCAATATCGGGTCCGTAAGCTTCATTCATAGCCTCTGCATAAAGCAGCAGAATATCTGCCAGCCTTATGATGGGGAAAAGGTGGTTTACAGTACCCGGGTTTGCAGAAAAATTCAAATTAAGATTCAGGAATTTTTTTAAATAGTAACCCGTATTGGTAGAGCGGTCTACAATAGCGTTTAATCCGTCTATGGTGCTACCCTGCCCGGTTTTTGTAAATATGGTAAGTGCGTTATTTCTGTATTTAGAGCCATTATATCCAATGATGGTTTCAAACCTGGGATCACGGTTGGTGTATTGCGTTGCGTTATTAACTTTTATATAATCTGAACCGTTTGGGGTAGTAAAGGCATCAACCAAATCTTGTGTGGGTACTGTTCCACCTCCCGAATTAATTGCAAGTGACGGTGGATAGTGACGCCTTTCCAGGGTGTTGTTTTGCGTTTCCATCACATAAATGATAAAATCATTGTCGCTGTTATTGGGTGTTTGTATAAATGAGTTGGCATAGTTGGCAAATAAAGTATATCTGTTAGTTCCATTTGTGTTTTTCAAATTAATAACTTCAGCACAAGCGGCGGCGGCATCTTCCCATCTTTTTGTAATATCTGCTGTAGTTGGACTGCTGTAGCCAATAACAGGATTATTATTAATAAGCTGGTTAAAAAGCGGGCTTGCCGCGTATACAAGCGTTTTTGCTTTTATAGCTAATGCTGCTCCTTTGGTCATTCGGCCGCGGCCGCTATTATTACCCTGTGGAACCACATCAAGATATTTGGCAGCAGAGTCACAGAGTTGCATGATATTTTTTACACATTCATCAAATGTGTTCCGGGGCTTATTGGCTAACTCCGGATCTCCGTAAGCGTAATACCTGTCTACAATCGGGTAGCCGCCATAATGCTTAAGCAGATTGAATTCAAACAATGCCCGCAGGGCGTACATTTCTCCCGAATAAATGTTTTTCAGGTCCAATACCTGTTGGGGAGTTTGATTATTCAATACCAGGTCAATTTCTTTTAAATGATGTTGAACAAAATGCGTTTGCCTGATGCCCATGTATGAAGAGTTCCAGGGATTGAGAACAGGTGTGTTAGAGTTATGAAAACCCCGCGCCAATAAATGCACTGAGGAACTGTTAATAGTGCTGATAGCATCATCTGTTGCGGCATCCAGAAAAGCACTGGAAACTCTGTTATAACCAGAAGGAATGTACGAGTATGCCTGATTGATGGGGCGTTGAAAATTATTCTCCATGGAGAATACGTCTTTAGGCTGCACCCAGTCATAAGGGCTTTCATCCATGTAGTTACAAGCGGTAAATGAAAATACCACGTAAGAAAATAGAAAAATGTTTTTTATATGCCTAATCATAATTTATATATTAAAATCTGATAGAAACACCTGCGCTTAAGTTTCGGGTTAAGGGCATGCTTGCACTATTACCAGTATCTTCGGGGTCAAGCGGGCCCTTTTGTTTTGTCCATACGTATAAGTTATATCCGCTTACAAAAACACGAAGATTGTCAATGAAAGATTTATTCAGCAATCGTGCAGGGAATTCGTAATATAAATCAACGGTTTTTAGCCTGAGATAACTGGCGTCCTGTATCCAGAAAGATGATGTTTGCGAATTGTTTACGTTAGAAGATAACCTTGAAATTCTTGGTAGTGATGCATCTGTATTTTCCGGTGTCCAATAATCCAGTTGGTGTTTGTATATAGTTCCGTTAGATACAAAAGGGTAAGCCACTCTTCCGCTCAGGTTGGTTGATACTTCTGATGCACCCTGAAAAAGCACGGTAAATCCAACGCCCTTAAAGTTTAATCCTAAATGAAAAGCATAAAACAGATTGGGTACGCTGCCATAACCTATAGGTACCCTGTCATTCACATCTATAATTCCATCACCGTTGATGTCTTTATAGCGGATATCTCCTGGCTGAACAGATGAAAATGTTTGGCTTGGGGCAGCAGCAATTTCTTCGTAAGACTGGAACAGCCCCATTGCCACGTATCCCTTTGGCACACCCCGCGAATAGCCTGCTGCCTGCATCCAAGGGTATGGCTGAGCATTTTCACCGGTTTTTATTACCTCGTTCAGAGAATATGAATAGGTGCCACCCAGTCTGTAACCAAATTGTCCGATCTTGTCACTCCATGTCGCAGCCATATCTACACCCTCTGTTTTCATTTTACCAATATTTCCCTCTACAGGGGCCTGCAATCCAAATACAGAAGACACTGTATTGTCTGTCATATAAATATCCGTTCTGTGATCCTGGAAATAATCAACTGTATAATGTAAGCGGTTTTTAAACAGGCGTATATCAGTGCCAATATTCAATTGGCGGGATTTTTCCCAGGTTAGAAAAGGGTTAGCAATAATATCTTCTACAAAGCCATGAACAACATTATAACCATTTCCAAATACATATACATTGTTTATAGCATTCATACGCCCCATGTATGTAAACTCGGTTACACCTCTTTGATTGCCCACCAGGCCATAAGAAGCTCTAACCTTCCAGTATGCCAAAAAATCTTCAAATCCTTGCATAAAATTTTCTCGTGATACAACCCAACCAGCAGATACGGCAGGGAAAAACCCAAAACGCTTACCTGGTGCAAACTTGTACACGCCATGATAAGATCCGGTTAGATCAATAGAATATTTTTTTGCATAGGAATAATTCAGCCAGGTACCAATAGTTTGAAATCTGTCAGGAACTGAAACCTGGTTATTATTTTCATACTGATCATAAAAAGCCAGGGTTTGTATGCCATGCTTACCTATGGCTTTATCATAAGACAACTGAAAATTTAAACCGTTTCTTGAATAACCGTTGCGGGTGGAAATTGAATTAGCCATTTGGCCATCATTACCGGTTTTTCTTAATACGGTTGGGTCTGTAATATCATTCAGCCTGTAATAGGCATAACCTTTTGTTCTGTTTGTAACAGCACTGGTGTAGCCGTCCATTGACAGCGTTCCTGATGCTTTTAAACCAGGGGCTATAAAAGATAAATCCTGTATCAGCCGGGTTCTGAAGGAACCATAGGTACCATTGGCAATATCATGTCCGTTCCGGTTCAACATAGCCCAGGGGTTGGCTACAATTCCATCACCGGCAGGTAGTTTGCCGTCAATAGACCTAATCCTGTTCCCGTCCACATCCAGATAACTGGCATTGTCTTTATAAAACTCTGGAAAGACATTGGCCGGTGTGGTTACCAGCGCCTGGTATAGTGCATAAGACTCGCCACCCGGCCTGTATTGCTGATCCATCCAGCCATAAAGTTCTACGTTGAGTTTTGTTGAAGGGGTTACTACAACATCTAAATTAGACCGTATGTTATACCTGTTCGTAGTATTGTTTTTTGACAAATCGTTTACTTCGTCAATATTGAACATCCCACTTTGCTTCAAATAACCACCATTTATAAAAAAACGAGCATTTTTATTTCCTCCATATATACTTAAGTTATGGCGTTGCACCCAGCTTGATTTTTTAAAATACTTATTTAACCAATCTACGTCGGGATAGATTTCTTCATTCACCCCGTTTCTATTGCGGTATTGATCAAAATATTGTTCCGTGTACAAATTTGCTTCGTTGCCACCGTCGTTCTTTATTGCAGCATTATAATGTTTTGCATATTCTAACGCCCCCACCGGCTCCAAAAGACCCAGGGGAGCCTGATTGATCATCTGCCCGGTATATTCAACTTTTGTTTTTCCCCGAACGCCTTTTTTGGTGGTCACCAGTATTACACCGTTAGCCGCACGGGTACCGTATAAAACTGTAGATGCTGCATCTTTTAAAACCGTAATACTTTCAACTTCATATGGCGAAAGAATGCCAAAATCCCGCTCCTGCCCGTCTACCAGCACCAGCACGCCTTCTGAAAAAGTTCTTTGCCCCCTTATCCAAAAGCTGGCACTTTCATTTACGGTGCCTCCTGATGTCTGATAAGAAAAAAAACCTGGAACCAAACCTGTAAGCAGGTTGGATAGATCTGTAACAGGAATATTTTTAAGATCATCAATTTTAATGGTGTATGCAGCGCCATTATAATCGTCCCTGGCTATTGCTTTAATATTCATATTGAGTGAATCTGTTTGCTGTGCAATCAGAAGTCCTGGAAGACAAATAATGATAATCGCTACTACTACTACACCAATAGAAGATATTTTCATTCGTTAAGTTTTGATACTCATTTTAAATTTGGAAAGCAATCATACAGAAGAAATAATTGCTAATCGTTAAACTGCTTTTTGTTCAATTTCAGCAGGCACAATGATAGAAATATCTGATGCCTGATTGTTTAACTATTGTATTATTTTTTGTAAAAATTGTCGCCACAGCTATATAACAATTGCTGTTTTACCTGATATTCACATGTTTATATAATTTCTTCATCACCTTAGATTAAAAGAAGAAGGCTTTCTTACTACAAATAGTAAATGGTAGCAGCCCTGCTTTAACCTGGAAAATTTTTTAGTATATGTGCTTATAATTCATTCGATATACCCATTATACAATATCAAAATATTCTACTACATTTCTTGCATACAAAAATGCAATTATAGAATATCTTGGCTTAGTATTTAAGATTTGAATATGATCAAAATATTATTATTGTCAATTACAGTCTTTGGAAGTGTGATTGTGTATGCGCAAAGCAACAAACCCAATATTATTTATATTTTAGCTGATGACCTGGGTTATAGCGAACTTGGCTGCTATGGCAATCATTTCAACGAAACGCCGGAACTTGATAAAATGGCAAGCCAGGGATTGCGTTTTACCAATTTTTATGCGGCGGCACCGGTTTGTTCACCCTACCGCGCAGCATTAATGACGGGCCAGTACCCTGCCCGGCTGGGAATTAATGATTATTTGCGGCCAAATGCCGGACAGCACCTCGATGAAAAACATATTACGCTTGCAGAAATGCTAAAACTTAATGGCTATCGTACCGGCATCATTGGTAAATGGCATCTTTCGGGCTATGTAAAAGAAGGCGCTCCGGTAGAATCGTTACCAGGTAAACACGGTTTTGATGAAGTTTTGACCAGTGAGAACCGGGGCATTGCCGAAGGCGTGTACTATCATCCTTATTTTTGGAACAAAGAACTGGAGAAAAAATTACCTGGCGAGCGGGAATATCTTACAGATCGCCAAAATCAGGAGGCTGTTGAGTTTATTGAACGAAACCGCGACAAGCCATTCTTTCTGTATCTCAGCCATTATGCCGTTCATACGGCGGTGCATGGCAAGCCAGAGTTGGTAGACTATTTCAGAAATAAGAAAGGTGCAGGAAAAAGCTCAGCTACAAAGAAAAATCCTCAGAACGATCCTTACCTCATGTATTCAGAAGACACCTGGGCAAAAACCAATAACCCGCATCTGGCAGCACAACTTAAAGTGGTAGATGAGGGTGTAGGCATGATTTTACAAAAGCTTAAAGAAACCGGGCTTGATCAAAATACCATTGTCATTTTTACCAGCGATAATGGTGGGGAAACCCGGGTAACCAGCAATGCCCCGCTTCGTGGTGGTAAAAGCATGCTTTACGAAGGCGGCATAAGAGAACCCTTCCTGGTATGGGGCACCCCTATCATACAAAAAAATAAAACAGCCAGCCAAAGGCTGGTTAATTATGATATTTACCCGACACTGATGCAACTGGCAGGCATTAAAAACAACAGCCAGCTTGTAGATGGAAAGTCTTTTGCCGGTATTTTATCAAACATCAATTATAAAATGCCCAAGCGAAATTTATACTGGCATTATCCGCTTGAGAAACCTCATTTTTTAGGCGGCAGATCGTCGGGGTGCATTATAAGCGGTGATTGGAAATTGATCGAATTTTTTGATGACAATACTATTGAACTGTACAATTTAAAAATCGATCCGGAAGAAAAAATAAACCTGGCTCAAAAAAACCCGTCAAAGCTGCGTTCCCTGCAAAAAGACCTAAAGAATTGGCGCCAACAAATGGGCTATTAAAAAACATTGAAGGTTATCTTTACCAACTGATAAGTCATATCTTACAAGCAAATTTTTCAATATGATAAAATTAAACCTCCTTACTATTTTATGTTGCGTAGCGCTCGTAATGTGCACGCCCAAAAACCAACCGCAATCCTCTTCAAAATCTACTTATACCAATCCTTTGCCTGTTCAGTTTGGTGATCCTTATGTGCTGCACGTGAAGGGTGATAAATATTATATGTATGGCACAGGTGGTGGCGCTAAAAAAGGATTTTCGGCATACAGCAGCACCGACCTGGTAAACTGGCAACCCGAAGGCCAGGTATATTTTGGCAATAACAAAAATGGCTGGGCTACAAAAGACTACTGGGCGCCTGAAGTCTATCATTACAACGGAAAGTTTTACATGTTTTACAGTGCGCACTGGAAGGAAAACCCCAACAATGAATTGGAGAATTATAAAATTGGCGTTGCTGTGGCCGATAAGCCTACCGGCCCTTTTATTGACATGACCAACCAGCCTATTTTTGACCCGGGTTATCCAATTATAGATGCCAACGTGTTGTTTGAGCCCAGCGGGAAAGTGTATTTATATTACTCGCGTTGCGCTTACAAACATCCTGTAGAAACTGAGGTAAGTGAGTGGGCAAGGAAGAAAGGCTGGTTTAAAGAAATTGAAGAAAGCTGGGTATATGGCGTGGAAATGAAACCCGATTTTACCGGCGTTATTGGCGAACCAGTATTGCTGCTGCGCCCGCCCGTAACCATGAACGACAAACAGGCCGAATGGGAAAGCCGTTCAGTAACCAGCAACGAGGTAAACCGCCGCTGGACAGAAGGCTCGTTTATTTTTAAACAGGGCGGCACCTATTATATGATGTATTCAGCCAATTATTTTGGCGGGCAAAACTATGCCGTAGGTTATGCTACTTCCAAAAATCCTTTGGGGCCTTTTACCAAAGCGCCTAATAATCCCGTGCTTGAAAAAAATGTGGAAAAAGGCGGCATTGTTACGGGTACCGGCCACAACAGCATTACCTGGAGCCCTGATGGTAAGGAAATGTACTGTGTGTACCATGGGCGCACTGCCAAAACCGGTAATGAGCGCGTGGTGTTTATTGACCGAATGAAAGTTTCAAAAGGAGTATTGACAGTACAGGGGCCTACCACTTCTCCGCAGCCTGTTCCGGATGTAGATTGAATCATCGCAACAGCTTGTAAACATTTGCAACGATTTTAAGTGAACGCGGAATTGCTAATAGAAATTTGTTAATCCAACCGATACAGACTAAAATCGAATTTTACATCCTGTGAGGCATTCATTGTTTCTACAGCTATACGATTGGCACCGGTTTTTAAATATTTGATGCCATCAGATAAATTGATATCATCATAATGCCTTTTAATTCTTACCTGATCTTCTTTCCAAACCAGATTGCCATTGATGTATATGCGCGCATCTCCGGAGGCATACAATTTTATTCCCAGCCCTTTAGGTATGCCGGATAGCAGCACATCCTGGTAAGCATATACATTGTGGCCTTTTTTTACTACCACAGGCTGCTGCGTTTTTTGAAATGAAGTAGGGTTGCCCTGACGCATCCAATTGTAAGCAGCTGCGCCGCTGTAGCTGAACGTTGGCTTGTCTGCCTCTGTTGCCTGGTTGATGTACGTAATCTTACCTGCCGGTTCTTCATAAAGAGGCTTGTGTAATTGCTGCAAAAGCCCCATGGGTATCTTTATCACTTTACGGTCGTAAGTCATCAGGCCGTTCACTTCTCCCTCTACGTCTGTAGTTTGCGTATAAATAGCTGCAGCCAGACCACGTGGTATCATGAGATGCAGGTTATGCATCAGCTCCGTATACTCGCGAATGAGTATGGAATCTTCTGTATAGGTTTTATAGCCCCAGTTTCTTTTATTGGGGTTCCAGATGTGATTTTTTATCACCAATCCAAGCCCGCCAAACTCACCTAACACCAGCGACCTGCCATTACTTTGCGATAGATCGTACATGCCCGGGCCAGGGTACTGGTGTGCGTCCAAAACATCGCCTACACCCCGGTCTGTCCAGCCGCTGGGGGTATTTACCAAGCGGGTGGGATCATAATTTTTAGTCCAGTCGTTTAAGCGTTTCGTATCATACTGCCCCCATCCCTCATTCAGCGGCACCCACATTACAATGCTGGGAAAGAAACGAAGATGATCAATGATAGACTTCCATTCTGCTTCAAATTGCCTGGCAGATTCAACCGGGCGCACCCAGTCTTCAGCTGCATAAGCATCTACATGCGAAGGATGGTTGGGCCATTTAAAACCTGAAGGCATATCCTGCCACAATAAGATGCCCATGGTGTCGGCATGAAAATAAAATCTTGCTGGTTCTACTTTAATGTGTTTACGAATGGTGTTAAAACCCATTTTTTTCAACTTTATCATATCATACAGCATGGCCGCATCCGATGGCGGTGTAAGTAAACCGTCAGGCCACCATCCCTGGTCAAGCGTTCCGTAATGAAAGATGGGTTTATCATTCAATCCTAAGCGCACATAGCCGTCAGCATCTTTTACAAGACTCACTTTGCGCATGGCAAAGTATGTTTTGAAAGCATCCACCACTTTCCCATCGCGTAATAATTTTATTTCTGTATCATATATTTCAGGGTTTCCTGGTTCCCATAATCTGGCATTGGCAATATCAACGCTGATGGTATGATGATAAGGAACCGTGATTTTTTTTACTTCTTTTCCTTTATAAGATATGTTTATGTTTACAAGCGTGTTGCTTGTATCTCCCTGGCCTGCAATGTTGAAATATATACGGCTGTTATCAATATCCGCTACAGGGTTAAAAGTAGTGATGGCTGTTTTAGCTACCGGTTCCAGCCATACAGTTTGCCAGATACCCGAAACTGTCGTGTACCAGATTCCCTTGGGATCCAGTACCTGTTTTCCACGCGCCTGGAAATCTGTATCAGTAGGATCCCAAACCGAAACAACCAGCTCATTACCGCCAGTGGTTTTTAAATAAGGCGTAATGTTAAACGAAAAAGGGTTAAAACCGCCTTTGTGTTCACCCGCCTTTTGGCCGTTAATCCAAACTGATGTCTTCCAGTCTACTGCATCAAAGCGAAGTATGATGTCATTTCCTTTCCAATCCCTGGGAATTGAAAATTTTGTCTGGTACCAAAGCTCCTGATCGGGTAGTAAAGATTTGCCCACACCCGATAAAGATGATTCTATAGGGTATGGCACTAATATTTTGCCGTCAAATACAGAGGGTTGCGAAGCTCCTTTTTTGGTAATGGCATAGTTCCACAATCCATTCAGATTTTGCCACTGGGTGCGCACCATTTGCGGGCGCGGGTATTCCTGCCAGGCGTTTGCCGGTTTTACACGCACACCCCATTCTGTAGTTAAGTTAACCGGCGCCTGCTTATACTGCGCTCCTGCTTGCTGCACTGCCAAAGCCAGCAACAACCAAAACAATTTTTGCATAGTTCAATTTTTCTGTTCAGTTATACGTTGTTTTATGTGTACCTGAGTATGGGTCTTTACTGTTATCATTCCTCAGGTTGACTCATGTTTTTGCCACCCAGCGACTTTGCAAAAATTGAGGGTACTGATCTGCTCATTTCTTTTTTTACAGCGGTCATCGAGGGCTCGTTTGCTATATTTTTTAATTCGTATGGATCAGAGTTATGGTCATACAACTCCTCCGTCCCGTCAGGATAGCGGATATAGCGGTACCGCTCACTTAATACGCCTGTAAATCCTTCGCCGTAAAAAGTGAGTCCGTTTTTGCCCCATGCCGCCGATGGATTGCGAAACAGCGGCACCATACTCTTTCCATCTAAAGTATGTGCAGGCGGTTGCAAGCCACAAAACTCAATGAGAGTAGGATAAATATCAAGAGTATTTACCGTTTGTGGTAAAACCATTTTTTTCTTAGCAGGCAGGCGTATGAGAAAAGGAATGTTGCTGGAAGCATTCCAAAGCGTACCTTTTTGCCAGTGGTTTTTTACGCCCGTATGAAAGCCATTATCTGAAATGAAAATAACAATAGTATTATTAGCATAAGCACTCTTGTCAAGAGCTTCAAGAACCCGGCCCACGTTCCAGTCGGCAAATGAAGTGTTGGCACAGTAAGCCCGCATATATTCCATCCATACATCTCTTTTACTCCTTCCCTCACGCTGCATAAAATTCATATTGCCCAACAATTGTTTGCCCCAGGCGGGCACATCGTCAACGTCATTAGGTTCAAAACCAGGCGGCGGTGTAAAGATGACGTCTTTGTACAGATCGTAAAACCTTTTGGGAGCTGTGTATGGCGAGTGAGGCCGATAGAGGCCGAAGTAGGCAAAAAATGGTTTCTGGTGTGATTGGGACAAGAATGCAACCAACCGGTCAGCGTTCACCACGTCAGTAAAATCAGTGTCGGCATTTGTCCAGGGCTCAATTACGTTCCAACGCCCTACACCATCTTTTTTGTTATTACTAAAAGGACCATAACCTCCTTTATAAATTTCATTATCAAACATTTTTTTCTCACGGCCATCGTTGGGCAACACATGAAAGATCTTTCCGCCGGCCCAGGTAGTGTACCCATTCTTTTGAAAGGTTTCAGGCATCACTTCTGTTGCCGCAAGAGATTGGGATTTCAGCCAGGGATTGACACCATTAAAATATGACCCGGTATTGTGCGGAGACCTACCGCTAAAAAAAGCGGTGCGGGATGGATTACAAACCGGAGCTGCGCAGGTTCCGTTGGAAAAGTAGTACGATTCTTCCATAAGTTTGGTAATGGCAGGAACTTTTAATTGCGGGTAATTCTTTTTTACACCCAACGTGTTCATATCGTCTACCACTATAAACAGCACATTAGGCTTCGTATTGGGGTTGGGATAAACTTCACTGCCTTTTGCCATAACGCCTGTAAGAAACAGAGCAAACAATAGTGATATTATAAAAGCAATTGTTCTAAATGACATAAAAGTATAATTGCAAGCAAATTATACCCGTTTGCAGCTTTTTTCTGTAATTTTTGTAAGTGATACTGTAAAAAATGTAAGAATGCTACAAAAGCTACAAATAAAAAAGCCCCCGCTAAAAATAGCAGGAGCTTATTGTAACTACCAAACCAAACTACTATGCTTAATAATGTCTTTTA
The DNA here is from genome assembly GCA_934486785.1 of uncultured Niabella sp. Lineage (GTDB taxonomy): Bacteria > Bacteroidota > Bacteroidia > Chitinophagales > Chitinophagaceae > Niabella. The sequence continues at coordinate 21,460 of CAKSQK010000008.1, read as the reverse complement.
CAGGTTAGCGTTTACTATAATATCTATCGCCATGCCTTATTTGAGAATCCCATTTCTTAAAAATAGCGGCTACAATTCTGTCAACCTCAGCTCCACTTAACCTGCGGTTGCTTACTTCATCGGTTGCCCAGCCCTGTAAAATTGTTTTTTCGGTTCTTGCCTCAACCATTGTGATGGCTATAGTACCTTCACGCGCCGGAACCTCGTAGGTGTTATAACCCATGAACATGGAAGGATAGTACACGTTGTAAAACCTACTATAGTACGGGTTGTAAAAAGTTCTGAAGCCACCCCAGGAATACATTGGGTCTGAGTGTAATTTTGTAGTTCTTTCGTTCAATACATCATAGCTCAGCAGTACATCAGGATTGCTGTTGTCTTCTTTCCATCCTTTTGAACGTTGCAGCTCTTTACTAATGGCATTTTTAATGCGCTCTTCCATCAACCCTTCCTGGCGCTGATGCTTGGGATTTACCCACGCAAAAGACCGGTATTGATCAAAGTTTACGTTATTGCTTGTTTCTATATGTGCTGTAGGACCACAACCTGCCAAAACAATAACAATTAGTGCAGATAAGCCTAACAGTTTAAATAATCTTTTCATTTTTGTTTCCCCTTTTTTCTGGTGTTTATTATAAGACGGGAAATGGATAAAATGGATTACACTGTTATTGTAAAAGAATTGTGAAAAATGCAGGCTGTTTATTAGCAAAAAAACCATCCGTAAAGATGGTTTATAATATAGATAACGTATTTGAAAATTATTAAGATAAACCGGTTTCAAAATGCCTTTCAGGTATCAGCACGTCGGTAAAACCTTTTTTAACCAGCCTGCTTTTAAAGGCCTGCTGAACGTCCGGTTCGCCGTGTACCAAAAACAGTTTTTTCACCTCGCGGGGGTTTTGGCAGGCCAGCCACTGGCTCATGTCTTCATAATCGCCGTGAGCGCTCATACTGCGAATGCTGCCAATGGAGGCGTTTACCTGGTGTTCCACGCCAAAAATACCTACTTCTTTAGCGCCGCCCAATAACCGCGCACCCAGCGAACCCGGCTCGCAATAACCTGTCATTACCACAGCGTTGCGCGAGTTTTCAATATTATTGCTGATGTGGTGCTTCACCCGGCCGGCATCAGCCATCCCGCTTGCTGAAATAATGACCATCGGCCCGTTCATATAGTTTAAAGCCTTTGACTGGTCAACACTTTTTACATAGTTCAAACCCGGAAAAGAAAAAGGATCATCATCACTTTTTAAAATATTTTGGATGCGCCGGTTAAAGTATTGCGGGTAACGTTTTACCATATCAGTAGCTTCAATGCTCAGCGGGCTGTCTACAAAAAACGGTATCAGCGGCAGGCGGCGCTCCAGGCTTAGCTGGTTCAGGTGAAACAAAATTTCCTGTGTGCGCCCAACGCTGAAAGCCGGAAGGATGAGCTTGCCTTTATTTTCAATACAGGTCTTTTGTATCCACTCCTGCAAAACATCCTCGGTGCCCGTTACATTTTCATGAAGGCTGTTGCCGTAAGTAGATTCCATGATGATGTAATCTGCCTGAGGAAAGGTTTCGGGTGAACGCAGGATAATATCGCGGTAGCGGCCAAGATCACCGCTAAAAGTAATATTGGTTTGTTTACCGTCTTCCTGTATTCTTAAATGCACACACTGGCTGCCAATAATGTGCCCGGCATCGGTAAACATACATTGCACCCCCTCGGTTACATCAAACCATTCCTTATAATTTTTTGCTATAAACTGGTTGATGCTCCTTCGCGCATCATCAACTGTATAAATGGGTTTTATGTATTCCTTTGAAGACTGAAGGCGCCTTTTTTCCATAAACTTTGCGTCACTTTCCTGAATTTCTGCACTGTCCATTAAGAGTATTGAAGCCAGGTCTTTTGTAGCATCGGTACAATAAATATTTCCTAAAAACCCTTCAGAGACAAGTTTGGGTATCAGCCCCGAGTGATCAATATGCGCATGCGACAGGATCATGGCATCTACCTCGCTGCTGTCAAATCCAAAGTTGCGATTTAGCGCATCTTCTTTGCCGCCCATGCCCTGGTACATGCCACAGTCCAATAATATTTTTTTACCATTCTTTAATGTGAGTAAATGCTTAGAACCTGTTACGGTTTGTGCAGCCCCGTGAAATGCAATTTTCATACAGATAATTTTGTTGTACCAATGTTTAGGGTTGAAGGTAACAAAACTTATTTTATGTTTTTCTTTTAAACGACCATGTAATGGTGAATCTTGCTATTTCCTCACCCGCGGCGTTTACACCGATGGCAACTGCCTGCACCACCTGTGGCGCTGCAGTTGCAATAGCCGCGTTCACAGCATCAGTAAATTTTTGTCCTGCGTTACAGGTAAAAAATGTTTTGGATGTAGCCTTTTTATAATACGCGGCTTCCAAACCGGTAACCAGCATAGATACCTGTGGCTTTCTGCCATAAACATTAGCCATAGCCAAAGCGCCCGTACTTAATTCCGCCGCCATGGCAAGGCTTGCAAAATAAGTGGAGCGAAACGGATTTTTATTGAACCATTTATAAGGAACCGATACCGTGCAACTGTCAGCCGTAATTGTTTCAACTTTTAACCCGGCAAAATAGCCTGCCGGCAACTTTTTTAATAAAAAAAGTTTGAATTGAAGCGGGTTGCTGATGCGTTTTATAAAAGCATTTGGCTGTACTGGCATTATTGAGGTTTGTATCTTTCGGGGTCAAGCGCCTGCGGCGTCCAGGCTGTAAGAAAGTCCATTACCTTTTGCTTACCGTGGCTGCTGCCCTCCTCAAGGTAAGCAGAATTTTGCGTGTGAAGCAGCTTGCCGTTTGCATCAATGATAAGAAAAACAGGAAACCCAAACCGCTGGGGAAAAGAGTATTTGGCCAAAACCGGCAGGTTCCTGTTTTCTTTGCTATAATTTAAATGGTAAACCACAAACGAAGCGTTCAGCAAAGAATCTATTTGCGCATCTTCTTTACTTAATTTAACAAACTTAGCGCACCAGCTACACCAGTTGCCACCCACCTGCACCAGCACGTGTTTTTTTTCTTTTGATGCTTTTGCTACGGCTTTGTCAATGGCTGCCGCCGCATCTTCTGAAGGATTGTAAGCCGAGAATTTTTCCGCGCCCTGTGCAAAGCCCGCGCTGGAAGCGGCCATAAAAAGGAGTATCAATATAATTCGCATGATTTTTAAAATTTATCACACGAAGATAAGGTGAACCAGAATATCAGCGAACCCGCCACTCAAAAGGAATGATAACGCGTGCAGTAAAATTGCGCCCCATGTTGAACACTCCTGCCCTGCCGGTTGCAGGATTTTCTTCAAGATATTTTAAACGGCTTAAATGGCTTTGATACGTTTTGTTGGTAAGATTGTTTAAAGAAAACATTACGATGGCCAGCTTCCTTCCGCCAATTTCTATTTCACTGCCAATACCCGTATTGAGCAAAATATAACCAGGCGTTTTTGTTTCCGTACCGTAGCCGGCAAAAAAATGGTTTTGTGCAGTCACGTTATCCATTTCAATTTTTATATAAAGGTTCTTAAACACGTTTAACTCTTTGGGGAATTCAGCTCTCAATTCCGTTAAAAGCCTTGCAGGAGCAATTAGCGGCAGGTTATAAGATCCGTCTACAGCATTATTAAATTTTCCTCTTACCCAGCTAAACGTGTTTTCAAAGTGAAGCCAGTCAAGAGGGTGCGGGTGCAGGTCAAATGATGCTTCAATGCCCGCCAGCCTTGCGTTTTGCTGTGTAAACCGGTAAACCTGCGCATCGTTGATAATTGAATCGGCCCCGTTTGCCGCCAGCACTTTATGAAAGAAAATATAATTGCTGATGGCATTGTAAAAAGGTGCAATGGTAAAATCAGCATGGTCTGTCATAAGCTGTAACCCCGCATCAAAAGATAGCGATGTTTCATTTTTCAGGCCGGGGTTGCCTGCTTCAAACCTGCCGGTTCCTTCATGTTCTCCATTGGCAGTAAGCTCTGATGCGTTTGGCGCCCTGAAGCCCCTGCTGCCATTTATTTTAATGAGCACCTTGTCGTTAAACTGGTGAACCATACCCATGCTTGCCGAAATATTGGAAAAGCTTTTTTTCAGCGCCCCGAATTTTATAGCATCGCCTTCAGACATTTGTGTGGCATTAAAACGGCGAAGGTCGTAACGCAGCCCGCCGCTTACGGTTGTTTTACGAAAAGAGCGCGAGCTGTAAACATAAACCCCCGCATCCAGCAAATGATAATCCGGTATAATGGCTTCATGGCCTTTATTGGTATTTTGCTGGCTCATACCATTGATGCCGATGCTGGTTTTCCGGTTTTCACCGGCCGGTAAATGGTAGGCAATGTTGTAATTGATTGTATGCAGATCGAACCGCACATGCGCTTCATCCGCATGCATATGGTGATGGTTGTGATCATCGCCGTGTTCGTGATTATGATCGTGGCTGTGATGGCCGTATTCACCTCTTTTATTTACCTGATAAGCAGCGAGCGCTGTAATACGGCCGCCGTCATTCAGGCTGAAAGTATTGTCCCACGCCAGTTTGGTGTGAATGGCGTGCTGATATGGCTCTAGTATTTTTCTGCGGTTCACAGCTACAGCATTTTCTGCAATAAAATTTCCGTGTTCATCGCGTTCACCTACCACCATTCCCATCTGCTGATTGAACTTGCTGAAAATAAGGTGCGAATATCCCCATCTTTTATTCAGGCCAATATATCCGCCAAAGTTTTTTTCATTAAAACGGCTGTTGAGTACATGGCCATCAAACTTATTTTTATAATCCGCTGCATTTTTAAAGCTTCCGTAAGCGTTCCAGTTAAAACCATTGATGTTACCGGCCACGTTGGCGTGTTGCCCCCACATGCGGTTGTTTGCATTCATGCCTGCAGTAAGATGGGCTCTTACCAAATTATTGGGAACAGGCGTGTTTGAAATAATATTGATCACACCGCCAATGGCATCGCTGCCATACATTAACGAGGCGGGGCCGCGCAATACTTCTACCTTCTGCGCGCTATATTCATCTACTTCAAGGCCATGCTCATCGCCCCATTGCTGGCCTTCCTGGCGCACACCGTCGTTTATAACTACCACACGGTTGTAGCCAAGCCCTCTTATAAAAGGTTTTGCAATGGCAGGGCCAGTGGTTACCACGCTCACGCCGGCCTGCCTTGAAACTGCATCTAAAATGGTAGTACCCGCTGATCTTTCAAGATCTTTTTTTGATACAATGGAAATATGCGCAGGCACTTCTCTTAATTGCGTGGCTGATGAAACACCTGTTACTGTTACATTTTCGCCTTCCACCACGGTTTTTGAAAGTTCAAAATTTTTAACCGTGCTGCCTGCAATGTGAATGGTTCCGATAAATGATCTGTACCCCACGTGGGAAATTTCAACCGTAAAGTTTCCACCTGGCAAACCTTTAATCAAAAAATCACCGTCCTCATTTGTACGGGTGGTAATTTTTAACTGGTGAATTGAAATATTGGCGTGGTACAAGGGTTGATTTGTTTTTGCATCCCTTACATTTCCGCTAAAAGTAGCATTAAGTTCGGCAAGCGCATACGCGTTGCCATTGAAAAGAATAAACGAAAAGAGAATCGTAAATATATATTTTACCTGCATAAATTGTTTTTGGTAGCATGAAAAGCATGTGGCCACTGGCCATTCATCAATAAGAAGAGCTAAAACAAATTATGCAACGGGCGGGCCTCGTAATGTGTGGCAAAGCGCCGGAACCCGCTTGTAAAAGGTGGGAACTTCTTCGTTAAAAACAGGAAATACTTTAATACTGTGCCATACGCTGCCGGATGCGGTTGTGATAAAGGGCGTAACAGCCACCACATTTACAAAGCCACAGTTATTATGCCGGGTGGTTAACTGTTCATCAGCGCTGCTGGCAAATAATTCATCCTCATGGTGTGAAAGCGCATGGTGAAAATAAAGTTTGGGTGTAATGCTGATCATAAATACCAACAGCATGATCAGCGCACCAGTTTTTTTTATGGAAAGAGGAAATACCAATATTATTTTTTTGAAACAGAGTTGCAAATTTATGCGTGTCCTTTTACACTACCAAAAAGTTTGCTATAAAATGAGGCTGATGATTTTATTCTACGGTTAAGCTTAGTATGCTCTCATCTTCAAGTATGGCTTCCAGCTCATCCCCGGGAAGCACTTCGCCAACGCCTTCGGGTGTGCCGGTAAATACAATATCGCCAATGTTGAGGGTAAAATATTTAGAAAGGTTAACCAGGATGGACTCAAAACTAAAGATCATTTTGCCCGAGTGGGTGTGCTGTACCAGATCACCATTTTTGTACAGGCCAAAGCGAATTTCTTTGCGGTTTATAAAATCGCCCACGGAGCGCCATTTACCAATTACTGCCGAGTTATCCCATGCTTTGGCTTTCTCCCACGGAAGGCCTTTGCGTTTCAGTTCGTTTTGTAAATCTCTTGCTGTAAAATCAATGCCAATCGTTATGGCATCATAATACTGGTAAGCATACCGGCGGTTGATGTAGCGCCCGTTTTTTGATATGCGCAATACCAGTTCGGCTTCGTAATGTAATTCATTTGTAAACTCAGGATAGTAAAAAGGCAGGTGTGGTTTTAATAAAGCGCTTTTGGGTTTTAAAAAAACCACGGGTTCTTCCGGCACATCGTTACCCAGTTCTTTCACATGATCTATATAATTTCTGCCGATACAAAAGATTTTCATAAAAGTTTGGTTTGCAGTTGAAACACTAATTTATAACAAATTCCTGATTATTTATCGAATTCATTGCTGCATTAATGCCGCGGGTGGCAAAAATTTCTATGGCTTCAACCGATTTTTCTATTTTCAGTTTTACCAAAGGTTCTTCTTCTTTCCGCCATTTGCCAAGTACAAAATCTGCCTGCATACCCTTAGGAAAATCGTTGCCAATGCCAAATCTCAATCTTGGATAATCAATGCTATTGATTGATGCCTGAATGCTTCTTAAGCCATTATGCCCGCCGTCGCTGCCGCTGCCGCGCAGTCTTATTTTTGAAAGGGGAAGCGCCACTTCGTCAACCACCACAAGGCTTTGACCGGGTAGCAGTTTTTCTTTATCAAGCCAGTATTTTACGGCTTTTCCGCTCAGGTTCATGTATGTGGTGGGGCAAATGCAAACAAAAATCCTCCCTTTCCATTTAACTTCTGAAACGTAGGCCAGCCTGTCGCTGCGAAAAGTGCCGCCGTGCTTTTGCACAAAAGCGCCCACCACATCAAAGCCAATATTATGCCTTGTATTGGCATATTCGGCGCCTATGTTTCCAAGCCCCACAATTAAAAACTTCATGGCCAAAAATAATAAAAAAACCTGCATTGGTATGATGCAGGCTTTTTTATAATTTAAAAAAATAGATTATTTTTTAGCTTCTTTTGCAGCAGCAGCTTCTTCCTGCTTTAACTGCCTTGTCATTACCACAGAAGCAATTGGGATACGCGGGGAGTTGAGAATTTCCATATTCGGCGCCACAATATCTTCAACCCTGATGTTGGCATTGATCTCAAGTGTATCCACAGGCACTTCTATTACTTCCTGTAAATCCTTAGGATAGGTTTTCACTTTTACTGCTTTGATCTTTGGTACAAAACGGCCGCCTTCTCTTGCGCCTTTTGCCGTACCGGTAAATTTTAAGGGAATGGTGGCGATCACTTTTTTATTTTCAACCAGCTCCAAAAGATCAACGTGTATGAGTTCGTCTGTTACTTTGTCAAACTGCAGATCTTTTAAAATGCATTTGTAATGTGCGCCGTCAATATGCACGTCTGCTAACTGAAAGTTTGGAGTGTAAACCAAACCTTTAAACGCTGAAGCAGGTGCACTGAAGCTCACCTCTTTAGCACCCCCGTAAATTACAGCAGGCACGTGCCCCTGAGAGCGAACCTGGCGGGTGGCTGATTTGCCAAACTCGGTCCTCAGTTGTCCTTCGATTGTAATTGTTTTCATTTTTTATGTTGTTTTAAATTTTACGTCTTTTTCAAATTTGAGTGAACAAAAAGGCTTGTGATGCTTTTGTTCTCATAAGCGTGCTTAATGGTAGTGGCAAAAATTTCTGCAACAGACACCACCTTAATTTTAGGGCTTTGTTTTTTAAGCGGGATGGTGTTGCATACCACAATTTCTTCCAGCACACTTTTTTCAATATTTTCGTACGCATTACCGCTTAACAGTGGATGTGTAACCATTGCCCTTACACTTCTGGCGCCTTTTTCCTTGATCAGCCCCGCGCATTTGGCAAGTGTGCCTGCCGTATCGCAAATGTCATCAATAATAACCACGTCCCTGTCTTCCACCTCTCCTATCAGCGTCATGCTCGAAACCTCGTTGGCCCTTTTCCGATGCTTATCGCATATCACCATTTCTACATTAAAATAGCTGGCAATTTCCCTGATGCGGTGTGTTGCGCCCACGTCGGGGGCCGCAAAGGTAAGGTTTTCCAACTGTAATTTCTCAATGTAAGGGATAAAAACAGCGTGGCTGTCAAGGTGGTCTACAGGTATATCAAAATATCCCTGTATTTGCGGAGCATGTAAATCCATGGTAATTACCCTGTCTGCACCAGCGGCAACCAGCATGTTGGCCACCAGCTTGCTTCCAATGGCCACGCGCGGACGGTCTTTTCTGTCTTGCCGCGCATAACCGTAATAAGGAATTACTGCTATTACTTTGTAAGCAGATGCGCGTTTGGCCGCGTCAATCATCAGCAGCAGCTCCATCAGGTTGTCAGACGGTGAAAAAGTGCTTTGTACCAGAAAAATATAATCTCCGCGAACGCTTTCAAGGTAATTGGTAGAGATCTCTCCGTCAATAAACTTTTGAATATTTACCTGGCCCACTTTACAGCCATAGCTTTCACAAATTTGTTCCGTAAGTTCTTTAGAAGCAGATCCTGAAAAGATTTTTGCAGCATGAATGCTTGATTGCATAGCGATTATATTAGTAAGAAATTAAGAATTCAGGCAGCGAAGATATTGATATCAACTGCAAAAGTCAAGACGAAAATCAGAAGAAATAATTTTGTGCTGAAAAACATTCTTTTACGTGCATGCAAACAATTTCAATTAAATTTGAACAGGCTGAATGAAACACCAGATCGCTATCGGCTTCTGCGTTTATTATCAATCATAAAAAATTTGACTGGCTTGTTGTATGGAACCAAAAAACACCATTAAGCACTGGGCTAAAGACGATCGCCCCCGGGAAAAACTAATTGAACTTGGCGCAGATAAACTAAGCAACAGCGAGCTGCTGGCTATTTTAATACACAACGGAACCACAAAAAAATCGGCGCTTGACCTGGCGAGAGAAATACTAAGGCTGGGCAACGATAACCTGAACGAACTGGGCAAACTTTCGCTGGCCAACCTGATGACCGTAAAAGGTATTGGCGAAGCAAAAGCCGTAACCATTGCTGCGGCATTAGAGCTGGGCAGGCGCAGGCAGGGCGGCAACCTTGTTCAAAAAAATGCGGCCAGCAGCCCGGATGAAATTGCAAGATTTTTACAGGAAAAATTCAAAGACCTGACGCGGGAAGTGTTTGCAGTGCTGTATTTAAACCATGCCCTTAAAATTGTGGGCTTTGAAGTGGTAAGCGAAGGCGGAATAACCGGCACGGTTGCCGACGCCAGGGTTATATTGCGCAAAGCTCTTGAAAAAGGTGCCGTAAAAATTGTGCTTTGCCACAACCATCCATCCGGAAATTTAAAGCCAAGCCACGCCGACCAGGTACTTACAGATAAAATAAAGCAGGCTGCCGAACTGGTTGACATCAAAGTGATTGACCATATTATTGTGAGCGATGAAGGCTTTTACAGTTTTGCCGAAGAAGGGCTTATATAATCAACACTATACGCCTATTCACCATTTTAAAACATAACAGATATTACCGGCCTACAGAGACCACAAATAAAAACGGTAATGTTGCACATTATGGCAGGCCCCACGGATTACTGCACTGGCTGTATGGGCCAAGAACATTTACGCGCCTGAATTGTTAATGAAGTAAACACAAGATATGACAAATAAAATGAAAGTGGAAGTTTGGAGCGATGTAATGTGCCCCTTCTGTTTTATTGGTAAAAGGCACTACGAACAGGCTATACAACAGTTTGGCGATGCCGCAAACATAGAGTTGGAATGGAAAAGTTTTCAACTTGATCCTTCTGTTCCTGAAGATCTGAATGGCAAACAAAGTGTACAGGAATATTTGGCCGCTTCAAAAGGATTGAGCGCTGAGCAGGCTGGACAAATGACAGCAGGCGCTGCACAGATGGCTAAAAAAGCGGGGCTTGAAATTGATTTTAATAAGGCCGTTGCTGCCAATACATTTAAAGCACACCGGGTTATTCAAAAAGCAAAGAGCAAAGGCCTGGGAGATGCAATTGAAGAAGCTTTTTTCACTGCACATTTTATGGAAGGGCTTGACGTGGGCAATAACACCACGCTGGTAAACATTGGTAAAAAAGCCGGCCTTACAGAAGAAGAAGTGCAGGATGCTATAACCAATGACCAATATGCTTACCTGGCAAACCAGGATATGTTGGAAGCCAGGCAAATTGGTGTGTCGGGCGTACCGTTTTTTGTGTTCGACAGGAAATACGCTGTTTCCGGCGCTCAGCCTGTGGAAGTATTTTTAAATACACTGCAAAAATCATTTGCCGAATGGCGCAAGGCAAATCCGGTGGTTCAGTTAGAATTATCTGAAGGTCCCGCCTGCACGCCTGACGGAGTATGCAATTAATATTTAGGCTTATGTTTATTTGGAATGCCACCCTCTTTCATGGGTGGCATTTCTTATTATAATATAGTACTCGGCTATCGCAAACTGATCAGCCATTAAAAGCCATCCTGTAATCAACCTTAATTTTTCCTTTAGAAATATCGTTGAGCTTACTTTTCAGCAGCTTGCGTTTGAGTGGTGTGAGGTGATCAATAAATAATTTTCCTTCAATGTGATCGTACTCGTGCAGTATGATGCGGGCAGTAATGCCGCTGAAAGTTTTGCTGTGCTGCTGAAAATTTTCATCGTCGAAAGTAATGGTAACGGTTTCATGCCTTTTCACATCTTCCCTGATCTTTGGGATGCTCAGGCAGCCTTCGTTATACAGCCAGGGTTCGCCATCAAGCTCATCTACATGCGCGTTGATAAAAACCTGTTTGATGCCTTCATCGCCGGGGTACAAATCCTTTTCATCATCTTCCAGGTTATCAATGATCTGGGTACTGTCTACCACAAACAGCCTGATGGGCTTGTTTACCTGTGGCGCAGCCAAACCCACGCCATTGCTGTTATACATGGTTTCCCACATATTTTCAATCAGCGTTTGCAGGCCGGGATAGCCGGCATCAATTTCATCAGCCACTTTTCTTAAAACCGGGTTGCCGTATGCAACTATTGGAAGGATCATAATAAAAAAATTAGTGGGCAAAGGTAGGCCTAAAAAGCGCTTTTTCAAAAGGCCTGCATTTTTTTAATGTGCAATGGGTGCCTGTTGTATGATCATTATATTTTTTGCAGGTACTCCTGCAGCATGATGGTGGCAGCAATTTCATCTACCAGCGCTTTATTGCGCCGCTGCATTTTTTTCAAACCCATTTCAAGCATAGCATCTTTGGCCATTTTACTTGTGTATCGTTCATCCACGGTTTCTAAGGGAATGGCCGGAAAATTTTTCTTCAGTTCAGCAATGGCTTTTTTTACAAGCGGGGTGGCGTGGGTATCGCTTTCATCCCAGTTTTTAGGTTCGCCGATCAAAATTTTTTCCACTGCTTCTTTTGAAAAATAATCTTTTAAAAAAGGTATTAATTGTTTCGATTCAATGGTAGTGAGACCTGTTGCAATGATTTGCAAAGGATCAGTAACGGCGATGCCGGTACGTTTCAAACCATAATCTATACAAATGATACGGGCCATGTTTTTAAAATCTTTGCATAATTTATCTGGCAAACAGGTCAGCGATCACAAAAACAGCAAACACTACCGATGCAATGCCATTGGCTGTCATAAAAGCAAGGTTCACACGCCGCAGGTCATGGGGCCTGACAATACTGTGCTGATATAAAAGCATGCCGCAGAATACTGCAACACCCATCCAGTACAGCCAGCCAAAGCCTGCATAAAAGCCTGCCGCAATTACGCAGGCGGCGCTTAGCACATGCAACAACTGCGACACACGCAAGGCCCCGCCTTTTCCCAACGATGAAGGCATGGAGTAAAGGCCTTCGGCTTTATCGAAATCTTCATCCTGCAAAGAATAAATAATATCAAAACCACTGACCCAGAAAATAACGGCAAACGAAAATAATACCGGCAACAAATCGAACCTGCCTGTTACCGCCATGTATGCGCCAATAGGCGCCAGAGATAAACCCAGGCCCAGCACCAAATGGCAAAGCGGTGTAAAACGCTTGGTATAACTATAACCAAGTATCACGGCCAGGGCCACAGGAGAAAGATAAAAGCAAATGCGATTGATAAAAAAAGTGCAGGCAATAAACAGCACACAATTAATTATGGTAAAGAGCAGTACGCTATTGGCTTTGAGCAGCCCAGCGGGAATTTCCCTGAGGGCAGTACGCGGGTTTTTTTCATCAAATGCCCTGTCCAGATAACGGTTAAAAGCCATGGCCGCACTGCGCGCAAACACCATGCACAGCACCACTAAAACAAAAATATACCACTGGCCGGCAAAATATTGGCCAAGAGAATCATAATATGAAGCATGCCCCGCTGCATCAATAGCAGTCATTTGCTGGTGATAATGCATCACACCCAAAAAAAAGCCGATCATAGCAAAAGGCATCGCAAAAATGGTATGCGAAAACTTTATCAGGCTCAGGTATTTTTTTGTAACCGACATTTATTTTTTAAAGGCTTTAAATGTTTCTCTTACCAGCTCCCACAGCACCACACCCGCCGCTGTGGCAATATTCAGGGAGTGTTTCATGCCCAGTTGCGGAATTTCCACGCAGCCATCACACAGTTCAATGGTGCTTTGCTCCACACCGCTCACTTCGTTGCCAAATATAACAGCCGTTTTTTCATCAGCTTTACGGTTCCATTCATGCAGCTTCACGCTGTTGCTTACCTGCTCCACAGCAAATATCTGATAGTCCTGGCTGCGCAAATCTTCAACGGCTTCTCTGGCAGATGCAAAATGTTTCCAGCTCACCGTATCTTCTGCGCCGAGCGCCGTTTTTTTAATTTCCTTATGCGGCGGCCTGGCTGAGTAACCTGTAATATAAATGGCTTCAATTAAAAATGCATCGCTGGTACGAAACACGCTGCCCACGTTGTAAGCGCTTCGTATGTTTTCCAGCACTACAATCACCGGAACCTTCTCACTCTGCCTGAACTCGTCAATGGTTTTACGGCCCAATTCCTCCATGCTTAATTTTCGCATGGCGCAAATGTAAGAGGAATTGCAGATGTTTTAACGGATCGTTTCCCTAAATTAATTAGTACTTTAGCGCAAAGCATTCGTACTATGACCCCTCTTGCAGAACGCGTCAGGCCACGCACTTTAGATGAACTGGCAGGCCAGCAACACCTGGTTGGCAAAGGCAGCATTTTGCGCAATGCCATTGAAAACGGCAAGATCAACTCACTCATACTCTGGGGCCCGCCCGGCACGGGCAAAACCACTATTGCCAATATCATTGCTCATACGCTCTCTGTTCCGTTTTTTACATTAAGCGCTGTAAACGCCGGCGTAAAAGACGTTCGCGAAGTAATTGAAAAAGCGAAGCACACACAGGAGTGCATATTGTTTATAGATGAAATTCACCGCTTTAACAAAAGCCAGCAGGATGCATTGCTGCACGCCGTAGAAAAAGGCACCATCACGCTTATTGGCGCCACAACCGAAAACCCATCTTTTGAAGTGAACAGCGCCCTGCTCAGCCGCTGCCAGGTGTATGTGCTGAAACCTTTGTCAGAAAAAGATTTGACACAATTGCTGCAAACGGCCATTGAAAAAGACACGATTCTTTCCCAACTTAATATTCAACTGAAAGAAACGGAAGCCCTGATCAGGATCTCTGGTGGCGATGCCAGGAAATTGCTGAACCTGTTGGAAATTACCGTAAACACCCCTGCTGGTAAACCGGGCAATCAATCTATTGTGATCACCGATAAACTTGTGATGGAGGTGGCACAGAAAAAAATTGCACTGTACGATAAAAGCGGCGAGCAGCATTACGATATCATTTCAGCTTTTATAAAAAGTATGCGCGGCAGCGATCCTAACGGCGCTGTGTACTGGCTGGCACGCATGGTAGAAGGTGGCGAAGACGTAAAATTCATTGCCCGGCGCATGATCATTTTTGCAAGTGAAGACATTGGCAACGCCAACCCCAACGCGCTGTTGCTGGCCAACAACACGTTTCAGGCTGTTAATGTCATTGGCTACCCGGAAGCCAGGATCATTCTTTCGCAGTGCGCCACTTACCTGGCCTCGTCGCCCAAAAGCAATGCCTCTTACATGGCTATTGGCGATGCGCTTGCCGCCGCACAGCAACATGGCGATCTGCCCGTGCCGTTGCACATTCGCAATGCGCCAACAAAACTTATGAAAAACCTTGATTACGGCAAAGGCTACCGGTACGCGCACAGCTTCGATAATAATTTTACAGAACAGGAATACCTGCCTGAAAAACTGGCGGGAACAAAATTTTACGATCCTGGCAACAATGCCCGTGAAAATGAGCTGCGCAATTACTTAAAAAAATTGTGGAAGGATAAATACAATTATTAGTTCTGGCAGTTTTTACAGTGTAGTGCATCTGTTTATGCAAACCCGCCGTTTTTTGCATCATGTTTATATTAATATAGATCGTAAAATGCAAATAGTTTTATAGTTGTGAATACTTTTCAACTCATCATATTGTCAACCTACCTGCCATACCAGCCTTTGGTACAGAATTTTCGGTAAAAAATAGTAAATCAATCATATGAACACACATCTTTTTCTTATAAAAAAAATATTGTTGCTGGCGCTGATATGTACCGGCACTCTGCATGCGCAAACCTTTGAGCAGCCGCTTGTAAAATGGAATAATGAAAACCCCATTCAGAAGCTATATCTGCACATTGACAGGGAGCATTATTTCTCAGGGCAAACCATCTGGTTCAAATCTTATTTTTTATCGGATTTTATGCCTTCGGCCGCCAATTCAACTTTGTTTGTTGAGCTGCTCAATAACCAGTCCGGCATTATCTCTAAAAAAGTATTGCCCGTGTTTGGCGCTTTATCCAACGGCCAAATGCAAATTCCCGATACACTCAGCACAGGCTCTTACCAGTTACGCGCTTATACGCCGCTGATGCTCAATCACAGTAAAGAATATTTGTTTAGCAGGCGCGTTCAGATTTATGGTAAAGAAAGAAAAGGCCCCGCTCCTGCTGCGCCGGCTACGGTTACCAACATCCGGTTTTTTGCTGAGGGTGGCAACCTTGTGGCGGGCGTTCCAAACAACGTTGCATTCAAATCAGTTGATGAAAATGGTTTTCCTTTTACCGTGCGCGGTATTGTTAAAGATGATGCCGGAAATGAAGTTGCAAGGTTCACCACGCTTCATGATGGTATGGGCGCTTTCAGTTTCACGCCGCAGGCGGGCAAAAATTATTATGCCGGCCTGGTACATGAACCCGATGTAAAGCACAACCTGCCGGAAGTGACAACCAACGGTATTGCATTACAATTAAGGCAGGCTGCTAATGGCGTAGAAATTTCTTTACAAAACCCGGGCGGCGGCGAAGCGCTGGCGCCTGCGTATATGATCGGGCAAATGCAGCACCAGATACTTTTTAAGCATGCTTTTATTAATAGCAAAAACAACATGACTGCACAGGTGCCCACTGCTAAATTTCCATCCGGGATACTACAGATCACTGTTTTTAATAAAGATGGTGTGCCACTGGCAGAGCGGCTGGCGTTTGTTGACAATAAAGAATACCTGCTGCCAGCCACATTCAATGCAAACGTTGTAAATACATCCAGGAGAAAACTTAACGATTATACCATTCATCTGAGCGATTCTGTTACCGGCAATTTTTCAATTTCTGTAACTGATGCAGATTATGATTCACCCGGTATGCGCGCGCAAAATATCATTTCCAGCTTCTTGCTCACCAGCGATATTGCTGGCTATGTACACAACCCCGCCTGGTATTTTAGCGATGCAGAAAATACAAGGCAGGCGCTTGACCTGGTGATGATGACCAACGGCTGGCGGCGTTTTAAATGGAGCGATGTTACCAGCAATAATTTGCCCGTCCCACAGCATAAAGACCAGGGATATATTTCACTTTCCGGCCGCGCAAAAGTCAGAGGCTCGGGCCGCTCGTTTGCTGATCGTGAATTGATGGTATGGACGGCAACAGCCGATTCCGCACAAGGGATGCAGCTTGTAAAAACCGATGCTGAAGGCCGGTTTAAAATGGATTCCGTTATATTTTTTGATAAAGCCAAAGTGTTGTTTACAGATGTGATGGGTAATAAAAGTAAGTTTATTACGGTAGAACTGGATACGGATTCTTTATACAAAACTTATAATCTTCCGCCGCTGAATATTCCCTACAATAAGTTTAATACCACAGCAGATCATCTTGCGCAGCGCATGGGCACAGCGTATTTTGATTACAGCCGCGGCGAAGGATTAATGTTAGATAACATTATTGTAAAAGGCAATAAAACACGCCTGGAGCAACTGGAAGAAATTTATATGAGCGGTTTTTTTGCAGGAGGCATCAATGCACGCACGTACGATCTGACCAATGAGTTCATTCCCCACTGGAATATTTTTGAATACCTGCAGGGCAGAGTGCCCGGCCTTCGTGTGGAAAGAAGCACAATGAATGATTACAGGCTGTATTACCGCCAGGTAGGCACGTTCAGGCCCATGTATGTGTACCTTGATGAAATGCTTGTAGACGCGTCGTTTGTTTCAACCATTCCGGCAAGTGATATTGCTCTCGTAAAAATATTTCCAACATTTGTGGCTGCTCCTGGCGGAGGCGCCAATGGCGTGATTGCCGTTTATACTAAGCGCGGCCACGAACTAAACGAACACATTGAATCAACCGGCGATATTGTAGATTATGATGGTTACAGCATCATCAAAGAATTTTACGCGCCCGATTATTCGCAACCCGTGCCAGGCAGATACACCGATTACAGGCTGACGCTTGACTGGAAGCCGGAAGTTTATGTAAGCGGAACGAACCAGAAAATACCGGTAACTTTTTACAATAATGACCGCACAAAACGATTTAGAGTAGTGGCAGAGGGCATTACAGGCGATGGAAAGCTTTTGATGGTGGAAGAAATTGTGGAAGCCCGTTAATACAGAACTTACAATTCATGTCAGCTAATTTCTGTATTTTGACGCCGCCATCAATTAAATATTATTAACAATGAAGATCAGCAATATTACCGCTTACCTTGAAGCCATTGCCCCGCCTGCATTACAGGAAAGCTACGACAATGCCGGTTTGATCACCGGGCAATGGCATTGGGAATGTACCGGCGTAATTTGCTGCCTTGATGCCGTGGAAGACGTAATAGATGAGGCGGTTAAAAAAAACATCAACCTGGTAGTGGCGCATCATCCCATTATTTTTTCAGGGTTGAAAAAGATCAATGGAAATAATTATGTGGAGCGCACCATTATCAAAGCCATTAAAAATGATATTGCCATTTATGCCATTCATACCAATCTTGATAACATAACAGAAGGTGTAAACGGCATGATCGCGAAAAAGCTGGGGCTGCAGCACACGGCCATTCTCTCACCTAAAAACGGGCAGCTTAAAAAGCTTTATTTTTTTGTACCACCTGAACATGCGCCGAACGTTATGAATGCTCTGTTTGATGCAGGTGGCGGCCAGATTGGCAATTACAGCGAATGTAGCTTTACCGTAAACGGAACGGGCACTTTTAAGCCCAATGACCAGGCCAATCCTTTTAGCGGTGAGGCAGGCAAACGCGAAGAAGCCGATGAACTGAAAATAGAGGTACTGTTTCCATCCTGGCTTGAAGGCCGTATGATCGCCTCGCTTCAATCCAGCCATCCGTATGAGGAAGTGGCTTACGAAGTCATTTCAATTAATAACAGGCACCAGCACGTTGGCGCTGGTATTACCGGCGAATTGCCTCAGGCGCTAAGCGAAGCTGATTTTTTACAAAAACTGAAAGAGGCCTTTGGCTTAAAAATGCTGAAGCACACGGCTTTTACGGGCAAACCGGTAAAAAAAGTGGCTGTTTGTGGCGGCGCCGGAAGCTTTCTTATGAAGCAGGCAATTATTTCAGGGTCAGATGTTTATATTACATCTGATATTAAATACCACGAGTTTTTTGATGCAGGCGGCCACATTTTACTGGCAGATATTGGCCATTACGAAAGTGAGCAATTTACCATTGATTTGCTGGCCACACTTTTAGAGCAAAAATTCCCTAACTTTGCCGTCCTTAAAACAGGCGTAAATACCAATCCTGTTCATTACTTATAAAGCATACAAACTGTAATTATATGCCACAATTAAAAGAATTTTCAATTGAAGAAAGGCTGAGTTCACTCATCAACCTGCAAAAAATAGACAGCAAATTAGATGAAATAAAAATTCTGAAAGGCGAGCTTCCTATGGAAGTGGCTGACCTTGAAGATGAAATTACAGGCCTGCATGCCAGGCAAACCCGCATTGAAGAAGAAATTAACGGTGTAACCGAATTTATTGAGGAACGCAAAAACGCGATCAAAGATTCGGAAGCCCTGATCAAAAAATACGAGAAAGACAGCGAGAATGTAAAAAACAACCGGGAGTTTGAAGCTATCAATAAGGAAATTGAAATGCAGCAACTGGAAATTAAATTAGCGGAAAAACATATTAAAGACGCTAATGCAGAGATTGCAGAGAAGGTTGTTCTACTGGAAAAAGCCAGGAAAAACATCAGCACCAAAGAAGGCTCGCTGGAAATAAAAAAAGCAGAACTTGAAAAAATTATTGCCGCTAATGAAAAAGAGGAAAAACATTTCGGCAAACTTTCCGGCGAAGCAAAAGAACAGGTTGATCCCCGCCTGCTGTCAAGCTATGAAAAGATCCGCGGCAACTTTCGCAACGGCCTGGCTGTAGTGCCGGTGGTGCGCGATGCCTGCGGTGGTTGCTTTTACGCCATTCCGCCTCAAAAGCAAAGCGAGATCAAACAACACAAAAAGATCGTTGCCTGCGAAAATTGTGGCCGCATCTTGGTAGATGAGGAGCTTCACAACAACGTAGAGCTGAAATAAAGTATTTTCTTTTTTTTATTTTCCCCTGTCCTGCAAAGGCAGGGGTTTTTTATTTTAAAAAGAATCAACCAAAGCCCTTTTATTAACGCCTTCTCTCATCAATCCAATTCACTAAATTTGCCCTGATGCTGCAACGCCTTTATATAAACAATTACGCCATCATCAGCGAACTGGAAATTAATTTTTCCAGGGGCATGAATATCATTACCGGAGAAACCGGCGCCGGCAAATCCATCATTATTGGCGCGCTCAATCTTATACTTGGCCAAAGGGCCGAAAGCGCCATACTGGTAAACAAAGAAAAAAAATGCATTATAGAAGGTGTGTTTGCAGGTGAAAAAGAAAACGTGAATGCATTTTTAACGGCAAACGATTTGGATGTGCAGTCTGAAATTACCGTGCGGCGCGAAATAGCGGCGAGCGGTAAAAGCCGCGCCTTTATTAATGATACGCCTGTAAACCTTGTGCAGCTACAGGAATTGGGCAGCCTGCTGGTAGACCTGCATCAGCAATTTGATGCGCTAACCGTAGGCGATAATGACTTCCAGGTAAATGTGCTGGATGCGCTGGCTGGCAACCGCATCACCATCATTGAATATAAAAGCCTCTATTATAACTGGCAGGTCAGCCAAAAAAAATTGGCCGGACTGAAGCAGCAGCAATTACAGTTTGAAAAAGAAAGTGACTACAACCGGTTTCAATATGATGAACTGAACGAAGCGGCTTTTAAGGAAAACGAAATTGAAGAAATTGACAACGAGTTAAAAATACTTACCCATGCCGAAGGCATTAAAGAAGCGTTGGGCAATGTGTACAACCAGTTAGAAGAAAGCGAGCAGCCAATGGTGCAGCATTTAAAAAGCATCATCAGCCAGTTAAACCATTACAGCGGTTATCATAAAGATCTGCCGCAGATCATTGAAAGGCTGCAATGCGCACAAATTGAATTGCAGGACATTGCCAGTGAGCTGGATTCCATCAACCATCACATTCATTATGACGCTGAAAAAATTGAATGGCTAAATGAAAGGCTTTCGTTAGGCTACAGGCTGCAAAAAAAACACGGCGTGCAAAGCACCAGCGAACTACTGGCTGTGCAGCAGCAACTGGAAGAAAAATTGCAGGCGGTTTTGCATATCAATGATGATATTGCCAGGCTTGAAAAAGAAACAGCGGCACTGCTAAAGCAAATTGATGACCAGTCAGAAAAGATATCCCAGGCGCGTAAAAAGCAGGTAAAACCCTTTGTTGAAAAAGTAAACCAATTGCTGGCGCAGGTGGGCATGCCCAATGCGTTACTCAAAGTATCAGTTCAAAATAAGGTGCCGGGTATTACAGGCAAAGATGCGATTGAGTTTTTATTTGATGCCAATAAAAGCGGTCAGTATAAGCCAGTAAGCAAAGTGGCCAGCGGCGGAGAGCTTAGCCGCCTGATGCTTTGTATTAAAAGCCTTGTGGCGCAAAGCATGGATATGCCCACGCTGATCTTTGATGAAATTGACAGCGGTATTTCCGGCGAAGCCGCAAAACAGGTTGGCATTATTATGAAAGAGTTGGCTGCAAGCCGCCAGGTAATATGCATTACGCACCAGCCGCAAATTGCCGGCAAAGCTGATGCACATTATTTTGTATACAAACAACTGGCTGGCCAGGCTGTGACTACCAACATTCGCAGGCTTGATAATGATGAGCGCATTACAGCCATTGCTAAAATGCTCAGCGGCGAAAAACCCACAGCGGCTGCTCTGGAGAACGCAAGGGAAATGGTACAGAATTGATGCCGTAAATGAATTCCCAGTATTGTGTAATTTTTCACTCTTGTTATTATTTAATATTTTAAGCTGGCTGCCCTCCTCCCAAACGCGCAGCGGTGGGATCTCCAATGTCATCCCGAACGCGTAGCGGAGGGATCCCCACACCACCTAATGCCACCCACTTGCCCGACTATGTAAATAGAGAGCTAAGCGAGGAATCCCTAAAGGCATAACGGTTTTATGAGATTTCTCCCCCGCCCTTGGCACAACGGCCTTCACGCGGCGTCGAAATGACGTAAAAGGGTAAAACGTCATCCGACACGTTCCCAATGTCATCCCGAACGCGCAGCGGAGGGATCC
>CAKSQK010000007.1 GCA_934486785.1 uncultured Niabella sp. | reverse complement strand
GTCAAGACTAAATTCATAGCAACGATTGTCCAAATAGCGAAATTCTTTTTTATAATATTCATTTGTCTTTCGGGTCTTTCATTTGTATGTTGTCGTTATGGTGAGTGGTATTGTCTGTAAAAATTACCGCTAACGTTTTGCGGCTTGGCGTAGTGGCGGATTTTTAGCACAAATGTTCAATCGAAGAACTGCACTTGAACCTACCACAAAACTGTCATACGAAGCACTGCACCCGCCATTACGCCAAGCCGCTGTTAGTGGCTGGGCTTCTTTGTCTTTTGTCAGCAACATTTCTTGTCTTGTTGAATTGGCGGACATTTTACACTTCCATAACTGCAATAAACACAACAGTCGCCTTGCTGTGGTTTTAAAACGGTCTTGCAATTTTCACATTCGTAAAAATATTGGCAAGCGTCTGTCGGCATTGTTTCTTCCTTTTTGTGTCCGCAGTTGGGGCAAGTGATTGTTGATTGTAATATGATTTCCATTTTATTTTTCCTTTTTGTCTGTTACTGTATATCCTGTTCCGTTTATTGCTTTCTCAATTTCTGCAATGTTAGTTTTTGAATTGTCAAATTCTACAATTGCATTTCCGTTTTCGTATGAAGAGGTTGATTTGATTATTCCCGAAAGTTTATTCACTTCGTGATTTACGTGTTCTTCACAACCTGCACAGGTCATTCCGCTAATGGAAAACTCAACTGTCTGAACATTTGATTTGTCAACCACAATGATTTGTTTTTCTGTCTTTGGAAAAAAAATGTGAGCATAATAAGGAAAGGCAAGCATTACGATTGCAAATGCTGTTACAATGCCTAAAAACATTTTCGATTGAATGAATTTTGGTTTTTCTTCCGTTTCGCAATTGCAGTCAATTTGCTTTTTGGGCTTTAACTTTTGATACCAAGCAAAACCAAGAACCAAAATTGTCAAACCGATTAAATACGGTCGGTACGGTTCAAGCCAAGAAAAGGTTGAAGCAAGTCCGCTCGTCCCTGCAACAAGAGCCAATACAGGTGTGATACAACAAAGTGATGCAGCAATTGCTGTCAAAAGTCCTGCACCGATTAATTTTTTGTCTGTTTTCATATTGTTTCCAAAATTTTGTTTTCGTCAAGTATTTTGAAAAACGGTTTCAGCATTTTTTCATACTCTTTTGTCAATGAGTAGAAAATAGTTTGTGCTTGCCTTTCTGTTTCAATGAGTTTTCGGTCTTTGAGTTTTCGCAGATGTTGTGAAATTGCCGAAATGGTCATTCCGAGAATGTCGCTCAGGTCGCAAACGCAAAGTTGTTTTTCTTCGTAAAGCAGGAACAGGATTTTCAGTCTTACGTTGTTACCTGCCAATTCAAGTCCGTTCGATAAATAGTCAAATGAACCGTTCAGTTCTGAAACTCGGTCTTTGCAACGGTTTATTTGCTTAATGTCTGCTTGTTGTCTTATGCAAGAAATGTTGTCCATATTGCAAAGTTAGTCAATTTGTTTATTTAAGCAACTACTTAAATACAAAATATTAAAAAGAACCCGATTTTGTCTGTCGGTTGTGTCGTCATAGCCTTGCCACTAACTCTCAAATATACGAATGTTTGAAATTTATAAAAACAATATTTTCCTCCGGTAAATAAGTAGATTACTGCTCATAGTCAATAGTTTATAGGAAACATTTCACATTCGCGTTTTGTATAATTGATGTTTCACCTATTTACTGTTAATATTAACCAAATTATACATAATACGTGTATGAAATTATTAAGTATACGATACTTGTATTATTTGTAATTATAGCCCATCGGCGTATTCCGCAATCTTATAAAAAGCCACTCCTTTTCCCTGGAAAGTCTCCTGAAGGGCAATACCCGCAGCACAAAAAAACATTTAATAACCTTTTTAAATGTCCTCAGTTTTATACAACAACCAGTTCATAAAAATCTTCGGGGATCAAGTATTTTTCTGCCAGTTGCTGTAGCTCAACTGCCGAAATATTTTTTATCGTTTGGATGGTGGTGTCAAAATAATCATCAGCAAGGCCGTTGAGGATAATGCTTTTCCATCTTTTTAAAATATGAAACGGCCCGTCCAGGTCTGCCAGTATGGAGCCCATCATAAAGTTTTTTACCAGCGATAGTTCTTCCTCATCCACAGGTTCATCGCGTAAAAGTTGCATTTCGTTGTACACTTCTTCAATAGTGGCTTCACTCACATTGCGCCCGGCTTCGGTTGTGATCATCCACCCGTTGTTGTTAAAATTACTCATCAGGTAGCTGTGAATGCCGTAGGTATAACCTTTTTCTTCGCGGATATTGGCCATCAGCCGGCTGCCAAAAAAGCCGCCGAATAAAATATTCAGCACCTGCGCTTTTAAAAAATCAGGATGGTGGCGGTTGCCAAATGGCCGTGCCAGCCTTATGCTTCCCTGCGAGCCATTGGCATCATTAATTACCCGGTGCTTTTTTTGTGCCGCAGGGTGAATGACATGATTTTGAGGTTCGATTTTTTGATTGTCAAGATCGCCAAAATATGCCTCCAGCAACAGGTGAATGTTTGCCTGGAGTTTTCCTGCAATAAAAATTTTAAAAGAACCCCGGCGGTAATATTTGGTGTAAAAATTGATAAGGTCTGCGCGGGTAAGCGCATCAAAATCTTCGTGCCGGCTGTAGCGGCCATAAGGATGGTCTTCGCCAAAAAGATAGGTATCAATCAGGCGGCCTGCAATGAAGTTGCTTTTCTTCAGGTTTACATCCAGCTTCTGTTTCATGTTGTGCACTGCAATTTCAACTTCGTGCTGCGGCATGGTGGCATCTGTAATAATTTCGCGCACAACCGGGAGCAGTTCTTTTATATGTTTGGAAAGGCAGTGTAACGAAAGCAGCGCCGTTTCTGAATAGCAGTTACGGTTGAGGTAAGAGCCATAATATTCAAAATGCTCATTAATATCGTAAGCGGATTTTTTACTGGTTCCGTTTTTTAGCAGGTTGTTGGCCACTGCTGCCTGCAGGTTTTTATCCTCATACCAGTTGCCGGCATCAAACACCCATTCTATCAGCATTACGTCTTCAGTGCCTGCATTGACGGCATAAACCTCCACGCCATTTTTTAAAACATATTTTTCATAGGGTTGTAGTTGCAGGTTAAAATTCACCGCGTCAACGATCGGTGGCGGTATGGTTCTGTTAAGCATGAAATAAGTTTATCGGGCAAATATATCTAAATTGAATGCATCAACCTATTTAATGGCTTCGTCACAAAAAAGCACAAATTCATCACATTTATTTAATACAAACAGTTTGCTGAAATAATATTGCAAACAAATTTTACTGTATGAACAATGGTATTCATTTTAACACGCAAAGCAGGGGCTGGTCGGTTGCCATCATTGGCTGGGTGATAATTTTATTATTGATGATCGCTAACAGTTTTGATGAGTTTTTGCTGTTGCTTTGGACGGTGGTGCTGCCTTATACCGTGCTGATCGTGCTGCTGCATTTCTATTACCTGATACCTTTTTTGCCGAAGCGTAAGTTTTGGTCTAAAAAATACCTTATTAACCTGTTTCCCTGCATTATTATACTGTCGTTCATTGCGGCTCTTGTATCAGAGCTTTTGTGGCCTGGCATGGGCGAGTTGGAAGAAGCTTTTATGATGCTCATCGTATATTCATTCTTTATTGCGGCGCCACTGTCTTGGTATATTTATAAAAATCATTACGATAAGGTTTTCCTGTTGTCGCAATTGGGCTCATCGCAGGCCAACCTTACATTGCTGCGCTCTCAGATCAACCCGCATTTTTTATTCAATACGCTCAACAGCTTGTATGGCACGGCTTTGCAGGAAAATGCCATGCGCACCAGCGAGGGCATTCAAAAGCTGGGCGATATGATGCGCTTTATGCTTTATGAAAACAACCTGGATAAGATATCCCTTACGCGGGAAGTAAATTATCTGAATAACTATATTGATCTGCAAAAGCTCCGCATCGCCCATTCTCCTCAAATTACCATTGAAACTCATGTGGATGAGCCAGGGGACAGCTTGCAGATAGCGCCCATGCTGTTAATACCTTTTGTAGAAAATGCTTTTAAGCACGGCATCAGTTTTAATGAGCTTTCTTTTATACGCATCAGCCTCCAGGTTTTGGAAAACCGGTTATTGTTTAGCGTAAGCAATAGCGTTCATAACAAAAAAAACAAAGATACTGAACAGCACAAAGGAGGCATAGGGCTTGAAAACGTAAAGCAGCGCCTTGCCGTATTGTACCCCAACAGGCATGACCTGGTGATACAGGAAAACCCGAAGGAATATTTTGTTCATTTAACGCTTACTTTGTAAAAAACAATCATTGGCAATGACAGCTATTGCAATAGATGATGAGCCCATTGCGCTGGAGGTGATCAAAAGCCTTGCTTCAAAAGTGTCTTTCCTGGAGCTGAAAGCCTGCTTTACCAATGCTTTTGAGGGGATAGCGTATTTGCAAAAGCACAAAACAGATGTATTGTTTCTTGATATTAAAATGCCCGACATCAGCGGTATTGAGGTGTCACGGTCGTTGCAAAACCAGCCCATGATCATTTTTACCACTGCTTACAGCGAGCATGCCGTGGAAGGGTTTGAGCTGGACGCGCTGGATTATTTGCTGAAGCCGTTTTCATTGCAACGCTTTTTAAAGGCCTGCACAAAAGCACATGAGTTACACCTGTTAAAGAATGAAGTTAAAAAAGAAGATTTTATATTCCTGAAAGATGGTTATGGCCAGATAAAGGTGATGATTGACGAAATATTATATATCGAATCGGCGGGCAATTACCTGAATGTTTTACTTGTAACAGGAAGGGTGGTTACCAGGCTTACCATTAATGAAATGCTTGACCTTTTACCTGCAGAAAATTTTGTAAGAATACACCGGAGCTTTATAATAGCCAGGAACAAAATTTCAAAATACAATAAACACGCTGTTTATATTGGCGATGTGGAATTGCCCATTGGCCAAAGCTATCAGCCTTTTGCGTAATAATACAACGTGCTGCTGTTCTCTTCCCTGAAAACACGGCGCGCCGTTTCTTTAATATCCGCCACTGTTACAGCTTCGTATTTGCCCAGCTCGGTATTCATCATATGCGCATCACCCAGCAGCTCGTAATAGGCCAAGCTGTTGGCGCGGTTCAGCACGCTCATGTCTTCAAAAGCCAGCATGCTTTCTGTTTTGTTCTTTACTTTTTCAAGTTCAATGTTTAGGATAGGTTCTTCTTTCAGGTAAGTAAGTATTTTTTCAACTTCTCGTTCGGCATCCTCTATTTTTACTCCTTTTACCAGCTTGCCGTCAATACAAATAATGCCGGGATCAATAGTGCCCAAATGATAGCAGGTGATGCTTACAAAAAGCTGTAACTCCTTTACCAGTTTCTGGTGCAGCCGCGATGATTCTCCGCCGCCTAAAATATCGGTGATCAGGTCGCAGGCATGGTAATCCGTACTGTGCCGGCCGCCAATATGCCAGCATTTATAAAATGCATCCAGGGGCACATCAGCGGTTACGCTTAATTTGCGCGGCGCTGTTTGCGCTGCTTCCTGCGGCAAATGGCGGTTGATCGTTTCACCCGGAGGAATATTGCCAAACCACTTTTCGGCCAGCCTTTTCACTTCTTCTGTTTCCACGTTGCCTGCCACCACCATGATCGCGTTGTTGGGGCGGTAATATTTAAAAAAGAAATTTTTTACATCCTGCAGTTGTGCATTTTCAATATGCGACAATTCCTTGCCGATCGTCATCCAGCGGTAGGGGTGCTGCTGGTACACAAGCTCACGCAGCTTGAACCATACATCGCCGTAAGGTTTGTCAATATAATGCTCTTTAAATTCTTCGCACACCACCTTGCGCTGCACTTCAAGGCTTTTTTCATCAAAGGCCAGCGAAAGCATCCGGTCGCTTTCCAGCCAGAAAGCGGTTTCTAAATTTTCTTTGGGAATGTGTATGTAATAATTGGTCAGGTCGTTGGTTGTATAAGCGTTATTCTCTCCTCCTGCCATTTGCAAAGGCTCATCATATACGGGAATGTTTAACGAGCCGCCAAACATCAGGTGTTCAAATAAATGTGCAAAGCCGGTTTGGGCGGGGTGTTCATCGCGCGCGCCCACATCATATAAAATATTCATCACCGCCATGGGGGTAGATGTGTCTTTATGCACGATCACCCGCAGGCCGTTATCTAAAACAAATTTTTCAAAATGGATCATTTGGCGAATATAAGAAAGCGATAGCACAAAAATTTTCACACTAATGACGCAGATCAAATACAGCGCAGATGGCGCAGAAAAACATCAGCGAAAATCATCGCGCAAAATCAGCGGCATCAGCGGGAACAAAACGCAGATTGCCGGCAAGTGCAATTTACTGCAACAGCCTGTCCAGTTCTATAATTGATTTTTCACGCAGCCGTTCCATGTTGGCGCCCTTGGGATCCCAGTTAAGCTGGTTGCTAAAATCTTCTGCCGAAGGCTTAAAAAACCTAAAAAAATGTTTGCCTGAAGTATGGTACACAAAGGCCGGCATTTTTACCTGCGACGATAGTTTTTCGCCCTCTTGCCCAAAGATCCTGAAATGGTAATTTTCAATGCCGCTTAGCGGCACCTGCGGCAAGCCGCCAATGGTATCGTACCTGATCTCAACATCGCCACGCGGCGCGGCAGAATCTTTCACCAGCTCAATAAAATACCAGCCGGTATCCTGCGCATTGATGTACACATCAATATTGTCCTTTTTTTGCGAATGGCCGATGCAGGCGTATAATGTGCAAGTCAGCAAAACAGCAGTAAGCATTCTCATAATAATAAATATGCTTAAAAGTAAACTTTAAACCCCAAACTTTTAAAGTTTCCTTTATTTTGCATTTATGTCAGATCATTTGAATATTGAATCTTTTCTGAACCCCGTGAATATCAGGGAAATCGCAGGCGATGAAACTTATAACCCCGACCAGTACGGCGGAAAAATTTCCATACACGACGAGGCTTTACCAGATGTTGATGCGGCAGAAATTATTTTGATAGGCTGTGGCGAACAGCGCGGCAGCGGTATACTGGGCCCCGAAAGCAGCGCGCCTGATATGATCCGTAAACAGTTTTACCAGCTTTATTTCTGGCATGAAGGATTGAGGCTGGCAGACCTTGGCAATGTTAAGCAGGGCGCTACTTTGAACGATACCATTGCAGCATTAAAAACAGTGATCGCCGAACTCACTGATCTTGGCAAAACAGTGATCGTGCTGGGCGGCTCGCATGATGTAACACTGGCCCAATACGAAGCCTGCCGCAGCCGGCAAAAATTGATTGAAGCAACTGTTGTAGATGCACGTATTGACTTAGACATGGAGTCACCATTCGCTGCCGATCATTTTTTGATGCAGATGTTTACCGGCGATCCAAATTATCTCAAACATTACAACCACGTGGGCTTTCAAAGCTATTTTGTGCACCCGGGCATGCTGCAGACGCTGGATAAGCTAAAGTTTGATTTCTACCGCGTGGGCCATGTAAAAGAAAGCATTGAAGAAATGGAGCCTGGCATTCGCAGCAGCAGCCTTTTTTCATTTGATATCAATGCCATTGCCAATGCTTATGCACCGGCCAATGGGCTTACGCCTAATGGTTTTACAGGCGAAGAAGCCTGTATACTAATGCAATATGCCGGCATGAGCGCGCATATGGATACGATTGGCATTTATGGCTATGACCCCCGCGCCGATGTAAACGAAATGACGGCGAAGCAGATCAGCCACATGCTTTGGTATGTTATTGACGGGCATTACAGGAAAAGAAATGAGGCAGACCTGGGCGATAAAGATTCGTTCAATGAGTTTCAAATGATTTTTTCAGAAGTGGAAACCGTATTCCTGCAAAGTAAAAAAACCAGCCGTTGGTGGATGCAAATGCCTGATAAAACTTTTATTCCCTGTAGCTATAAAGATTACCTGCTGGCAGCCAGCGATGAAATCCCTAACCGCTGGTTCAGGGCGCAGCAGCGCGACACACTTTCGGTATAATAACTACAGATATACAGTAAAAATGACAATAACTTAATAAACTGCAAACCGGAAAATTGTAAAAAAAGAAACAAAATTGCAATCAAAGTTTTAACCGCACACAATACATTTATGGAAAGAAGGCATTTTCTCCGCAACTCGTCGCTGGCGCTATTAGGCACAGGACTTTTTAAAGCTGCATCTGCAGAAACCATTATGCACAGCAGCCCCTCAGCCGCCGGAACCGCAAAGAACATTATATTTCTTGTGAGTGATGGAATGAGCATTGGTACGCTTACTATGGCCAATCTTTTTTTACAAATGAAAGAAGGCCGCAACAGCCACTGGATGCAATTGTATCACGATAACCTGGCTGCCCGCGCGCTGATGGATACGGCTTCTGCCAGCTCTTTGGTAACCGATTCTTCTGCAGCAAGCTCGGCATGGGGCGGTGGCGTGCGTGTGCGGAACGGGGCTGTAAATGTAAATGCTGACGGAAGCTTTAACAAACCCATCCTGCAAAAATTTAAGGCGGCCGGCAAATCAGTTGGCTGCGTTACTTCTGTACCTATTGCGCATGCTACGCCAGCAGGCTTTTGTGTGAACAACACCAAGCGTGGCGACATGCAGGAAATTGCTTCGGATTATTTAAAGCTGCGCTTTGATGTGATGATGGGTGGCGGCACCGAACTTTTTACTGCAGGCCAGCGTGCTGATAAAAGAGATCTCTTTAAAGAATTTAATGACGCAGGTTTTGCCGTAGTACAAACCCGTAATCAAATGCTGAACATCAGCAGCGCCAATACCAAGCCCGTGCTGGGTGTGTTCAACCCCAACGGCCTGCCTTATGCGTTAGACCGCGAGAATGATGCAGAATTAAAAGAAAGAACGCCCACCCTGGCAGAAATGAGTAAGGTGGCCATACAGCAGCTTAGTAAAAACAAAAAAGGGTTTGTATTGCAAATTGAAGGCGGTAAGGTAGACTGGGCTGCACATGCCAACGATGCAGCAGCGCTGGTTTACGACCAGGTGGCTTTTGACGATGCCATAAAGGTGGCGATAGATTTTGCCAAAAGCAATAAAGAAACCCTGGTCATCATTACCACCGATCATGGAAACGCCAACCCCGGCTTGTTTAGCGGAAGCAGCGCCAACAAAAACTTTGAACGCCTTCAAAAATTTAAATACACCAACAACTGGGTGCTTACAGGTATCAAGCCCAGCTTTAGCCCTCGTCAGGTTATTGAGCGCCTGGAAGCAGCACAAGGCTATGCCATTACAATCGATGAAGCTAAAGACCTTCTTTTGCATTATGAGAAGTTAGACGAAACAGGCCTTTATAACGTAAACAGGCTGCCATTCAAAACTTTAGCTGGCATTCAGCAAAAATATCTTTCTATTGGTTGGGGCGGCACAGACCATTCAGGCGATTATGTGGAACTTGCCATGTTTGGCCCCGGAAGCAATAAGTTGAAACCGTTCGTGAAAAATTACGAGCTGCACAACTTTATGCTCAATGCAGCAGGTGTAAAAGTGCAATAGCCTGGTTTTACACGGTCATTTTTAAATGCCGGTAAGCAGAATAGGCTTACCTTTGCAGGCTCTTTATGGCTAATATCGGCAACATACAATTACCAGCATTCCCTTTGCTGCTCGCACCTATGGAAGATGTGAGCGATCCGCCTTTTCGCGCGGTGTGTAAAGACAATGGCGCTGATTTGATGTACACGGAATTCATCAGCAGTGAAGGTTTGATACGCGATGCCATTAAAAGCCGCCGCAAACTGGATATATTTGATTACGAACGCCCCATAGGCATACAAATTTTTGGCGGTGATGAAGAAAGCCTTGCCCTGGCTGCTAAAATTGTGGATGTAACACAGCCCGACCTGCTGGACATCAACTTTGGATGCCCGGTAAAAAAAGTAGCCATGAAAGGCGCCGGGGCCGGCGTGCTGAAAGATATTGACCTGATGGTTCGGCTAACGGCGGCTGTTGTAAAATCAACTTCATTGCCGGTAACGGTTAAAACCCGCCTGGGCTGGGATGCCAATTCTTTAAATATTGAAGAAGTGGCCGAACGCCTGCAGGATACAGGCATTAAAGCGCTTGCCATACACGGCCGCACGCGCATGCAAATGTACAAGGGCGAGGCTGACTGGACGCTGATCGGAAAGATCAAAAACAACCCTCGTATCACCATCCCCATTTTTGGCAATGGCGATATAGACAGCCCACAAAAAGCGCTGGAATATAAAAACCGTTACGGCGTGGATGGTATTATGATAGGCCGTGCAGCCATCGGTTACCCGTGGATATTCAGGGAGATCAAACATTATGTTGAAACCGGTGAACTGCTGCCACCGCCCACGGTGGAAGAAAGGGTAGCGGTAGCACGCAGGCATTTAAGAAAAAGCCTGGAATGGAAGGGGCCGGTTGTTGGCATTAATGAAATGCGCCGGCATTATACCAATTATTTGAAAGGGCTGCCGCATATTAAAGAATTTCGCAGCAGGCTTGTAACTTTAAACCAGGAAGAAGAGATCAACGCGGTTTTAGACGAAGTGATTGAAAGATATGCAGGGTTTGAAATGGCTGCCACCCCAATTGAACTAATAGACTATCACCAAAAATGCACGCTTGAATAAGTTTGCACGCTCGCACATTCCTGTTCTTCCTGTGCAAATTTTCAAAAAACATGTCTCAGCCTGTATATAAAAATTTACTGGAACAATACAACTCCAAAGCTATTACTTTAAAACAGCAACTTAACTGGCTGAGTTTTTCCAGGCTTGCCCTGTTCGCTCTTTTCCTGTTTCTGGGCTATCGTTCCACGCAAACAGGCGATGGGCTGACGATCACCGGTACCGTACTGGCGTTAGCCGCTTTTTTTGTAGTAGTAAAATGGTACGACAGGCTGGAGCAAAAGGTGCTGTATTTTAAAGCGCTTGCCAAATTCAATAAAGACGAAATTGATTTTCTGGCCACCGGCCGCACGGCGTATTCTGGCGGAAAGATATATGAAGACGCGCACCATCCTTATTCTTATGACCTGGACTTGTTTGGAGAAGGCGGCCTGTTTTCTTATCTCAACCGCTGTTCCACCAGCTTTGGAAAAGAGGCGCTGGCAAATGCTTTGCTGCACCCGGATATAGGCAACATTCAGCAGCGGCAGGAAGCAGTAGCTGAGCTGCAGCAAAAAGTAATGTTTCGCCAGCAGTTGTTTGCGCAGGGCAGTCTGCACGAAAGCAAAGAAAAAGACCTGCAAAAGCTCATGCGCTGGGCGCAGGAGCCAACAACAACGGTTAAAAGCATCCTGTATTATGTATTAATGATATTTCCTGCCATTACACTGGGCAGCCTTGTTTATTATTTTGGTACGGAAAATGACGCAGCTTTCAGGATCTTTTATTCTTCATTTATTCTCAACCTGCTCATTGCTTTTTCATTTGGAAAAAAAATCACCTCGCAGCTTTCGGTATCTGCATCCGTATCAAAAATTTTACAAAACTATAAAGAGCAGCTAAAACTGATTGAAAACGAAAATTTCCAGTCGCCATTATTGCGGCAATACCAGCAACAGTTAAAGCAGGATGCACGCCCGGCTTCTCAATTGCTCAGCAGCCTTGCGTCGTTGTTTGAATACCTGGAAACGATCATCAATTTACTGGTAAGCATTTTGCTGAACGGTTTGTTTTTGTTTCATGTGCATATTCTGTACAACCTGGGCAGATGGAAAAAGCTGCATGCATCAAAAATTAACGGCTGGTTGCAGGTAATAGGTGAAGTGGAAGCACTGAACAGCTTTGCGAATCTTTATTACAACAATCCCGGCTTTTGCATTCCGCAGGTTACCGCCATGCCTTCGCTACAGGGGCAGGATATGGGCCATGTGTTGCTGAAAGCGGAAAAGCGTGTGTGTAACAATGTGTCTTTTAACGAGCAGCGTTTTGTAATATTGACCGGCTCCAACATGAGCGGTAAAAGCACGTTTCTTCGAACGCTGGGCATCAACCTGGTGCTGGCCAGAGCCGGCTCGGTGGTTTGCGCCACGCAATTTAGTTTTTATCCTTTTGATGTTTTTGTGAGCATGCGCATTACCGACTCGTTGCAGGACAGTGAATCTTTTTTTTATGCCGAGCTGAAAAGGCTGCAGGCCATTATTCAGCATTTGCAGGCGGGCCATACCACTTTTGTAATACTGGATGAAATTTTAAGAGGCACCAACAGCAATGACAAGCGCAATGGTACCATCGGCCTTATTCGCAAACTGGCTAAAGAAAATACGTTCGGTATTATTGCCACGCATGATGTGGTGGTGGCCGATCTGATGAAAGAATATCCTGCCTATATTGCCAGCAAAGCTTTTGAATCGCAGATCAGTAATGATGAGCTGTTGTTTGATTATAAACTGAAAGACGGCGTCTGTACCACGCTCAGCGCATCTTACCTGATGAGAAAAATGGGTGTGATTGATGAAAGCCATCACCAGTAATGCTTTTGCAAAAGCCTTTTCAGGCCTAAACTTTTCAACACATAGGCTCACAGCCTTATCTTTGTAACCTTCAATACATTACAATGAGCGACCTGAAGATATACAACTCGCTTACCAGGCAAAAGGAAATTTTTGAACCGGTTACGCCCGGGTACGTGGGTATGTACGTGTGCGGCCCAACGGTTAGCGGCGAAAGCCACCTGGGGCATGCAAGGCCTTACATCACTTTTGATGTAGTGTACCGGTACCTCAGCCATTTGGGCTACAAGGTTCGTTATGTGCGCAATATTACTGATGCCGGCCACTTTGAAGAAGAAGGCCGCGAGGCAGAAGATAAAATTTCTACCAAGGCTGTTTTGGAAAAACTGGAGCCAATGGAACTGGTGCAGAAATACACCAATCTTTTTCACTGGGCCATGCTGCAGTTCAACAATATTCCGCCTACGATTGAGCCTACTGCCACGGGCCATATTGTGGAGCAAATAGAAATGATCAAAAAACTGATCGCAGAAGGCTATGCCTACGAGCAAAACGGATCAGTGTATTTTGATGTAAAAAAATATGCCGCTGAATATGATTACGGAAAGCTGAGCGGCCGCAAAATTGAAGACCTTTTAGAGGCTACCCGCGAACTGGAAGGCCAGGATGAGAAACGCAATGCTGCGGACTTTGCATTGTGGAAGGCCGCGCCGCCACAGCATATCATGCGCTGGCAAAGCCCGTGGGGCGAGGGTTTTCCGGGTTGGCATATTGAATGCTCGGCCATGTCTACAAAATACCTGGGCAAACAGTTTGATATTCACGGTGGAGGTATGGACCTGCAGTTTCCGCATCACGAAAGTGAAATTGCGCAAAGCACCATTTGCAATCATGAAGCGCCGGTAAGGTACTGGATGCATAATAACATGATCACCATCAACGGCCGCAAAATGGGTAAAAGCTACAACAACGTTATTAAATTAACCGAGTTGTTCAGTGGCGATCATCCGCTGCTTACACAGGCCTTTCACCCCATGGTTGTGCGGTTCTTTATTCTTCAAAGCCATTACCGCAGCACGCTTGATTTTAGCAGCGAGGCATTGCACGCATCAGAAAAAGGATTGAAAAGATTGTGGGAGGCATACGAGAACCTGCAGAAAATAAAAGAAAGAGCCGGCGTATTAAATGTCGAGCCCGGCGATAAAGAGCTGGATGAAAAAGTGGGAAAGCTGGTACATGAGTTTGAGGAATTCATCAATGATGATTTTAACACGGCAAAGGTCATTGCCAATATGTTTGAGCTGGCGCCCGTGATCAACAGCATCAAAGATAACCTGGTGCCTGTTGAATCGCTTTCTGCCGCAACTTTTGAGCTGCTGCAAAACCAGTTTAAGATATTTCTCGAAGATATTTTTGGCCTGAAGGGCATAACTGAAGCCGATAACGAAAAGCTGAAGGAAGTAATGAACCTGCTGATCGAGATCCGCAAAGAGGCGCGCAGCCGTAAAGATTTTGTTACTTCTGATAAAATACGCAACCAGTTAGCCGCTATCGGTATTTCTTTAAAAGATGAAAAAGACGGATCGGTAAGCTGGACCATTGACTAACCTGGCAGGTATATTTTTTATAAAGAGTTGCCGTAGCCAAGCAAACCTTAAACCATACAGAAAGTGTTCAAATTACTGGCAAGCATCAAAAAAGACTGGTTGATACTTATGCGCGATAAAACAGGCCTTGCGCTGATGTTTATCATGCCCATTATACTGGCCATTGTTATTGCTTCTGTACAAAACAGTACTTATGAGCTGGTAAATGATAAAAAAATCCCACTGCTGGTTTTAAACAAAGATACCTCTGCTCCTGCAGCCGATCTGGAAGCTGCCCTGGGTAAAAGCGGCATGTTCATTATAAAAAAAATGGCGGCAGCCGAAACCGATTCATCTCTTAAGCAAAGAATGCAGGACAAAGAGGCGTTACTGGGACTGGTCATTCCTGAAACTTACTCTGATGATGTGCTGCTGAAGGCTGAAAATATTTCGGCACAGGCATTACAGGTAATATCGGTTACGGCAGATGATCTTACTGCTGAGCAGGGCGCACCGCATACTACTGCTGCCATCACGTTGTATTATCATCCTGTGCTGCAGCCGTCTTTCAGGCAGGGCATTGACGGGGCGCTGAACAGTGTGCTGCAGATTGTGCAAAGCAGGTATATTGTAAGGCAGTTGTACAGCGGTATGAACGATCAGGCAACTATTCCCGATTCGCTGGAACACCAGATACTTACCAATCAAACGCCTATTGAGCAGCATGCCATTTCAAAAGGCAGCGGCGCCGCGGTGCCTAATGCCACGCAGCATAACATTCCGGCATGGACGGTTTTTGCCATGTTCTTTATCGTTATTTCGCTGGGTAGCAGCATTGTGCGGGAAAAAATGAGCGGCAGCTTTTTACGATTGAAAACAATGCCTACGCCTTTATCGGTGGCCATTTTTTCTAAGCAAATTGCTTATATCATTATTACCATTTTACAGGCTGTTATCATTTTTGCCCTGGGCAAATGGATGTTCCCGCTGATAGGCCTGCCGGCTTTAAATTTTCCCCAGGATAAATTAGGGCTGTTGCTTGTAATTTTTATTTGCGGATGGTGTGCTACCAGTTTTGCAATTTTTATAGGTGTTTTTTGTAAAACGCAGGAACAAAGCAATGGTATTGGCGCCATTTCCATCGTATTATTTGCGGCCGTGGGCGGGCTTTTAGTGCCTTCATTTGCCATGCCGCAGTCTTTTCAAACAGTCATGCGGCTGTCGCCATTGCATTGGTGCCTCGAAGCTTTTTACGGATTATTTTTAGAAGGTGGCGTTTTAAAAGATGTACTTAAAGACCTGACGCCCGTACTCATCATCACCCTTGTATTGCAGGTAGCTGCCTGGTTTGGCATGAAAAGGCAGCGCTATATTTAACCTGTACTTACGGTTTCTCTTTTAAGTTTTCGGATAAGGATAAACGTGCAGAAAAAAAATTAAAGTTTGTCCCTAATTTTATTTTTGTATGTAAAATTTCTTTACATTTGCACTGGTGTTTTTCATAGGTTAGCAACGGCCAGCTCTTTTTAGGGCAGGCCTTTTTTGTTTCATCAAATTCATATTCAAAAATGCTTTTGGCTGTATGTGATTGATAATATTACAGGTAGCAATTCAGCAATTAATATGGGCTGAATTTCATACCAAAAATGAAGCAGTATTTAGAAGAAAACATCAGTCCAGGTAAGCGCCAATGATCTTATCGCCTTCCACTTCTACAAAAATATGCTCCTGCAGCGTGGTGGCTAACTGGATGCCTTTGTAATTGGCGCCGATAGGAAACATGGCGTGGCTGCGCTCAACCAAAACCAGTGTGCGTATTTTTTTGGGATGATGATCCAAAAAAGGCTTCAGGGCATACAGCAGGGTTTTGCCGCTATTGCTTACATCGTCAATTAAAATGATCACCTTGTTGTCAAAGACAGGCGTTTCACTCAGCGCTACTTCGCCGGGATCTTTTTTGTTCAATGTTAATGTAAGCAGGCGCACCTTTATATCAGATGTTTGTTCAATGATTTTTTTGATGTGTTTGGCAAGTACAACGCCTTTGTCAGCAATCCCCACAAAAATGATCTCTTCTTCGTCAATATTATTTTCAATTACTTCAAGCGCCAGCCTGCTTAATTTTTTTTCAATTACGGGAGCATTGAGTATATAATTTTTAGTATGGCTCATGGTGAGGCGTGCTTTTGCGCTAAATTAGGAATTGTGTGGAAACAAACTGTAAATTGCATTGATTAAATGAGGGTTAACATTATAACCAGCCGTTAAAGAGGTTTGCCTTAATAAATTCTAATAGTAGCTTATATGCAAAACATACAGCAAATTTTATTTATTGCAGTAACTGCCCTGGCTGTATTTCTTTTTTACAGGAAAGCCGTGCAGATAAAGCAAAACATCAATTTGGGCCGCGATGAAAAAATTGATGACAACAAGCCGCTGCGATGGCGCAATGTGCTGCTGCTGGCTTTTGGGCAAAAAAAAATGTTTCAGATCCCGCTGGTTGGTGTACTTCATTTTTTTGTGTATGCAGGATTTATAATCATCAATGTAGAAATTCTGGAGATCATCCTGGATGGGATTTTTGGCACGCACAGGCTGTTTGCCGGCATGTTGGGCGGCGTGTATCATTTTTTGATCAATGCTTTTGAAGTGCTGGCATTGATTGTAATTGTTTTTTGCGCCGTTTTCTTAATCAGGAGGAATATTGTAAAAGTAAAGCGCCTTGTGCACAGCGATCTAAACGGCTGGCCTAAAAGCGATGCCAATTATATTTTAATGGCAGAGATCATTTTAATGTCTTTGTTTTTAACCATGAATGCTGCCGACACCCTGCTTCAAACGCGCGGCGCCGAGGATTATACGCAACACCTTACCGGTAATTTCATCATTTCGCAATACCTGCATCCTGTTTTAGATGCATATAATAATACCGTATTGATATTTGTTGAGCGGGCTTGCTGGTGGCTGCATATTTTGGGTATTTATGCTTTTTTAAACTATCTGCCTTATTCAAAGCACCTGCATATTTTACTGGCTTTTCCCAATGCATATTATGCCAGGCTTCAACCAATGGGAAAAATGGAAAACATGCCTGCCGTACAAAATGAAGTGTTGTACTCCATGCAGCCCGAACTGGCCCCTGCAAATGCGCCCG
Source organism: uncultured Niabella sp. (assembly GCA_934486785.1). GTDB lineage: Bacteria > Bacteroidota > Bacteroidia > Chitinophagales > Chitinophagaceae > Niabella. Next base: position 100,519 of record CAKSQK010000007.1, on the reverse strand, counting down.
CGCCCGAATGCTTTGGCGCAAAAGATGTAACGGACCTTACCTGGAAAAATTTGCTGGACGCCTATACCTGCACCGAGTGTGGCCGCTGTACCGCTGCCTGCCCGGCTAATATCACCGGCAAACTGCTTTCCCCCAGAAAGATCATGATGGATACGCGCGACAGGATGGAGGCGCTGGGCAAAACCATCAGGCAAAAAAAGAGTGAGGCAGGTGTACATACCTTATTGTACGATTACATTTCGGTAGAAGAGCTGCGCGCCTGTACTACCTGTAACGCCTGTGTGCAGGAGTGCCCGGTGAGCATCAACCCGCTTGATATTATTTTGCAGCTACGCCGCTACCTCATTATGGAAGAAAGCAATGCCCCGCAGGAGTGGAGCGCCATGTTTGGCAACGTGGAAAATAATTTTGCTCCCTGGAAGTTTAGCCCCGACGACCGGGATAAGTGGATGCAAGGAGTCGAGCAGGTTTCTTAATCAAATAATTGCAACTGTACAGAGTAGTCGTAATGCGGTTCACTGCGGCGAGGGGGTGCGTTTCCAGCAGTGATCGTATACACTTCTGATGCTTCATAACGGCTTGCAACGGTTACCAATGTGTGGCCGGCATGGGCGGCAAAAGTAGCTGCGGCAAGTTCGGGCGTATTGTTTTCTTTTGATAGATGGCTTAAAAGCACATGCGTCATAAATGGCGGGCGGTGGGTTAAAAACAATTCCAGCGCCTGCCGGTTGCTCATGTGGCCAACATCGCTGCTGATGCGCCTTTTTAAATAATAGGGATAACGGCTGTTTTGCAGCATGTCGTCATCATAATTGCTTTCTAAAAAAACCGCGTGGCACTGTTTAAAATAACGTACAACCTGGGGGCAGGCAGTGCCAATATCTGTTATAACACCCACGGTGATGCCGTTGTAAGATATGATAAAACTATGCGGGTCATCAGCATCGTGCTTTTTGCTAAAAGCGGTTACCAGCAAACTTCCCACCTGTATTTTTTCGTCATCACAAAACGGTTTTGAAAGATGTTTGATGAGGAACGGGCCTTTCAGCGCGGTTTTGTCGGTAATGTATACCGGTAATGCATACTTGTTAGCAAGTTTTTTAAGGCCTTTTATATGGTCGGTATGCTCATGCGAAACAAATATGGCTTTTACGCGGTGAATGCTAAGGTTTCTTTCCTCCATCCGCCGTTCAATTTCGCGGCACGAGATGCCTGCATCTACCAGCACAGCGTCTTCATCATTACCTATATAATAACAATTGCCGTTGCTGCCTGAGTTTAAAGATGCAATTTGTAAGGCCATGAATTTTTTGGAGTGTTGATCAGTTTTGCCGTGCAATATCTTTAATTTTTACCATAAAACCAATGGGTGTGGTGTGTATTATATTGGAGCAAATCCTGCTAAATATCAGTTTTGCCTGATATAGAATGAAATAACTTTGTGCTTGTTAATGATTCAGCCATAAAATTTTTTTTATATGAATGATGCAATAAATGTGCAGCCGCTCAATGCGCCGGAGATGATCAAAAAGCTGGCAGAGCAAATTAAAATTTGTATTTTTTGTACCAATCTTAGCGAACAGCCTTTTGCGGCCAGGCCTATGATCATTCAGGAAGTGGATGACAGGGGCGATATTTGGTTTTTAAGCTCGGAAGTAAGTGATAAGAACATTGAGGTAAAAATGGATGATAAGGTGCAACTGCTATTTTGTGACATAAAAAGCAGCGAATACCTTAGTGTTTATGGCAGCGCTTATATTTATAAAGAAAGAAAGATCATTGAGGCGAAAGCAAGGCACTCAGTAAAAGCCTGGATCCCCGATGGCACAAACGATCCAAACATTGCTTTGATCCGCATCATTCCTGAAGATGCATTTTACTGGAACAATAAAACCAGGTCTAATGTAACGTTATTGAGAAAAGTGAGATAATAGGATTGAAACAAAAAATCCGGGTTCACCCGGATTTTTTTAAATTTTTTAAGCAGACTTGTTCGAGCTTCCTCTCATCAGCGATGCTAACAATAAAATTAAAGCAGCACCGCCAACCACCCACACCCACGGGGATGCAAAAATGCTACTGTTGTTGCCAGCACTCATATTTACCTGCCCATCCTGGGCAAAAGTGATGATACTTACAAGAACAGATAAAAAAATTACAGACAGCGTTTTGTAGCCGGAAAGAAGTCTTTGTTTCATAAAATATACGGTTTGAGGTTTATGCTAACATAGTCATTCCAATATTATGCCAACCTTTAACATAATTTAAAGAGGGCATTAAAGTTTTGACCTGGTTAACACTATTAAAAAGGGCTTTGCATAAAAATATGCTGCTGCGAAGATAGTTAAAACATTTTTAAATCAGGAACCGGATGCAATGGCTAACAATTGCTTAATCTGCCCATACGACTCTATTAGTCCGTTTTTTTGTTTTGATAATAGTAAAAAAATGTTCTCAGGCAGGCCGTTTTCGGCCAAAGCATCATCGTAAGCTTTTTGTACAGCGCCTTCAATAGTTTCGCAGGTTGAAAGAATGGAACGAGCATCGCCGCCTGTAAGCAGCGCTTTAATATCCATCCATGTGCGGTAAATTTTGCCTGCTCCTGATGTGCCGTCGGCCACATCGGTTTTTAGTATGCTTATATATTCGCTTAATTCTGTTGTATACGCTTTGCTGTCATTGATCATGTTTGCAAAAAGGCCGCGTAAATTGCTATAGCCGGCTTCCAGTTGTATCATGGCGTGTTCATACCCGGCTATACGGTCATTATTAATTTGTACCAGGTCATTTAAAATTTCTGCTGCCTGCTCGTTATTCATATAAGTATAATTTCTATATCCTGTATTTTTTGGGGTTAAAATCAGTAACAATTTTTCAAAATCCTGAAAAAATCATTCCAAACTTTTACATAAGGCTCGGTTTTTGTTATTTTACTGACCGATACCCAGGCAGTAAAACTTTTAAAGTCAACCAATTGAGCCGCGCACTTAGAAAAATCTTAAAAATCTTTCTGTGGATAATTGCAGGGATTATCATACTTATAATAGGTGTGGTAGTTTTTATTAATACCCCTGCCGGACAAAATTTTGCCAAGAACAGGGTGATCAGTTACCTTAAAACAAAAACCGATACAGAGATCAGCCTGGAAAGGCTCAGGATCAATTTTCCCACAACACTTGAGCTAAATAAATTTTTTATTGCCGATAAAAAGAAGGATACGCTTTTGTATGCCGATCGGTTGCTGGTTGACCTGGACATGTGGGGCCTCATCAGCAACAAGGTAGAGTTGAACAACATCGAGCTTGAAAAAGTGCGGGCTAATATATACCGCAGGCATCCCGACACGGTTTTTAATTACCAGTTCCTGGTAGATTCACTCATGTCCAATCAAAGCAAGGCTGAAGATGAAGTGGCAAAAGATACATCGGCTGCCTTAAAATTTGACCTGGATAAAATTGTTTTTGAAGATGTGCAGCTACGGTTTACTGACGATGTAGTGGGCAATGATGCCGGCGTTTATATAGGCCAGCTAAACGCTGAGGTAGATAAATTTGATCTTGACCAAATGCATTATGTGCTGGATAAATTTGCCCTGGCCAATACCCGGCTTTTATATAACCAGTATAAGCCGCTTACGGTTTTGCAGCAGGCTATTGATGAAGGCATAGATGAAGCGGAAGCTGAAAAAGGAAAACTTCCTTTAATTGAGTTTAATGATTTTATGCTGGAAAATGTAAACCTTAATTATGATGACGGGCTCTCTGATACCCATGCTACCGCTGTGCTGAACGAAATGGCTTTCAGGGATCTTTTTATTGATCTTACCAACGGCATGTATAAATCAACCGATGGCGCGCTGAACAATTCAGTGATCAGGTTTGCTTACAGGCCCACGGCAGCTAATGAAGCCGCTTTGGAAAAAACAGCCGACAGCGCAGCGCAATCTGCTTTCAGCCTTTACCTGGATAAGATTGCCCTCAACAATAATAAAATAAAGTTCGATAATCTTTCGCAGCCAAAATTAAATGGCGTGCTGGATTACAATCACCTGAACATTACAGGCCTGGGCATTGCAGGGCAGGGGATTGTAATTGACAGCGGTATGATCAAAGCACAAATTACCGGCGGCAACCTTACCGACAGCTCAGGATTTGTGTTAAGCGAATTGAAAGGAAACGTGATCTACGATCACCAGCAAATACGCGTTGATAATTTCTTGCTCAAAACGCCACAGTCACATATTGAAAATACCAGCGTGCTGAACTATACTTCTCAGCAAGACCTGAGCAAAAATCCTGAAAGGGTAAAATTATCAGTCAACTTCAGGCCTTCAGTGGTGCACATGCGCGATGTTCATTACCTCTCTCACGCTGTGCCTGCCGATTACAGGAATCAGAAAATAAATATGGCCGCCGCGGTTACAGGCTATTTAAGCAACCTGGATATTGCCCGGATGCAAATTAGCGGCCTTAAAAATACGCAGGTGGATATTACCGGCAACGTAAGGGGCCTGCCGGATATGGATCAAACATTGTTCAACCTGAACATTAATAAACTGCAAACCTCTAAAGGAGATGTGCTGGCATTTGTACCTCAGGGAACGGTGCCTTCATCTGTCAGCCTTCCCAACTTTATTGCAGCCAATGGAACCTTCCGGGGTTCCGTTACCCGATTCAATACCAATCTGAATATTCGTACAGATATGGGCGGGGCCAGCGTAAATGGTACGGCTAATCTTGCCAAAGGCCTTGAAACCTATAATGCAAGGCTGAACCTGAATAACTTTAACCTGGGCAAATTATTAAAGCAAAATGACCTGGGAACAGTAAGCCTTACGGCGAATGTGAACGGCAGAGGTTTAGACCCCGGCCGTATTAATGCAAAATTGAATGGTACCATACACAGCGCGGGTTACAATGGTTATACGTATCGCAACATTTCACTAAACGGCTCTTATGCAGGCCAGATGGTTGCCCTCAATCTCAACAGCACTGACCCTAATGCCAATTTAAGCCTGAATACTAATATTAACATGGCAGGGCAAAGCCCATCCCTAAAAGGCAGCCTGGATTTGCGGATGGCAGACCTGCAGCAGCTTAATTTTTCTGAAACGGAATTCAAACTTTCCGGCCTGGGAACTTTTGATTTCACCAGCATCAATCCTGATGAACTGAATGGCAATGCTTATTTTACCGCGCTGCAAATTGTAAAAGACGGGCAGGCCATCAAACTCGATACTGTATCCCTGGCAGCTGCGTCCGGGCCGGAAGGCAGCAGTCTTGATTTTAGATCAGAGGCTGTAACCGCACACCTGGAAGGGCAGTACCAGCTTACTAATATTGGCCAGGCATTTATTAATACCCTCAATAAATATTATGAAATAGGAGAAACGAAGCAGATCCCCCATCAGCGCATGACCTTTGCCATCAATATCATCAATGGCCGGCTGATACAAAGTTTTGTACCTGCGCTCAACCATATTTCTCCTTCAGCCATTACTGGTTTGTTAGACACACAGCAGGACAGCCTGATCGTAAACGGGAACTTTCCGCAAATTATTTACGACAGCTTTAACGTAAGGAACACCGTTTTAAATATTGATAACAGGCAGGCCGCACAATTAAATTATGCTTTAAATGTAGGAAGCGTGGAAAGCCCTGCCATACAATTATATAATTCAGAAGTAAGCGGTGCGGCGGCCAACAACCAGTTAGGTGCTAACATCATGCTGCGCGATAGCGAAGACAAGGAAAAATACATGATAGGCGGCAATTTTACAGTAAAGGACGAAACCTACCAGTTTAGCCTGGAGCCTGATAAGCTGCTTCTTAATTACGATACCTGGCAGGTAGCGCCTGATAATCTCATTCAGTATGGAAAGGGCGGCGTGTATGTAAGAAACTTTACCATCAGCAATAGCGGGCAGTCATTGTCTGTCAACAGCACCGCTGCGCAGCCTGACTCACCGGTGCGCGCCACGTTCAATAATTTCCAGTTGGAAACACTTACGCGCTACGCCGATCAGGATACGGCCATGCTTGGCGGCGTTATTAACGGAGATGTGCTTGCAGGAAACCTTACCGCAAGTCCCCAGTTTGAAGCCAGCCTTACGATAGATGGCCTCAGGTACCAAAAGGATTCGGTAGGTAATGCAGCCATAAAAGTGAATAATTATACTGACAATGCCTTTCAGGCAGATATTGCCTTAACAGGCGTTCATGATGTTCACATCAACGGGCTTTATTATACAGAGCCCGCCAGCACGCTGGATGCAAAAATTGACATCAACAGGATTGACCTTCGCCATATTGAAAGCCTTAGCGGCGGCCAGGTCAGGAATGGTACGGGAAGCATAACCGGAGCGCTTACGGCTAAAGGCAAACTCAGTTCTCCACAACTGCTGGGCGATATACAATTTAATGATGCCGCCCTTACGGTTGCCATGCTCAATTCTTATTTCCGTATAGAAGATGAAACCTTATCGCTCACCGGCGATGGTATTCACCTCAATACATTTACCATTCGCGATTCGCTGGGGCAGCCGGTTGTTTTAGATGGTTATGTTTACACCAAAAATTATTCTGATTTCGCTTTCGATCTTGATGTGAAAGCCGAAAACTTCAGGGCCATGAACTCAACCGCTGCCGATAACGAGCTGTTTTACGGAACCGTATTTTTTGATCTGGATGCACACATTGGCGGTGACCTGAATAAGCCCGAGGTGTCTTTTGATGCCGCCATTAATGAAGATACCCGCTTCAATTTTGTAATTCCAGACAATGATCCCGTAGCCTCCGAGCAGCAGGGTATTGTTGAATTTGTTGACCTGAGCGATTCTATTTACAATGCGCGCATACCTTTAAATGTAGACAGCCTGACAAGGTCTGACATCAGGGGAATGGACATTTCAGGCAACCTGACAATTGATAAGGATGCGGAAATTACCATTGTGGTAGACCCGCGCAATGGCGATGCGCTGAGGGTGAAAGGCCAGGCTGACCTGAGCGTTCAAATGGACCCCAGCGGAAGAACATCGCTTACGGGCCGGTACGAAATTTCTGAAGGAGGCTATAACCTGAGTGTTGGAGGATTGGCAAGGCGTGAATTTGAAATACAGCAGGGCAGCTCCGTGCAATGGACCGGCGCGCCTACCGAAGCCAATATTGACATTACCGCCATATACGAGGCCAACGTAGCGCCCATTGATCTTGTGGCCGACCAGATACAGGGATTCGATCAGGCAACCCGAACTACCTACCGTCAGCGCATGCCTTTCCTGGTTTATTTAAAAATGACGGGCGAGTTGCTCAAACCCACTATTGCCTTTGAGCTTGACATGCGCGAAAACGACAGGAACGCTTTCAACGGTATTGTGTACACCCGCATTCAGCAGGTGAACAGTAACGAAAGCGATTTGAACAAGCAGGTATTTGCACTGCTGGCACTCAACCGGTTTGTGTCAGACAATCCGTTTCAGAGCCTGGCTGGCGGTACAACCGTTTCTTCTCTTGCAAGGCAAAGCGTGAGCAGGCTGCTTACTGAGCAGTTAAACAATCTGGCATCAGATCTTATACAAGGCGTAGATATTAATTTCGAGCTAACATCAGGTATGGATTATACAACCGGGTCAGAAACTGGCCGAACTGATTTGGAAGTAGGTTTGACAAAACGCTTGCTCAACGACAGGCTCTCCGTAACAGTTGGTAACAATTTTGATATAGAAGGTCCGATGGCTAACCGCCAGCCCGTACAACTGGCAAGTAATGTGAATATAGAATACATGCTTTCGCGAGACGGCCGCTACCGTCTGCGCGCATACCGGAGAAACCGTACCGAGGGCGTTATTGAAGGCCAAATAATTGAAACAGGCGTTGGTTTTATGATGGTGGTGGATTATAACAGGTTTAGAGAGGTATTTGAAAGTTTCGAAAAACGCAACGCGCGCGAAAATGCTGGCAGAAAAGAATAATAAATGCAATGGCTGCAAAAGCAATGAAGAAAGAATGATGGGAAAAAAGAATATATTATTATTATTAATTACTGTATTGCTGTTGGGCGCCTGCAGCAGTACAAAATACTTAAAACCCGGGGAAGTGCTTTATACCGGTGCTGATGTTAAGATTAATCCTGATTCTGCAAAAAAAGTAAAAGGAGAAAAAGACCTGAAAGAATCACTTACCGGCCTGACCAGGCCCGTGCCTAACAAAACTTTTTTGGGTATCAGGTACAAGCTTTTCTTTTACAACATTGCCGGCGAACCAAAAAAAGAAAAAGGGTTTAGGTACTGGCTGCGCAATAAGCTGGGCGAACCACCGGTGCTGATGAACCAGGTGGACATTAACAGCAATGTAAGAATACTTCAAAGCTACCTCATCAGCAAAGGGTACCTGCAGGCATTTGGCGATGGTGAAAAAGTGATTGATGATAAAAAAGGAAAAGCGGTTTACCGTATGTTCACGCATGAACGATACACCATAAATAACATTACTTTCCCCGTAGTTGATACCAGCTATGAGATCACGCGCATTATTAATGATAAAAACGACGAAACTTTATTAAAAGAAGGAAATTTTTATGACCTTGACGTATTTAAAGCCGAACGCGTAAGAATAGACAACGAGCTGAAAGAAAGCGGTTATTATTATTTCAGCCCTGATTATATTTTAATGCAGGTAGATAGCACAGTGGGCAATCACCAGGTAGATGTTTATATAAAGCTGAAAGATGAAACGCCGCTGGCCGCGCTTAAGCCCTATTATATAAGAAACATCAATATCTATCCTAATTATACACTGGATAGAGATTCAGTAATAAGAATTGGTGAGCCCGTTCAGTTTAAAGATTTTTCAATTTATGATCCTTATAATACCTACAAGCCCCGGCTTTTTGAACGGCTGATATTTTTTGAAAAAGGAGAAAAATACAATCGTAGAGATCATGCACTAAGCCTGAACAGGCTGGTGAATATTGGTACTTTTAAATTTGTAAAAGCAGAGTTTACACCGCTTGATACGCTTTCCAGCAGCAACATGGATGTGGATTTTATTCTCACATCGCTGAAAAGAAAAGCGCTTACTTTCGAGGTGGCCGGTACTTCCAAGTCAAACAACTTTGTAGGTTCTGAAGTAAAGCTCACGCACATCAACAGAAATACGTTCAGAGGCGCCGAACAATTGCGAGTCACCCTCTCTGGCGGTTTTGAAAAACAGGTAAGCGGCCAGCAGGGCAATACCAATTCCTATTCCTTAGGCGCCGAAGCCAGGCTTACCTTTCCACGGTTTGTTTTTCCCATTTGGGATTTTGACAGCTACAATGCTTTCGTGCCTAAAACACACATCACCATTGGCGCGCAAATGATGAACCGCGCAAGGTATTACACCCTGCTTTCGGGCAAAGGCGAGTTTGGTTATATCTGGAAAGGCAATCAATACAACGAGCATGTGTTTAACCCGTTGTCCGTAAGCTATATTCGAACAGCCAATACCACCGACAGCTTTGCCCGTATGTTGGAACGCCTGCCTACGCTGAAAAGAAATTTTGAGAACCAGTTTATCATCGGTACAAATTATACATATACATATACCAACCAGTTTCAGGATTACAGGCGTAATAATATTTTATTCATCGGCTCTGCAGAAAGTGCAGGCAACCTGGTAAACCTTTTTTTACCTACAGATCCTGATGGTAAAAAACGCCTGTTCAATACAGTCACCAATCAATACTTAAGGCTTGAAGCAGATTTCAGGAACTATTATAAATTAAAACGGGATAAAACCATTTTAGCCGGCAGAATGAATATCGGCTATGGTATTCCGCATGGCAACAGCGAAATTCTTCCTTATGTAAGGCAGTTTTTTGCCGGCGGCGGAAATGACATCAGGGCATTTCGTGCGCGCTCGCTTGGGCCGGGCACTTTTAATGTGAACAGAGATACCCTGCAGCTTTTTGCCGACCAGGGAGGTGATATTAAGTTCCTAACCAGCGCAGAGCTACGTGCTAAAATATACCGCTTCATTCACGGGGCTGTGTTTTTAGACGCCGGCAATATATGGCTGGCAAGAGAAGATTCCACAAGGCCGGGCGGCAAGTTTAATTTTGGCCGGGCCTTTAGCGAAATAGCAGTTGGCGGAGGCGTGGGATTAAGAATAGATGTGAACATACTTGTAGTGCGTGCCGACCTTGCCATGCCGCTGCGCAAGCCTTACGAGCCAGCCGGCAGCCGCTGGGTGTTCAATCAAATAAAATTTGGCGACCCGCAATGGCGCAGAGACAACCTGATCCTGAACCTGGGGATAGGGTATCCTTTCTAAAAAAAATTCATTAATTATGAATGAAAAAGCAGAACCACAGCAAAAACCTGAAATGCAGCAAAAGCGTGGCTTTAAGCAGCGCATGAAAGATATTTGGGATGTGATCAAAGCATCTGTGAAAGGGTTTGCCGAAGACAAAGTTCCCAAGCTAAGCGGATCGCTGGCTTACTTTACGGTATTTTCCATACCGCCGCTGCTCACCATTATTATTTCCATTGCCACAATGGTTATTGCCAACGATTATGATGTAAAGCAAACGCTGTTTTCGCAGTTAGACCAACTGCTCGGGCAGCAGCTATCATCAAGCATAGAAGGTTTTGTAAACAATGCAAGCCTTTCAGGCAAAAATAACATTGCGCTGATCATTGGTGTAGTATCGCTTATTATAGGGTCAACCGCTGTGTTTACTGAAATTCAGGATAGCATCAATACAATTTGGGAGGTAAAACCTGTTCCTAAAAAAGGCTGGTTAAAAATAATCATCAACCGGCTGTTATCTTTTTCCATTGTTATCGGGCTAGGTTTTATTTTGCTGGTGTCGCTGGTCATCAGCGGCATATTAAACAGTATGCAGGGGCAGCTTCAGCAAATATTTCCAGGTGTATCACACATCATTATAATGGTGCTTTCCACCACGTTAAGTTTTGTAGTGATCACCATGTTATTTGCGGTGATCTTTAAGGTGCTGCCGGATGTGATTCTTCCCTGGAAACCTGCCTTAATAGGTTCTGCTGTTACGGCCGTCTTATTTGGCGTGGGTAAATTTTTAATTGATATATACATTACACAGGCCAACCCCGGCGTAGTGTTTGGCGCAGCGGGATCCATAGCGCTGCTGCTGGTATGGGTGTATTACACCGCCTTTATTTTATATTTTGGGGCAGAACTGACACAGGCCATTGCCGAAAAATATTACGATGGTATAAAGCCCAGCAAATATGCCGTACACCTTAAAGTAGTTGAAGAAGAAAGAGAAGTGGACGAGCTGCCGCCACAGCACGCCGAAACAGCCAATTGATCACAGGTTGTAAAAAGCCATTGCGTTTCCGCCAAAAAAAGCATCTTTTTCATCCCTGGAAAAAGGCTTGAAATAATTGTCAACAATGCTTTTCATTTTTTTGTATGTGCACGATACCAGGCAAACGGGCCAGTCGCTGCCATACATCAGCCTTTTCATACCAAAGGTATCTGCCATTACACCTAGGTAAGGTACAAAGTCGGCGTATTTCCAGTTTTTCCAGTCTGCTTCGGTTACCAGCCCGCTTACCTTGCAATACACATTTTCAAGTGTTTTAAAGGCTTTCATCTGCTGCTTCCAGCCGTCAATTTTTTGATCTTTTATATAAGGCTTCGCGGCATGGTTGATCACAAATTTCTGGTTGGGGAATTTTTGAGCAAGTTTTAAAGCATATTCCAACTGGTCAGGATAAATAAGCACATCATAGGTAAAATCATATTTTTTTAAACTGGAAATACCATAAGTGAAATTTTTCCTGAGAATCAGCGCCCTGTCTTTTTCACTTTGCAGCATATGCCTGAAGCCTTTTAGTTTTTGAAAGTTGCTTAAGTAAGAAAGTTGCTCATCAATATCATCTGCCTGCAGGTCAACCCAGCCCACCACGCCACGTATAAATTCATTTTCAAGCCCGTTGTTCAACTGAAAATAATTTTCAACTGCCGACTGGTCGCTTTGCACCACCACACACCCGTCAATATTATTTTTAACGAGCACTTCCTCAAGGTCAGCGGGTAAAAAATCCCGTCTGATCACCGCCATTTCATCAGTGATCCAGGCGTCTCTTTCGGGGTTGTAACGCCAGAAGTGCTGGTGCGCATCAATTTTTAGCATAGGCTTTTGCTTTTTGACGTGATGTGCCAAGTCCTTCAATACCCAGTTCCACTACATCACCGGGTTTTAAATACCAGGGTTCGGGTTTCATGCCCAGGCCCACGCCCGCCGGCGTTCCGGTGGAAATGATATCGCCGGGCAACAGCGTCATAAACTGGCTTAAATAACTTACTACCTGCTGCACATTAAAAATAAAATCGGCGGTGGTGGAGTTTTGTAACAATTCGCCGTTTACTTTCAGCCATAGTTTTAGCTGATTCGGATCAGGAATTTCATCCTTCGTAGCCATATAGGGGCCCAGCGGGGCAAACGTGTCGCAACTTTTACCTTTTACCCATTGGCCACCGCGTTCTGTTTGAAAAGCGCGCTCGCTGTAATCGTTCAGTAAGGCGTAGCCTGCCACATAATCTAAAGCTTCGTTTTCATTCACATAGCTGCATCGCCTGCCAATGATCACAGCAAGCTCCACTTCCCAGTCTGTTTTTTCAGAACCTTTGGGAATGATCACATCATCGTTAGGGCCGCACAATGCGGTGGTGGCTTTAAAAAAAATGATCGGTTCTTTAGGTATGGGGGCATTGGTTTCTTTTGCGTGCAGGGCATAGTTCAGCCCAATGCAAATAATTTTTGATGGCCTGGCCACGGGGCTGTCAAGCCTTTCATCATTGCTGACTACAGGCAGCAAGTTTTGATTTTCTTGTATAAATTTTTCCAGCCGGCACAAGCCATCGGCTCCAAAAAACTGTTCGTTATAATCTTCACCAAAAGCAGATGTATCGTAGCGCACATCATCAATGATCACACCGGTTTTAATATTTCCCTGCTGGCCGTATCGTATCAGTTTCATGTGTTTGTTTTATGTTTTTAATTGTCACAACCCTGCCTGCAGGCATATGGCTGTTTCATAATAATATGCGATAATTTTTTTAATTATTTAGTTTGATAAAGCCTCCGTCAATCGGGTAATCGCATCCTGTAATAAAAGATGCTTCATTGCTGCACAGGTATAAAATTAAAGCTGCAATTTCATCCGGTTTTGCCATGCGGCCAATGGGCTGCGTTTTACTAAGCGCCTCAAACATTTCCTGTTCTTTACCGGGGTAGTTTTTTGCCAAGAAGCCATCTACAAACGGCGTGTGCACCCGTGCCGGCGAAATACAATTACACCTGATGTTGTCTTTTATATAATCCTTAGCTACCGATAAAGTCATGGCCAGCACGGCGCCCTTGCTCATAGAATAGGCAAACCTGTCGTTAAGGCCCACGCTTGATGCAATGGAGGCAAGATTGAGAATAACGCCGCCGCCCTGTTTTTTCATGATCGGGATTACGGCGTAAATGGTATTATAAACGCCTTTCACGTTCACACTGTACACTTTGTCAAAATCTTCGCTGCTGGTTGTGTCGGCCCTGCCAATGTGAGAAATGCCCGCGCTGTTTACCAAAATGTCAATGCGGCCAAGCTGGTTAAAGCTGTTCACTACCAACTGCTGGTTACTTACATCCAGCAATAAAGGGTGGGCTTTGCCACCGCTTTGCAGGATAAATGCTGTTGTTTCTGTTGCGGCATCGTTGTTAACGTCGGCCACCACAACAGTTGCACCCGCCCGGGCAAATAGTTGGCAAACGGCTTTACCAATTCCGCTGCCACCACCGGTTATTAATGCCATTTTGTTGGTAAGATCAAACATACCAGATCAACTTAGAAACGGCAATTTACTATATTAATTATGAAAGACAATGAGTTAGCGTTTCTTTTTTGCGCTCCACAGGCATCACGGCCACTGCTCTGTTCGTGACGGGTGCGCAAAAAGTCTTGTAAGAAAAAAGAGATTAGTATCTCCTGATTTGTTCCTTCAAAAGTTTACGTGCAAAGTGTATACGGCTTTTAATGGTACCCAGCGGTTCCTGCAGGTAGTCAGAAATTTCCTGGTATTTATAGCCTTCAAAATATAACTGGAAAGGAACTTTGAAAGTTTCGGGCAGATCATCAATGGCTTTTAAGATCTCTTTTTCCCTGATGGAACCTTCTGCAGTGTTTGAAACTGCCACCTGGCTCATATTGATAAGGTAATCTTCGGGCGTGCTGTCAAAAACGGTTCTGCGCTTGGCGTTACGGCGGTAATCATTTATAAAAATGTTCCGCATAATAGTAAACAACCACGCTTTTATATTGGTGCCGCGGTTGTATTTATCGTGGTTGGCAAGCGCCTTGTAAAGGGTTTCCTGGTAAAGGTCATTGGCCGATTCATTGTTCTTGGTAAGATTAATGGCAAACGGCTTTAAAAAATCTGAATTTTCTACCAATAAGTCATTAAAGTCTTTTTTCGCCATAGTGAACCGGGTTTTATGAGTGAATTGCGCTAAGATAATGTTTAAACGCAAATAAGTTGAAACAGCACCCTATTTATAACAAAAACTTTACCAAACCCTTTTCCTGACAATTCTACAGTTGTGGGTTGATAAGCTGGCCGGAAACAAGTAACTTTTGTAGTTCGTGCGGCGCGGAAAATGATTTTAAGCGTTCAATATGGCCACTGTGATGCACATCTGTACCCACAATCGTGTAAAAATCGTTGTTCAAAAAATGCCGTGCCATTTCGTGCACTTCGCGCCCGTAACCGCCTGCCAGCGAAAGTAAATTTAGCTGAAAAAGACAACCATTGGTTTTCAAATCATCAAACACCTGCAGGTTTTTAGCAAGATATGTGTACCGTTCAGGATGCGCCAATATGGGTTGATACCCGGCCATCAACAGGTTGAAAATAGTTTCTTTCATATTGATAGACATATGCATTACCGAAAACTCAACCAAAACCATATTGCCGCTGATGGTAAGCAGCGGTTCTTTTTTCCGGATCAGCTCTGCGGTGTGTTCATCTAAAAAATATTCTGCCGCCGCGCTGATCTCAATGTTTACTTCGTTGTCTTTTAGCGCCTGTTGTAAAAGGTGCAGTTTTTCGCTGATGACCGCCGGGGTATTTTTATACATATCCCAAAAAATGTGCGGCGTGGTAATGAGTTTGCTGTAACCCAGGTTTTTCAGCCCTTTCACCAGTTGTACAGAAGTTTCAAGGTCTGGCGAGCCGTCATCAATGCCCGGCAACAGGTGTGAATGCATATCCGTTTTAATGGATGCATAATCAACCGCTGTATTTTTATGCTTCTTTTTTGAGAAAAGTCCGAACATGAGTTTTGGATTTTAATGGTTAGAGTTTTCCCTTATTTTTCAACAATTCATAATACAGGTTTCGATAGTCTGCAGCCAGCCTTTGCACACTGAATTTTTCCATTACCCAATCTGCGCCTTTTTTGCCCAGGTTCTCTCGTAGCTGATCGTCATTCACCAGCAATAAAAGGTTTTTACAAAAAGTTTGCCTGTCAGCTATGCCTGACAAAAGTGCTGTCTCGTTTTCTATCACAATATCCTGAATGCCGCCCACGCTGGTAGAAACGATGGGCTTATTGGCTGCCTGCGCTTCTATCAAACTTACGGGTGTACCCTCGTTCAGCGAGGTGAGGCAGATGATATCCAGCCCTGCATTGATGGTGTCAATATCGGTACGCCAACTGGTAAAGGTAAGCGGGCGGGGGGGCGTATGCGTTTCTCCAAATTTTGTAAAAGGAATACCTTGCGCGCTGGCAGCGTTTTCAATAGCTTCCCGTGTTTCACCATCTCCAATAATAAAAGCCCTGATCTTTTTAGGGGTATTTTTTAAAACATACGCGAGGGCTTCAATAAAAAGGCTGTGATTTTTTACCGGCACGAGCCGCCCGGTAATGCCAATGGCTATTTCATCGTCCTTTACATCAAATTCAGTTCTAAATTTTTCTCTTTTTACCTGATGATCCTCATAAAACTTGTCAAGCTCAAAGCCCAGTGGCACTATTTTAAACTTTTGCGGTTTTGCAATTTTAAAATCAGCGCTTAACTCTTTTTTCTGCTGCTCGCTAATAGCGATCAACGCGTCAGTTCTCAGAGCTAGGGCCCTTTCAATATTTAAAAACACCTGCGTTTTTGTTTTTCCAAAATAAGAGTGAAATACATGGCCGTGGTAGGTGTGCACAATTACCGGCACTTTGGAAGTAATAGCGGCCAGCCGGCCCACAGCGCCGGGCTTAGCGGCGTGTGTGTGCACAATATCAGGCTGAAAACTTTTGATTAGTTGCTTGAGTTTTTGGTAGGTGGCATAATCCTTTAATGGGTGGATGGACCGCCCCATTTCCGGAATGATCACCGGTTGAATGCCCATTTTTTCCGCCAGGGCGCTCGCGTCCTGCTCATGGTGTTCTTTTTCGCCAACAACCAGCAGCGTTTCAAAATCGGGCTGTAAATATTTGGAAAGGTTCAAAACGTTGAGTGTGGGCCCACCAATGATCAGCCTGTTGTGAATGCGTAGAATACGGGGCATGGTGTAATTTTGGTAAAAATATTATTAAATACTTACAAAGCACAAAAAGCAATTATAGCAACATGCCATGCTATGGCATCCACCTTTCGTACCACATTTGAAACATGAGCATGTACCATAGCTTTAAGTACTTTTCTTTACGGCCATTGAAAAAATCACTCGCCAGCTTTTGGGCTTCGCAGGCATCAAACAAGCCGTGGGCATTAAAGGCCTGGCTGCTGAAATGATGCCGGACCAAAGGTTTTAATTCTTTGCCCAACCAGTCCTGCACAGGTATGGCAAAGCCGGATTTTGGCCTGTCCATTATTTCCTGTGGAATGTATTTGTGTACGATCTGCTTTAAAATATATTTCTTACTGCCGTTATGATATTTGTAATCTGAGGGTAACTGCGCTGCCCATTGTATAATATGCTGATCGAGGAAGGGTTCCCTTCCTTCCAGGCTTACGCTCATGGCTGCCCTGTCTACCTTCTGTAAAATATCATCAGCCATGTAGGTTTGGTAGTCAATAGCCATCATAAAGGATAGCGGGTCGTAATGCTCAGGCTGCAACTCCTGGCTGGTGTGTTGTGTTTGCAACATGGGCCACTGCCCGTTTACCAGGCTTTTTACTTCTTTATCAGAATAAACAATATTCAGGTTTTTCAGCAGCTCGGCGGTAGACGGATCATTCAGCAGGTTTTTTAATTTATCATACCGGCTGTGAAAATTTGCTTTTTTATTCAGCACAGGGATGCTTTCAGATGAAACAAGATCCATGATTTTTGCCGTTAATTTTCGTAAAGGCGCCGGTATAGATTGTATTTTTTGCCCATACCTGCTGATGTAATCGTAGCGGTTATAGCCGGCAAAAATTTCATCGCCGGCATCGGCAGATAAGGCTACCGTAACCTTTTCCCTTGCCATGCGGCTTACCAAAATAGTAGGGATGGCGCTGCTGTCGGCAAACGGCTCATCATAATAAAAAGGCAGCGAGGGAATAATGTCCAGGGCTTCTTTAGAAGTGCAGTAATACTCTGTATGATCGGTACCCAGCCGCTGCGCGATTTGCCTGGCAAAAGGAGCCTCATTCAGTGCATCATCTTCGGTGCCAATAGTAAAGGTTTTTAATTTATCGGTAGCATTGCTTTGCAGCAGCGATGTAACACAGGTACTGTCGTACCCGCCACTTAAAAAAACACCTACCGGCACATCGGCCACCATGCGGTACTGAAAACTTTCTCTTAAAATTCTTTCTGTTTCATCCACCGCATCAGGTAGGGAAATATTAAGTTTGGGTTTGTTGTAGTGATCATACACATTCCAGTATTGCTGCACCGCTATATTTTTTGTGCTTAAATGCAGCCGTAAAATATGCCCGGGCTTTAATTTGTGCGTATGCTGAAAAACGGAGTAAGGCGCCGGAATATATCCATATTGTAAAAAAGAAGCCACGGCTGATGTATTGATCTGTTTTTCAAAAGCAGGATGCGCCATCAGGGTTTTTAGCTCTGATCCGAAGATGAAAACATCTTTATGAAAATAATAATGAAATGGTTTAACGCCAGCCCTGTCCCTGATGCAGATGAGCTCATTTGATTTTTGATCAAGCAGGGCAATGGCAAACATGCCGCGCCATTTATCAATACTTTTTTCGCCCCAATGCCGCCAACTGTGTAAGATCACTTCCGTATCGGAATGTGTTTGAAACTGGTGTCCCAACGTTATTAATTCATTTCTTATTTCATTGTAATTGTATATTTCACCGTTGAAAACAATGGTCAGCCCGTCAAAATGCATGGGTTGGCCAGCCGCGTGGCTAAGGTCAATAATAGAGAGCCTGCGATGCCCGAAGCCTACTTGTACCTGATCAAACTGCTGAAAATATTCACCCTGCCCGTCGGGTCCGCGGTGAGGCATGGTGGCAGCCATTTTAGCCGCCAGCTCAACGGAGCTTTTATTGGTAAAATCAGCAAATCCGGTAATTCCGCACATAATTTTATGTTTGTGTTTTAGTGGGCAAATTAGAATAAAAAATTAAAGGCTGCCAGTGCAAGCCTTTAATGAAAATTATAGTTGTGTTTCATAATCTTCGGGCGGTAGGCCTTTTCTTTTTTTCTTCACAGAGTATACAATACTGCCTGTAATACAAAGTACGATGACGCCAAGAGAAATAAACACCTGTGTTTGCTTGTCAATCCACTGGCTAATCCAGTGTTCGCCCAGCATTTTCAAACCGATAAATACCAGCACAATGGCAATACCCTGCTGCAGGTAGTCAAACTTGCTTACGGCGCCCCTTAGCAAAAAGAACAATGAACGCAGGCCCAGCACAGCAAAAATATTCGATGTGTAAATTACAAGCCTGTCCTGCGAAATACCCATAACAGCGGGGATGGAGTCGAGCGCAAACACAATATCAATGGCGGCCAACATCACTACCACAACAAATAAAATGGTGTATTTCTTTTTACCATTTTCCTGCACCACGTATTTACCATTACCGTCGTGCGGTACTAAAGGGAATACCTTTTTCATCCACTTATATACAGGTGATTTGTGTGGATCAAACTCTTCATCTTCACGGGCGGAGAACATTTTATACCCAGTATAAATAAGAAACACGCCAAAAATATACAGCAGCCAGTGAAACTTTTCTACCAGCGCCACGCCAACGGTTATAAAAATAATACGAAGTACGATGGCAAGTAAAATACCGATCATAAGCGAGCGACCGTAATGAATTTCTTTTACATTGAAGGCAGAAAAAATAAGTATGAAAACAAAAATATTATCAATGCTCAGGCTCCATTCCATCAGGTAAGCGCTCAAATATTCCAGCGCCTGAATTTTACCGTTCTCAAAAAATAAAAACACACAAAAAGACAGCGATAACGAAACCCAGAAAATGGTTTGAAACAAGGCCTGCCTGATGGTTACTTTTTTTCCTTTTTTACTTAAAAGCCCCAGGTCAAAAACCAGGGCCAGCAATAAAACGGTTCCAAATACGATGTAAATAAGCGTCTCTTTAGACATTGGTTTGATTTAAAAGTTTAAAATGAACGGCCATAGCCAAACCGGCGTGCCAAATATTGTATCAGGTTATTATTTAAAGTGCAAAACTTTCGCCGCAGGCGCAGGTACGGGCCGCGTTGGGGTTATTGAAATAAAAGCCTTTACCGCTCAACCCGTCAGAAAATTCCAGCGTGGTGCCCAGCAGGTACAAAAGGCTTTTCATGTCGGTAACTATTTTTACGCCGTTGTCTTCAAAAACCTGGTCTTTTGGTTTTTCAACATTGTCAAAATCAAGCTGGTAGCTAAGGCCGCTGCAGCCGCCGCTCACCACGCTCACGCGTAAAAAGTACTCATTCTGTCCCTGTAAATTTTTTTCAGAAAGAATGCCCAGCACTTTTTCCTTTGCTTTGTCACTAATATGTATTCCGTTTTGCAAATCCATTTTTATTATCTTGTTTTACCGGCTTTTAAAACTTACAGAGCGCGTTGCACTGTGCCTATATCAACAAAAAAATCGCTGCAAAGTTAAGCGGGTAAGGATTATCTACGACATGATTGCACTTGTTTTACCGGTTGTTTTTAAAAAGATGCCATTCAAAACTGTTGCTGCGCAACTGCTCTACAGTTTTTGTTACTTCCTGCACAGCAAAATCAACTTCTTCCCGCGTGGTAAACCTGCCCAGGCTAAAACGAATGGCACCGCGTGCCAGGCCATCCTCTATACCCATAGCTTTTAAAACATACGACGGGTCCAACGAGCCTGATGTGCAGGCTGAACCTGACGATACCGCCAGCGTTTTGTTCAATACAGAAAGTAACTGGCTGGCTGACAGGCTTTTGAATGAAATATTACAGATATGGGGCAGCCGGCTGCTTTCGCTGCCGTTTAAATAAGAAGCTTCAATTTGTAAAAGCTGCCCCTGCAGGTGGTTGCGCAATTGCTTTAAATCGTTTAAGCCGGTTTGCAGCTCATCAGCACATATTTCGCAGGCTTTGCCCAGCCCCACAATGCCCGGCACGTTCAGCGTGCCGCTGCGCACATCGTTCTGCTGGCCGCCGCCGGTAATTTGCGGCGTGAGCTTCACCCTGGGGTCCCTTCTTCTTATATACAAGGCGCCTACACCCTTGGGGCCATACATTTTGTGGGCGCTTAATGCAAGCAGGTCAATCGCGTCTTCCTGCACATTTACCGGCACTTTTCCCACAGCTTGCGTGGCATCGCTAAAAAACAAAACATGGTGCTGCCGGGCAATGGCACCAATTTCTTTTATAGGTTGAATAACGCCGGTTTCGTTGTTGGCATACATAATGGCTATCAATATGGTTTGCGGCTTAATGGATGCTTCCAACACTGCCAGGTCTATGGTTCCATCGTTTAAAACATTCAAAAAAGTTATATCAGCGCCTTTTTTTTGTAAGAACCGGCAGGTATCCAGCACGGCTTTGTGCTCGGTGGCAGTGGTAATGATATGATTACCTTTTGATGCGTACATTTCATAAGCACCGCGCAACGCCAGGTTGCAACTTTCGGTTGAACCACTGGTAAAAATTATTTCACGGGGATCAGCGCTAATTAAGGAAGCCACAGCTTTTTGAGCGCCTTCCACGGCGGTTTGGGCTTTCCAGCCAAAAGCATGGCTGCGGCTGGAGGCATTGCCAAAATTTTTTGTGAAATACGGGAGCATGGTTTCCAGCACGCGCGCATCGCATGGTGTGGTGGCACTGTAATCTAAATAAACCGGTAGTTGCAACATTGCCGTAATTTACATTACCTGTTGCAAAGTTCCGTTCAGAAACCGGAGAAAGTATAGCTTTTTGTTTTCGTAATAAGCCATTTTACCGTTTAAATAAACCGGTTGAATGTTGTAATCATAAAACATACGGAACGACCTGTCGGCGAAATGCTGGTTTACGTTCTTTCCATATTTATTAACCAGTTGCCCAAAACGGTAGGTAAGCCCAAAGGCCCTGTACACAAGGTCTGACGGGCGGGCAAACATTTTTTTATTGTACGAAGCAGCAATGGTATTGCCGGCAGCGGTGTTGCCAGATTTATGAAAAGGCGTACCATAAACAATTTCCACGTCTTTGTAATCATCTTTTGTCATACTCAGGTTTTCCCAGGTAGGCATGCCAAATACAACTACTTTGGGAAAATTATTAACTTCTGCGGCGGCTCTTACCAGCACATTATCACCAAAAGTATTGTCTAATGAGCCGGACAAAAGCAGGGCCGGCTTATTTTTGTCAAGTGAATAAATAGCACGGCTCACAGCGGCAGTATCGCCTATTTGCACGTATTTGATGGGGATAGGATTGGCGCCTTTGTTTAAAACGTCAAACGCGCTTTTAATATAATCTTCTGAAGTGCCGCCTTTGTGGGTAAAGAAAACGATTTCCTGGCCGGCATAGTTATTTTTGATGTGCTGGAACAATCCCTGGATTTGTGTGCCAAGGGTAGGGCTGATCACTACGAAATAAGGATTTTCGGTAGTATTGGCATCGTTGGGAACGGTGGCATTGATCAGCGTGATCTTTTTGTCAGCAGCCAGTTTTGCCAGCCGGCCTAATTCTGAAATGGTGGTGTTGGCAATGATCAGCTCCACACCATCTGCAGCACATTTGCTAAATTGCTGCTCCAGGCTTTCGCGGCCCGATTTGGAATCATACACATAAATATCAACCGGCACGTTCAGCCTGCTAAGCGAATCTACTGCCATGGAAACACCGTGGTAAAACTCAAGCCCCTGAATGGAATTCTTAGGAAAAGAGCTGGCACTAAAGCGGTAGCTGCCATCGGCATTAAAAGCATCATCCAGGTACAGAGGCGTAAAAATGGCCATTTTATGGCGCGCGCCTGCTGGCGTAACCTGTGCATTTAATTGAACCGAAACCAATACCGGGAACAAATAAAATACAAACTGCTTCATGTTTTTATTTTAAAGTTGAAAGGTGCAGGCTAACGGTAGTAGCTGGCACTTCCCTGTTAAACCTGTGAACTTACAAACTTGATCAACTGTGCGCGCCTATTCCCACTCAATGGTAGCAGGCGGCTTGCTGCTGATGTCGTACACCACGCGGTTGATACCACGTACGTTATTAATGATCTCGTTGGACACATTTGCCAGAAAGTCATAAGGCAGGTGTGCCCAGTCTGCCGTCATTCCATCCACACTGGTTACTGCGCGCAGGGCTACCGTAAACTCGTAAGTACGCTCATCGCCCATTACCCCTACACTTTTTACCGGTAGTAAGATTGTGCCTGCCTGCCAAACCGTTGCATAAAGCCCGGTTTCTTTCAGTGCCTGAACATAAATATGGTCTGCTTCCTGTAATAATTTTACTTTTTCTTCGGTTACCTCGCCTAATATACGAATGGCAAGGCCCGGCCCAGGAAACGGATGGCGGTCAATAAGGTCGGCAGGAATGCCCAACTCCCGGCCCACTTTTCTTACTTCATCTTTAAACAAAAAACGAAGTGGTTCCACCAGGTCAAGGTGCATTTTTTCGGGAAGGCCACCCACATTGTGGTGCGATTTAATGGTAACCGAAGGGCCGTGCACCGAAACGCTTTCGATCACATCAGGGTAAATGGTGCCCTGGCCCAGCAGCTCCACGCCTTCTACTTTTTTAGCTTCATGCTGAAACACATCTATAAAAAGTCGGCCAATGATCTTGCGTTTGGTTTCTGGGTCGGGATGGCCTTTTAATTCGTTGTAAAACATTTGTTTGGCATCAATGCCGGTTACGTTCAGGCCCAGTTTGGCATAGGTTTCCAGCACTTTTTCAAATTCGTTTTTACGAAGCACGCCATTATCAACAAAAATGCCGTGCAGGCGGTCGCCAATGGCGCGGTGAATTAAGGTAGCCGCCACGGTACTGTCTACACCGCCGCTTAATGCCATGATCACTTTGCGGTTGCCAATCTTTTCTTTTAGCTCAGCAATAGTATCGGTAATAAAATGGGCGGGCGTCCAGTCCTGCGTGCAGCCGCAAATATTTACCAAAAAGTTTTTAATGATCTGTTTGCCTTCCGTGCTGTGGTAAACTTCGGGGTGAAATTGCAGGCCGTAAACAGGGTTGCCGTCTTCATGTTTAAATGCGGCCACGGGAATGGTTCCGGTGGTGGCCAGCACTTCAAAATCCGATGGAAGTTCCAAGATGCTGTCTCCATGGCTCATCCATACCTGGCTCAGCGGCGAAACACCTTCCAGCAACGCGTCTTTTCTTTGTTTGATGTGCATGGTGGCGCGGCCGTACTCGCGCTTATTGCTTTTTTCTACACGGCCACCGTATGTTTGGGCGGTAAGTTGTGCGCCATAGCAAATACCTAAAACCGGCAACTGCCTGATAATTCCTTTAAGGCCAATAACCGGGGCGTTTGGGTCGTTTACCGAAAAAGGCGAACCTGAAAGAATAATTCCTTTTAAATTGCCGCCAATCTCAAAAGGTTTTGAATAAGGAATGATTTCACAATAAACATTGGCTTCTCTTACTGCACGCGCGATTAATTGGGTATATTGAGAACCGAAATCAAGGATGAGTATTCTTTCCGTCATAGTGCGGCGAAGGTAGTGAAATGTTGAAAAGGTGAAATGATAAAATGTTTAAAAAATTGTGCAGAAAGCCCTTGCAGCAAGGGCCCGGCACTACCCTAAATAAAAATTGTTTTATAATGAAATATTATTCTTTTTTACTGTTGATGATGATGATGGCCTCATGCAACCTGATTGGTGACAGGGTAAGGGGCAATGGCAATATTACCACTAATACGTATGACCTGAAGGGATTTAAAAGCATTGATGCAGCGGGCGGCTTTCATGTGCTGCTGACGCAGGGAGATGCTTTTAGCGTGAAGGTGGAAACTGATGAAAACCTGATGAAACACCTGCATATTCGTGTGAGCGAAGGCGATTTAAAAATAGAAACCCGCAACAATGCCCGCCTGCTTCCCAGCGAGGGCTTAAAGGTGTATGTTTCGATGCCCCTGGTAAAGAAAATTGAAATTAGCGGTGCTTCCAATATCACTGCCCAAAACAAATTTGTGCAGGATGAAAAATTATTTATAGACCTGAGCGGCGCATCAGAAGGTACGCTGGATGTACGTGCGCCGGCTGTGAGCATTGACGTGAGCGGCGCTTCCACGCTCAGGATTACGGGGCAGACACGCGATATTACGGCTGACGCAAGCGGCGCCTCAACCATTCATGCAGCAGATCTGAAAGCAGAAAATACAAATGTGGAAGCCTCGGGTGCCAGCAAGGCCCATGTGTTTGCCAGCATCAGCCTGAAGGCCGATGCCAGCGGCGCCTCTAATATTTCCTACTCAGGCAATCCTGCTGTAAAACAAAACACCAGTGGCGCCGCCAGTGTAAAAAAGACACAATGAGGCACTATTGAAAACTCTTTAAACAAAAATCCGCCGCTTTTTATGAGGCGGAGTTTTTAATAATTATAGAATTACTTCCTGCTGTAGTTAGGCGCTTCTTTGGTCACATCCACATCGTGCGGGTGGCTTTCGTTCATACCGGCATTGGTAATTTTTACAAATTGTGCTTTTTGCAGCGCTGCAATATTTTTTGCGCCACAATAGCCCATTCCTGCTCTAAGTCCGCCGGTAAACTGGTAAATTACTTCTTTTAGCGTGCCTTTATATGCTACACGGCCTTCAATGCCTTCGGGTACAAATTTCTTTACGTCATCTTCCGGGTCCTGAAAATAACGGTCGCTGCTACCTTTTGACATGGCGCCTAATGAGCCCATGCCGCGGTAAGCTTTAAACTTACGCCCTTCAAATATGATGGTTTCCCCGGGGCTTTCTTCAGTGCCGGCAAAAATGCTTCCCATCATTACACAATCGCCGCCCGCAGCCAGCGCTTTTACCATATCGCCCGTGTAGCGAATGCCGCCATCTGCAATAATGGGAACGCCTGTACCTTTCAACCCGGCAGCAGCCTCCATAATAGCAGTTAGCTGCGGCATGCCAGAGCCGGCCACCACGCGCGTGGTACATATTGAGCCTGGCCCAATACCTATTTTTACCGCATCGGCGCCAGCCTGCGCCAACGCTAAGGCTCCGGCTGCAGTGCCTGCATTGCCCGCGATCACGTTCAGTTTTTTAAAATTCTTTTTTACTTTTTTTAAAGCATCAATAACGCCTTTACTGTGGCCATGCGCGCTGTCCAGTGCAACCACATCTACTCCCACCTGCTGCAGCGCGTCAATCCTTTCAAGCATATCACCAGTAATGCCAATGCCGGCGCCTACCAGCAGCCTTCCAAAGCTGTCTTTTATGGCATTGGGGTAGCTGGTTTCCTGTAAAATATCACGGTAAGTGATCAGCCCGGTTAGTTTGCCCTGTTTATCTACCACCGGCAATTTTTCAAACTTGTATTGGCGCAAAATGGTTTTGGCTTTTTTCAAATCAGTGCCCTCGGGCGCCGTTACCAGATTGGTGCTGGTCATTAGCTCGCTTACTTTCCGTGTGGGATCGTCTTCAAACCGCAGGTCGCGGTTGGTGAGGATGCCCACCAGCTTATTGTTTTTATCCACAATAGGAATGCCGCCAATTTTGTTTTCTGCCATCAGTTTCAGCGCGTCGCCCACCAAAGCGTCCTGCTGCAGTGTAATAGGGTCTAGTATCAGGCCGCTCTCGCTGCGCTTTACTTTACGTACCTGCGCAGCCTGGCGTTCTATGGCCATATTTTTATGTAAAATACCCAGTCCGCCTTCGCGCGCAATGGCAGCTGCCAGCGCGGCTTCAGTTACCGTGTCCATAGCTGCCGATAAAATAGGAATGTTCAGGGTAATATCTTTGGTGAGCCTGGTTTTTATATCCACATCGCGCGGAAGCACCTGGCTGTAAGCCGGAACCAGCAGCACATCATCAAAAGTTAAGCCTTCTAAAACTATACGGGAATTGCCTGCTGTAGTTGCAGTAAATTTTCTTGTTGCCATGTGCAAAATTAGGGAAAGCAGTTTAATGGGCAAAAGAGAAGAACAAATACAATTGGACTATGCTAAATATTTTAGTAAATTCGTTATATGAACGGCAATCATATTTCCATAAATAAGACAAACGGATTGGTAATGTATATTGATATGAACAACTTTTTTGCCAGTTGCGAGCAACAGTTGATCCCGGAGCTGCGCGGCAAGCCGATTGGCGTTTGCCCGTACCCAGGCCCCAATGCCGTTGTGATTGCTGCGTCAAAAGAAGCAAAGAAACTTGGTATTAAAACAGGAATGCTGTCTGCGGAGTGCAAAATGCTTTGTCCCTCATTTAAAATGGTACCCACCCGGCCTGTACAATACCGCCGCATTCATGTGCACATCATGAATATTTTAAAATGTTATTTTGATGCTGACGATATTATACCCAAAAGCATTGATGAAGCAGTGATAAACCTTACACCATACCTGCATGCGTATGATGACTTTATTGGCATTGCGAAAGCAGTCAAAAAACATATTGCTGTGGAGATTGGCGAATATGTAACCTGTTCCATAGGCATTTCGGGCAATGCATTTTTAGCCAAGCTTGCCACTGAAATTCAGAAGCCGGACGGGCTGATTGTAATTACTAAGGACAACCTGGACGGGTATCTTTCAAAAATGAAGCTGACCGACCTGCCTGGTATTGCGCGGGGTAACGAGAAAAGATTGAACCGCGCGGGAATTTACACGCCGCTGGAAATGCGCCACACATCTGAAATTGTTTTGCGAAAAGCGCTGGGAGGTATCATCGGTAATTACTGGCATTACCGCCTGCATTTTAAAGAGGTGGATATGTACACTTCTGTCTACAAGCATATGACAGCGGCGCGCAGCCTTTCGTCAGAAACCCGCTCAGGCAAAGCCTCGCTGCTGGCTATGCTCGTTGCGCTTTGCACAAAGTTGGAACAGCGTATGGTAAAGCAGGAAGTGTTTTGCAAGTACCTTAGTTTTTCCGCCAGTTATTATGATTCCTTTTCATGGCAAACAGATATCAAGCTTGCCGTGCCGGTGCAGGACTCTATGGAAATGATGCACTACATTGAAAAGCGAATAGAAGAGTATGAGCGGATCACATCAAAAAAAATAATGTGCAGCAAAATGAAATGGATGAGCGTGATGGTGGGCGATTTTATGAAGGCCGAATATTTGCAATACGGGCTGTTTGACAACAGGATGCAGAAAGATAAACTACGGAAAGTGATGTATGACATTAAAGACCAATACGGCAAAAATATGGTGCGAAAGGCTTCAGAAACCGTGGCGGCCGGACAGATGAAAGATGCCATTGGCTTTGGATCGGTAAAGGATATTTACCAGAGTATGGATGATGACGACAATCATTTTAATAAATTTTTACTGGAAGATGATGTGGAAATGGAAGGCCATACAAAAGAAGAACTGGCTGCACTCAAAAAAATACAAAGAGAAAAAATAGCCCTGAGGTGGAATAAAAATAAAAAATAGCCTATGTGAGAGTTAGAGCAGTTTATAAATCTTGCCCGGCAGTGTTTGTATCACGTTCTGCATTTCAAGGTTTAAAATGGCGCCGGCTACAGCGCTGCTGCTGAGCCCCGACTTGTGGTTTATTTCATCTATCGCCAACTGGCCTGAATCATTCAGGAGGTTAACTATTGTTTTCTCTTCTTTGGTCAGTTCAATAAACAGGTCTCTTGTTTTTTTGCCACCGCTTTTTTTCTTTTCTTCCTGCCAGCCCATGGCCTCAAGCAATTGCTGGGCATCGGTAAGCAAAACGGCCTTATTATTTTTGATAAGATGGTTAGAGCCGCTGCTTTTTTTGTCTGTGGTTTTGCCAGGAACAGCAAACACATCCTTGTTGTAACCGTTAGCCAGCTCGGCAGTGATCATGCTGCCACCTTTGATGTCAGTTTCTACCACTATGGTAGCATCGCTAATGCCTGCCACGATGCGGTTGCGGCTGGGAAAATTATGCCTGTCGGGCCTGGTTTTTGAAACAAATTCAGTAAGCAGGCCGCCTTGCTGCACCATTTCTTTAGCCATGAAAGTATTTTCAGGAGGATAAATTTTATCAAGCCCGTGCGCCAGTACGCCCACGGTTGGCAGTTTATTCTTTAGCGCCGATTTATGCGATAAAGCATCAATTCCATAAGCAAGCCCGCTTACGATGAGGATATCAGTTCCGGCAAGGGCACCAATCAGTTTTTCGGTTATTGCTGCGCCATAATCAGTATGTGAGCGCGACCCCACAATGGCAATAATCTTTGAGGCATTCAAATCAGCATTGCCGCGGTAATAGAGCATGGTGGGCGGATCGTAACAATTTAAAAGGCGGCGCGGGTAGTGTTCATCAGTAATAAAAAAGGGCGTGATCTTATATTTTTCAATAAAATCAATCTCCTTTTCTGCTCTTGCAAAATCATTAAACTTTTTAATGCTGCGCACACGCACTTCTCCCAGGCCTTCTATTTTTTGCAGGGTAGAAGGCTTTGCAGAGAAAATCTCTTTTGGGCTGAGTTGCTGCAGCAGGAGCCGGGCCTGAACAGAACCAATATTAGGCACAAGCGTTAAAGCAATTTGGTACAGCAGGTTGTCTTTCATACGGTTGATAAAGATAAAAAGAAAGGCAATCATTACGATTGCCTTTCTTTAAAAATTTTTGTTTTTGTATTTTTTCAAAATCCCCTGTTTTGGGTCAGTTGGTATTTCTGCAGACTGGGGCACTGGCCGGCAGCTTCTTTATCTACCATAATATAATAATTGGGAATTCTTTTTGCTATCCAACTATCTGTTTCGCGGGCTTTTTTTTCTTCCAGTGCACGGTCTGCAAGCTTGGCATAGTCATCTTTCAGGTTCATTCTGTGCGGCTCAGTTCTGGACTGCAAGTAAAGTAGCCTTACGCCTCTTTTTCCCTGTTCGTTGGTGAAGGCTACAGGCTGAGAAATATCGCCCACATTCATGCCGCTTATGGCAGCTACCATGTCTTTATCTAATCTGTCAATGGGCACATAAGTGGAGCCGTCAGCATTTAAAACAAAGGGGCCGTAGTTCTTTACCATTTCATCATCGCTGTACTTGTAAGCTGCATCTTTGAAAGTGATTTTTTTTGCAAGAATATCATTTCTTACACTGTCGAGTTTTGCTTTTGCTTCTTCAATTTCAGTTTCAGTTACCGGCGGTATTCTTAAGATCATTCTTATCTTAGCATTATCTCCACGTCTGTCTTCCTGCATGATTAAAAAATAACCAAAGCGGTTAGACTTTACCGGCATGGAAATTTCTCCGGGCTTTAAGCGGAAAGAGGTTTGTAAAAAAACAGGGTCCCAGCTTTGCTTGTCACTACGGTTAATTTCATAAGAACCACCTCGCTCTTTACTGCCCGGGTCTTCTGAAACACGCTTTGCAAGCGCGTCAAAAGTAACAGCGCCTGATTCGATTTGCCGCTTGTAATTCAGCATTTCGTTATAAATATAATCTTCAACTTCCTTAGCAGCTTTTGGCAGTAAAATGATTTGTCCTATTTCAAGTTCGGATTCTAAGAACGGCAGGCTATCTGCAGGTATTTTATCAAAAAAGGCTTTTACCTCTGTGGGTGTGATGTGTACATTCTCAACAATTTTGCGCTGCATAGCCTGTGCCAGCATCATTTCTTTTACCTGCGGCCTGGAGTCATCTTTAAGCTGGTAAATGCTTTTGCCTGCAATTTCTTCCACAGCACTTACACTGCCATATTGTTGTATCCAGCTACGCGCACGAAGGTCAAGCTGTGCTTCTACTTCCTCATCTGTTACGGGTAATGAATCCTTTTCAGCCTGCATGGCCAGTATTTTTTGAAGCATGCGCTGCTCCATAAACATACAAGCCGCACCTTCTGGCAACTGCTCGCCCATGCGGGAAGCGTCGCCCAGATCATTCTGAATATCGCTTTGGAGAATAATACGATCGCCCACCACACCAATGATCTTATCTACCACCACTTTATGAGACTGCCCCTGGGCAAAAACGGCGCCGGTTGTAAAAAGGCACAGCGCTGTGAATATACTTTTCAGTTTCAACATAAATTCAAAATTACTCCCCGCGTAAGAATTATTACAGTTGCAGGTTTTATTTAACAAAAGTTTGAAAGCCAAGGCAGCCGGTAATGCTACAGCGTTCTCTTTATTTCTTCAAGTTCGTAAGCTTCCACTACATCGCCCACTTTTACATCGCTGTAATTTTTGATGGTTAAACCGCACTCCATACCAGCAGTTACGTCTTTCACATCGTCTTTAAAACGCTTCAGCGAAGCAAGTTCGGCCACGACACCTCCGGAGGTTGGATAAACTACAATACCATCACGAATGAGGCGAATCTTCGAATCCCGTTTGATTCTTCCGTCAATCACCTGACAACCGGCTACCACAGCTTTATCAAATCGGAATACTTCTTTGATCTCAACGTTACCAATGATCCTTTCTTTAACCGTCGGCTCCATCATACCTTCCATGGCGCTCTTGATCTCTTCTATCGCGTTGTAAATGATAGAGTACATCTTGATTTCGATACCGGCGTTTTCTGCCAGTTTTGAAGCCTGATTGGATGGTCTTACGTTAAAGGCGATAACAATTGCGTCTGATGCTTCGGCCAGCACGATATCGCTTTCGTTGATCTGGCCCACACCTTTATGAATTACGTTTACAACAATTTCTTCAGTTGAAAGCTTTTGCAGTGAATCGCTCAAAGCTTCTACCGATCCGTCCACATCACCTTTAATAATAACGTTTAACTCTTTAAAATTACCCAGCGCCAGGCGGCGGCCAATTTCATCAAGGGTGATGTGCTTTTTGGTACGCATGCCCTGCTCGCGCAGTATTTGAGAGCGCCTGTTGGCAATTTCTTTTGCTTCAGATTCATCCTGGTACACTTTAAAAGTTTCACCTGCCTGCGGGGCGCCATTTAGGCCCAGTATTACTGCGGGTGCGGATGGCCCTGCTTTCTGCTGCTTTTTGTTGCGCTCGTTGAACATGGCTTTTACCCGGCCATAATACTGTCCACTTACGATCAGGTCTCCGGTTTTTAAAGAGCCGTTTTCTACCAGCAGGGTGGCCACATAACCACGGCCTTTGTCAAGCGAAGCTTCAAGAATAGTACCTGTGGCCTCGCGCTTTGGATTTGCTTTCAGTTCTAAAAGCTCTGCTTCAAGCAATATTTTTTCAAGCAGCTTATCTACATTAATGCCTTTTTTAGCAGAAAGCTCCTGGCTTTGGAATTTACCACCCCATTCTTCTACCAAAATATTCATTTGGGAAAGCTGCTCGTATATTTTTTGAGGGTTGGCCCCGTCTTTATCAATTTTATTAACAGCAAAAATCATGGGTACGCCGGCTGCCTGCGCGTGGCTGATGGCCTCGCGGGTTTGCGGCATCACAGCATCATCTGCAGCAATTACAATTACGGCAATATCTGTAACCTTGGCACCGCGTGCACGCATGGCTGTAAATGCTTCGTGTCCCGGGGTATCAAGGAAGGTGATCTCTTTTCCGTTTTCTACAGCCACGCGGTAAGCGCCTATGTGCTGGGTAATGCCCCCTGCCTCGCCGGCCACTACGTTTGCGCTGCGAATGTAGTCAAGCAAAGAAGTTTTACCGTGATCTACGTGGCCCATGATGGTAACAATAGGGCTGCGGGGAACCAGGTCAGCTTCATTATCATCTTCCGCGCTGTCTTCCTCCATTTCCATTTGCTTTTCCATGTCAATGAATTCCACTTCGTAGCCAAACTCGCTTGCCACAAGCTCAATTACTTCAGCATCCAGCCTTTGGTTGATGGAAACCATGATGCCCAGGCCCATACATTTGCTAATGACATCGGCAAAGCTTACGTCCATCAGGTTGGCCAGTTCGCTTACGCTGATGAATTCTGTTACCAGCAGGGTATTGTCCTGTTCTCCTTCGCTTGCTGCTTCTTCGGCCTCGTTGCGCTTATCGCGGCGGGCTTTGGCGCGCATGGCTTTTTGCCTGTTTCCACCGCCACCGGCCAGTTTGGCCTGTGTTTCCCTGATCTTTTCCTGGATCTCTTTTTCATCAATCTGCTTATCATCGCGGTGATGGTGCCTGCCACGGTCTCTGAAGCCGCCTCTCTGCTGATCGCCCCTGTTAAAGCCGGGGCCGCTTTTTTCGTGTGGCTTTTTAGCCTGCGGATCGGGTTTTACTTCTTTCTTTTCAATAGGGATGCGTTTGCGTTTGCGTTTTTCATCACGCTTGGGCCTTGTGTCGTTATCAACCGGTAATTGAATTTTGCCTAAGATTTTAGGGCCTTCAATTTTTTCCGCCTCAATTTTCATTACCTCGGGTTCATCCTTATTTTCTACAACGGGCTGCGGCGGCGCTACTTCGGGTGCAGGCGGTGTTTCTGCCTGCGGCTCGGGTTTTTTAGCTGCTGCTTTTTTAGGTCTTGTAGAAGAATCAATGGCAGTAAGGTCGATCTTATCAATAATTTTTGGACTTTCAATTTCCGGAGCTTCAATTTTTACCACCTCTTCTGCCGAAGCTTCTGCCTGTGGTTGTTCGTCAACCGGGGTGGGCTCAATGGTTTCCGGCTCCTCTATTTCGGGTTGGGGTGTTATGATGTTTGGCTCAATGATCTCAGGCTCAGGTTGTGGCTCAGGTTCAGGAACAGGAGCGGGGGCAGGTGCAGGCTCGGACTTGGGCTTTACCTCTCTGCGGGGCGGTTCTTCTTCTTCGCGGCGCTTGCGACTGTCGCCAACACTTTTCACCAGTTCTACTTGGTCGCTTTTTTGTTTGGCAACTTTATCGCTTTGAAATGCCTGCTGAAGCGCTACATACATGGGTTCGGTCAGCTTACTGGTGGGCTTCAGGTCATCGCGTGAAAAACCTTTGCTCACCAAAAAATCAATAAGCGTATCCTGGCCAATGTTGAATTCTTTAGCCGCTGCTAATAATCTTGGAAGTTTAATTTCTGTCATAAATGTTTTTACGTCTCACTTTTATTTACCTACGCACACGTTTTATACGGCAAACGGCCTCATGCCATTTGCGGTTGTTTATTCCCTGTCAAGCTCTTCCTGCAAAATCCTTCTTACATCATCTACGGTTTCTTTTTCCAGGTCGGCGCGTTTTTCAAGTTCGGCTGGCGACATTCTCATCACGCTGCGCGCGGTATCGCAACCAATTTTTTTGAGTGCGTCTATCACCCACTCGTCAATTTCATCTGAAAATTCTTCCAGGTCCACATCAAATTCTTCTTCTTCATCTTCACTGTCTCTGTATACATCCAGCTCATATCCGGTCAACTCTGATGCCAGTTTTATGTTTACACCCCGCTTGCCGATTGCCAGTGAAACCTGGTCGGGCTTTAAGAAAATGCTCGCGTGCTTGTTTTCGGTGTCTAAGCTCATGCTGCTGATCTTAGCCGGCGTAAGCGAACGCTGGATGAGGAGCTGCATATTGGTCGTCCAGTTGATCACATCAATATTTTCATTTTTCAGCTCGCGTACAATGCCATGAATGCGGCTTCCTTTCATACCCACGCAGGCTCCCACGGGGTCAATGCGGTCATCGTAAGATTCAACAGCTACTTTTGCCCTTTCTCCCGGTTCGCGAACGATTCGTTTGATGGTGATGAGGCCGTCAAAAATTTCGGGTACTTCAATTTCCAGCAATTTGGCCAGGAACTCAGGCGATGTTCTTGATAAAATAATTACCGGGTTGTTGTTTTTAAGATCTACACGTGTAACTACCGCGCGAATGTTTTCTCCTTTCTTAAAATAATCCTGTGGTATTTGCTCGCTTTTGGGCAGGATGAGTTCGTTGCCCTCTTCGTCCAATAATAAAATTTCTTTTTTCCAAACCTGGTATACTTCGGCGCTGATGATCTCGCCAACGCGGTCTTCGTATTTTTTGGCAAGTATGTTCTTTTTCAGATCGCTGATGCGGCTGGCCAGCGTTTGCTTTGCAGCCAGTATGGCGCGGCGGCCAAAGTCTATCAGGTCTATTTCTTCATAAAGTTCTTCGCCTACTTCATAATCAGGCTCTAATTTGATTGCTTCGGAAAGGGATACCTGCGCCAGCGGGTCTTCCACCTCGCCATCTTCAACGATCATCCTGTGCCGCACGATCTCAAGGTCGCCTTTTTCGGCGTTCACAATTACGTCAAAATTTTCATCGCTGCCATATTTTTTACGCAGTAATGTTTTAAATACGTCTTCCACCACTTTCATCATTGTGGGACGGTCAATATTTTCGGCATCTTTAAATTCCTGAAATGCCTCAATTAAGTTAATACTTGCCATAAAAAGACTATGCTTATTTTAAATTTTTGCTTTATGCCCGCGCTGCATTTTTTTCCTGGAAAATGGCCGCCGGGTTCTGCTATTTTTAGAACTTTATTAAAATTTTAGTTGTTTTAATATCGCCAAAAAGAAAGCTGTGTTGGAGTGTTTCTGCTTTTTTCCCTTTGCCTTTTGTTTCTTCCACAACAATATTATTTTCATCAGCCGAAACCAGTTTTCCTTCTGTAACCGTGCCGTCGTGAAGCGTTACCTGCACCTCGCGGCCAATATTTTTTATATACTGGCGGTGTAGCTTCAATGGTTCATCAAGGCCGGCAGATGATACTTCAAGTGAAAAATCGCCGTCAGGAAACAGGGCGTCTTCTTCTAACTGCTTGTACAACATGCGGTTGTATTTTACCAGGTCGTCAATTCCCACGCCCTGGTCACCATCTAAAAACACTTTAATATTGTTGGTGGGTTTGATCCTGATGTCTACCAAAAAATGCTCCTGCTGCGATGAGAGGATGACCTCTAACTTTTGCCGAACTATGTCTATGATCGCGTCTTTGTTCATATATGTATAAAGAAGAAGGGAACGGCACCGTTCCCTCTCTCAAAATCTGTTGCAAAGGTAGGGTATTCATACGGAAACGAAAAATTCTATACGAACCGTGGCGCAAAAAATTATACCGGCAGCCAGGGACGTTTTACCGAAAATTTTTTCTGGACGTTGCAGCAAAGCAACAATTTAAAATGTGGGCTGTTATTTGTTTATATTAGTAATACTTTTACACGATGACATATATTTTACTTGCACTGTTTATTTTGTTTGCCTATTATTTTACTACGCGGCTGGTTTTACCCATTTATTTTACCACCAAACGTGTAAAAGAGCAGTTTAAAAATATGCGCGCCCAGCAGGAAGCCTACAACCAGCCTTACCAGCAACAAACACCGCCTAAAGAAAGCCCTGAAGAAAAAGTGGGTGAGTATATAGAGTTTGAAGAAGTGAAGTAGTAAATTTTATTGATCTTTTAAAAAGTGTTCACTTCTCGTACAATGCTGCCCGTAGCCAATTATCTCCTATTTTTGAAGCGTTTCAAATTAACATGCATTCATGCCTGAACTCAGCGAAAAAGGAATTTCATACAGCGGCGGTTTTTTTATGCTTATTGTGCTGGCACTTGGCGGCATGGTTCTGGGCGGGCTGCTTTCTGTGCCGGTTATCATGATGATGACCGGGCAAACCATTACATCCATAGCAGATATTGCAGCCAATC
Organism: uncultured Niabella sp.; assembly: GCA_934486785.1. Lineage (GTDB taxonomy): Bacteria > Bacteroidota > Bacteroidia > Chitinophagales > Chitinophagaceae > Niabella. The sequence goes on along the minus strand of CAKSQK010000007.1, from coordinate 64,429 downwards.
CTGCATACTTCAGGGAACTGCAGGTGATGCAAAGTGTGTCTGCCATTTTTGGGTTTTTAGTGCCTACCCTTGTCAGCGCTTCGCTGATGAGCAGGCAACCTTTGCAGTTAACCGGTTTTAAAGGTGCAATAAATGGTAAGCAGGTGTTGCTAACCACTTTCATCATAGGCTGCGGCATTGCCCTTAGCGGATCGCTTTCTTATGCCAGCTACCAGATACCTTTTCCTGCAGAATGGAAAGCCTGGTTTTTTAAGCTGGAAAGCAATTACATGAAAATGGCGGTGAATATCATCAATGTAAGTTCTCCGTTTGAACTTTTTATTTCGCTGATCGTACTGGCCCTGGTACCCGCTGTATGTGAAGAAGCGCTGTTCAGGGGCGGGTTGCAAAATTATTTGTATAGGGGAACCCAAAGATTTTGGTTTTCTGTAATTGCCGTGAGCCTTATTTTCAGCCTGGTGCATTTTTCGGCCTATGGTTTTCTTTCCCGGTTGGCTTTGGGCATTATCCTGGGGTTGCTTTACCAATACAGCGGCAGGCTGTGGTTGCCCATACTGGCGCATTTTATCAATAACGCGGCAGCGGTGATGGTGATCTGGTATCAAAAATCAAGCGGCTTGAGCATTACCGAAATTATGAGTAGCAGGGATGGCACTTACCTGGGGCTTGCCACCATACCTGTTGTCATTTATCTTTTTATCCTGTTCAAACGGGCGTCACGCAGCAATACAATAACAGATGGCATTTAACTGGCAAACATTCTGGACAAGGGCTTTTACGGCTTTGATATTTGTGGCGGTAATGGCTGCCGGGCTGCTTTACAACGAATGGAGTTTTTTTGTGCTGATCAGCGTCATTCATTTTGGTTGCTGGCATGAGTTTGGCAAACTGATGGAGAAAACACACCGTACTTTCTTTCATCCATATATTATATGGGGTTTTGCGCTGATAGGCTTTCACATTGTATTACTACTTTGTGATGGGTTGCAGTTAAGTTATTATTCAGTCAGGAACAGTTTTGCTTTATCTTTTTTATTAGCCGGTTCTGTATTGGTATTGATGGGCGTTTTTAAAAGATACAAAGTCACCGCCAGGGCTATCGGTTCTTTAGCAGCGGGTTTATTGTATATATCTTTAAGCTTGGGATTGTTACTGCACCTGCGCCTTTCAGAAGATATAAGGGTTTTGGTTAGCGGTGAATTGCTGCTTAACAAACCCAACGGATTTTACATTCCTATATTGATCATTGTTGCCATCTGGATCAATGATACCATGGCGTACCTGGTGGGTTCAGCCATTGGTAAAACACCGTTTTCAAAAATATCGCCTAAAAAAACAATGGAAGGAACTATTGGCGGTATGCTGCTTTGCGTACTGGCCCTGACGCTGCTGCTTAAAAACTGGTTTGAATGGCCGGTTCTTTTAGGAATAGCGCTTATTGTTGCTGTATTTGGCACACTGGGTGATTTGCTGGAGTCAAAGATCAAACGGGCGGCGGGCGTGAAAGACAGCGGCAAAATCATGCCAGGCCATGGCGGCTTTTTAGACCGTTTTGATTCATTGCTGGTAGCGGTGCCCGTGGTGTGGCTGTTTTTGATGATCATCAAATAACTTACCGGCGCAGTACCGCTTAAAGGCCTATTGTTTTCATTTCAATTTCATTTTGATCTGTTTCCGGCATAGCCAGGTAAAGCTGGTCGAAGTAGCGGTTCAATTGTTTCAATGCATTGGTTTGCGCATCCGCCACATTGACTTCAATGTAAGAAGTTGCCGTACCGTCTTTCACGTCCCAATGCATATGCATGTTTTTCCAAAAGGATGCGGATGTATCAAACATTTTTTTATACGCCGTATCTTGATTATTGGCGGCCATAGTGGTTAAAATTTTCTGCAGATCCAAGTAGCCGCCGCCATTATGGCCAGAGAAAGAATTGCTGTACGCCGGTTTTTTGTTGCCTGAGAAAAATGCGTTTACATCGCCATCTGTTCCAAATGCAAACCATTTGCCCACTGTTTTATGAACCAGTTGTTTAGAAGCATCCGCCGGTATTGTAATTTTATCTTTAAAATTTTTACCAACCACATCAACCAGTTTTTGAAAAGCCTGCGCATCATTAATAGCCGTTCCAAAAACAAATTTTAATTCGGGTTTCTGATTTTCGTAGGTGATTGTCTGGCCATTTTCAAGGTTTAGTGTGTCCATATTTCTTGTAACAGCATATCCTGTAATGGCAAAAGCCAGTTCGCCCGCATTGGCTTTCACAAATTCGTCAATGCTGTAACCCAGTTGCGCCATGGCAGCGTTGGCCATACCATCCATGCCCAGCAGTTTCAACATTTCCTTTATGCCTCCAGGGTTGTAGTTCATGGCAAAAGCTGCCAGCACATTTTCATTTGGCAGTTTGCTCAGCAACTCATTGCCAACCTGTTTGCCTGCATGGTTTTTAAAAAGATCTGCCAACAACCTGTTATAATACTGTGTGCCGCTTACCACTATTTTGCCATTTTCAAAATTGGCTTTGCCAGAAGAAATATTGCCTGCCAGCACATCGCCAATCTTCATCATAGCCATGGGCCCAGATAGCATGCCGCCATACAAATAACCACTGTTCATCCAGTAATGAAAATCTGCTTTATCGCTTACCAGGCCAGCAAAGCGTTTGTCGGTGTCAAGCAGCTTTTTACCTTTCAGGCCAAAAATGTTTTTGGCAAAATGCCGCAGGCTGTCAAGCGGGTATTTTTCTGCGCCGCCCTGCAGTTGTGGCAATCCTTTGCCTGTTGTTTTTGTTTCAGAAGCATCAGCTACAAATACAAATATTTTATCGTTAAAATAAATGGTGGCATCGTCATTGCCGTCCATGCGGGCATAGTTAAAGTTGCCGTCTTTTTCAATGCTAATCCGATTGTTGCCCGCTGCTGTAAGAGTACTAACAAATTGTTCTGCATTTTTAAGTTTTCCCTGCAGCGCCAGGTAACCGTTGTTACCGCTGCGTTTTAAAAACAATGCCAGGCTGCCATCTGTATCAAGCCCTGAGCTGGACGGGCTGGCCAAAAGTTGCTTTGCCAGAGAGTCGCCTGCCTGCTTTTGAACTTCGGCATACCATGAGGTTTGCTGTATTTCCTGCCACGAAAGTTTAGAAGAAAGCGAAGAGAGGTCTGCATGCAATACAAAAGCTGCATCAGCAGGAATGAGTAAGCCCGTTTTGCCACCCTTGTCACAAGCTGTAAATAACAATATTGTGCCGAGGCAGAGCAACAGGATGATGTTGTGTTTCATTGTAGTTATTTATATGATGAAATGCTGTATAATGGTATGCTAAAATACAGATTCTGAACTGACAGCCTGCTGAAATTAGGCAAGCAATTATAAATAGCAGCTAAACGGAACAGTGGGAAAAGGGCGTAAAAAAAGCCTTAACATTTATAGGGCTCTGAGAGTTAAAAATTATTTATGCAACTAAAGCTAACAGTGCATAAAATAGGGCTGCCCCGCCAAGGTAAATACTACCTACTACTAAAGAAACGCGATTTTTCATATTCATATCCGGTTTAATTTAAAAAATAAGTTGTGTGCATATTTTTTCAAAATTGATGCCAAACGGGTAATACCGTTTATACCAAATTATAAATTAAAAGCAGCCAATTGGGCAAACGGTACCTGGCGCTGCTCGCCGGTTGTAAGGTTTTTGATGTTTGCTATCTGCTGTTCCAGCTCCTTTGCGCCAATGATCGCCACATAGGGAATATTTTTACGTTCTGCATATTTGAACTGCTTGTCGAATTTCGTGTTCTCGTGAAATAATTCACAACCAATACCAGCCGCGCGCAACTGCATTGTTAGCTCAAAAGATTTGGCGGCTTCAGCTTCGCCCAAATTAAAAAACAAAATTTGTGTATGCCCCGCAACTTCAGCAGGAAAAGCGTCAAGCTCGGTCAACACATCATAAATTCTGTCAACACCAAACGAAATGCCTACGCCAGGAACGTTTGGTACGCCAAATAAACCAGTAAGATCGTCATACCGGCCACCACCGCCAATACTGCCAATTTGCACGTCTTTTGCTTTCACCTCAAAAATGATTCCCGTATAATAGTTGAGGCCACGGGCCAAAGTAAAATCAGTAACAATCTTGTTGCTTCCTGCGGGCTGAAAGCTGAGGAGAAATTCAATCTCTTCCATACCCTTTTTACCTATTTCGGTATGGCCAATTAGTTGGGAAAGGTTAGCGATTTTATCTGCATTATCAGTACCTGTTATCTGCAAATATCTTTCTATAATAGCTATTTGACTTGGAGATAGTGCACGCTGCGCCAGCTCTTCTTTTACTTTATCAAGGCCAATTTTATCCAGCTTGTCAACAGCAATGGTGATGTCCATCATCTTATCCGGACCGCCACACACTTCAGCAAGCGCGGCAAGAATTTTCCTGTTGTTGATGCGGAGCTCTATATCTACGCCCAGTGTTGCAAATACCTGTGTATAGATGTTGGCAAGGTCTACTTCATTCAGCAAACTATTGCTTCCCACCACATCGGCATCGCACTGGTAAAATTCGCGATAACGGCCCTTTTGCGGCCTGTCTGCGCGCCACACTGGCTGCATCTGGTAGCGCTTAAAAGGCATGGGCAACTGGTGATAATTCATGGCTACGTAGCGTGCAAAAGGAATGGTAAGGTCATAACGCAGGGCACGTTCTGTAATGTCTTTACTGCTTTTGCCTTCCGTTATTTTAGCAAAACCCTGTTGCACTTTTTCTGCTTTTGCCGGATTATCGAGACCGTTATTCAGAATTTTAAAGATCAGTTTATCACCCTCTTCGCCATACTTACCCATCAGGGTGTCAAGGTTCTCCATAGCCGGGGTTTCCAGCGGCTGGTAGCCATACAGTTCAAAAACTTCGCGAATGGTATTGAAAATATAATTGCGCCTGCGCACTGTAGCCGCGTCAAAATCTCTTGTGCCCTGTGGTATTGAAGGTTTCACTTGTTGTGTATTAATTGTTTCCGGTTACCGATTACCAGTAACTGTAATTTTTATAGCCAGTTTTTATTTACTGTGTTTCCCGATTAAAGCATCCGTTGCCTTATCAATCATTTCATAGGTGGTGTGGTAGCCCGGTTCGGTGCCATACCAGGGATCAGGGATGTCTTCGTTACGCCCGGGGAGCAGTTCGTTCATCAGCAGGTCTACTTTCGATGCATCATATTTATTACCCGCCATCCATTTCATTTCATCAATCACATCGCCTGCCATGGCATATATTTTATCGTACTTTTCAAAGTCGGAAGCTGAAAACCTGCGGGCGCATTGTTTGCTGATATCAATGCCATTGAGCTTTGCTACTTTTTGCGACAGCTTATGCGGGGCTTCGCCCACGTGATAGCCGTTGGTTCCGGCGCTGTCTACCTGCCAGTTAAGCCCGGCTGCATCTGCTTTATGCTGCAAAATGCCTTCTGCCAGCGGGCTGCGGCAAATATTTCCCAAACAAACCATTAAAATCTTCATGGCCGCAAAGTTAAGGATTGCAAACCTGATGGTTTATGTTCAGGTTGTTTTGAGCTATGTTTTATAGCCATTCAGCCCATAAAACAAAATATAGGCATAGCATACAAGTGGCAATGCAAAAGCAATTTCCCAGGAGTAATGGTCAATTAGCACACCCTGTAAATAAGACACTACTGCGCCGCCCACGATGGCCGTGGACAAGATGCCCGAGGCTTTGGTGGTATGCGCTCCCAAACCCTGAACGGAAAGTGAAAATATAATGGCAAACATGATGGAATTGCATAACCCCACGCCCAGCATGGTGTAAACCGATAAATAACCCGTAGTGCTGATTGAGACACTGATAAAGATCAAAGCCAGCATGGCGCAAAGTGCCAGCATTTTGGAAGGTTGTACAAATTTGAGTATCGATGATCCTAAAAAACGGCCTGCAAGCATACTTCCCCAATAAACAGAAACGTAAGTATTTGCTTCTGATTCAGGAATGCCAACCCGCGCGGTAATATAATTGGTAAGAAAAGTGCCAATGGCTACTTCAGCCCCAACATAAAAGAAAATAGCAATGGCGCCAAATTTCAGGTTCCTGAATGAAAAAATGCTTTTGGTTTGATCTTTCATACCTGAACCCGCTGCCGGCGCTGTCGGAATGACGGGGAGTTTCAGCCGGTAAACGATGCCTGCAATCAATAAAAGTGTGAGGGCAATAAACAGGTAAGGGTATTTGACAGCATCGCTTGAAGCATTTGATTTTTCAAAGCCGGCCAGTATAAAATACGCGCCAAAGACCGGCGCCGTGGTTGTGCCGATTGAACCGATTCCCTGTATCAGTGTAAGACGGGAAGAGGCGGTACGTGCCGGTCCCAAAACCGTAATATAGGGATTGGCAGCTACCTGCAATAGAACAATGCCTATAACAATAATAAACAGCGCGCCCAGAAAAACATAATACTGGTGCAGCATTGCGGCCGGGAAAAACAATAAAGCGCCGATGGCCGCAATAAAAAATCCAAGCACCATGCCGTGCTTAAAGCCAATTTTTTCAACAATACGCCCGGCAGGTATGGACATTACGCCATAAGTAAGAAAAAAATAAAACTGTACCAGCGATGACTGCGCATACGTAAGTGTGAAACCCATTTTAAAAAACGGTACCAGCGTATCATTTAAAACGGTGATGAAGCCCATCATAAAATAAAGCACGGCCATTGCAACGAGCGCGGGTGTATAGCTTTGCCCGGGAGTGGCAGGCGCCCCTGTTGCTGCCGGTTTGTTTGCAGACATTACAGCCATATTACATTTTGAAGATTTTTAAATGATGTTGTTGTTTTTAGATAGGCTCAGGCCGTCATTTTATTTCCGGTTCAAGCATGAGCCTGATGGCCTTATTGGCTTCTTCTTTAATATTTGATTTTGCAGAAAGATCCCATAGGTTTTGATTGTTCTGTTGCAGCGCAAGTGTGGTTACGATCCAGCTTTGCGTCCAGCCGGTAAGTGTGTTCCAGGCGCCCCAGCCCATATCGGCATTGGATGCCCAGTAATCCCACCGGTTGTAATCAAACGCCCTGAACCATGCGCCGTCAAGCGCGGGTTGTGCAGCGCTGTTTACCTGTATCCTAACCAGGAAATCGGCAATTTTACTTACCGCGTTTTTGTATTTGGGATTACCGGTGGCCGCGGCCGCTTCGTTAAGCGCAAAAAAGCCAAAGTTTGTGGTGTAAAGCATATCGGCAACGGGGTCGCCGTTGCGGGCAATCAGCGGAGCTTCATGTTTGCCGTAATCAGCGTTTGTTTTGGTAGCACCGTAGCTGCCTTTGTCGGCAGAGCCCAGCTCTTCCCTAATGGCGCCGGTAGCATCCATATTTTCGAGTAGTTTGCTTACGATCATATCCAGCCACTGCCGGTGCTGGGGCGTATCATCTACCCGTATAAGCCATGCCAGCGGCAGTATCATCCTGGCTCTTTCCTGCTGTATCCCATTGGTCCATTTCCAGTTAGGATAAGCATTCATGGTAATAGTGATGGCTTGTTTGGCCTTTTCCAAAAAAGGTTTGTAACCCGTTTTGTCGTATAACCATAAATAGCAGGCCCATATCCATGATTCGTAATGCGGATGGGGATTGATCAGGGGATTTTCCTGGATGGCAGGCAATCCTTTTTCGTTAATGGCTGCATCAAACAGCTTTCCGCTGCGAAAGCCATTTTTGCCCGTAGTGCGAAAGTTTGCAATAATGCCTTCGGCTATGTAGCGGTCCCAGTCGCTCTTATTTAGCAAAGCGGATGCGCCAAGTGCGCCTAACAAAACCCTGGCATTGTCGTCACCGTAATATATACCAGAATAGATGCCATTTGTGCTCCAGCCGATCAGGCCGTAACTCGCCGATGCGGGATCATTTTTATTGCCGGCCCTGAGGTTTGAAGTTTTAAACAGGTAGTTTAACAGATTGGTTGCCACTTTTTGATGTTTTTTTGAAGCGCCGGCTAAAATGCTTAAGGCATAAGCGGTTTCTGCGTTGCAATCTGCACGTATCCAGTAGCGGTACATCTGCGAGCCATCTATAAGAATGCGTGACATTTGCCCTTCTAATAACCCCGATGAGCCGTCGCCCGATGGCAGGTTTGGATCTATAGGCGGGCTTTCCAGGCCAATGTATTTTGTAAACTGATCTTCCCAGGAAGGATGTATGAGAAATTTACCTTTGTAAAACCAGTCAACGCCTTTGTTGATTGCCTGCTGGTAATCCTGTTTTGAAAGAGTTTTAAATTTGTCATGCATCGGTTTTACCTGCAGCGGCCATTTGTCAAGCTTCCAGCTAACAGATGCGTCGAGGTGGTGTAAAATATGTTCCCACACCGGTTTTACGTGATCTATAGGGCCAAACCTTGATGTTACAGCGTTGCTCAGCCGCGTAGTAGCCACCATTATATTGCCTTGCTGAAAAAGAATGGGATCAGGTTTCACATCGCTGATGCCGTACTGCGCCTTATCAAATCCCGCAACTTTGGCCACAATGATGAGCGGGTTTTTTGCTGCCGACCTTACCACGTACGCGTTGTGTATTGCGAAAAGATCCAGTGAATCCATGTTTTGAATTTTGCTTGTTGCAACCACCGCTCTTTCCAGGTGCGTTTTAAGGGTGTCATTCCGCACTGCAAGCCTAGCTGAAGCAGCGGGATATTCTATAAACACCTTTAATTTTTTTCTAACAATCAGGTCTTCCACGCCTTTATCAAACGCCAGGCGAACCCCCGGATAATCATTTGCCACAAAAAGAACACCTCCGCCATTTTTTGCAGCCTTTACTGCCTGTAATTGATCTTTATATGTGCTGAAGCTGTAACGGTTCGCTTTCAAAATACCTGAAATATCATTAGTTCCGTTTGAGTAAATAACAATGTTTGTTTTTTTAGCCTGGCCAGCCAGTTGAAAAGAGCATGCAAATGTCAGAAGCAGAATGGCAAAAAATCTCATGTTGAAAGTAGTGAAGTGAATTGTTTTTATGAATTCACCAAATCTATTGAATATTTGTTACAACATTGAAGGTTTATTTTAATTATGAATAACCGGTAACGTTGATTGTTTATATGATGATGGAAACATCATAAAAAAATCCAGATCACGTATGCCGTAAGTTGTGTTTGTACAAACTTTTCCCCATGAAAAAAATTGAAACCTTCTTTCCGTTACATTTGTTGTTTAAGTCAGGAGATTATTGATGGATACCAAATTTATTGTTTCAGCGCGTAAATACAGGCCCCAGACTTTTGATACGGTAGTGGGGCAGGAGCATATTACCACCACGTTAAAAAATGCGATCAGGCAAAACCAACTGGCACATGCCTTTTTGTTTTGCGGTCCGCGCGGTGTGGGGAAAACTACCTGTGCGCGTATTCTGGCCAAAACGATCAACTGCGAAAATCAAACACCCGATGGCGAGGCCTGCAACACCTGCACTTCCTGCACATCCTTCAACAATGGCGCTTCACTTAATATTCACGAGCTGGATGCTGCCAGTAACAACTCGGTAGATGATATTCGTGTGTTGGTAGAGCAGGTGCGCTTCGCGCCGCAGGCTGGCAGGTACAAGGTATATATTGTGGATGAGGTGCACATGCTGAGTGCTGCCGCGTTCAATGCTTTTTTAAAAACGCTTGAAGAGCCGCCACCCTATGCCATTTTTATTTTAGCTACCACCGAAAAGCATAAAATATTAGCTACTATTTTAAGCCGCTGCCAAATCTTCGACTTTAAACGCATTACAACCAATGATACGGTGGAACACCTGGTGCAGATATGTGAAAAAGAAGATGTAAAAGCTGAAACAACGGCCCTGCATACCATTGCACTGAAAAGCGAAGGCTGTATGCGCGATGCGCTGAGCATTATGGATAAAATTGTAAGTTTTACCAATGGTGAGCTTACCTACAGCAACGTGCTGGAGCATTTGAACATTTTAGATGAGGATTACTATTTCAGGCTTATTGATTTGATGATGAACCAAGACCTGGCGGGTGCCATGCTGCTGTATGATGACATTAATAAAAAAGGTTTTGAAGGAGATATAGTACTGAACGGTTTTTCAGAATTTATTCGTAACCTGCTTGTAAGCAGGGATGAAAAAGTGGCCGGCCTGCTTGATACAGTTGAAAGCTTTAAAGAAAAATACAAATCCACCGCGGCGGCCATTCCGGCGCAGGTATTGATCAGCGCACTTAATATTTTAAGCGAAGCAGAACTGAATTATCGCGCGGCGCGCAATAAGCGCCTGCATGTAGAGCTTGCATTGATAAAGCTTTGCTATTTGCAACAGGCCATGCACATTACTGCCGGCAATAACACCATTGCTGTTAAAAAAAAACTGAGTGAGCCAGCCGGGGCATTGCCTTTCAGGAAAATTCAGCCCGTGGCGCTGCAACCTGAAAAGCCTAAAACAGCAAGGCCTGCTGAAACACCACCTCCCGGCGCTAAGCTTACCATTGCAACAGATAAACCAACTGTATCAGAAAAAAAACAGGTTCAGGCGCAGCCTGTAAAAAGTACAGCGCAACCGGTAACATCCGCCACTGTGCCCCGCACGGCCAACGGAACAAAAAAAATTTCTACGCTTGAAAAAATCAAGCAACAGTTTACTACAGATGAGGCCGGCAAAGAAAATGAGCCGTTACAAGACGAATCGCTAAAGAAAGCGTGGGCAACTTTTGTTCAAAAGCTAAAGGATGAAAAAAATGCAGCAGCCCAAAGCTTTGAGATGGCGCAGCTAAAGATCATGGATGAGAACACGTTTTATATTTACACCTACAGCGTAATTGAGCACCGGTTTATTGATAATTGCAAAAACGAAGTATCGCAATTTTTACAAAAAGAGTTGAACAAAAACGTATTAAATATTTATATCGTTCGGGATGAAAACAAGTCGCGGGAAGTGAGTTCCTCAGAGCCTGCCCCCTTAACCGCTGTGCAACAATACCAGAAATTGATTGAAAAATATCCGCGTATTAAAGAGTTGAAGGAAAAGTTGAAACTGGAGTTAGATCGCTGATACCGGCAATAGTTTTAAGACCCAAAACTTATACACTTCCAAGTTTACTCAATAATAATTTTTAAGCAGCAGCCAGACGGTGCATAGCCCTTAATTGATTGTTTTTCCACCCCGGAAATGGTTGAAATTCCTTAATTTCGGCGAAAATTATAATTCAATGGCTGAAAAGATATTAATGCCCCGTTTAAGTGATACAATGACTGAAGGCGTAATAGCCGAATGGCATAAAAAAGTAGGCGATCCGGTAAAAAAAGGTGATTTATTAGCAGAAATAGAAACAGATAAAGCCACCATGGACCTGGAAAGTTATAAAGATGGTACAATACTACACTTAGGTGTGGAAAAAGGTGGAAAGCTGAACGTGGATGATCTTTTGGTAATTGTGGGTGAAGCTGGGGAAGATATTTCCGGCCTGCTGAATGGCGGCAAATCTGCCAGTGAAGCGCCTAAACAAGCGGAAGCAAAACAGGAAACCGCTGAAAAAGCACAAGCCCCTAAAGAGCAGCAAACCAGCCAGCCTAAAGAAGAGAAAAAAGCGGCAGCAATTGACGTAGCCTCAATGGAAGAAGTTGTGCTGATGCCCCGTTTAAGTGATACCATGACGGAAGGCGTAATAGCCAGTTGGGCAAAAAATGTGGGAGATGATGTGAAGAAAGGCGACCTGCTGGCAGAAATAGAAACAGACAAAGCCACCATGGAGCTTGAAAGCTACAAAAACGGTAAATTGTTATACCAGGGTGCTAAAAGCGGGGAGAAAATACAGGTAAATGACCTGCTTTGTATTATTGGTGAAGAAGGAAAAGTAGATGTGGAAGCAGTTGTAGCAGCCATTAAAAGTGGCGGTGGTGCGCCAACCCAGCAGGCAGAAGTAGGTGGTGAAGACAAAGATGCCGGCAACACGGCTGAAATGAAAGCAGCCGAAGGCTCACCGGCTGTAAAAGACCAGGCGCCTCACATTCAAAAAGCCGGAGATGTGGAAGATGCATCAGGTGACAGCCGCGTAAAAGCATCGCCCCTGGCTAAAAAATTAGCAGCCGAAAAAGGCATTGATATTACAAAAGTAAAAGGCAGCGGAGATGGTGGAAGGATCATCAAAGCTGATATTGATCAGTATAAAGAAACGGCGCCTCAACAACAGCAAGCCGCACCTCAACCTAAGTCGCAGGCGCTGCAGGCCCCCGCAGGCCAGGAAAGCTTTGAAGAGGTAAATGTATCTCAAATGCGTAAAGTAATTGCCAGGCGTTTGGCTGAGAGCAAATACTCGGCGCCGCATTTTTACCTTACGATGGCTATAGACATGGATGCTGCCGTAGCAAGCCGTGCTAAGATCAACGAAACCAGTCCCGTAAAAATATCTTTCAACGATTTTGTATTAAAAGCATGCGCCATCGCGCTAAGGCAGCACCCTGCCGTTAACAGCAGCTGGCTGGGAGATAAGATCCGCATCAATCATCATATAAATATTGGTGTGGCCGTTGCAGTTGATGAAGGTTTGCTGGTGCCCGTGGTTCGTTTTGCAGATACAAAATCACTCTCTCAAATTTCAACAGAGGTGAGGGAGTTTGCTACTAAAGCTAAAGCAAAAAAATTACAGCCGTCAGATTGGGAAGGCAATACGTTTACCATTTCCAACCTGGGTATGTTTGGAATTGATGAGTTCACGGCCATCATCAACCCGCCAGATGCCTGTATTCTTGCAATAGGTAGCATTGCGCAGGTTCCGGTTGTAAAAAACAACCAGATCGTGATCGGCAATGTAATGAAAGTAACACTCAGTTGTGACCATCGCGTAGTCGACGGTGCAAGCGGAGCGGCCTTTCTGCAAACACTTAAAGAATTATTGGAAGAGCCTTTGAGAATGCTGGTTTAAAAATTACACCTTCGTGAATTTATATAAAGTGAGCTGTATGATGGCTCACTTTTTTTGTTGTATCAATTGAAGAAGTGTTGTTTACAGTACGAACCTACAATCACACCTATCTTCGGCAAGATTTTAGCTGCAATGCACATATGAATAAAAAAACCTTAGTACTTGGCGCATCGGAAAATCCTTCGCGCTACAGCAATATTGCAATAAGAAGATTAAGGGCTTACGGGCACGATGTGATAGCTGTAGGCCGCAGAGCCGGTAAAGTGAATGATGTGGAAATAGTGAAGGAAATGCCGCACTTTGATGAGGTAGACACTGTGACGATGTACATGAATGCAAAAAACCAGAGCGAGTATGAAGAATATATCCTTTCTTTAAAACCAAAGCGCATTATTTTTAATCCCGGCGCTGAAAACGATATGCTTGCTGAAAAAGCAGTTTTAAACGGCATTCAACCTGTTGAAGCCTGCACATTAGTCATGCTTTCTACCGGGCAATATTAATTGTTTGAAAGAAACATCACTTTAAACTCATCACCTATGCGCATCATTTTCCTATTCATTTTTAGCATTGCCATTTCTATTAGCTCCAAAGCCCAGTTGGCTGCTGAAAAAATTGTTTTGAAAAACAACCAGCCTTTTGCCCTTGTAGCCGGCGGTAGTAAAGGCATTGGTTATGCCATAGCAGAAGCGCTTGCCAAGCGTAAATATAATTTGGTTTTAATTGCAAGAGGTGTGCCGGCATTGCAAGAGGCGCAGCAAAAACTCCAGTCAGCTTATGGTATTCAGGTAGAAATTATTTCTCAGGACCTTAGTAAAGACGACGCGGCAAAAAAGCTACGGCATTGGTGCGAACAAAATCAATTGCCACTGAAAATGCTTTGCAATGTGGCTGGGCTGGGCGGAGATAAAGACATGGGCGAACTATCAACCGACAGTTTGAGATATATGATACGCCTGAATCTGGAGAATCCGGTAGCATTAACCAATGAACTGCTGCCATTGCTTGAAAAAAATAGGCCCGCTTATATTTTAAACGTAGCCAGCATGGCCGGTCTGACACCATCGCCACCCAAAAATATTTATGCAGCCACCAAATCGGGTGTATTGTATTTTGGGTATGGATTGAAGTATGATCTTAAAAAGCACAACAAAGGAATTACTGTAAGCACGCTGGCGCCGGGGCCCGTTTACACCAAGCCACAGATAGTAAAAACCACCCGTAAGCAACTGGGTAAGTTTGGAGACTGGATGGCAGTGCCGCCGGCAAGAGTAGGTGAAGTGGCTGTAAAACGCACATTAAAAGGGAGAACTTTAATCATTCCCGGCGGATGGTCGCACCTGATATCAGTTGGCTTGCGCGCACTACCCAGCCGCTGGGCCGCTGCTATTTATAGCAAACTGGAAAAAGAATAGCCAGAGGTTAAAAAGGCTTTCCGTGTGTGTGTTTGATTAATTTGTTTGTTAGCCATGTATTGTGTTTCAAAAGCCCGATAAACAGGTTAGTTTGCCAGGCTTTCCCAAATCTCTGCTGGATCCACCGCCCCGTGCGTAAGCGTGATGAAAAGTTATCTTTCCAGTTTTTTTCATATTGCAACAACATGTCTTCAAGCGAAATGGATTTTTTTAAATAAGCATCAACCGCAGCAACCAACAGTTTAGAGGCGTGCATGGCCATGCTCATGCCATTGCCACAAAGCGGCGTGATCATGCCGCAGGCATCACCAATCAGGGGAATTTTATTGTAAACGATTTCTTTGTTGTCGAAAGACACCTGCGAAATGGAAACAGGGTGTTTAAAGAGGAATTCACTTTTTGTAAAAATTTTTTTCAGGTGCTTGTTTTTATAAAGCACCAGTTGTTCCATTTGCCGGATGCCGCCACTGGCTTGTAAATTAGCGGCGGTTGTTAAGTAGCACAGGCAATATTTATCATCCTCAATTTTTGACAGGCCGCAATACCCATTTTTAAAATTATGCAGGGCTATCGTGTCTTCAGGAAAGTTGGTTTTAATATGATATTTTACACCGATGTAATTGTTTAATGCATTTGGCTTTAAAGAAGTAAAGTGCCGGCGCCACCTGGCATCCAGGTTGCTTCGTTTTCCAAAACTCCCCAATGCAATTTTTACTTTGTAAGTGCCATTGCCTGTGGGTATTTTATAAAAATCATTGTAAACAAAAATATCATCTGCTTTCAGCTTTTCCATTACCACCACACCCAATCGTTTCGCTTCTTCATACAGTAAATTATCAAGTAAAAACCTGCTTATGCCAAATCCTCCCAAATCCAGGTCAGCATGTAACAAATTGCCATTTGGCGCACTTACCTGCAATTTTGATATGACAGGCAAATGCAGTGATGGAATATCAATACCGCAATCTATCAAAAACTGTTTGCTTTCATTGCTGATGTATTCGCCGCACACACGATGAAAAGGATATTTGTTTTTTTCAAAAAGGATCACAGAGTATCCTTTTTTGCGGAGCTGAATGGCAGCCGTGAGGCCGGCCAGTCCGCCGCCAACAATGCCAATATCATATTGCTGTTGATGAATCATTGCTGTTAAGAGGATTTGTGGTAGCCGGCAACGGCGCCACAATCAAATGCCTGAAGGCCCACTTCCAGTTTATGTTTGCATGTTGGTTGCCTGAGTCTTTCAAAATGCTCATCCATTCTTTTTTTGTAAAACCTCTCAGCACAGAAAGAGGCGCATCCTGCTTTACAAGATAAGACTTTGAAAATAACTTTGTGAGGTATTTGATACTGTAATAAGCCGCGGGATGGCGGTGCAGATCACTTATAAAAAAACCTTTTGCCGCGTGTTGCGCCATCCAGTTAATAATTTCAACAACCTGCTCACTAATAAAATGGTGGCAAAAAAGTGAGTTGAATATAATGTCAGGTTGATGGTTCAATACAGCATATTTATAATCACTGCAGATGAAATTAAATTGAGGATATTGTTGTTGCGCAAACTCAATACAATTCGCGTTCTTGTCAATGCCCGTAAGGTGGGCTTTGATGTTGTGTTTGTGGCACCACCTGGCAATGGCAAATAAATTATCGCCGCCACCGCTGCCGATCTCGCAAATGGAAATTGTTTTTAAATTACTCAGCAATTTCTTTACGCCTTCAATAATAATTTTATGGCCGCCCAGCCATGTGTTCACTGTATTCAGTTCAAGCATATTTCTTTTGATGTCTTCAAAAGGAATACGCGGATCATCCAGCAGCTCTTTTTGATGGCTTCTTTTGGAAAAATCAGTCATGAGTCAAATAAACGGTTTCTAAAGTAAGGCCTGGCCCAAAAGCCATACCAATGGTATTGGTTACAGATTTATTGTGCTTTGCCTGGTTGATAATTCTTTCCAGTACGAATAAGATGGTTGGGCTGCTCATATTGCCGTATTCAGAAAGTACTTCGTAGCTGGCGGCCATTTGCTGTTTGGTAATGCCGCTGCCTTTTTCAATGGCCTCTAAAATCCTTCTGCCACCGGGATGAATACACCAGGTGCTGATGGCTTCTTTATGAATGTTGTAATGCCGAAGGGCGTCCTCAATTACTTTGCCGCATTTATGTTCCAGTATATCTGGCACGTTGCTGGTAAGCGTCATCAAAAAACCTTCCGATGAAATTTTCCAGGCCATGTCTTCAATGCCATCAAAATCTATATCGCTGTAAAAATCGTTTATTTTCCATCCCTGCTGCGGGCTGCTGTCACCTTCTACCAATACTGCGGCAGCGCCATCGCTAAAAATGACTGTGGAAGTGATGTTGTCAGGAGTTTTTTCTTTTTGAAAATGAAGGGTGCACAGCTCCACACAAACCACCAGCACTTTGGCATGAGGCTCTTTCGCTGTAATATAATAAGCCTGTTTCAGGCCATGAATGGCGGCATAACAACCCATAAAATTGACCGATGTGCGGTAAATATTATTGGACAATCCTAATGCTTTAATAATCGCAAGGTCTATGCCGGGCGCCTGCATGCCCGTGCAGCTTACGGTGATGAGATGGGTAACTTCCTTAGGGCTGATCTTTCCATCAATGCATTTATGGATCACATTTTTTGAAAGCTGCAATGCATTTTCTTCGTAGATTTTTAAACGCGCTTCCAGGCCTCTTGTTTTTATTTCTTCATTTTCGGTATAAAATATCTGTGCGTTATTTTTTGTTGAGCCAAAGTCAGGCACTACGGAATACCTTGTATTAATGCCGCTGGTTTTATACATAAAACGTAATATCCTTTCCTCTTCAGGTGTATTTGAGTGAACGGCTTTTACCG
Source organism: uncultured Niabella sp. (assembly GCA_934486785.1). Classification (GTDB taxonomy): domain Bacteria; phylum Bacteroidota; class Bacteroidia; order Chitinophagales; family Chitinophagaceae; genus Niabella. Next base: position 47,228 of record CAKSQK010000007.1, on the reverse strand, counting down.
CATCAAAAATTTCCATTTGCTGCTGGCAGTATTTTGGTACTGCAGTAGCTATTGCCGTTATTTTACTCATATCTGTTTTAAAATTGTCATGCCTATAAAGGCTGCGTTACTGCATAAAGATGCAACGTAATTCATCTTCATCAGGTTTTTAAAATTTGCGGCAGCCAGGTTTTTATCTACTTGTAAAAACCAACTTATAAAATAAATAAGCACAGGCGCTGTTGCTATTAAATAGAGTAACAGCCAGTTTGCCCTGCCAATATTTGTAAAGTAAACAGTAAGCAATAATACTGCCACTAATAATGCCAAACTGCAATACAAAAAAGTTCCCTTCACACCTAAAATATAACTCAGCGTGGTTACACCATCGGCTTTATCCTGCTGATGCTGATACACCTGCGTTAGCGGGTAAGTGCCGCCAATGAGTAAGGAAGATATAATGGCAGGAAATAAAATATTTGGTAAGAGCGCGCCTTCATTTACAGACATGCTAACAATGTAGTAAACAAGTGCGCCCTGGCAAATAATGACTGTTAGATAACCAGTAACAGGATATTTTTTAAGTCTGATGCCGCGATAACTATATAACCGCGACGCAGTGATGTAAATGAACAAAGCTAAGGCTACTTTAATGCTGATGAGAAAGGAAAGCAGCAGTGCGGCCAGATCCATGGCAATGCTTACATACAACAATTCTTTGTTTACGGGCAGCGGGTGTTTAATGCCGCCAATGCTGCCTTTGTCATCATCCATATAAGAATTATAACCGTTGCTTGCGGGGTAAACAAGCAAATGCAGGATGACAAAGATTAATACCGCTTTTGTCAGGGTCACCACATTTGCCTGGCTGATGGCAAACCAATAAACAGGCATTAAGAACAGCGAAAACGTAAAGCGCAAATGTTGTATGGTAGAACGGCTCAGCAATATTTATTTATTTCATGAAAATTTGTAAATGATTAATTTTAAGTATCAAATATCGAATTGTTTTAATAATGAATTGAAAACAATGAACAGAATATTTTTAGCACTCTGCTTTTTAATGCTATCAGTTACAATGGCTGCACAGGCTTTGAAAGTTTCAAATGCTGACAGCAAAATATCGTTTGTGATCAAAAACCTGGGAGTAAATGTTGACGGCACTTTACAAGGATTGAAAGGAAAAATTCATTTTGATCCTAAAAACCCCGCCACAAGTGTGTTTGACGTAACGGTGGATGTGGGTACGATCAATACCGGCAACCAGCGCAGGGACAAACACCTGAAGGCAGATGATTATTTTGATGCGGCAACATACCCCGTTATGCGCTTTACCTCAGGCCAGGTTGTGTCAAAAGGCGGCAATAATTATAAAGCCATCGGAACGCTGACCATAAAAAATACCAGTAAAAAGATCGGTTTTGACTTTACAGCCATCCCGTCGGCGAAGGCTTATACATTTGCCGGCAGGTTTACAATAGACCGTCGTGATTTTGGCGTGGGTGGCAACAGCATGACCATGGGCGATATGGTAACGGTGGAATTAATGGTAGTTGCATTAAAGTAGGCAATGAAACAACATCAACCAATTATAACTGTATGAAGAGATTATTTTTTATCGCGATAGCTGTGGCTCTGTTTAGCCATGCTAATGCGCAAGCGCCTGGTGAAAAGCAAAAGGCCCATCAGGCCATCATCAATTTTTTTGAAGGCTTTTCAGCAAGAGATATCAGCATTATTAAAAAACATGCTACAGCAGATTTCTTGTTGCTGGAAGACGCAATGGTATGGACTACCGATACCATTGCCAATCGTTTTCAACAGGCCAAAGCCCGCGGCGGCAGTTTCACAAGAGCCAATTCTTTTGATTTTATCAAAACAGAAATCAAAGGCCAGACTGCATGGGTGGCCTATCACAATACTGCTAAGATATCAGGCGACAGGCCGCGAACCGTAAAATGGCTGGAAAGCGCCGTGCTAATAAAGCAGGGCAATGACTGGAAGTTACAGATGATGCACTCCACACCCGTCAGAAGCGAGTATTAACCCAAACAGGCTTTAGCAAGCCCGTCGGCACATCTGTCAGTGTTTGCTATTTTAATTTTTTCAAATTATCTTCATATCATGCTGGTAAAAATCAATGGAAGCGCCGTTTACGGGGTAGAAGCCCTGCCTATTACAATTGAAGTGAACTGGATCTCAACCTCGGGAAAAGACCCCATGATCGTAGGCCTGCCCGATAATGCCGTAAAAGAAAGCCTGCAACGCATTGAAAGCACTTTTAAAACCAATGGTTATGAAATGCCCCGCACCAAGGTGGTGGTAAATATGGCGCCGGCGGATATTAAAAAAAGCGGTACTGCTTTTGACCTTCCCATTGCACTGGGCATTTTAGGCGCCAGCGAGCAGTTTGAAAATGCGGAAGCGCTTTCGCAATACGTCATCATGGGCGAGCTAAGCCTCGATGGCGAAGTGCGTCCCATTAAAGGATCGCTGCCCATTGCCATACAGGCGCGTAAGCAGGGATTTAAAGGATTGATTGTGCCGGCAGCCAATGCCCGCGAAGCGGGAATGGTGAACAACCTTCAGGTGTATGGTGTGCAAAATATAAAAGAAGTGATTGATTTTTTTGAGAACAGTGAAACCGGGTTAGAACCCATTATCGTCAATACAAGAGATGAATTTTTTCACTCACAATACGATTTTGAGATTGATTTTTCTGACGTAAAAGGCCAGGAGAACATCAAGCGTGCTTTGGAAATTGCCGCAGCCGGCGGCCACAATGCTATTTTAATAGGGCCGCCCGGTGCGGGCAAAACCATGCTGGCCAAACGCCTGCCAACCATTCTTCCGCCGCTTACTTTGCAGGAAGCGCTGGAAACAACAAAAATTCACTCCGTGGCAGGCAAGCTGCCCGAAAATGCCACGCTCATTTCCCGCAGGCCTTTTCGCTCGCCGCACCACACCATTTCAGACGTGGCGCTGGTAGGTGGTGGCGGTGTGCCGCAGCCGGGCGAAATATCCCTGGCACACAATGGTGTTTTATTTTTAGATGAGCTGCCTGAATTTAAAAGAACCGTGCTGGAAGTGATGCGCCAGCCTATGGAGGAACGCCGCGTTACCATTTCGCGCGCAAAAGTGGCCATTGATTTTCCCGCCAGTTTTATGTTGATCGCTTCGATGAACCCCTGCCCCTGTGGTTTTCACAACCACCCCGAAAGAGACTGCACCTGCCCGCCCGGCGCGGTACAAAAATACCTTAATAAAATTTCAGGGCCCTTGCTCGACAGAATTGATCTGCATGTGGAGGTTACACCTGTCCCGTTCAGCCAGTTGAGCAGTATTAAAAACGAAGAAAGCTCTGAAAAAATTCGCGAAAAAGTGATCAGGGCGCGTGAAGTGCAACTGGAGCGGTATAAAGACTCCGGCATTTATTGCAACGCGCAAATGAGCAGTAAGCAGTTAAAAGAAATTTGCACGATAGATAATATTGGCCAGGCTCTGCTGAAACGGGCTATGGAAAAGCTCAATTTATCTGCCCGCGCTTACGACCGTATTTTAAAAGTAAGCCGCACCATTGCCGATATTGAAAACAGCGAAGACATCAAGCCTGAATATCTTGCCGAAGCTATTCAGTACAGAAGCCTTGACAGGGAAGGCTGGGCAGGGTGATGTCGCCGAAACATTTTTCAGGCTCACCCATAATTTCACCATCTTTGCCCGATGAAAATTTTAGTTCATTATCTCAAACCGCATAAATGGCTGGTATTTATTACCCTAATGCTGGCCGGTATTAATATTGGTTTTTCATTAATAGACCCGATCATTCTTGGCAAGCTCATCAACCTGGCAGCAGGATATGTGCACAATCCCGGGCCCATGCAGCCTTTCTGGTGGAATTTTGCCGGCCCGGTAATGCAGTTGTTATTACTTTCCATTGGCGTGGCCATGATAAGCCGTATTGCCAAAGCTTTCCAGGATTATTTTTTAAACACCATTGTGCAAAAATTTGGCGCCGGCCTTTTTACAAATGGCTTAAGGCATGCCATGAAACTGCCTTATCACGACTTTGAAGACCAGCGCAGCGGAGAAACTTTGGGCATTTTACAAAAAGTAAGAACCGATACCGAAAAATTTATCAACTCGTTCATCAACGTACTGTTCCCCATCATCGTGGGCATCATCTTCGTAAGCATTTATGCGTACAATATTCATTGGAGCCTGCCGTTAATTTATTTTGGGGGAATCGGTTTGCTGATCATAATGAGTAATTTTCTTACCAAAAAGATCAAACAGGTACAAAAACAAATCGTAACTCAAACGGCGGCTTTGGCCGGCGCCACAACTGAATCGCTAAGAAATATAGAGCTGGTAAAAAGCCTGGGGCTGACAAACCAGGAAGTGGAACGCCTGAACAAAAACACTTATAAAATTTTAGGTCTGGAACTGAATAAAGTGAAGCGCATCCGCAGCATCAGCTTTGTGCAGGGCACTTTTGTAAACACGCTCAGGCAAATTATTTTATTTGTGCTGATGTATGTGGTGTACGAGGGCAGGATGGATGCGGGCGAGCTGACCACGATGCAGGTTTTTTCTTTTTTCATCTTCGGGCCACTGCAGGAGATCGGCAACATCATCCTGTCTTACCGCGAAGCGGAAGCTTCTTTAAATAATTTTGACAGCCTGATGAAGAAACCTCCCGAGCCATTGCCTGCCCATGCAAAACAACTGGGCAACATTGAAACGCTTGAATTTAAAGGCGTGGGATTTAAACATCAAACCGCGAGCAATGCCGCTATTAACGACATTAGTTTTAAAGTTAGAAAGGGTGATACCATTGCTTTTGTGGGTCCTTCAGGCAGTGGTAAAACCACGCTGATGAAATTGCTGGTGGGCCTGTACAGACCCATGAAGGGAAAAATTTTTTACAATGGCCTTGATGAGGAGGAAATTAACTTTGAAGACCTGCGAAGACAAATTGGTTTTGTAACACAGGATACGCAACTGTTTTCTGGCACCATACGTGAAAACCTGACATTTGTAAATCCTGATGCCACTGAAGATGATTTGAATGACGCCATCAAAAAAGCATCGGTAACCGGTATTTTGGCAAGAGCAGAAAAGGGTATAGAGACAACAATAGGAGAGGGCGGCCTTAAACTTTCTGGTGGCGAAAGGCAGCGGCTTTCCATTGCGCGCGCACTGATTAGAAAACCGAGGATTTTGATTTTTGATGAAGCCACTTCAGCGCTTGATTCCATTACTGAAGAAGAGATCACCAAAACCATCCGCGAAATTTCATCCATGCAAAATCAGGTAACCGTTTTGATCGCACACCGCCTGAGCACCATTATGCATGCAGACCGAATTTATGTGCTGGAACGCGGCGATATTGTGGAAACCGGCAGCCACGAAGAATTACTGTCAACCAAAGGCCTTTATTATGCTATGTGGCGCCAGCAAATTGGCGAACGTCGTAGCCAAAACAGCAATGCACAGGTGGCCTAACCTGTGCATTTGTAAATAAGGTGAAAAAATATTTTATTGCTTATAAAAGTCAACGGCCTTTTTTACGCTGCCTTTATCAAGCAGCAATTGTTTGGCCTGATCGTAATCTTTAATACCGGTTTGTTCCATCACCATACGGGTGCCGCGATCAACCAGTTTTTCATTCGTCAATTGCATGTTTACCATGCGGTTGCCCTCTACACGGCCTAATTGTATCATGGCGGTTGTAGAGATCATGTTGAGTACCAGTTTTTGTGCTGTGCCGCTTTTCATGCGTGTGCTGCCGGTAACAAACTCGGGGCCTACAATTACTTCAATGGGATGATCTGCCACCTGGCTTACCTTGGCGTTAGGGTTGCAGGATATGCTGCCGGTAACAATTCCGTTTTTCCTGCATTCGCGCAGCGCGCCAATTACATAAGGCGTGCTGCCACTTGCTGCCACCCCCACTACGGTATCTTTATCATTAATGTCGTAACCCTGTAAGTCATGCCAGCCCTGCATTTCATCATCCTCGGCATTTTCCACGGGTGTTGTAATGGCCTTGTTGCCGCCGGCTATTATGCCTATTACCACGCCCATTGGTAAGCCGTAAGTGGGAGGTATTTCGCTGGCATCAAGCACGCCAAGCCTGCCGCTGGTGCCTGCACCTATATAAAACAGTCTTCCCCCCATCAGCATGTTTTCTACAATAGCTTCCACCAGCCGCTCAATTTGGGGGATTACTTTTTGTACCGCAATGGGCACAGACTGATCTTCGGTGTTGATTGCAGTCAGTAATTCCAGCACTGACATCTTCTCCAAATGGTCATACTTGCTGGGTTGCTCCGTGATCTTTACTCCCGACATAAAACCTCTCTCTGTTTTGTTTTTCAGTTTAATTAGTTTGTGTGATACTCAATCAGGCCTTTCATAGGCTTTTGCATTACATTGCCCAGCTCAAAGTTATAGGCGCCGCACAGTTCCTTCAGCACATCTTTAAATCCAAATGAAATTCCTCCAACAAAGTTGACCGGATGGTTCCAGGCTTCGCTGTACTTGCAAAGATGCGTGAAAAAGAAATCATTTAAGCCATCTTCAATGATGTTTTCAATCATATAATGCCCACGGTTATCTGCCAGAAACCTGGCGAAGGTGGCAAGGTAGCGGTTGGGCAATGGCTTTTTATACACATTGGCTAAAATTTCTGTTCCATTGGTCATAAAGGACGCATCAAACCTGGCCCTCAGGTCTTCATCAAAAGTATCGTACATGTAATACTGAATCACTTTTCTGCCCAGGTATGCGCCGCTGCCTTCATCACCCAGCACATAACCCAGGCCAGGCCTGTTTTTGGTTATTTTTTTACCATTGTAAAAGCATGAGCTGGAACCGGTTCCTAAAATGCAGGCTATGCCTTTGCTATGTATACAAAGACCTTTAGCTGCACCTTCCACATCGTGCGTCACTTCTGCCTTTGCACCTTTAAATACTTTTAGAAGACTGTTTTTTACAAGTTTTCTGTTGTCAGGATTGATGCAGCCTGTACCGTAATAATAAATAGCTTGCGGCTGTAATTTTTTTAATTTCGGGACTAATTCTTTTTGAAGTAGTTCGGCTATTTGTTCACTGTTTAAAAAATAAGGACTAATGCCGGCTGTAATGACTGTTTTTGCCTTGCCGTTGTGAAGCAGACACCATTCGGTTTTGGTGGCTCCCGCATCAGCAATTAATATAGTTTCGGGCATGTAATTACAATTTGATAATTATTGTGCTAATATAAGCGTAAAGTTTTAGATTTTATTCTGTTAGCCTTTACAAAAACTTTTATGCAGGCGCTCCTTCATTTATTTAGAAATAGTTAACAAACCCGAAATGTATTTTTGACTGGCGCAGGTTAAAATCTGCATCACTTCTTTTACCAATGGCCCAGGCAAGGTTAAAAAGCCCTACTTTAGTTTCAAAAGCCATACCCAGCCCAGCGCTGATATAAGTATAATTTTGGTTGAAGCCGCGACTAACATTTCTTCCCCAGCCGCCATCGGTAAAAGCATTAAAGTAAGAATTTTCGCCTACAAGGTAGCGGTATTCTAAAGTTGCAATGCCGTATTGCGAAAGGAACTGGCTGTGCTCATCAAACCCCCTTAGCAAGCGGTAACCACCAATTTGAAACAACTCGTTCCTGAAAATATTGCTGCCGCCAATGTAACCGGCATTAATAGCCGTTTTAACGGTACTGCGCATTTTTTGGCCTAATGGAAAATACCTGGCAGCTGTTAACGTGGTGCGAAACTGGTAAGACTTTGTTTTAACTGTGTCATAAAGCGTGGCAAAGCGGAAGGAGGGATCATCTGGATCTTCCAACTCTAATATCTGGTTATTAGGTTTAATCTTTTTATTGCCTGCAGTAGAAACAAACACTATATCAAAACCATTCACCGGGTTGTAAATGTAATTGGTGTTATTAAAGCCGTATTCGATGCCTATATTAGCCAGTGTTACATCAGCCTCGTTGGGCAGGCGCCGGGTTTGTAATACCTGGCTTGTGTTGATGTTGCTTAAAATGGTCTTGAACTGTTGTACGAACAGTTTTGCGTATTGTTTTGAGTCGAACGAGTACCGCGCGCCCAGGTTAAAATCAAAATTCAAAAAAGTGGAATCGCGTTTTAACATGTCAAACCCAAAGTCAAGCCCAAAAGGCGTTTTAAAAAGATATGGCTGTTTATATATTATATTCAATCTTTGAGAAGCTGCCTGTAAGCGCTGCCATACAAGCCCAATGGTTTCGCCGGTACCCAGGGCGTTTTGCAGGTTCAGCAAGCCCTCACCGGTAATCAGCATCTTTCTTGTGAGCAATTGTTCGTTATTAGGTAAAAAACCAATGATGAGGTTTACCTGGCTGCTTTTTTTCTGTTGCAAAAACAGTTCTACCACGCCGCCTGTGGTTCTCCAGTAAAATTTTGGAGGCTCCGTCTCCTGCACATAATTCAATTGTCTCAGCAGTGTGCTGATGTTCTGCAGTTTTTCTTTATGATAAACCGATCCGTTTTTAATGCCAAGGAAATTCTGAAGATAATCTGAACTGATCTTTGCATTACCGGTCACAACAATACTATCTATCCTGTAAAGCGGGCCTGTGTTTACATTTATACGGCCGCTTACCTCGTTACCACTGATTGTGAGGCTGTCTAAATAAATTTTTGCAAAAGGGTATCCGTTATTCTCAAAATAATGAAGCATGCGCTGCTGCACTGTGCTAATGCGTTCATAGTCTAAAAATTGGTTGCTCAGCATGCTTTCTGTCCAGCCCACCTGCCGTAACCATTCGGCTGCCTCCGGACTTGCATCAAGGCTGCGCCATTTGTATTGAACGCCCGCAAATAGCCCCACATAAGCGGCAGTACTGTCAAGCCTGATTGAATCAATTGAGGCAGATACATAGCCTTTGCCCTGTAGGGCCGGTACCAACTGGTTGATGTATTGACGGCATTCATCTTTATTGATAAATATTTTTTGTAAGCCAAGCGTATCAACAAAGGCCGGGGTTTTGTCTACAATGTTTACGCGCAGCGAATAGTTTTTTTGCGCTGATGCTGACAACCACACCAACAAATAATATAAAAGAGTAAGCGGGTAACGTACCTTTGCCATTTTCAGTTACAAATAAAGGTTATTTTGATGACGTGGAAATGCACGGCAAAAGTTTAGGCTTTTGTTACCGCTAATCAGTAATCAGGCAAATTTTTTTAGCAAGACATTGTCAGGTATTTATATTCATATTCCTTTTTGCAGGCAGGCCTGCCACTATTGCAATTTTCATTTTTCCACCTCGTTACGGAAAAAGCAGCCGCTGCTGCAGGCATTACATAAAGAAATAGAACTTAGCGCAGGCAATGCTCCTTTAATAGAAACAATATACATCGGCGGTGGCACACCCAGCATTTTAGATGCCGCAGAAACATACGCGCTGCTTCAAAAAGTGTTTTTGTTTTTTAAGGTTGATGCAAATGCAGAGGTAACCTTAGAAGCCAATCCCGATGATATTACGCCTGAAAAATTACAGGCTTGGAAAGCATCGGGTATTAACAGGCTGAGTATTGGCATACAATCTTTTTTTGAAGAAGACCTGCGCTGGATGAACCGTGCGCACAATGCGATGCAGGCAGCAGAAAACCTGCAACTGGCCCAAATATATTTTGATAATATCACCATTGATCTCATTTACGGTGTTCCAGGGCTAACGGATGAACGCTGGCTGCAAAATGTACAAAAAGCGGTGCGCCTGGGTGTTCCGCACCTTTCCTGCTATGCGTTAACTGTAGAACCGCGCACGCCGCTGGATAAACTGATCCGTACGCGCAAAAAAGAAAATACCGACCAGGATCAGCAGGCGCGGCAATTTTTATTGTTGATGGATTGGTTGCAGAACGAAGGTTACGTGCATTATGAAATATCCAATTTTGCAAAGCCGGGTTACCGCAGCCGGCACAATACCTCTTACTGGCAGGGAAAAAATTATTTTGGTTTTGGGCCTGGCGCCCATTCTTTTAACGGCAGTGAAAGGCAATGGAACGTGGCGAATAACCAGCAATATATTGACAGCCTTTCGCAGGGCATTGTTCCATTGGAAAAAGAAACGCTTACGCCTGTTCAAAAGCAGAATGAGTACATTATGATCTCGCTGCGGACAATTGAAGGCATTGATTTAAAAAAGCTGTCACCAATGGCAGTTGAACAGGTTTTAAAAACTGCGCAAAAATTTCTTTCACAAAAGTTATTAGTGCAAAGCAATGACAGGCTGCAACTAACCAGGCAAGGCAAGCTGTTTGCAGACGGTATTGCTTCCAGCCTTTTTATTGATTAGAAATTAAATCAGCAGTTTCTCAATCGCATCAAAACCTTCTGAGGGAACCATGTCTTCCCATAAAATTTTATAAACGGTTTCAGCAATAGGCATGGGCGCTTTTACAGTTTGGTTGATGCCATAAATGCTTTTTGAAGCGTTATAGCCTTCTGCAATCATGTTTAGTTCAAGTTTTGCAGCGTGTACCGAATAACCTTTGCCGATCATATTGCCAAAAGTTCTGTTACGGCTGTAGGGCGAATAACAGGTTACGAGCAAATCGCCTAAATATACAGAAGCCGCGTAGTTGGCTGTTTTAGGGCCGGGTTCGTGCTCACCCACCACAATGTGCTCGGCGCCAAATTTTCGAAGGAAAGCTGCCATTTCATCTGCACAGTTGGCAATTAATACGCTTTGGAAATTATCGCCGTAATCCAACCCGTGAGCAATGCCGGCGCCAAGCGCATAAATATTTTTTAATACCGCGGCATATTGCACACCTAAAATATCATGGTTGGTAATGGTGTTTATGGCATCTGATTTAAAGTACGAAGCAATGATGGCCGCCATTTCTTCATCTATACCGGAGAAGGTGAGGTAGGATAGTTTTTCCGAGGCCACTTCCTCAGCGTGGCAGGGGCCCAACACCGCAAAATAATGTTTTAATGAAAGTCCAAATTTTTTTTTAAGGTAATCATTCAGCAACATATTTTCACCTGGCAACATGCCTTTAATGGCTGATAGAATTTTTTTATGCTTTATATCTTCAGGTGAAAGCACAGCAAAACTTTCTGCAACAAAAGCTGATGGCATGGCCATAACAAGAACATCAGATTGTTGTACAACTTCGCGCAGATCGTTGTTGATATGCAGTAAATGTGTATTTAATAAAGCCGAAGTAAGATACCTGGGATTATGATGCCTTTTTTGAATATGCGCTGCAGATGCTGTATTGCGCACCCACCACTGCACTTCGTGCCCATTGTCTGACAAAATTTTTACCAGGGCTGTGGCCCAGCTTCCGCTGCCTGCTACTCCAAATTTTAATGACACTATTTTTTTGATTAATCAGTTAATTAGCAATGATAATTATACTTTGCGATGAAAATAAAAACTGTTTGCCTGTTCGGTACAGGTCATTACGAGGTCGTTGATGCAAACATGCGCGGGTAAAGACGAGCAATAAAAGATCACGTCAGCCACATCGTTGCCTGTAAGCGGTTGAATGCCTTCGTACACTTTATCAGCCGCTGTTGCATCACCTTTAAAACGAACCATTGAAAACTCAGTTTCCGTGGCGCCGGGGTTTACTGTGGTTACTTTAATGCCATGCGGCATAAGATCTATCCTCATGCCTTCACTTAAAGCCACCACTGCATGCTTTGTAGCACAATACATATTTCCCTGGGCGTACACTTCTTTACCGGCGGTAGAACCGATGTTGATAATATGCCCGCCACCATTTTTGATCATGAGGCTGGCTACAGCCTTTGCTATGTAGGCAAGGCCTTTCAGGTTGGTATCCACCATCGTGTCCCAGTCATCAAGTTGGGCGTCTTCAAAATCATCTTTACCGGCAGCCAGCCCGGCATTGTTGATAAGAATATTAATTTTTTGCCATTCTGATGGAAGCGATCCAAATGCTGATGCCACAGCGTTACGATCTCTTACATCTAAAACTACAGGCAATACTTTTACGTTGTATTGTTTTTGAAGCGCATCGGCCAGCGCCAGTAAGCGATCACTGCGCCTTGCCGCCAATATCAGGCTGTACCGAGCGGCGGCATATTTTTTAGCGCAGGCTTCGCCAATGCCTGAAGTGGCGCCGGTAATAACAACTATTTTTTCCATAGCATTTTATTTGAACGGCCTGCAAGTTAAAAAAAATAAAGCCTCACACGGAAGCTAAAAGCTGCGGACCATTAGAAAATAAAGCTAAAGCCGATCCCTACGTTGTTAAGCGACCCGCCAGAAAGGCCAGAGGATAAATGAAAGCTTTCTTGTTTGACACCTGATGCCTGGGATGAGTTGTAGCTTAACGCAGCCAGGTTACTGATTGAAACATCTAAATAAATGCTTTTGTAAAAGTTGTACGATAAGCCGGGCGTTAAAGCCAATCCAACACTCATATTTTTTGAATAATTGGAATTATCCCTGCTTTTCACTTCTCCAAAATTAATACCTGCCGAAGGTTGTATCCAGAAGTAAAATTTATTGCCCAGTTCAAGAAACTGCCTGTAAAAAATACTGGCTGCATACGAAGAACGGTTGTCATCATCATACTCGTCCATTGAAGATTTGATTTTAGTGCGCCCATGAGATAATGAAAAGCCCAATATACCATTATCTGTGATGGCCTTGCCCAGGCTGATGCCTATGCTGCCACCTGTTGATTTTATGGTATCTGGCTGGGCAGTGTTAATGGTTGCCTGGTTGGATGTTCCAAAATTGATGCTGCCACCAATAAGCGTTGCGCCTTTTTCAATTGTTTGTGCATTAGAAACCATAGTAAAGCTAAGCAATACTACTGCGAGTACGCAAATCCTGGATTTCATAAGAAGTTGTTTAGAATTGTAAAATTAGTTTCGGAGGAAAGGTATATTGCCGTTGACTGTTTTGTTGCCAACACTCTGTTAATCTACAAAACTTTCACTTTTATAAACTTCAGCCAGGTAGTTCAATAAGGCAGTGTTGCACTTCTCTGTTTCTTCCAGCATGCCCATGTGGCCTGATTTATTTAAGATTGTAACATATGAGACAGATGGGAGTGATGACTGTTTCAAGCTGTCTTCAAACAGAACGGCTTTGTCGTGTTCGCCAATAATAAACAAAACGGGAAGTTTTGTGCCAGATAAAACAGCAGTTCTGTCAGGCCTTTCCATCATAGCTTCGTAATAGGCTATTAAAGCCTGTTTGGAAAATTCAGGAAGTTGTTGCAGGAAATTTTGTACCAGTTCGGGCCTGGTTTCTTTTGTTGTGTCAGAAAAAAGATTGGGTGTGGAAGTTTTTAAAAATTCGGCTGCGCCATGTTGGCTGATGAATTCAATACCTTTTTGGCGTGTTTCTTTTTTTTCTTCAGTATCTGCAAAAGCGCTTGAATGAACCAGTCCAAACCCTTTCAGCATGGACTCGTATTTTTCAGCAAAAGCAAGCGTGGCATAGCCTCCCATGCTGTGGCCTATGAGCACGAATTGTTCCAGTTCTTCCGCATCGGCAATTTGTTCTACAACTTTTGCAATGCCTTCCATGCTCAAATCATCTGTAAGTTCTGATGCGCCGCTGCCGGGAACATCAGGAAAAATGACCCGGTATTGTTTTTGTAAAGCTTCCACCTGCTGCTGCCACACGGTGCTGTCTTCTCCAAAGCCGTGCAGCAATATGACTGGGTTTCCTGTGCCGGCTATTTTATAACTGATGATCCTGTTGTTGTGGCTAATGGTTTTTGTAGTCATAGTGTGTATTTATGCTATTTGTTATTTACCGGTTTCTTACGGCTGGCTTTGACGGCCATCCAAACCAGCAGCAATAAAAATGCCACGGCTATCCAGCTAAAGATCCTGGAAATAATATCCCCATATTTTGTGTAAAAAGTTTCGGTTACAAAAGCGCCCACGGTTTGTTTCAACGCGCCTTCTTTATCCCAACCCAGTTCCTGCACCACATTGCCGTAAGGATCAATAAAGCAGCTGATGCCGGTATTGGCGCTACGGGCCACCCACTTGCGGCTTTCAATTGCACGAAGCCTTGCATATTCTTTGTGTTGCCTGTAACCTGCCGTATTACCCCACCATCCATCGTTGGTGATGATGCAAATGAGATCAGCGCCCTGCCTGTTGAAATCTGCCAGGTAATCGCCATAAATACTTTCATAACAAATAGCAGGAGTGATGTTGAAATTTTTGTGAGAAGTGCGTAACACCCTCGCAAAACTGTCTCTTGCATAGCCTCCGGTAGTGCCTCCAAACTTATCAAACACAGGGCCCATAAAACCTAAAAATCCGGGTAGAACTTCCACGCCTGGCACCAGTTTGGATTTATGGTAAATTTGGGCGCCATTGCTGTGGAGCAAGGCGGCGCTGTTATAGCTTTCGTAAAAGCCCTGCCCGTTTTGAAAAGGCCTGGCAAAGCGGCTTACACGTGTATCAAAATACCTGTAGCCTTCAATGCCTGTTAATAAATTAAGATGAGGATTGTTTTTTAAAAAATCCCAAACAGGCGCCACGAACTGGTTTTGCCTGAGTGTGGTTTCTTCAGTTGCCTGCGGCACAGCAGTTTCGGGCCACACCACCAGCGCGGTATTGGCATCTGCGTGTTGGCTTGAAAGGTCAATGAGTTTTTGCAACTGCGCCTGCTGCTTACCAGGCTCAAATTTTTCATCCCACGGGTCAATATTGGGCTGTACCACTACCACATTGTATTTGTTGTGGTGCAAAGTGAACGTGCGTTGCTGTACAAAAAACGATACTAAGATGGGCAGGCAAATAACCAGGAGCGACAAAACGATGCAGGCAAAATATTTGGCGCTGCGCCCTTCGGCCCTGTAAATTTTAAATGCCAGAAATAATAAAATGTTTGCAAGCAGTATCCACAATGTGCCGCCTGATGCGCCGGTATATTCGTACCATTGTATCCAGCCCGGCCTTGAAGCAAGTGCATTGCCCAGCGCCAGCCAGGGCCAGCTAAGATCCCAGTTATGATGAATGTATTCATATGCGATCCAGAATGCAGCGAGTGCCGGCAGCGCAATCAGCGTGCTCACATATTTCTTTAGAACAAAATATAAAAGCCATGGAATGCACATGATAACGCTGTTTGCTATAAAAGCGCTTAATCCGCCTGGCAGGGTAGACATGGCCACCCACCAGGTAACCAGTAAATTCCAAAGCAGCATGTGCAGGAACGTATACGGTACAAACTTTCTCCAGCTTTGAATATTGTCTGCCATAAACAACATGGGCAGCCATGCTAAAAAAAGTAAAAATGTTACAGACAATGGAGGCCAGGCCAGCCATAGCAAAACCGGCCCCAATGCAGCTAACAGAAGATTACGATATCGGGGGTTCATACTCAGATGCCAAAAGTAAGGAAAGAATGATTACCCGGATAGCGCGGCGCGGCAATTAACAATGTCTTTAATCAAGCGGTTGACCGTGCTTCATTTTATCAAGCACGACATTCCATTTTATTTGTTCAGGAATGCTATTGCCACGCATCACCGAAAAATTATTCAAACAGAAAGCATGCAATTGAAAGGTTGCCATCTTGTTGTTGTGGAACAAAAATTGCTATATTTACCGAAACGTAACTTCATGAACAGTGCTATATCTGAAGGTATCTTGGTAAATGTTGAGGTTTTTTATCAACCTGAATATAGCAATCCCCTGCAGAATGAATTTATGTTCGCATACCGCATTACCATCGAAAACTTCAATTCGTTTCCCGTAAAACTACTGCGCCGTAACTGGTATATTTTTGACAGCAATGGCACTTACCGCCAGGTAGAAGGCGAAGGTGTGGTTGGTGTGCAACCCACACTGCAGCCAGGAGAGCATTACCAATACATGAGTGGCTGCAACCTGCGCACCGATATGGGCAAAATGAAAGGCACATACCAGATGGAAAATCTTGATACCCGGCAAACCTTCAGGGTTATTGTTCCCGAATTTGAAATGATTGTTCCGGCCAAGGAAAATTAAAAAAATAATAAATTTTATTTGTCTAAATTTTTTAGTAGTATTGTGCTAATAAATTTAGTAAAATATGCAATCCGATTTCCTAAATAGTATGCAGCATACGCTGGCAGAATATCTATTGCTGATACAACCGCGTAAAGATTTGAGTGATACCATCAACGGCATTAAAAAATATTTTTTTGAAAAGTATAAGGCTGAAGAAGCCATCAGGGGCAAACCGCATATTACCCTTGTGAAGTTTTTGCAGTACACCGCGTTTGAAAACCGTGTTTGCCAAAAGCTGCGTACCATAGCCTTGTCAAAAGCGCCTTTCCCGATTGATCTGCTGGATTATGGCAGCTTTCCTTCGCATACAATTTATATCAACATCCTTTCAAGGCCTGCCATACAATCTCTTGTAAGATCAATACGTACGGAAGCTCAAAGCCTGATGAAAGCTGATAATGACAATCGCCCGCATTTTATAATGGAGCCTCATCTTACCATTGCACGAAGGTTGATGCCCTGGCAATATGAGCAGGGCTGGCTTGAGTTTAGCAATAAAGGCTTTACAGGAAAATTTATTGCCAACCATATGATGCTGTTGCGAAGAGATTTGGATGGCAGCAGGTATATGCCGGTAGAGCGCTTCGAGTTTCAGGACATTCCTGCTGTGGCCAAGCAGCAGGCGCTATTCTGACGAAAGCGCAGGTGTAATCATTTGTGAGCGATCGTTCACTTTTTTTTAAATATCAACAAACAAAAAATACTATTCCCGTGAAAAATAATTTGCGACAGGATAGCTTTAAGGTATCCGTAAAAAAGAAAACAGACCAGGATGCTGTTAATGGCGCAGCACCTGAACTCCAATATTTGCAGGGCAGGGGAGCGCAGTTCAATACCCGCAACCGTTTTCAGAAAGATGAACAGGTGCGCGAGCATATAGAAGGTATTGATGATTGGGAAACACCCAATCTTGCTACACAATACATTGAGCAGGATGCCCGGACGATTGTAAACAAAGTTGACAGTCCTGATGTAGGTATGAGCTATAGTATGAATGCTTATGCGGGGTGTGAGCATGGCTGCATTTACTGCTATGCCCGTAACGTGCATGAATACTGGGGTTACAGCGCCGGCCTCGATTTTGAACAAAAGATCATCGTAAAAAAGAACGCGCCGCAATTGTTAAGAAAACAATTGTCGCATCCCAAATGGGAGCCTGGCCCAATTATGCTAAGTGGCAATACCGACTGTTACCAGCCTGCTGAAAGGAAGTACAGGCTTACGCGCGGTTTGCTTGAAGTGTGTAATGAATTCAACCAGCCGGTGGGTATTCTGACAAAAAATTCGGGCATACTCAATGATACGGATCTATTGCAGGAAATGGCGAAGAAAAATATTGTGCGCGCCATGGTTTCTGTTACATCATTTAACGAAGACCTGCGCCGTGTAATGGAACCGCGAACCACAACGGCTACCCAACGCTTGAAAGTGATTGAAGAGTTGAGCAAAGCGGGTGTTACAATGGGCATTATGATGGGGCCGATGATACCTGGGCTTAATGATCATGAGATGCAGCGGATCATGAAAGCTGCTGCAGACAGGGGCGCCACTTTTACGGCATACACTTTTATAAGGCTGAATGGCGCCATAAAATTTTTATTTCATGACTGGCTGTATAAAAATTTTCCCGACAGGGCTGATAAAATATGGCATATGATAGAGAAAAGCCATAATGGAAAAGTAAACGACAGCCGCTGGGGATTAAGAATGCGTGGTGAGGGAAGCATTGCCGATATAGTGGCGCAACAATACAAAAAATATGGAAAACTTTATCGCATGAATGAAGGAGCAAAAGGACTTGACATTAGTAAATTCAGAAGACCTGGCGGACAAACCAACTTGTTTTAAGCAAAAAAAATCCGGCCTTACGGGGCCGGAAATTTTTTTATAATTTAAAAGGACTACCATGCAATAAACCTTACGGGGTTTATCACATTTTGTTCAGCTAAAATCAGTCTTACGGGACTTGCTTTTAACTATAATTCAGTCAGCCTTACGGGGCTTGCCTGTTTTTCTATAAGAACTATTTGTAATCAGCCTTACGGGGCTTGCTTACGGTTTGTGTTGAGATGATCAGCCTTACGGGGCCTGCTCATCAATAAAATTATTCGCTTTTGTTACCACTGCCTCTCATGAGTGCTACAAGGAGTAAAATAAATACAAGCCCTCCTACAACCCATACCCAGGGCTGCGTAAAAAAGTTACCACTTCCGCCTGTATTTGCATCAATGTTTACGTCTACTTTCTTAGTATCATCCTGTGCAAAGCCTGCAAGAGATAGATAAAACGATGCAATGATCAATGCAATCCGGTTTGTAATAGATTTAAGCTGTTCCATATTTTTAAGGTTTAATAAAGAATTCGTAGTTGATATAGTAAGAATAAATATCGTGCCAAAGTGATTTCATCATCGCGGATGCATTCATTCACATACTGTTGATAATTTTCCTGCGGCGTGATCATAAAAAAAAGTAATGTTGCGTGGCCATATATCATGCCTGTGCTAATGGTGAGTGCAGATTGCTGTAAGAAAAGTTTCAGACCTGTTTATTCATTCTGTAAATAAAAGCATCACATGCAATATCAAACAAAACAATGGAGAAGACTGACGGGCGAATATCTTAAGAATTATATTGAGGATGAAGTGAACGGCGCCATTGTGCGCGAAAAAGAAATGGGGCACCAGATAAAGGTTTGCATTGGTACAGACAGCCAGGTAAAAGGCGCCCAAACCGAGTTTGCCACTGCCATTGTATTTATCAGAAAAGGGCAGGGCGGCTTTATGTACCTGCATCATGAAACTACGCGCAAAAAAATGAGCATCAGGCAGCGAATGATGACAGAGGTTTCAAAAAGCATTGAAGTAGCCTACCACTTGAGCGCTGTATTTACCACTCATAAAATTGATATGGAAGTTCATGTGGATATTAACACAAGCCCTGTATTCAAAAGCAACGATGCTTTAAAAGAAGCTATTGGCTATATAACGGGTATGGGCTTTTCTTTCAAAGCAAAGCCCGAAGCATTTGCAAGTTCATGCTGTGCCAATAAAGTGGTGCAATAAAGTTATTTCTGTATGCGTTTTGTTCTTTCTTTCATCATAAGCATGGCCTGATCCCTGCTTTCATACATATTGTTGATGTTTACCAGGTTGTCTGCAAGCTTATCATATCGCTTTGTCATAAGGTAAGTAAACACATGCAGGTAATGGATGCCATCAAATACAACGGCTTTCTTTGCAGCAAATTCATCTTTTCTTTTTAAAAACTCAGCAGGCATTTCGGTATAATGCAACCCCGGCCTCAGGTGGTGAATAATGTGGTAGCCATCGTTCCAGCACATGTGGTTGTACTTTGTATTAATGCAATTGATCGAATTGGTATAAAGATCTTCAGGGTCATTTTTATCAATAAAGGAATGCTGTGTCCAGTTGCCAAGCATCATCACAAATCTTGCAAAAAAGAAGGGAATGACCCATACCATTAGCGTGGCCTTCAGGTTTACAAAACACATGGCAATGCAAAATAAAATGAATACCCATTCGCCCACGGTTAAACGCGTGTATAGCTTTTTTCTTTTTCTGTTGAACAGGTACATGAAAGTTTGTTTAAATCCCAGGAAAAGAAAATTAAAAAAGTAAGCCAGGAAATCTCTCAAGCTGTCGCGCTGGTAATGCATGGTGCTGCTGGCGTCTTCCTCATTATTATTTTCTACATGATGCATGCCCATATGATGCGCAAAGTAGCCTTCAGGCGCGTGGCCAAACAGTGGGCAAATGATCCAGGTAATATAGCCGTGCACCCATTTCTGGTATTGGGGTTTAAATGATTTACGGTGGCAGAGGCAGTGAAACATAAGGCCAAACCTGCCTTTTAAATAAAATTGTGCAAAATAAAAATACAGGATTGCCACAGCCCACCACAGCCAGCCGGTAAGCACGTTGGTAAATAAAAGTATCGCCACGGGTACCACCGTCAGGTGGATCAATGTAAGCAAATGAATGAATGGCAGATCGCGCTTATCGTTCATGAAATTCATCCAGAATTTTTCATAGCCAGACAGCCTTTTTTCAACATAAGTAGGGTCGGAGAGTGTTGTTAATGTTTTCATGTGCAATCTTTTTAAGTTCTCATGTACACAGCAATATAGTCTTTAATTTTTGAACGGTAGTGTTAATTAGCATGGAATAATATTTGCCCAAAGTTTTATAAACGTGAAGCAATGGACAGGTTATTGAAAAAAATAGAAGTATTTGCAGATAGTGCCCACGGCGCTCAAATGCGCAAGTATGTGGCTGACAGATATATAGTGCACCCAAAACGTGTGATGGAAACATGCGCCCGGTTTACGGATGATATTGCTATACTGGCGGCCGCGTTGCTGCATGATGTGCTGGAAGACACCAAAGTAACCCGGAAGCAACTGGCCGGCTTTTTAAATACGGTGCTAACCCGCGAAGCCTGTGAAAAGGCCATGCACCTTGTAATTGATCTTACTGATGTATATGTGAAAAAACATTACCCTAAATTAAAGCGGCACGCCAGAAAGGTAAAAGAACTGGAAAGACTTAAAAACATACATCCTGACGCGCAGACCATAAAATATGCCGACATCATTGACAATTGCGAAGAAATAGCAGCGCATGATCCTGATTTTGCTAAGGTGTACCTGGCGGAGTGCGCTGCTATTTTAAGAAAATTAGATAAAGGCCACCCGGTGCTTTACAAAGAAGCTGTTGAATTACTGGATAACAGCAGGGCCCGTATTGCTGAAGAAAGGCCTGTTTAGTACAATGAAAAAAGCCGCTTCTTTATGAAACGGCTTTGTATAAATTTAATTTTCCAGTTATCAGGCCTGGTCGGTTTTAGCAAAATCCCTGCGTATAATATTCAGGGCAGCGCCTTCTTTAAACCATTCAATTTGCTGTGCATTATAAGTGTGGTTTACTTCAATGCTTTCAGAAGTCCCGTCTGCGTGATGCAACACCAGCGTTAAAGGCTTATTGGGAGCAAACTCTGTCAGGCCCACAATGTCAATGCTGTCATCTTCCAGGATTTTATCGTAATCATTTTTATCTGCAAAGATCAGTGCCAGCATTCCCTGCTTTTTCAGGTTGGTTTCGTGAATGCGTGCAAAAGATTTCACCAGCACTGCTCTTACGCCCAGGTGGCGCGGCTCCATGGCCGCATGTTCACGGGAGGATCCTTCTCCGTAGTTTTCATCACCCACTACAATGGTTCCGATATTAGCTGCTTTATAAGCGCGTTGCGTAGCCGGAACAGGGCCGTATTCGCCCTTTAGCTGATTTTTTACGTTATCTGTTTTATCGTTGAAATAGTTTACGGCGCCAATCAGCAGGTTGTTGGAAATGTTATCTAAGTGGCCTCTGAACCTCAACCACGGACCTGCCATGGAAATATGGTCGGTAGTGCATTTCCCTTTTGCTTTGATCAGGAGTTTCAATCCTTTCAGATCGGTGCCTTCCCATGCGGGAAACGGTTCCAGCAGTTGCAGGCGGTTGCTCTCAGGATTCACGATCACCTGCACGTTGCTGCCATCTTCGGCAGGGGCCTGGTAGCCGGCATCTTCCACAGCAAAACCGTTTGTAGGCAGTTCATCGCCGGTAGGAGGATCCAGCCTTACAATTTCACCATTTTCATTTACCAGCGTATCTGTAATAGGGTTAAAGGTCAGGTCTCCGGCAATGGCCAGCGCTGTTACCAGTTCCGGCGAAGCCACAAAGGCGTAAGTATTGGGGTTGCCATCGGCACGCTTTGCAAAGTTTCTGTTAAACGAGTGTACGATGGTATTTTTTTCTTTTTTCTCAGCGCCAACCCGGTTCCACATACCGATGCAGGGGCCGCAGGCATTGGCAAAAACCGTAGCGCCGATTTTATCAAAAGTATCCAAAAAACCGTCTCTTTCAATGGTATAACGCACCTGCTCAGAGCCTGGCGTAATAGTAAACTCTGCTTTTGTTTTTAGGTTTTTATCAGCCACTTGTTTTGCCAGAGAAACCGCGCGGCTGATGTCTTCGTAAGAAGAGTTGGTACAGCTTCCGATCAGCCCTACTTCAACTTTTGTAGGCCATTCGTTTGCTGCGGCCACTTCTTTTATTTTAGAGATTGGTGTTGCCAGGTCTGGCGTAAAAGGTCCGTTAAGATGGGGTTCCAGGTCATTCAGGTCAATTTCAATTACCTGGTCAAAATATTCATGAGGATTTGAATATACGTCAGGATCGGCAGTTAAATGGCTTTTGATATTGTCTGCCATTTCAGCCACTTCCTGGCGGCCGGTGGCGCGTAAGTAGCGGCTCATACTGTCGTCATACGCAAAAATAGACGTGGTAGCGCCCACTTCTGCACCCATGTTACAAATGGTGCCTTTTCCGGTAGCGCTGATAGATTGTGCGCCTTCGCCAAAATATTCCACAATGCAACCGGTACCGCCTTTTACGGTTAAAATGCCGGCCACTTTTAAAATAATATCTTTT
Organism: uncultured Niabella sp.; assembly: GCA_934486785.1. Taxonomy (GTDB): domain Bacteria; phylum Bacteroidota; class Bacteroidia; order Chitinophagales; family Chitinophagaceae; genus Niabella. The sequence goes on along the minus strand of CAKSQK010000007.1, from coordinate 24,688 downwards.
GGGGCAGCCCAGCCATTCAGCTTGCCTGTAAGTTTCACACCAATCAGTTTGGGCATTTTAAGTTCCCATGGCAGACCGGCCATTACATCGCAGGCATCGGCACCGCCTACGCCAATGGCAATCATACCCAGGCCGCCGGCATTTACGGTGTGGCTGTCAGTGCCTATCATCATACCGCCGGGGAAGGCATAATTTTCTAACACAACCTGGTGAATAATACCTGCGCCAGGTTTCCAAAAACCAATGCCATATTTATTGGAAACGGAAGACAGGAAGTCAAAAACTTCTCTGCTGTCGGTATTTGCCACGGCAAGGTCTTTTTGTGCACCGTCCTGTGCAATGATCAGGTGATCGCAGTGCACGGTAGAGGGCACCGCTACTTTATCGCGGCCTGCCTGCATAAACTGCAGTAAAGCCATTTGCGCAGTAGCATCCTGCATGGCCACACGGTCGGGTGAAAAATCTACATAATCTTTACCTCTTTCGTAATTGCTGCTAACCGGCTGATTCAGGTGGGCATACAATACTTTTTCGGCATAGGTCATGGGCCGGTTGAGTATTTTTTTAGCCTCGTTTATTTTTTCCTCAAATCCCGCGTATACCTTTTTAATCAAATCGAGATCAAATACCATATTGAATTTTTTAAATTTGGATTGATGATGTTGCAATTGTGGCGAATTTACAGAAATTTTCAGGTTATCATCAGTGAAAGTTACCAATCGCCTGCTTAATAATTATAACTATTTATAAAACGAAAAGTTTAGGGTGGTATTGCGGCGCTCCCATATCAAAATGCCGGGTGCAATAACTTTACAATGAAGCGGTAACAAAATTTTTTTCAATTAATGGCGGTTGGTCAAAATCAAAATGCCAGTTTTATTTTTTTGAACATCTCACAATTTTGATATTTTTGCATAGAAATGTTATACTTTATGAACCGGTTAAGAAGTTTTGTAGAGTGGAACGCATTTGGTGTTTGCTCCTCCATTGGCGAAAAGCTGAATATTGCACCATCCCGCATCAGGCAATATTTTATTTACATATCTGTGGTTACAATGGGCTCGCCCGTCATCCTGTATATCATACTGGTTTTTACCAAAAACATCAAAAACTTTATCCAGTCTTCTAAAAGAAATCCCTGGTATTACCTGTAGCCTGTCTTTTAGCTTGTAAGCGCCGTTTGATTTCGGTGAGTTTAAAATACCAAAAAGAGGCTGCCCAATCAAATTGAATAGCCTCTGTTTATTTTAGACAACTACAGATAATATTAAGTGATGCTTATTGTGAATTCAAGTAATCCTGAACCGTAAAAATATAGTTAATAGTATATATATTGTTGGATGAAGACATCGTATAACTCTTGGGATTTAAAACGTTTCGCGCATCATTATAAAAAATCAAATTTTTCCTACTGGTTAATTGATGTTGTTGAGCCAGGTGAGTTACTTTTATGCTTTCATTAAAACTTACAACAACTGAATCTACAGGTTGCCCTTTCCAAAGAGAAAAAGTATTCGTATTAGGATCCTTTTTCCTCCCCATTCCTCCTTCAGAATACACCTCTTTTTTTTCATTAGATTTCATGCGAATGGTATCCCATGATGAAGGGGAGTTTTTACCATACTTTACTAATTGAATATCATACCCCGTTTGATTTTCAATATAAGCTTTTTCCTGGAATACAGGATCCCTGATACATCCAAGTAGCGATGTAATAAACAACAAAATTAGATAATACAAACTTTTCATAGCGTAATATTTAAATTAATAAAAACTCATTAATGAATCAATTTGAGCATCTGTGACAGAAGACCCAGTAGGTTTGTATTGTTTCAATTTCTCAGTAAGAGAAGAAAGCCCATACACATATTTTAAAAAGTTTTGTTCAATATAGGCGAGTGAGTAATTTAAAACCTGATCATTTACAACGCCATCAGCGTAGGGAGGAAAACTTTGTCCCAATTGATTATAATCGTCCATTAAATCAATAAATAATGGAGTATATTCATTATCATCAATTGCTTTGCTCCAATACTGATAAGCATAAATATGTGGTCTTCGAAGGTTATTATCTGCAAAATAATTTGGATCTCCATAATTACTTATACCTCTTTCTTTATATTCCATACCGGTGAGAAACCATTGTACGCCTATACACCAGCTTTCCTGAATTATATTTGCAACTTGGGAATATTGAATTTGCCAGGCATTCATTGTGTTTACATGAGCAGTATGTGCTGTCTCATGACAAGTAACAGAAAATACAACATCTGAACCGTATTCTGTTCCATCAGGCCAGTTTCTCGCTATCCTTATCGCAGGAAACGCTATCCAATTTTCTCCAGCCCAATTCTTAGTACCATCAACAGCAATATAAATTTGCCTATTAGGCCCTGGAATAACTGGTCTTGACAGGCCTCCAATATTTTTATAATAATACCTGTATGCGCCTCTGAAAATATGCGCTCCAAACATGTACATCCCTCCAGTCAGGTCTAAATTCCAATTGCCGGATTGCTTTGGGCCATTGTACATCATTGTAGTGCTTACCAGATGAGGTCGCACTGAGAATTGACCAGTAGCATACCACATAGAATAATTTGCTGGTCTATCGAAGGATCCATTTAGAGAATAATATCCATCACTGTTAGTATAACCTTCATGTGTAGTAAACCAGCGTCTTGCCTCTATCCTTATTCCTTCCAATCCTATTAAAAGGCCAAGCCTGGTATCGTAAACCCTAATTCTACCAGATGGAATATATCTTGCCAATACCATGTTGCTGCTTTCTGCAATTTCTTTGTCGTTTCCGGTGAGCTCCATTGATTTATTCACCAAATCGTCCACATTAAAGCCTTTTAAATTAATCTCAAGGGTAGAAAGTGGCTTATTGATTTCCCCAATTTTCTTTTCATCAGGTATAAATAAATTTTCGAGGATTTCGTACCTTACATCTGGGAATTTTTTCCCAACAGGTATTGATACATAATAGTGAGGATATTCAGAGGGTTCATTATCAGGATCACGATAACCTGATAAATCGTATTCTTCAGGAAATTCAACATCAAGGGGATAGGGGTAAAAATTTAAAGTCGAATCAGCTAAAAGGCTTTCATGCTCTACGGAATCTTTAGGAAAAAATTTGACATAGTAGTGAGTTGTTTTTATTACGGATGAGGTTTTAGCCGTTTGGTAAGGCTCATTTTTTAATACAGCATAGGCTTTAAGCATATTTTCAACAGAGTACGGATTGTTAAGTTTTTTGAATTGGTTATTAACGAAGATTTTTGCCTGATTGTTCAGTTTAATATCTTCTTCCGGGGCATAATTGAAATCAGAATACTTTTGGCAACTAATTATCATAAGCAACGCTTGGATAATAATCGTTAAGCGCACAAATGAGTGTTTCATGACAATTTTTTTAAATGGTTTACAATCTCTCAATAAAACTTCATGGTTGAGATGTTTTCGTAGTTTTTATATAGCTTATTTTGTAGAGTATCTCTCTTTATGATAAGTGCTACATACTTGCTTGATCATCCCTCTAATTAAGCCCAATGAAGTAATATGCACTCTTGTGAAAAACGCCACCTTCCTTCTTCACCCTAGACAAATAAATAATCCTGAATAAAATTTTATCGAAGTTTATTTATTGTAGGGACGCAATTTTTACTTCTAACGCAACAGCCGTGTAAATATTTATCCCTGTTATTGTAAAAAATATATGGAATTATGCATTTTGAGCGCATATATATGTAAGCGTACCCAAAATTCGGCAGTAAGAAATTAGAGTAAATCTTTAAAAAATAATAGAAAACTGTAACATTTTCTTTAATTCTGCTATTAGTAAACTAAGAGCAGTACAATACGTTTTGCTCCAGGCTACAGAAATACATATTGACGAACGGGTAGAACGCTGTGGTAAAGGAGAAAGGCAAGCCTGTGCCGGGCATTTAAAAGATTCGTTTGAATATTGTTATAAACTGCAACTCGGCCTTACCAATGCTCTTAATGCACTGGTCATTAATGCATTTTACTCTGATCTGAAATTGCTTGTGCCACTTGATTTTAATGACGAGTTTACGTAAAGATAAGCATTGGTAAAGCGTTGGGAGGCACTTATGTAGCGCTAAACGACGCCACCCGGGAGAAAAAATATGGCCCTACCTTTGACAGGTTGTATACCGGCAGAGCCGGAAACGGCAAAAGCATGGTGGTTGTCAACTCCAGCTTTGGCAATGTTCGATTTGAATAAACTACTGCTGTAATTATTGCTTATGCAGAGTTTCTTCCCGCGTTGATGATGCCGAAAGAACAGCGCATGATGAGCTTTCCGTAAATATTCACAAATTCAGAAACACGGTCTTCTTTTTCTGCCTCTCTTATTTTTGAAATGGCATACTGCTGAATGGTTACCAGCGGCAATACAATTCTTTCCCGCATTCTTATGGAAAGTTTATCGGTAGGGTAATCTGCCATTAATGTTTTATTGCCTGAAAGCTTAAACAAATATTCTTTGGTAAGATTGTACTCATTATAAATCATATTATAGAGTTCGCCAAACTTTGCATCCTTAGAAAGGAATGCTGTAATGGGAAAATAGGATTTAGACATCGCCATCTCGCAGTTATCCAGCAAGGTTTTAAGGTAAAGAGATTCTTTGTACATCTTCTTTACATCTTCAAACTTGCCGATGTACTCCATTTTTTTAAGCGCGCTGCCCACGCCGTAAAATCCCGGTACATTCTGTTTAATCTGGCTCCATGATCCTGCAAATGGTATGGCCCTTACTTCTTTTAAATTAGCTGTTGTTTGCTGGCCACGCTTTAGCGGGCGGCTGGCAATATTGGTTTGCGCGTAAAAACGCAGTGGGCTTATCTCAAATAAATAATCGCCAAGATGCTCGTGCTCCTTTAATTTTTTATAAGCGTCAAACCCGTAAGAAGATAGTTCTTGTAGCAATTCTTCCTGCCGGCCGGTAAGCGGTTCATGCCTTTCAAACAACTGGTTGGATATGCCGGCGTTCAGCAATTGCTCCATATTGTATTGCGCGGCATCAATAATACCAAAATTGGAGCTTACGGTTTGCCCCTGTATGGTAAGCTGAATTTCTTTGTTGGAAATATTGCGCCCCATGGATGCATAAAAATTATGCGTTTTGCCACCGCCCCGCGAGGGTGGCCCGCCGCGGCCATCAAAAAATACCACTTCAAAGCCATACCGGCGGGTAATGCTGGTCAGCTCTGCCTTTGCCTTGTAAATGCTCCAGTTGGCCATCAGGTAGCCACCGTCTTTTGTACCGTCAGAAAAGCCCAGCATGATGGTTTGCTTACCGCCACGCCTTTGCAGGTGCGCTTTATAAGCATCTATGGTATAAAGCTTTTGCATCACTTTGGCGGCGTTCAGCAAATCATCAATTGTTTCAAAAAGCGGCACAATATCTATGGTAATTTCTTCTTCGGCAATGGCATTTGCTTTAAACAGGGCATATACTTCCATTACATCTACGGCGCTGGCGCACTGGCTGATGATATACCTGTTGCAGCACTGCTCCCCATTATTGGCCTGGATAATTTTGACCACTTTTGCTACCTGCAGTGTGTCTTTTTCCACGGGGTCTTCCAATAGCCGCAGTTCTGCCTGGCTGCTGATCTGCAATAATGCACGTATTTTGGCATCTTCGCTAAGGCTGGCATAATCAGCAGGTAAAACGCCCTGGCCTGTTGCAGCAATATTTTTAAACAGGCTGCGATGTACACTGCTGTCCTGCCGCACGTCAAGCGAGGCGAAGTGCATGCCAAACACTTCAAGTTTATTAATAAAACCATCTACCAGGTTTACAAAAAGGCCATTGTTGTTTTCGATCAGCAGCTCCCTGATCTTGCACATCGTGTCGTTGATCTCCGAAGCGGTAAGATTGGTGCGCCTGCCGGGAATGAACAGGTTTTCGTACAATTTATTTTCCAGCGCAGCCAACAGTTCTTCCACCAGGGGAAAGGTGAGCCTGCGCCTGAGCTTGCGCACTTCCAGGTAATAGCATTTGATGATGCTGCTGCGAAGCGTATCGGCCACCTGCATGGTAATTTCGCTGGTAACAAAGGGGTTTCCATCCCTGTCGCCGCCGGGCCAAAAACCCATTTTTAAAATGGGATTGTCTTTAGAAACCGCATCAGGGAACTGGTTTTTGAGCATGCCCATAATGCGGCCGGCGGCATCGTAAAATACATTTTCCAGGTACCATACCAGGCTGATGGCTTCATCGTAGGGAGTGGGTTTTTTCTTTTTAAGAAAAGGGGTTTTGCCCAGTTGCTGCAGCAAAATATTCACCTCGCTGGTATCATTTTTTACCAGCGCCCGGCTAAGATCGTGAATGATGCCCAAAACCGGGCCGGGGTAAAATTGTGTGGGGTGGGCGGTGAGCACCAGCCTCACGCAAAAGCTTTCCAGTATTTTTTTTAAATCTTTTCCCTTGTTGTTTTGCAGCACATCGGCGATCAGCGGTTTCAGGGTTCCGGTTCCTGTCAGGTCGTGAAATTTTTTATAAGCAGCATCTTCCAGTGCATCGAACAATACCACCTGGCGCTCCACGTACTGCACAAACCTGAAAAGCATATCTTTTTTTTCATCATCGGTTTCCAGCGCCGTATGCCTTGCAAAAAATTCATCCAGTATTTCTACGGGGCTTTTACCCGCGGCATAACCTTCCTCGCAAATATTGGAGAGCAGTGATAAAAGAATGCCCGTCTTTTCTATCTTATGAAATGGCAAAGAGGTAAAAAGACTATTGTATAATTGAAACCTGGTACCAACATCATTTTTAAAATGCTGTAACGCCCTGCTTTCACCTAAATCCATGTTGCCTGGTTTGAGTTTGTTTTATTGAAAAAATGCCAGACCTGAGGCTGGCAATTGGGGTTGAAGATATGATTTTTTTGTGAAAGCCTTTTATTCGACCCTCAGGCAATAGTGAAAATCTAATTTACGGTAAAAAAAACTAAAACACAACCAGGATTACATCTACCCTTTATTAGCCAGTTGCCCACAGGCGGCATCAATATCTTTACCCCTGCTGCGGCGCAGGCGGGCGTTTACCCGGTGTTTTTCCAGGTATTGCATAAATGCCTGCACTTTTTCTTCAGAAGGTTTTGTAAATCTTGCAAACTCAATGGGGTTGTATTCAATCAGGTTGATGAGGTCTGCCGGTACCTGCCGGTAAATTTTGATCAGTTCATCGGCATCCTGCAGGGAGTCGTTAAAATTATTGAACAAAATATATTCAAACGTGATCTCGTTTTTGGTTTGCTTATAAAAGTAGTTTAGCGCCTCGATCAACGATTGAATATTATTGCTGTCATTTATGGGCATGATCTCGTTGCGTTTGCGGTCATTGGCCGCATGCAGCGACAGTGCAAGTTTGAACTTTACCTTATCATCGCCCAGTTGTTTGATCTGTTTGGCCACACCTGCCGTAGAAACCGTAATACGGCGCGGGCTCATGCCCAGTGCATCGGGGGAGGTAATGCGTTCAATGGCGTTAAGTACATTACTGTAGTTGAGCAACGGCTCACCCATGCCCATGAAAACAATATTGGTCAGTTTCGTACCATAGGTCTGTAAGCTCTGGTTGTTGATGAGCGCCACTTCATCAAAAATCTCATCAAAATTCAAATTACGTTTGCGCTCCAGGTAGCCTGTGGCGCAAAATTTACAGCTCAGGCTGCAGCCTATCTGCGAGCTGACGCAGGCGGTTTTACGGTCTTCTGTGGGTATTAAAACGCCTTCGGTTTTAAACCCCTCGGTTGTTACAAAGCGCGATTTGATCGTTCCGTCTTCTGAGTGCTGTACGGTTTCTACCTGAAGTGAAGGAAAAGTAAAATCGGCTTTCAGTTTTTCGCGCAGCGCTTTGCCAAGGTTGGTCATGGCATCAAAACTTTGCACAGGGTTTACCCAAAGCCAGTCGTACACCTGCCTGGCCCTGAACTTTTTATCGCCAATACTTAAAAAATACGCTTCAAGCCCTGCAAGGCTTAACTGGCGAATGTTTTGCTGCTTCATGCCGCAAAGATAGCTGATGGGGGCTTAAGGTTGCAAGGTTACCCGCTGCCATGCATGGTGTATTTGGCTTAGACATCGTAAGTTTTGCCAACTTCGGGCAGCAGCAGTTTTTTACCGGCATCGCTGAAAAGTTTTACAGAAGCTTCGTGGTCAATTTTAATATAACCAAATGTGTCAAAATGTACGCCCACCACATTATTGCATTTAATAAATTCTGTAGCTTTCAGGGCATCGCTCACATTCATGGTAAAGTTTCCGCCCACGGGCAAAATGGCCACATCAACCAAAGCATAATGTGGAACCAGCTGCATGTCAAGCATCAGGCTGGTATCGCCGCTGTAATAAAAGCTGCCGTGGTTCGATTTTAAAATAAATCCGCCGGGATTGCCGGCATAACTGCCATCGGCAAAGCTGCTGCTGTGCTGCGCGTGCATATAGGTCAATGTTCCAAATTCAAAATCGTAGGTGCCAAAGTTCATGGGATGCACGTTAGAAACGCCCTGCGCCTCCAGCCAGGTAATGATCTCAAAATTGCTGATGACCAGCGCGCCTGTGTTTTTTGCCACGCGCACCAGGTCAGTTGTATGATCGCTGTGGCCGTGGCTTACTAAAATATAATCGGCTTTTAAGCTGTCAATATCAATATGTTTTGCCAGCTCGTTGCCCGAAATAAAAGGATCAAATAGAAATGTTTTACTGCCAAGCTCCAGGGTAAATGTTGAGTGTCCGTAGTACGTAAATTTCATGATTTAAATATTTTAAGATGATTTAGAGTAGGATGGGATGCGGCCTGAATTCTTTTTCCCTGTCAAAGTTATAGCGGTACGTCACCAGTTTACGGCTCCTGTAAGTGCCCAAAGACTCTGCCACATTGATCATTTTAGGATTGAATTCGCCGATCCACTGCATTTCATACTTATCATAAATAGGCTTTCCCACTGTGTAAACGCCGTCTTTAATGGTGATGTTCTGTATCACTTTGCCGCCTTCCACGATCATGTAAGCATCAGCACCCATTCCCTGAAATTCAGGTACGATCCCAAATATTAAACCAACAAATTTGTTGCAGGGCCTTGTTTTCTTATACCATAAAAACTTTAATTTATCAAAAAAGCCAAAGCTGCCGTTTAAGTATTTAAACCACTGGTTCAGGTCGGGTATGTTCAGCCAAATGCCAATAGGCTCTTTTTTATGGTAAATGATCCAGTTCAGCCGCTCATCCATCACGGCTTTCATGGATTCGAACATTTTCAACACCATTTTTTCATCCATTTGCTTTAAGCCGCCATGGCCTGCCCAGGCCTTATTATAAACAATGGTAAAATCTTTCGCGTATTTTTTAAGGTTGTTCTTCCTGATGTAATCAGAAGAAAAATCAGGATTTGCACTTAAAGCAGCATGGCGCTCGTAAAATTTTTCCTGGATCCTGTCTTTCACGTTCAGCGAAAAGCATATCTGGTTAAAGAAAGGTTTGAAGCCGTAGTTTTCAAACAATGCCTGGTAGTAGGGCGGATTGTAATTAATGCAATACAGCGGTGGCTCGAAACCTTCTACCAGCAAACCCCACCAGCGGTCTCTTTCTCCAAAATTAATGGGGCCGTCCATGGCAATGGCGCCTCTTTGTTCAATCCAGCTCTTTGCGGTATCAAACAGCAGGCTGGCCGCGGCCTGGTCGTTTATACAATCAAAAAAGCCCACACCGCCAACCAGTCCTTCATCGCCTTTGCTTTTATATTTTTTATTTATGAATGCTGCAATGCGGCCCATCAGCCTGTTGTTATCATCCTTCAGCACCCACCGCACCACTTCTCCAAAACGAAAAGCTTTGTTTTTTAACGGATCAAAAACCATATTTATATCTTTATCAAGCGGCCTTATATAATTTGGATCATTTTTATGAACCAGCACATTTACGGCAATGAAATCCTTTGCAAGCCCGGCGGTTGTTACCTCGATCATTTTCATGCGGTAAAGTTAAGATTTTACAAAGGCAAAAAAGAAGCAGGCACCTGGATGGCGCCTGCTCCGCATGGTAAGGTTTATTAGGATTTAATCTTTTTTTGCCGTGGCGCCGGTTTTTTTACCTGTCGCTGTCTTTTTTAGCGGTGCTGTCTTTCTTTAACGGTTTAATTTGTGTGGTTTCCACGGCGTTCAAAAACATTTTCTTTGCCATTACTTCGTCGTGGCCGTAAAGATCTTCCCTAAAATTCAGCGAGTCATTATCGTTTACCCAGGCTGTAAAGTAAGTAATCAAAACAGGCAGCGGGTGAGGGATCTTTACATATTTTTCTTTGCCGCTTTTCATCGCGCTGTCAATTCTTTGCGTGCTCCATTTTACAGTGTCTTCCAGCAGGTAACGGGCAAATTTTGCAGGTTCTTTCAGCCGTATGCACCCGTGGCTGTAGCTGCGCTTGTCTTTGTTAAACAATGCTTTTGCCGGCGAGTCGTGAAAATAAATATCATAACTGTTGGGGAAAAGAAATTTTACCAGACCCAATGAGTTCCAGGGCCCCGGCCTTTGCCTTACCCGGCCCTCGTGATATTCGTAGTGATTGCGCGCCATGTAGCCGCTGCCTTTGGGAATGATCTCTTTTTTAGCAATGCTGGTAGGCACGTTCCAGTATGGGCTGAAAACGATCTGGTTCAACCGGCCGGTAAATATGGTTGTATTGTTGCCTTCTTTGCCCACCACCACATCCATGTCCCAGGCGGGGCGGCCACCTTCATACACGTGTAATTTGTATTCAGGAATATTGACCATAATGGCGCGCCCGGTATCTTTTGTCTGGGTGGGTATCCAGCGCATACGTTCCATATTGATCAATATTTGCTGAATGCGCTCCCTTACGGGAATGTTCACTTCCTTCAGCCAGGTTTTTCCCGCTTTACCATCTTCTTTATAGCCATAAGTGCGCTTCATGGCGTTTACCGCTGCTGCTAAGGATGAGTCGTACACATTTGTAAAAGTACTGTCATCACCTTCTAAAAAGCCTTCTGCCTTAAGGCGTTTTTTAAGCTGCACCACCGCATCGCCGGTATGGCCAATTTTCATTTCTTCCACTTTTGTATGCACAACTGGCCAGCCGCCGGCTTCGCTAATGTCTTTATATTTTTGTAATTGCTGCCGCAAACGTGTGTACTGGGGATTGGTGGGCGCATATTCATCAGCATACTGGCCTTTTTTCTTCAGAACGGAGTCCAGCATGCCCTCCACTGTCAGCTTCTTTTTAGGCACATACCATTCCAGCGCTTTCATGTCAAAATCAGGGTCGTCGGCATAAGCATGATCGGCATACAGGTAAAAATATTTTGTAAGCTGCATTTCAAGCTTTTGGTAGGTAGAATCATTTTTAACCGGTACTGAATCTTCCTGTATCATTTCATCCATTACACTGGCCAGCTTTTTATTGTAAACTGCTGAATCCTTGCTGTAATTCAGGTAGTTTTTCAGCAAATTCCAAAACGAAACGGTGTGCTCCGGCAATCCTTCAGGAGCAAACCACGCATACTGGAAATTGCGGCTGTTGTAAAAGCTTTTAATGCGGTTGGTCATGGTGTCGCCCAGGTTTTCGGCGGTTAAAAAAGCATTTACAACGCTGCTGTCCATAAAGATCGGATTAAAAGCGTTGGTTGTATCAATGGTGACATCAATTTTTGATACCGGTTTTTCCACCCGGATGATCCGTTTGAGGTTTTTATCTTCAAAAAACCGGCAGGATGAAAAAGTCAGTGTCACTAATAAAAAAAGCAAAAGGGAAAACTTGTTAAAACGCATAGGGTTTTTAATATTAAAATGGTCAAAATAAGTAGAATCAATTTCTATTATACACATTACGTGCCATTTACCATGCTGGTTTTTTCATGATACAGCAAAATAGGGGAATAATTATTGGGAATGAATGGTAAATCTTGCTCAGAAACCTTACTTTTGCACCCGAAATAATCACTCATCATTTATGGCAAACGTAGGTAAAGTAAAACAAGTAATTGGCGCCGTTGTAGACGTTCAATTCGATGGCAACCTTCCTGAAATTTACAACTCTTTAGAAATTACCCGCGAAAACGGGGACATCCTCATTCTTGAAGTACAGCAGCACCTGGGTGAAGACAGTGTTCGTACCATAGCCATGGACGGCACCGAAGGCCTGCAACGCGGTACAGAAGTGAAGGATACCGGAAAGGCCATTGCTATGCCTGCGTCTGAAGAAATTCGCGGTCGTTTATTCAACGTTACGGGCGATCCCATTGACGGCCTTCCGCCTGTATCAAAAGAAAACGGGCGCCCCATTCACGCTATGCCGCCTTCCTTTGAAAACCTGAGCACTGCTACCGAGATTCTTTTTACAGGGATTAAAGTAATTGACCTGGTAGAGCCTTATGCAAAAGGCGGTAAAATCGGGCTGTTTGGCGGTGCCGGTGTGGGTAAAACGGTATTGATCCAGGAGCTCATGAATAATATTGCCAAGGCATACTCAGGTGTATCGGTATTTGCCGGTGTGGGCGAGCGTACACGCGAAGGAAACGACCTGATGCGCGAAATGATCGAGGCCGGAATTATGAAATATGGTGATGAATTTATAGAATCTATGCACCAGGGCGGATGGGACCTGAGCAAAGTGAATAAAGAAGACCTGAAAGATTCAAAAGGAACATTTGTATTTGGACAGATGAACGAGCCACCCGGCGCACGTGCCCGTGTGGCATTAAGCGGCCTTACCATTGCTGAATACTACCGTGATGGTGATGGCGAAGGCAAAGGGCGCGATATCCTGTTCTTTGTTGATAATATTTTCCGTTTTACACAGGCAGGCTCTGAGGTATCGGCGCTGCTGGGCCGGATGCCTTCGGCAGTGGGTTACCAGCCTACCCTTGCTACCGAAATGGGGCTGATGCAAGAGCGGATCACTTCTACTAAAAACGGTTCCATCACTTCAGTACAGGCGGTGTATGTGCCGGCAGATGACCTGACGGACCCAGCCCCGGCCACTACTTTTGCCCACCTGGATGCCACCACCGTATTAAGCCGTAAAATCGCCGATTTGGGTATTTACCCCGCGGTTGACCCGCTGGATTCTACCTCGCGTATTTTAATGCCGCAGGTGGTGGGCGATGCTCACTATGAGTGTGCCAACAGGGTGAAGAGTATTTTACAGCGCTATAAAGAATTGCAGGATATTATTGCGATTTTGGGGATGGATGAACTGAGCGATGAAGATAAGATGACCGTATCGCGTGCCCGTAAGGTGCAGCGTTTCCTGTCGCAACCATTCCACGTGGCAGAAGCATTTACCGGTCTGAAAGGTGTGTTGGTACCCATTGATGAAACCATTCGTGGTTTTAACATGATCATGGATGGTGAAGTGGATGATTACCCCGAAGCAGCTTTCAACCTGGTAGGAACCATTGATGATGCGATTGAAAAAGGCAAAAAGCTTTTGGCAGCAGCAAACAATTAATTCTGATTGAAACCGTAAGTGATAAAAATGCTTTTAGATTTATTAACTCCCGACGGAAAAATTTTCAGTGGCAATGTATATGGCGTGCAAATGCCGGGTGTTACAGGCTCGTTTGAAGTGCTTGAAAAGCATGCACCCATGATCGCAGCTTTGCAGGAAGGAAAACTGAAAATCTTAAAAGAAAAGTTAAGCGGAGGCCCGGAAAGCTTTTACAATATCCAGGGTGGTTTTGTAGAAGTGCTGGATAATAAAGTAACCGTACTTGTTGAGGGCGCCATAGAGGCCTGATGGCATACTAAAAAAAAATTAAAAGCCGGAGGATGGATCCATCTTCCGGCTTTTTTGTATGTGCTGAATACAACGCCAAAAAAAAGCTCCTGGATGCCAGGAGCTGAAAAAATGCGATTAAAAATCTTTATTATAATCACTGCGATCACGGTAACCGCCGCTGCCGCCACTTTTGTAACCGCCGCCGCCGCTTTTATAGCCACCGCCGCCGCCATAGCTTTTCTTTTTAAATCCGCCGCTGCTGCTGCCTCCCTCTTTCGGGCGGCTTTCATTTACCACAATGTTTCTGCCGCCAACATCAGTGCCGTTCAGCGCTTCGATGGCTGCTTTTGCTTCATCATCATTTGCCATTTCAACAAAGCCAAAGCCTTTGCTGCGGTTGGTAAATTTGTCTAAAACGATTTTAGCTGAGGAAATTTCTCCGTACTGGGAGAAAAGGTCTTGCAAATCCTGGTCTTTCAAAGTCCAGCTTAAATTGCCAACATAAATGTTCATCTGTTTTAAGTTTTTATTTTTAAGAAAAGTGTGTAACAGTACTTAAGACCAACGAACATTTAGTGAATATTCCGGAACCTTGTTACTGAGAAAACACGAATACAAGTCAAATATAGGATAAAATTTTATCCGGAACATATTATTTTATCGTTAATACAAAAGCGCCCTGTAAAAAGGCGCTTTTTAACAATTGTCCTAACACGTCACATTATTCTGCAATCACTTCAAAATCAATCTCTGTAGAGTGGCCGTTTCCAAAGTCAATAGTGGCTTTGTGTGTGCCCAATTCTTTCACTTCTTCATTGATAGTGATCTTTTTGCGGTCAATTTCGTAGCCTTTCTGCTCGCGAATGGCCCTGCTAAGCTGCAGGTTTGTAACGCTGCCAAATATTTTGCCCGAAGTGCCGGTTTTGGCGCCCAGTTTTAAAGGAGATTCGCTGAGCTTTGCCACTACATCATTAATGGCGGCCAGCATGGCTTCTTCTTTTTTACGTACCTGTTTTAATTTCTCCTGCAATTGTTTTTGATTGGCCGGAGTGTTTTCTACTGCCAGTTTGCGGGGCAGCAAAAAGTTACGTGCATAACCATTTTTTACGTTTACCACCTCGTTGGCGGCGCCCAAATGGTCTACATCGTGTATTAAAATTACCTGCATTGTTTTTTAGTTTTATCCCAGTAAATCAAAGGCTTTACTGTTTCCCGCGCGGGAGGCGGGATTAGGGATGGGCCTCTATTTCAATAAATCTGTAACGTATGGCAAAAGCGCCATCTGGCGGGCTTTTTTAATTGCGTCTGATACCTGGCGCTGCGCTTTCAGGCTGTTGCCGGTAAGGCGGCGGGGTAAAATTTTACCTTGCTCGTTAAGGAATTTTTTCAAAAATTCTACGTCTTTATAATCTACGTAGCGAATGCCATATTTTTTAAAGCGGCAAAACTTTTTAGGGCGTTTGTCAGCTTTAATGGCCGTAAGGTATTTAATTTCGTTCTTTGCCATACTATGAAGCCTCCACTGCTTTTTCGGTTCCTGTAGAAACGCCTTTTGCTTTTTTTGCATTATACTCAACGGCGTATTTGTCAAGTTTAGTGCACATGTGACGCATAACTGATTCGTCACGTAAAAGTTGAATTTTCAACCTTTCATTGAAGTCGGATGGCGCAGTATATTCCATCACCCAGTACAAGCCTGTGGTTTTTTTCTCGATGGGATACGCCAGTGATTTCAATCCCCATGGGTTTTCGTGTACAATGGTTCCGCCTGCTTCAGTTACCATATCGGCAAACTTTTTTTGTGCAGCTTTGAACTCATCGTCACTCAAAACCGGGGTAAAAATCACCATCAATTCGTAATTGTTCATTACCCTGTTGTTTTTAGTTAAAAAAATTAATTGAACCCCAGCTTTTGCTAAGGGGGTGCAAAGATAGGGAAATTGGTTAACATGTTCACAGCCTGCAAGGGTGATTTTTTCATTCAATCAGGGGCTTTCAACTTACAGTGCTGCTATCAGCAACAGTTCCGGCTGTCCGCTGTACCTCCGCTTCGCTTCGGTGCCGCTTCCATCCGGCAGCCTTTCAGCATTAGCTGCAAATAGATACAGGTAAAGGACCTTATTAAACAAAACCCCGCAAGCCCCGTTATTTATAAATTATGGCATCCATACCTTATTCAATACTCGATCTTGCGGCTGTGGTACAGGGCGACAGCCTGCAGCAGACATTTTATAAAAGCAGGGCATCTGCACAAAAAGCCGAAGCATTAGGTTTTACACGCTACTGGTTTTCAGAGCATCATAATATGGAAAGCGTGGCCAGCTCGGCCACTGCACTGCTCATTGGCTTTATTGCAGAACACACCAAAACCATGCGCATTGGCTCCGGCGGCATCATGCTGCCCAACCATGCGCCGCTCATAGTGGCCGAGCAATTTGGTACGCTGGGCACTTTGTATCCGGGCAGAATTGATCTTGGCCTTGGCCGCGCACCGGGTACAGACAACCCCGCAACCATTGCCATCAGGAAACAGCACGCCTACCAGCCATACGATTTTAAGGCGCATATTTTAGAGCTGCAACAATACCTGAGCGAAGAAAACAGTACCTCGCGGGTAAGGGCCATACCCGGCGAAGGAGTGGAAATGCCCATCTGGATACTGGGTTCCAGCACCGACAGCGCTTATCTTGCCGCCGAACTTGGCCTGCCCTACGCCTTTGCCTCGCACTTTGCACCCGCGCAAATGATGGCGGCATTTGAAATTTACAACAGGCTTTTCAAACCCTCCAAACAATTACAGGAGCCTTACTCAATGGCCTGCCTGAGTGTTATTGCGGCTGATACCATGGAGGAAGCGCAGTTCCTGGCTACATCAATGTATCAAACCTACCTGAGCATTATTACCGACAATCGCTCTGCCATGAAGCCGCCCATACCGGTAGAAGAAATGGAAAAGCTCTGGCTGCCACAGCAAAAAGCAGCCGTGCAGCAAATGACGGCATATGCATTGATTGGCGATAAAGAATTTCTTACAAAGAATATTGATTACTTTATCAAGCAAACAGGCATTAAAGAAGTAATGACCATTACACAGGTATATGAGCTTGAAAAAAAGCACCGCTCCATGGAGATCATCGCAGAAATCATGAACGAACTCTGATGGGATTGCTTTAATTTTAAGAAAATAAACCCGAAACCCATGAATGTACAACACGAATCAAATGGCAATAAAGGTGTGTTTGCGATTGTTGTAAACGAGCAGGAGGCCGGCAATATGACCTACACGATGGCCCGCGACATCATGATCATAGACCATACGGAGGTGGACCCAGCATTTGAAGGCCAGGGCCTGGGCAAACGCCTGGTACTGGCCGGTATTGAGCATGCCCGCCAAAATCATTTAAAAATTAAACCCCTGTGTCCTTTTGCTTTAAAAACCATGCAAAGGCTTGGCGATGAAGTGAAGGATATGATGTTTTAATCGCTTTCTATCGGTTCAACGGTTTACAACTGCATAATAAAGATATTCTGTTGAGCACATATTCTTCAGCCCTTATATTTTAAAGCTGATGTTGTGTACAGGTTTCTATTCGTTGTCAAGTTTGTAAATAAATTCTTCTATTTCTGTTTGTCTTGCGTTGGCAAAACCTTTGTCCGTACCGATTTTAACAAAACCACACTTTTCTAAAACTTTTTGCGAACCAAAATTGTCAAACGCTACACGTCCAAAAATGGGTCTTGTCGTTTCAATGTCAAGGAAGTTTTTAAGTGCTTTTGTCGCAATGCCTTGTCCCCAAAATTTTTTGTCTATCCAATAAGTGATTTCTGCATCGCCTTCCATTACAAATTTAGCAATACTTCCTACGATTCTATTGTCAATAAAAATTGTCTGGTTGTTTACATTTGGGTCGCTCAATAATTTTGTGTGCTTTGTCAAATAAGCTGTTTTGTCCGTCGGGTCTTTTGGCATAAATGCAGCTAAGTATCCACCTTCTTTGTCAAGTTGAAAGGTAAATAATGTATCTAAATCTTCTAAAGTTGTTGGTCTTAATATTATTTCTAATTCGTTTGTCATTTATTGTTATTTTAAGGTTTGTATTCTGTCGCTTTACAATGACGGCTAACGGTTACGTGTAAAAAACGTTTGGCATTTCGAAGCGGTTTCCTATCAAGTTACGACTACTTTTGATACGAGCTGCGTTGTTCGATAACTCACTGACTGCCAAATGTTTTATACACGATGTTGGTGGCTGGTGTTATTGTCATTCGCTTATTTTCAGTACGACATTTCCTTTTTTTCTGCCTGTGTCAACGTATCTGTGCGCATCTACTATTTTGTCCATAGAAAAGGTTTTGTCAATCGTAGCTTTAAATTCACCTTTATCAAACAAATCTTTTAATTGTTCAAGTTGTTGAATGGTTTCGGATGCATATCCTGAGCTCACACTAACATAAACACCATTTTTGCTCAAGAGGCTTTTGCATTGGTTTTTATTGGTTTTACCCACTGCATCAAAAATTATATCAAATTTGTCTGTCAGTTGGGTAAAGTCTTCCTGATCGTAAGCCACAAAACTATTGACTCCCAATTCAATAACAAGTTTCTGTCCTTTTTTACTGCATACTGCTGTTAGTTGTGCATTGTAATGTTTTGCTATCTGAATAGCTGCTGTTCCTACTGAACCAGTTGCACCAATAATTAAAATTTTTGGATTGGATTTCCGGGCAATTTTTGCTTTTTCTAAAAAATGAATCGCTGTTTGTCCTCCAAATATTATTGCTGCAGCTTCTTCATAAGACGCGTTTTCAGGCATTCCAATAACGATGCTGTTTTGATTAACTGTAATATATTCTGCATAAGTGCCAAATTTAAAACCTGTCATTCCGAATACTTTGTCTCCAATTTTGAACTTTGAAACTTTACTTCCAACACTTTCAATAATTCCAGAAAAAACAGTACCCAAAATTGGTTTTCTTGGTTTAGAAATACCTAAAACTAATCGCATGATGACCTTCATAAATCCCTTAACATCAAGACTTCTTACCTTTACATCTGCTGAATTGATGGCAGTGGCAACTATTTTGACCAGGATTTGTTTGTCTTCGGGTATTGGTTTAGAAACTTCCTTAATTTGTAACACTTCGGGAAGTCCATATTGGGTGCATATAATTGCCTTCATCTCAAATTTTTCATTTTACTGTATTTGCATTCCACTACCAGCAATTACTTTCCAATCGTTATTGATCAATTTCCATACTCTCAAGTATCTAAACCTTCCGTCAATAATCTGATCTGCATATTTTGCCTTTAAATAAACAGTTACTGCAACATTACAGATATCTTCAAACGTATTTATGAATCGGTCGCTTATTTCAACTTCGTCAACGGACATTATGCCAGATCGATAGTTTTCAATGTCAATTTGTTTAGTAATGGTCTGCCCTGAGGGAACATTGAAAATCAAATCGTTATGCAAGAGTTCGTCAAGTGTATCAATATCACCCGTTTTAATTGCCATTAGCAGTCTGTTTTCACAATCAATTATTTGCTCTTCCTGTGTCATAATTTGATGTATTAATAATCTTCCAATTGAACCCAACGTTCAGGTAGAAAGGAATGAAAGGAGCTGTTGTAAAATCTTGTGTTATCACTTTGCCAAGATTAAGTGTTAAATCAGCTTTTTTAAGAGAATACCCCGTTTGTAAACCATAGTAAAAATTACCACCGGTAGCAGGCTCGAGCCAACCATCCACCACATCATCATACATACTCTCTCTGAATTCGTGAGTGTGCTTAAAATGCGTAATAATTGCTTTATCGAATCCTGCTTCTGCCACAACAAACCATTTCGGCTTGTAGTAGCCAAATGTTCCTTTCATATCACTACCAAAGTTTTGAAGCCTTACATATCTTGTTTCATGCTTTCTGTACATACCGTACATAGCTATGGCTCCAACAAAATTTGATTTATTCAACAATTGTATTTGTCCGCCCATTTCTGTTTTGAAATCATCAAAAAGAGTTTCTCCGGAGGGTATGGAAAACTGAGCATTGATGACGATGGGGAGCTTTGTGGTCAGCTTATAGCCATAGCCTATTCCATATGACAGCGAATAGTCCAAACCAAAACTGGCATTCAAAATATGCCTGGTGTTTTCCAGCGAATTCCAGTTGAGCGTTTGAGCATTCACTTTTTGTAAGCAAAAAAGAAAGGCTGTTGGAAGTATGAGAATAATTAATTTTTTCATCTTGACGAAATCGGTTTCAAAAGCTTACAGACTGTTTAAATACGCAAGTACCTTAGGTTCTGTCTCTTTTGCCCATGTATCTATCTGGTCAAACATGCCTGAGTGCCCCACGCCCTGCACCTTTACGAGTTCCTTATTTGGATATACTCCCGAAATCTTCTGTGCCCAACTATCAGGGTATGCCTTGTTGTTACTGCTGTAAAAAAAGAGTACTTTTTTCTGAAACTGAGCAATTCCTTCTGAAAAATCGGGCTTGTATTTTTCGCCAATTTCAAACATAGCCGATTGAACAACAGCACCTACACGCCCTGATTTGTAAAAAATACGGTTAGTCCCTAAGTTAGATTTAATGTCACCAACCAATACATCATTCGCTGTCATCAAAGCCAGTTTATAATCAAGTATTTCGTGCTGATTTTCTCTTCCTGTAATAAACTGATCTGCATACGTAACGTCATTAAATGCTTCGCTGAATAATCCAAATGCCTGTGATTTGCCCACATACTCCAAAACATCTTCCCATCGCAAGCCTCCGGGTTCAGCCAAAATCAATCCGTCAATATCATTGGGATATTTACCTGCATACCCAGTTCCTAGCATCGAGCCCCACGATTGTGTTAGTAACACTACTTTTTGTGAAGGATGGGTTCTATATTGGTTAATTACACCTTTCAGTTCATCATAAAAGACTTTTTCAACCGCATTAACGCCATATTTAAGATACCATTGTTTAGCTAATCTTTCAGACAGCCCTGAACCTCTTTGGTCATAAAAGACCACTCTGTAGCCTTTGTCTGCCAGACTTTTGCAGTTGAGCATATAGCGGAAGTTTGCCCCAGGTCCACCATGAATACATACTATCAGCGTACTATCTGGGTGGCCAAAAGCTATTGCATGCAGCTTGGCCTCATTTATTGTAACGGATGGAAGTGTTGGGTCTTCCATTACTGTTTTCGGCACTAAATTGCCAGGCTCAATCATTGATTCTTCTTTGTCGCAAGAGAGCAGGAAGAAACCTAAACAAAGACTAACCATTGATG
Source organism: uncultured Niabella sp. (assembly GCA_934486785.1). Lineage (GTDB taxonomy): Bacteria > Bacteroidota > Bacteroidia > Chitinophagales > Chitinophagaceae > Niabella. The sequence continues at coordinate 3,618 of CAKSQK010000007.1, read as the reverse complement.
TCTTCAATATTTTCATCATATCTTTTTATGGATTATTAGAAATTAAACCCAAAATGTAACCCTGGTTCTCCGAAAAAGAATTTTGAATTCTTGTCGTCAAGTTGTTTAAACGAATCAGGCATTTTTGTATGATAAGGTCGATGTGTAATGGCTAATGATGGTTGAATAAAAAATCTATCTTTAAAAAGTTTGATGTGATAGCCAACACGGTAGGTGTTAAAAATCTGAAAACCATTATCAATTTTATTATCGTTGTCGTCAACAAAAGTTTGCCAAGCATTCATAACGTGGATGCCTGCATAAAGTCCTTTCCATAAGAAACGCTGATAAGCTAATGCAAAGCCATATTCACGTATATAACCAGGGAATTTTTCTTCAGGTGATTCAAATGATTTTCCGTATGGAATACCAAGAGACCAAGCGTATTTCCAAGTTTTCAATTCTAATGAAATTACGTCTTTCCCTGTAATACGATAGCCATAGTTCAATTGCACAAAATCGGGTCTGTTTACTGATGATAAATTGCCCAACAAAAACATTGTGCTGCCAATAAAATGTTTTCTGAATGTGCTATCTTCCTTAGCATATTGTGCATTTACCCGTAAACTGTTTGTCAAAAAAATAACAAGACCCAGCCATAAAATCTTCTTTTGCATATCGTTTTTAATTTAGTGTTAAATGATACTGCAAAATTAGATTGGAGAGAGGCTAAAACTCGTTCACTTAAGTTAAGAAAAGAACCCTACCCTTTATTTTTTTCCAAAATTCTTGCTCTCAACCTGCTTAATGATTGCGGTTTTATACCTAAATAGCTCGCTAATTGGTGTTGTGGAACACGTTGAATGAGGTCTGGTCTTTTTTGTAGTAAGTTCAAATATCGTTGCTCAGGCGAAGAAGTCTTAAATTCGTCAAAATTGATTTGTTGTTTAGCTAAGAGTTCTTCTGATAACACTCTGCACAATGATTCAAATTTTGGAAATTTATTAAATATTTCTACTTCCATTTCAGAATTTGCAACGGTCAGTATAGAGTCTTCCACACAAGCTATGTAGTATTCAGAAGGTTCCTTATTGATAGTGCAATGAGGTGTCAAGCCTTCCATTTCTGTGTAGAATGCAGTTGTTTTTTCTTCTCCGTCTATGATGTAATATGTCCGAATACAGCCTTTCAAAACAAAGTAGCCATCATTTGATTTTTGTCCTTCTTTTAAAAGATTTGTACCCTTTTTAATTGTCCGAAAAATGTTCAAAGAAATGATAGTATTCTTTTCATCTTCTGTCAGAGAAATGTACTTTGATATAAAGTCAAATAGTAAATTCTGCATTGTTAATTTTCTAGTTATTGTCGTCTGTTACACTTGCCACCAACGTTTTGGCGCTTGGCGAAGAAGCGGATTTCGAAGCACTAAACTGTCTGCCAGCACTGAACTTGATACGAAGCACAAAACTTCATTTAAGCACTGAACCCGCTTTTTTGCCAAACGCCTGTTATGTGCTGTGCTTCTACTTCTTTCCACTTTTATGTCGTCCTGTTTTAAATATTTTCAATACTGTTTCTTGTTGTTTGCTTGTTAGTTTACTTGTCGCCATAGATAAAGCCAAATAACTATTTATTGATTTATTGAAACCATTTAAGTCTCTTAAATAAATTCCTGTCGTTCCTTTTTGCGGGTCCTTTGCCCATACAATTTTTCTATATTGGTTGTCAACTGTGTCAATTGAATAATTTGTCTGTTTGATTTCGTTAGGAATATATATAGCAAAGTCAAATTCTGTTTTGTCGTGTTTACATTTTGCAACATAGTCACAACCTTTTCCTATAATACTGTCTTGAATTGTTGCAGGTCGAATGCTCATAACATCAACCTTGGGTGTGTTGGTCTGGTCGTAAGTTATTCCTTCTTTCATAAAACGATACGACAATTCATTTCGCCAAAATCCATTTTCTAAATATTCTTGTGAAGTTTGTTCAAAGTCATTGGAATAATAGCCAAAGTCGAAACCAAACTCAATACTGTCACCTTTAATTTTTCCAACATAGGAGTCAATTCCTTTTTCGGTGACCAATTCAAAGTCGGAAGGAAAGTCAAAAAGGTAGTCGCCAACTTCAATTGTTTTCCATTGTCCCTCAGATTTCTTTTCTGTCTGTCCGCAACCGAATAAAATTACAATTACGAAAAATGTTAGCAGTCTTTTCATTTGTTGGCGTGTCGTTTTAGCATAGCACATAACGTTTCGGGTATTGCCGAAGTGGGGGCATTTGAAAACCGTCAGCTGAAATATAGCACAAAAGCTGATAGAAGTACAAATGTTGATATACTTCCATCAGCCCCCATTTTGGCAATACCTTGTTAGCTGCAGTATTTTTTTATTGGGAAGTTCCTTTTAATTCGTTTTGTAAACTCGCTATCTTTTCTTTCAGGTTGTTGCTAATTTTTGAAGGAAAATCTTTCACCTTTTTAAGGTCAAACGAAAGAATTGCCAATGAAACTCCTACAAAAATAAACGCCAACGCAGTTGCGGTTACTAATGAAATTCCTGAAAATATTGGGTTTGCCAACAGTATGAATGAAAAGATAATTCCCAATGTACTGGCTATGGCAAGGTTTCCCCATCGCAATATTCCCATACCTTTCATATCAAATGCAATTCCCAATAATTGGAATGAACGGAACATTACCGTAAAGCCTACAACGAATGGTAAAATTGTTATTGAAATTCCCGGATACATTACCAGATAAATCCCCATTGCCAACGAAAATAGTCCGCCTACTAAATACCAACCCCAACCAGAAAGGGTTTTGGCATTTTGAATGGAAAAGAAAATTTCAAACAATCCCGATGTTATAAACGATATACTGAAAATTACGGATAATGTAACATAAGTTTCCAGCGGAACCGTAAAAATGTATATGCCGAAAACTACAAACAAAATTCCCACGATAAGAGGAACGTACCAATGTTTGATTGAATTGGTCAATGTGTTTAGTAAATTAGCCATTGGTTAATTTTTAAATGTTAGTAAGAATTTGCTTTGGCTCTTGCATTAACGGCATCTATAACTGCTTCTTGAGCATCGGATATAGCATCTAATGCAAAATACACACTCATTTCAGCATCATCTTCAGCCCATTCTGCACTCAATTCTGCATCAGAAGCTTCCAAATTATATTTAGCCTTTCTAAAATCGGATTTTAATTTCGCAACACCGTTATCCCAATTTGATTTTACGTTGTCCCAATGCGATTTTGCCTCACCTTCAAGCGAAGCCTTTTTTGCTTCAAATGCGGCTTTGGTTTCGGCAACATTTTCTTTAGCTTCGTTTTGCCATTGTTGAAGTTGCTCTTTGGTTTGTCCTTTTGAAGCTTCAAACTTGTCTTCAAGTTGTTTTGCTTTTGCTGTGAGTTCTGCTAATAACTCTGATAATTTTTGTGCCATTGTTTGGAAAATTTAGTTTGCCTACTTCTTAATACGGTGTTCGGCTTGTCCGTTTTTTTATTTAAGTGTTCTGTCTATTTTTGGGTGTCTATGCATATTGCAGCTAACGTGCCGCGTATTGGCGATGGGCGGGATTTTTAGCACTGAACTTTAATCAAAGAACAGAAGTTGAATTTTGCAC
>CAKSQK010000006.1 GCA_934486785.1 uncultured Niabella sp. | reverse complement strand
ATGCTGGGGTATATGATGTACCTCACATCCATGATCCGCAGCAATGCCAACCCTGCTATTGATATGAATAATGTTGACAACCCCATCAACCTTGTTTATTATTTAAGCCGCGAACAATATGGCAGCGCGCCGCTTATTTACGGGCCGCATTTTGCCGCAGAAGTAGAGTACGATGAAAACGGCAGCCCTTTTACCATGAAAGAAATGAGGTATGTAAAAGGTGATAACAAATACATACCCATTGGGCGCGACAGGGAAGTGAATTATAAAAGCTCCGACAAACAACTCTTTCCCCGTATCTGGAGCAGCAGCAACGACCAGTATCATGCCCAGTTTTATGCTGACTGGCTGAACCTGGAGCAATATCGAGACCCCAATACCGGTCAGCCCTCTTACGGCGCGCCGGGTTATGGCGATAACATCAGTTGGTTTACCACTTACCAAACCAGCTTTATGTACATGCGTTATTTTATGTGGAATTTTGCCGGGAAACAAAACGACATTCAGGGCTTTGGCAATAAACGGGATGGCAACTGGATCTCGGGCATCTCTATTATAGATAACGCGCTGCTGGGCGACCAGAGCAAACTGCCCGAAAGCCTGAAAGACAATAAAGCCAATAATAAATTATACCTGCTGCCATTCATCCTGGGCATTGTTGGATTGGTTTACCAGTTTATAAAAAACAGGAGAGACTGGGTGGTCACCTTCCTGCTGTTCTTCTTTACCGGGCTGGCCATTGTGCTGTACCTGAACCAGCCGGGCAACCAGCCGCGTGAGCGTGATTACGCCTACGTGGGATCTTTTTACGCATTTGCAATATGGATAGGGCTGGCTGTAGTTGCTTTTGTAAGACTGGCTGTAGAATTGAAAGACAAAGAAACGTTTACCAAAATGATGGTATACGGCGGCTCCCTAAGTTTTCTTATGATAGCTGCCAGCAGCCTTTGGGGTTCTCCCGGCCCAATCTTTATTTCAGGCATTATTGGCGCAGCATTATTTTTAATTGTACTGTTTGTTGTAACCTATGTAATTAGGACTGTTTCATCTAAAGGCAGCAATTTAAGAATGGCAGGCATTACAGCAGGCATCATTTGTGTGCTGGTGCCGGTTTTAATGGCGCAGCAGGAATGGGATGACCATGACAGAAGCCAGAAAACGCTGGGTCCTGATCTGGCCAGAAATTACCTGGAAAGTTGCGCGCCCAACGCGATCATATTTACTTTTGGCGATAATGACACCTATCCTTTGTGGTACGCGCAGGAAGTGGAAGGCGTTCGCCCCGACATTCGAATCATCAACACCAGTCTGCTCGGCATTGACTGGTACATCAACCAGTTGCGTTATAAAGTAAACCAGGCCGACAGTGTGGATGTGATTTGGACCCCGGCCCAAATTGCCGGACACAACAGGGAAGTGGTTTATGTAACCGAACCGGCGCCCGGGCAAAACATTGACCCCAACATGCATTACAATCTTTACAATGTGATGCACGACTTTATGGGCGCTCCTGCCATTGACCCTGAAACCGGACAGGATGTGGGGCAGCAACGCCTGCCTATCAACAAGTTTATGGTGCCAGTTGATAAAGAACTGATTCTGAAAAATGGAACGGCCAATGCTACAGATAGCCTTGTTGACAACATGGTTTTTGAAATTCCCCGCAGGGCATTACAAAGAAGCGAACTGATGATCTTAAACATCATTGCTTCTAACAAATGGCAAAGGCCTATTTATTTTACATCGCCATACGGCGAACTGGGCTTTGGCAGCTACATTCGTAAAGATGGCCTCAGCTACAGGCTACTTCCGTTCCCGGCAAAAGCGCCACAGCAAAACTGGGTAATTGAGCAGGCCCTGAGAGAAATGGGCGCAGGAGGTACATCTATGCGCGATAACAACCTAGCCGCTATCTACGACAACCTGATCAAGAAATATGAATTTGGCGGAGCCAATAAAGCCGGAACCTATTTTGATGAAGAAAACCGCAGGCATTTATTAAACATCCGCGCCATTTTTGCCGAAGCTGCGGGCAACCTTGCCGATGCCGGGAAAATGAAAGAAGCTGAAGCTATTCTTGAAAAATCAGAAAAAGGCATTTTGCCACAAAACCTTCCTTACGGCATGGTAAGCCGTTACAACCAGCACAACCAAACCGGCCTGATGCTGGCTGAAGCATATTATAAGGCCGGAAAGCTGGATCAGGCAAGAAAGGTGATGGAAGCTGTGAAAAAAGACATCAGGGAGCAAAAGAATTATTACAATTACCTGAAAGCAGAAAAGCCTGAATTTTTTACCGGCTTTGCAAGTATAGAAGATCCGCTGAACAACGTAATGGAAGCCGCAGCACAGGCTATAGAACAGCAGTATGACCCGTTGAAAAAAAGCGCGCAAAACCCGGCCGGGGAAATGGCGCTGCCCGGCGCAATTAGCAATGCTGCTGACACCGCTGCGCCGGTTGATAATACGCAGAACCAGGACTCCATCAGACCCTGATACGATCAATAAAGATTTTGATACCAAAGGTTGCTCTTACAGGGCAGCCTTTTTTGTTGAGCCTGCAGGGTTGTGAACTTTTACCAGCCCAAAACCTTTAAACCTCAAAACTTGTTAACTTTAAATATGCGCGGCTACCATTTTTCAAAATTCGATATCAACAAATACGGCAAAAGCCCATTTGACCAATTGATGGATGTTTTTTTGCAGTTGCTTACTTACACCAGCGGTGATGTAGGCGAAGCCCTGCAATGGCTGAACGAGCTGGATAAACAATACCAGCTTACCGGCGATGATTATGGCATGGGTGATTTTTTGGAAGACCTGAAAAACAAAGGCTATATAACAGAAGATGCGCCTACCGGCGAGATCAGGATCACGCCTAAAACTGAACAAGGCATTCGTAAAAAAAGCCTTGAAGAAATTTTTGGCAAGCTGAAAAAAGCAGGCAAAGGCGACCATAAAACATTTAAACCCGGCCAGGGTGATGAGATCAATCCTGAAACAAGGCCATTTCAGTTTGGCGATATGCTGGAGCAGATTGATTTTACAGAATCCATCCGCAATGCGCAGATCAATCATGGCATTGAAAGTTTTCATTTAAGGGAAGATGACCTGAGCATTCGTGAAACTGATTTTAAAACGCAAACTTCTACCGTGCTGATGATTGATATTTCCCACTCGATGATCCTGTATGGCGAAGACCGCATTACGCCGGCAAAAAAAGTGGCTATGGCGCTTAGCGAGCTCATCACCACACGTTACCCCAAAGACACTTTGGATATTGTTGTCTTTGGCAATGACGCATGGCCTGTTGAAATTAAAGACCTGCCTTATTTACAGGTGGGGCCTTACCATACCAATACCGTTGAGGGTTTGGAATTAGCCATGGACATTCTTCGAAGGAGAAAAAATCCCAATAAGCAGATCTTCATGATCACGGATGGCAAGCCCACCTGCCTGAAGATTGGCAGGCGTTATTATAAAAACGCTTTCGGGCTTGACAGGAAGGTGGTGAACCGGTGCCTGAACCTGGCTGCCCAATGTAAAAAATTAAAAATACCCATCACCACCTTCATGATCGCCACAGACCCTTACCTGCAAAGGTTTGTACAGGAGTTTACCGAAATGAATCATGGCAAAGCGTATTTTGCAAATCTTGATAAGCTGGGAACGTTTATCTTTAAGGATTTTGAAAGCGGAAAAAGCCGAACCCTAATTTAAAGGATTTTAAAGATTTGATGCAAGTCGGCTTATTGATAAATTCCGGGAACAGCAGCTTATAATTTAAACGATTCAAAAATTTCAAATACAAGGAAGATATGCTTCTTCCTAATCAATAAATCAACAGAAACATGGTTAAAACATTAGGACAACTAAAAGCCTCGGGCTATCAATATAAAAGCATTAAAGAAGAAGTAAGGCAAAATCTTATAAAAAAACTGCGCGCGGGAGAAGCCACCTTTCCCGGCATTGTGGGCTATGAAGATTCTGTGATTCCCGAAACTGAACGGGCGCTGCTGAGCCGGCACAACATTTTGTTCCTGGGTCTGCGCGGGCAGGCTAAAACGCGTATGGCAAGATTAATGACTGGCCTGCTGGATGAATGGATCCCCGTTGTTGCGGGCAGCGAGATCAATGATGATCCGCTACATCCCATCTCAAAATATGCGCATGACCTGATTGCGGAAAATGGTGATGATACGCCTGTTGAATGGATCCATCGCAACCAGCGTTATGGCGAAAAGCTGGCTACGCCGGATGTGTCGGTGGCCGACCTGATCGGCGATATAGACCCGATTAAAGCAGCAAATTTAAAGCTTACGTTTGCTGATGAGCGCGTATTGCATTATGGCATCATTCCACGCAGCAACCGCAGCATTTTTGTGATCAACGAGCTACCCGACCTGCAGGCGCGCATACAGGTTTCACTGTTCAATATTTTAGAAGAAGGCGATATACAGATCCGCGGCTTCAAATTAAGGCTGCCGCTTGATATTCTTTTTGTGTTTACCGCCAACCCCGAAGACTATACCAACCGTGGCAGTATTGTAACGCCGCTGAAAGACAGGATACAGAGCCAGATACTCACGCATTACCCTAAGAATATTGAGCATGCCCTTGATATTACGGAACAGGAAGCGGGCATCCACAATGAACAGGCTGAAAAAATAGAAGTGAGCGACCTGGTGAAACGTTTGATAGAGCAAGTGGCTTTTGAAGCGCGCAGCAGCGAACTGGTAGATAAAAAAAGCGGCGTGAGCGCCAGGCTCACCATTTCGGCCATGGAAAATGCCGTGAGTGCGGCCGAAAGGCGGGCAATTATGAATGCTGAATCTTCAACACAGATATGGATCAGCGACCTGGCCGCCACTATTCCATCCATTACCGGGAAAGTGGAACTGGTGTACGAAGGCGAACAGGAAGGACCTTACCAGGTAGCTATGAATTTGCTGGACCGTTCGGTGCGCACGCAGTTCATCCAATATTTTCCCAATCCTGAAGAATTGAAAAAACGCCGCAATACAGGTAAGGCATCGGCACAGCAAAAAGCTGACGAAAACCCCTACCGCCCCATTATTAGCTGGTTTGATAAGGGCAACAACCTGTCGCTTTCTTTCAACACAAAAGACAATGACAAAGTGCAGCAACTGTATGCGGTAGACGGTTTGCATGCACTGGTAAAAAAATATTTCCCCCGTGCTGACGAAATGCAAACAGGCCTGCTGATGGAGTTTGTGCTGCACGGCCTTTCAGCCTACTCGCTCATCAGCAAACAATTATTTGAAACCAAAGTGGAGTTCAAAGATTTGTTTGGAAGTATGATGAATACGAGGTTTGAGCGGGAAGGTCTGGAAGATGACCTCGAAGGCGACTTTGATGACCTGGATGATAAATATTAAACGCTTGAACACTGATGCTATAATATGGGTAAAGGCTTTAACACCTGAACATTTCAATGATGGCAAACTACTTTTCAGGGAGTATGTAAACGCGCTGCCGTTTGTGCTCAATTTTCAGGATATAGAATATGAGCTGGCCAATATTGCTACCATGTACGGCCCGCCTAAAGGCGCGCTGCTGCTGGCTTATGTTAATAACACAGCCATTGCATGCACCGGCGTAAGAAAGTTAGACAGTAAATCTGCAGAGCTTAAAAGGATGTTTGTGCAACCGGAATACAGAGGACTAAATATTGGTCGGCACCTAATGGACCTGGCTTTACAATCGGCTAAAGAGCTGGGCTACCAATTCATAAAGTTAGACAGTGTGCGGGAAATGGAAGCCGCGTTGAAGCTATACCGCGCTTACGGCTTTAAAGAAACCGGGGCTTATTGTTACAACCCCTTACCCACTGCCGTGTATATGGAAAAACAGTTGTAGCCGCTATCTTTTAGAAAACGTACTGTTCATCACTTTCAGCATTCCCTGGGGTGTCCATTTATGCGCCACGATCATTCTGCGAACGGTTTGCAAGGGTACCAGGCTGTCGCGTGGGGTAGAAAGAATAAACGACATTTTATAATGCTTACTTAACTCCTGTGCAGCCGTGTGGTTGACAATACCAAAAGGGTAAGCAAAATAGGTAACAGGTTGGCCGGTAATCTCGCTAATTGTTTGATTGGCCTCTATTATCTGTTTTTGCCAGTCCTCATCATTATACGCTGTTACTTTATGATGATCGTAAGTGTGGTTGCCAACCGTGTTACCTTCGGCAGCAAGCTGGGCAATCTGCTCACGGTTCATATAATTCTTTTTGCCGATAGTAATAGTCATAATAAAATACACACCTTTAAACCCATATTTTTTCAGCACTTCATTGGCAACAGTAATGTGTTCGAGGCGATTATCGTCAAACGTAACCATGAATGGTTTTTCAGGGATTGGTTTATTATAAACGAGGTAGTCGTACAATTGATCAGGAAGAATGGATTGATAGCCGCTGTCTTTCAGAATTTTCATTTGAGCATCAAACTGTGCGGGTGTTACATTGTAATCATCGGTGCGGCCATATTCAAACCTGTGGTAGCACAAAACCGGCACCTGCTTTTTCGCCATGATCGAATCAACATGGTTTTTTGCAGGGGCCGCTTCTACAATTACACCGGTATCCATTACCATCTGGCTGTCTATCCGGGTTTCGCGGGAATCACTGGCGTTGCTGCTGCAGGAAGAGGTTAGCCCTATCAGGGCTGCTGCCAACAAAATTATTCTCATAGTATTGAATATGTGTGTGTGCGAAGGTAACTCTCCACCGGCCATTTATAATTGTATTTTTTATTGAACAGCAATTAAAATATGTTTTCCATAACATTCAGGCAGCTATTTTTGCATCTCAAATAATCACACGTCATGAAGTATTTTTTCCTGTTGGCCGCGGCCTGTTTATTTTTATTTGCAAATGTTCAGGCGCAAAGCAAAACTCCTGCTGCACCTGCTACCGTACAAAAAGATGTTGTACTGAAAACGGAATCTGATTCTGCCAGCTATGCATTAGGAATGAATATTGCCCAATCGCTTAACCAGGACCTGGGAGATCTGAATACAAAACTGGTTGCGCAGGGCCTGCAGGATGTGTTTGATAAAAAACCCGCTAAGTTTGACGAAGCAGAAATTTATACCATCCTCAGTACGTATTCTCAAAAAGTATTGCAACAAAAAGCAGATGTTCAGCAAAAAGAATTTTTTGCACAAAACAAAGGCAAGGCCGGCATTACCACCACTGCCAGCGGCCTGCAATACGAAGTATTAAAACAGGCAACAGGCGCCAAACCTACGGCGCAGGACAGCGTTACGGTACACTACCGCGGCATGTTACCAGACGGAACCGAATTTGATGCATCTTATGAAAGAGAAGAGCCATTGACCATTCCACTGGGCAGTGTAATTCCCGGCTGGACGGAAGGCGTGCAACTGATGAGCGTTGGCAGCAAATACAAATTTTACATTCCTTACCAACTGGGTTATGGCCTGCGTGGCGCGCCACCTGCCATTCCCGGCGGCAGCCCGCTTGTATTTGAAATTGAATTGCTGGATATTAAAAAAGCCCAATAGTTATCCTTAGATCAATTCATGAGTTTGTTTCACCACGCCCATTACAAAAATACTTTGTACATGCCCCATGTTTTCTACCTGGCTTAATTTATTTACGTGAAAATCGTAAAAACCTGCCATATCCTTCGCCAGTACTTTCAGCATGAAATCAAACTCTCCCGAAATGCTATAGCATTCAGTTACTTCGTGTAACTGCCGGATGGATTCAATGAATTTTAGCCCGGCTTTTTTATCGTGCTGGCGCAGCGATACATAGCAGATAACCATCAAACCCTTGCCCAGTTTTTCAGGATCCAGCAACGCGGCATATTGTTTAATGATGCCGCTTTGCTCCAGCCATTTGATGCGCTCGTGAACGGGCGTAGGGCTCAGGTGAATGGCGTCGGCAATCTCCTTTACCGTAATGCGCGCATTCGACTGCAACAGTTTTAAAATGGTAATGTCTTTTTCATCCAATTGTAAAGCAGCGTCCGGAATAGTTGTTTCTGCTTTTGATACAGCTTTTTTTGCCATAAAATAATATTTATACCTTCAAAATTAACATAATTAAGGTCATTCCACTATTTATTGTTTAATTACACAGTGCATAATACTATTTTGATACCTTTGCATGTCAGTTCATGCTGGCCTAATACAATTATTTTAAAAAATTACACACATGTCAACCGTAACAAAATCTCAGATTGATTTTAACCTGAAGCACAAGGTAAAAGACATCAGCCTTGCAGAATGGGGCCGTAAAGAGATCAGGCTTGCCGAAGCTGAAATGCCAGGCCTGATGAGCATTCGTAACGAATATGCTGCCAGCCAGCCACTGAAAGGTGCACGCATTGCAGGCTGCCTGCACATGACCATTCAAACTGCCGTATTAATAGAAACGCTGGTGGCTTTGGGCGCCGAAGTAAAATGGAGCTCCTGTAATATATTCTCCACTCAGGATCATGCTGCTGCTGCCATTGCGGCCGCAGGCATTGGTGTGTTTGCCTGGAAAGGACAAACACAGGCTGAAGCCGACTGGTGCATTGAGCAAACTTTATTTTTTGGCAGCGCAGACCGCCCTTTGAACATGATACTGGACGATGGCGGCGACCTGACCAATATGGTTTTAGATACTTATCCCGAACTGGTGCAGCATGTAAAAGGCATCAGCGAAGAAACCACTACCGGCGTTCACCGTTTGTATGAAAGAGTGGCCAAAGGCACTTTACCTATGCCTGCTATTAATGTGAACGATTCTGTAACCAAATCAAAATTTGATAACAAATACGGTTGTAAAGAATCCCTGGTTGATTCCATCCGCCGTGCAACAGATGTAATGCTGGCAGGCAAAGTAGCCGTGGTTGGCGGTTATGGTGATGTGGGCAAAGGTTCTGCTGCTTCTTTACGCGGCGCTGGCTGCCGTGTGATCGTTACTGAAATTGATCCGATTTGTGCTTTGCAGGCCGCCATGGACGGTTATGAAGTAAAGAAAATGATTGACGCGGTAAAAGAAGCAGATATTGTAGTAACTGCATCGGGCTGCCGCGACCTGATCACCGGCGAGCATTTTAAATTAATGAAAGATAAAGCCATTGTGTGCAACATTGGCCACTTTGATATTGAAATTGATGTGGCATGGTTGAATGATAACTATGGCCATACAAAAGATACCATTAAGCCGCAGGTAGATATTTACAATGTAGACGGCCATGATGTAATCCTTTTGGCAGAAGGGCGCCTGGTGAACTTAGGCTGCGCAACCGGCCATCCAAGCTTCGTAATGAGCAACTCGTTTACCAACCAAACCCTTGCACAGATTGAGCTGTGGCAAAATCATGATAAATATGAAAACAATGTTTACGTGTTGCCAAAGCACCTTGATGAAAAAGTAGCAAGGCTGCACCTTTCAAAAATTGGTGTGGAGTTAGACGAACTAACCGATACTCAGGCTGCTTATTTAGGCATACCTAAGGCCGGGCCGTTTAAACCTGAAATGTACAGGTACTAATGGTTTAAGCGATTTACATCACATATAAATTACTCCTAACAACCCGTCAGAAATGGCGGGTTTTTTTATGCCCTGCAAAGCCGCATGCCAATTGTAAAACACTGTTTTTTAAAACATCCCAAAATCTTTTAACGAAAAAAAATAAGCGTTCGGCGAAAAATGAATGCATTTGGGCGAATACTTAAAAATGCTGCTTTTTGGCGGTGTTTCTTTGTGTTGTCATTACGAAAACAGATAGCAAAAAGCTGAAAAGTAAACGACAAAAAAGCCCGGCCACGAAACAACAGACTGAACCAATAAGCCCGAAGTTTCAAGCCCATTACAAACAAAAGAATTTTTATTAAAATGAACAAAAGCCTTCGCAATACCGTGCTGTGCATGTTTACACTAATGCCGTTTTACGCAGCAGCGCAAATGGAAACAACAGCCGAAGTTCAGATAGCTGTAAAAGATTTTATGGAGATCAGCACTGCCAGGCACGCGGGGGTTATCGTAAACATTCCCTTCAATACAACAGCAGATTTTACACAGGGTGTGGTAAAAACAATGCCATCTGCACTGGTACTTTCTTCTACAATTGAATACAATGTGCTGGTACGTGCGGCAGCAGAACATTTCAGATCACTGACCAACAACCGCAACATGATCCCTGCCTCAGTTTTAAGGCTTGCAGTTGAAAACAGTGAGGTATTAAAACCCGGCGTTATGCTGCGCAGTGTAAACTACCTGGCCACAACCAATCAGCCTTTGCTACTTAACGGGCGCGCTGCGGTAAACAATGTGTTAAACATCACGTATACCATACCCGCTGACAGGGCTATGAAATATGTGCTGCCATCCGGCGCGGGTTTATATACCAATACCATTATTTATACAATCACTCCAAAATAAATTTTTAAAAAATAAAAAACACAAAAAAATGAAAAAGCTCTCAATCGCAATCGTAACTATTATCGCTTCTTTAGTTGTAACCGAGTCAAACGCTCAACAATCAACTACTGCATCAACCAATGTTAAAATTGTTCTGAACGATTTTATTACTGCCGAAAACGGTGTACAAAGTACGCCAGGCCAAACTCCAGGTGGGGCTAATGTAGCATTCAGCTATCCTGATGCTGCTTCGTACAAAGCAGACCAGACAGTATCTGTTGCCGGGCATTTAAAGCTTACCGCCACAAAAACATTTGATGTAAAAGTTAAAGCAGCAGGCACCGATTTTTCAAATGGCTCTGACAAAATTCCTGTAAATGTATTAAGCATTACACCTACAGCGCCGGCAGGTGGTGCAACAATAAGCACTGTAAGCTTAAGCAATGCTGATCAAACCATTATTACAGGCGCAAAATCAGGTATTAAAACCATTGATGTTTCTTACAAAATCTCTGCTGCCGATGCACAGTCAAAAATTCTGGGCAAGCCACAGGGCACTTATCAGCAAACTGTTATTTATACATTCTCTCAAAACTAATAGTCTTTACTCCAACAATATTTTTAAAACATTCAAAAATTATAAAAATGAAAAAGCTACTTTCAATCGCAATCGTAACCGTTATCGCTTCTTTAGCTGTAAACCAGTCAAACGCTCAGCAGTCAACTACTACTGCATCAACAATCGCTAAAATCACTCTGAGCGATTTTATTACAGCCGAAAACGGCGCTCAAAGTACGGCAGGAGAAACCCCAGGTTCAGCATCTGTAGATTTCAGTTATCCTAACGCGGCTTCTTACACTACAGATCAGGTAAAATCTGTACCAGGCCATTTAAAACTTACAGCTACCAAAACATTTACTGTAAATGTAAAAGCAGCGGGTAGTGATTTTGAAAAAGGTTCTGACAAAATTCCTGTAAGCGTTTTAGATATTACACCAACTGCGCCGGCTGATGGTGGAACTGTAAGCACTGTTACATTAAGCAATGCTAACCAGCCCATTCTTACAGGTGCAAAATCAGGTATCAAAACAATTGATGTGAATTATAAAATTTCTGCTGCAAAAGCACAGGCAAGCATTTTAGGCAAACCCTCTGGCGCTTACCAGCAAACAGTTATTTACACCTTCTCACAGCAATAAATTTTAACACTAAAAGTTCTGCAGGTAAAAGATTATTTTTGACCTTGCAGAACTTTGAACCTTTTAATTATGTTAAGCCTTTTTTCTAAACCTCTTGCGTTTATCGCACTGCTTTTGCTGCCCGCAATCGCTTTATTTGGCCAGGGAGTAACCATTCAGCCCACGCGTCTTTTTTTTACCGGCGAACCCGGAAGTGTTAGCAGCCAAACCGTTACCATTACCAATAATACGAAATCGCCTGTTGCTTTTTCAATAGGCCTGAGCGACTGGCTGCGGGATATAAACGGCCAGAAAGTTTATTTTCCTTCCGGCACATTACCGCGCTCCAATGCAGCCTGGATATCGGTTGCAGAAAAATCGGTAAGTGTGGCGCCCGGCACATCTAAACAGGTGCCTGTAACAATGAAGGTTCCTGTAAGCCTTAAAAATGATTCTACCACCAACAGTATGCTCATGTTTACACAACTGGCCATGCAGGATGATAAGTATATTAAGGATAACAACATTGGCATCAGGGTGCTTTTTGAATTTGCGCTGCATGTGTTTCATACATCACCCGGCAATAACCGCGAAGAGCTTGATTTTACAAGCATTGACACGGTGACCTTAAAAGCAGAAGATACCGGCAGGATGCAAAAATATGTAGCCGTAAAAATTAAAAACACCGGCAATGTAAATACTGATTCATCTGTTGAGTTTGAATTGATCAACAATGCCACCGGAGACGAAATGAAGCTGGAGCCTATGCCTATATCTATGATGCCCGGCGCTGAGCAGGTAGTGTACTTTGCCATTCCCGAAACTTTAAAGGGAAACTATAAAGGCATCTCCATTTTAAGGGTAGGCTCAGTTTCCAATGTAAGAGTGGGAGAAAAAGATTTGAAATTTTAGCGCATTATATAAAGCATCGGTGAAACGTTTTTTATCAGCAGCAATTTTAGTTTTTTTGGTTCAATGCAATTTAATTGCGCAGCCAACAACTATTGCACTTACTGAAAGCCATATACTCGGCAGGGTTGATTACCAGCAGGCACACGCGGCAGGCGATCATTACCGCAGATGGTTATTTTCTGCAGGCTGGCGGCCTGCCGGAGGCAGGTATATGTCTATGCTGAAATCTAATACCAGCGTTTTTACCCACACTACTTTATCCGGCGCCACGCTTCCATCGTCTTTTGTATCATTTAAGCTGCATAGCATCAGCAACCATACGCCCGGAAGCAGCAACCTGCCATCTTCTCCACTTGACTATCAAACCCTGGGCACAACATTTAAACCTTATTTAGACCCGCCCTCACAAAACAGCGCGAGCACCTCTGGTATTGTGCTGATGAATTATAAAATAAGCGATTATAGCAATGTGCAATTACATGCCGGCAGGTACACTATTGACATATTGAATAATCAAATCTATAATCTTTTTGACTTTTATCACTATACAACTCCAAATGACTGGCAAATGTATATTGATGTTCCGGTATTATGCAAGTGGACAAACACACCTGCTGCAATAACAAGAACCCTTGAACTATCAGATTTTTCTTCAAACGAAGACCTCATTCTCGACCTGTCAGGCATGGAAGCAGGGCATACAGTAGGCGCTATTGTTGACATCAGAGGAAGCGGGCCTATTTCATACAGATCGCCCACCGGTTTTACAGGCACTGTTGCTTTAAACAATGTTCAGGCAACAGGCGCAGGCCTTTCTAACAGGCAGCTCACAACTGCATTTCAGCAACTCACCGCTACCGGCTTTTCCGTTGCGGCAGGTAACCGCAGTATGGTTCCCTTACAATTAAGAATACCTGCAACCAACTTAAATAACAACTTTTACAATCCGGGCACTTACACGTTTAATGTTGACGTAAGAGTCAGAAATGCCAACACATCTGTTGTAGATATAAAAACCATTCCGGTTACTATTACTACTAATACGTTGAACAATATTTCAATTCAGGGATCGCCTGATATTACTTTCACTTTTGCATCACCTGCAGATTACCAGCTAGGAAAAAGCCAGAACATGCCCAATCACCTGCTGATATCCAACAGCAGGTCTTACGAAGTATATGTAAAAAGCGGAAGCAGTTTTTTTACACTCAATGGCGTTCCATCCGCAATACCCGCGTCTATTTTACAAATTGAAAATGGCGCTGGTGAAACAGCAGTAATTACCAGAAGCCTTTCTACCACGCCACAGGCCATTTTATCTAATGCACCCCCTGTTGTAAACCGAAACGTTTCTATACAATATAAAATTCCACCAGAAAAAACCGGTTTATTATTTGGCCGCACTACCGGTAACACACCTTATTTACTTACCGTTATATATAGTTTTACCAATCAGTAAATCTTTGATGAAAACCAAACTGCTGTACATACTTGTATTACTCATTTGCAACGCGGCAAGCCTTGCACAAAAGCCTGAAACTGGCCTGCACGCTGCATTTGAAGCAGATTCAGTACAGATGGAGGCGGGACGTACCTTTCACAACAGCATTGTATTATTCAACCGCGGCGCTGGCAGTGTCATTATTGATAGCGTGGTGCCTGCTAAAAAATATCCGGGCCTTTTATTTACACCTGCGTTTTCCGGGCATATCAATAATAACGAAAAGAAAACCCTGAAGGTGAGAATGATTGCCGGCAGCGAGCTACTGCTTTCAGGTATCAGCCAGATTGAATATTTTATTTTTTATAAAGAAAACAACATCGCCAGGCAGGCCAGAATATCCTTCCATCTTGTAATGGAAAGCCAGGGATACATTGCTATTGCCGCTGCGGGTGGCGAAACATTCTTCAACCCGTCAGCATCTGAAAACTTTATTCGCCTGATGGTTGAAAACCCGGGATACACCGCCAAAAACATCACGCTTAATTATGAGCTGATGCCTGCCGATTTGATATCCATTGTTGAAAAACCGGCCACGGTTTACCTTGCGCCCCGCCAAAAGCAATTAATCACATTAAGGCTAAAAAAACATCGCTCTGCTGTTTATTATCCAGACATCAATCTCTATATAACTGCCACCGAAAGCGGCAAAACAGAAACATTAAGCACCACCTCTATTCCCATTCAGGTAATAACCAATTACCGGCAGGCAGGCCACGGGGGTGCAGAAAATCTTTATAAAAATTTTGCAGAACTTAGTTATAGCAGGTCGGGTTTGAGCAATGAGTACACACAGTTCAAAGCAAATATTGAAAGAAAAATAGGGGCAGACGCCATGCTTGGATTTAATACCACAACCGATTATTTTACCCGCCAGAATTATCTGCATATGTATGATACCAGGCTTGAATTAAAATCAGAAAAAGTAAACCTGGCAATTGGCAATATTTATGGCAACGAATATGATGTGAACCTGAGTGGCCGGGGAATAAAAGCCGGCTACCGGCAGGGCAACAGCGAAGTAGAAGCTATTGCCATGGAAAATAATTTTTTATTGTTTACCAATATAAACCAGATATACCCCGGTAATAGTTTTGCTGTAAAATACGCGCATCAGCTAAAAAACCGGCAGCGCGGCTATATCAACTTTATCTGGAACGATAACAACGCTTTTACCAGAAGCAGCGCACTGGTTACTAATTTTAAAATACCTGTTTATGGTGACTCTGCTCATGCGCTGGTGGTGGAAGGCGGTTTAAGTGAAGAGCGCAGTAATGACCCTATGGTAACACAATCTGCACAAAAAGGCGCAGCCGCGGGGCTTGACTACCAGTATGTAAAAAACAGAATCACTTTTACATCAAACAATTATTACAGCACACCTTATTATGCAGGCATCAGGCGCGGGTCACTTACACTAAATGAGATGCTGACCTACCGGCTGGGAGCCTCCTCAGTTTTTGCAAGGTATACAGCAAGTGTAAATAAGCCACGGTACTTTTTACCATCAGATGCGCAGGGCGCATATCATTTTAATAATGATATGTTTCAAACGCATCAGGCAGAAACAGGCATTCAATTATCAGGGCAGAAAATACGCATCGGCATTGTGCCCAATTATAACTATCAGCGACTTCGCTCCTTTTACAGAAACCTGGATTATGAAGCCTATCGTATGAGAATGGAGCTTTCAGGATCCTTTCAAAAACATTTTGTAAGCCTATCTGCAGATGGCGGCCTTTCAAAACTAAATCACAATCCTCAACTTTTTTTTGCAGCCCGTTACTGGCTTTCCTATCGCATTGGCTCGTTCAACGCGGATGCCATGGTAGACATGAACCCGGTAAATGTGTATGATATTGGCATCTATCAGCCTGAAAATTACATCAACTACTCTACCGGCATTGGTTACAGCCTGAATACAAAAAATAAAAGATTAACGGCTAACATCAATGCCAGCTATAACCGTATGAACGCATTCAACAACAGCCACGCATTTTTAAATACCAATGCCAGCTTCCGCATTGCACGCAACTGGTATGCTACCGGCCTGGCATCTTATGCAAAGTATATGAACACAGGCCAGCCATATGCAGGCAACAGCAATATTGATAATTTTCAATTAAGAATTGGTTTAAAGCGCACGTTTGGCACTAACATGACAGCTACTGGCAATAAAATTACACTCGAACTTTTTGAAGATGACAACCTGAATGGCATTAAGGACCAAAACGAAAAAGCGCTTGGCAATGTGCTGGTAAAACTGAACAATAATATGGTAGCCATGACCAATGCCCGTGGCGTTGTAAAATACTCTAACCTTGCAGATGGCAGCTATGCAGTAAGTATTTATAAGAACAACCTGCGATTGCCGTTGCAATATGACTCAATAACTGTTAGCCACAATAAAACCTATAAAATACCAGTGATCAAAACCAACGCGGTTACCGGAAAATTAAAGGAAATAAAAGAACGCTATGACGCAGAAACGGCGGATATTATGGGCATTGCCATATACGCTAAAAACCTCGAAACTCAGAAACTGGTAACCGCCGTTACAGACGTAGAAGGCAGCTTTGCATTTCAGCTACCGCAGGGGCAGTACAGAATTTATATAGAAAATGACCGTTACGAGATCGTAAACAATACGCAGCAGATCACTGTACAAAACGGCCAGGCAATACAGCCTGTAATTTTTGAGTTCAAAAAGAAAGATATTATTATTAAAGTGAAAAAATTTTGACAGTCGTTATTGTGGCAGTAACAGTCTTTCAGCTATGAACAGATCGTGCGGATGTGTAACTTTAATATTGTTCTTTTCTCCCTCCACCAAAGATACCTTCATACCAAAAGCTTCTACCACTGAAGCTTCATCAGTAAATTTTTCTTTATAATCAATTTGATAAGCCGGGAGCAAAATTTTACTGTGAAATGCCTGTGGCGTTTGCACCAGCATCACTTTCTCTCTTTCAAGAGGCTCGCTGCCTTCCCCAGTTATCAGTCTTGCGCTGTCGCTGCATGAAATTACAGGGATGGCGCTGCCGGTTTCCAGCGCCATTTCGTAACAGCGTTGTACAAGGTCTGCCGTTACCAGGCACCGCACAGCATCATGCACAAAAACCACCGCTTCTTCATCTACCAGTTGCAGGCCTTTTTTTACAGATTCAAATCTTGTAGCACCGCCAACTGTAATCACTATGCGGGTTTCATCAAAATAGGCATCAATAATTTCACGGGCCATTTCTATATACGCTTCCGGCACCACCAACACGATCTTTAGATCGCTATAAGCGCGCAGAAACACTTCTAACGTATAATATAAAAGCGGCTTGTTGTTTATTTTTAAAAATTGTTTGGGCAAATCACTGCCCATTCGCGTACCCGACCCGCCGGCTACGATTACTGCAACTTTATTCATGTACCTGTTTGTTTTTAAAAATGTCCTGCAGCTTTGCTGCGATCCGGCCATTCCTATTTTTAAAGTGCCAAAAATATTAAAACAATCATTGCAAATATGAAATGAATCAAAACATGCTATTTTGCAACAAAAAACCCCAATGACCTACAGCGAAACGATCAGTTATATTTTTTCCAAACTGCCCATGTTCAGCCGTGTGGGAAGCGAGGCTATTAAAAACGGCTTCAGCAATATTATTGCGCTGTGCGAAGTATTGGGCAACCCGCAAACACAATGCAAATACATACATATTGCCGGCACCAATGGCAAAGGATCGGTAAGCCACATGCTGGCGGCCATACTCCAAACGGCCGGGTACAAAACCGGGCTTTATACTTCCCCACATTTAAAAGATTTACGTGAGCGCGTTAAGATCAATGGCAGGGAGATTAGCGAGCCCGAAGTTGTAACTTTCATTGAACAGGTAAAGCCTGCCATTGAAACCATCAACCCCAGTTTTTTTGAGATCACCGTGGCTATGGCCTTTGCACATTTTGCCAATCACCAGTGTGATATTGCCGTTATTGAAACCGGCCTTGGCGGCAGGCTCGACAGTACCAATATCATCACGCCCGAAGTTTCTGTAATTACCAATATTGGCTACGATCATGTGCACATACTGGGAGATACACTTACCAAAATAGCCGGCGAAAAAGCGGGCATCATTAAAAAAGGTGTACCCGTTGTGATTGGCGAAACACATCCTGAAACCGAAACTGTTTTTAAAGAAGTGGCCAGCGCCGGCAACAGCGCCATTTATTTTGCCGATAAAGAATTTTACGTGGCAAACCATTATTACGATAATGAAGAACTGGTGGTGGAACTGGAAAAACCTCATACTAAGAAATACAGGCTTGACCTGACAGGTTACTACCAGGTTAAAAACCTGCTGCCTGTGCTGGCTGCTACGCAGTTGCTGCAAAACAGCGGCTGGCAGATAGATGAAACCGCAATAGCAAAAGGATTGCAGCACACCAAAAAATTAACGGGCCTGAACGGCCGCTGGGAAACCATCAGCCACAACCCGCGGGTGATTGCAGATGTGGCCCACAACCCCGACGGTGTGCAACAGTTACTGAACCAGTTGGCAACATTCAGCTATCGCAGCCTTCACATTGTGCTGGGCATGGTAAAAGATAAAGATGTTGCCAAAGTATTGCAAATGCTGCCAGCGCAGGCCGCTTACTATTTTTCAAATGCCCATGTACCGCGTGCCATGCCCGCTGTAGAGCTGCAAAGCCTTGCTGCGGCAAACGACCTGCATGGAAACAGTTTTGAAAATGTGAACCTGGCTATAGAAGCAGCAAAACAGCAGGCGCACAATGAAGACTTGGTACTGGTTTTTGGCAGCGTGTTCCTGGTGGGAGAAATTCAACAGCCTTCATTTTTCTCATCTAAATAGTAATATCTTTACTTATTATGAAAAGATTGATGTTTTTCTGGGTTTTATTGCTTGTGGCCATGTCTGCCAGCTTTGCACAAAAATCCAAACCCTTTAAAGTTGTAGGTTATTTTTCAGGTGACAGCGCCATGCTGCATACTTATGATGTAAAAAAACTCACGCATCTGATTTATGGCTTCAGCCATGTAGATGCCGGCAATATGGTCATTACAAAACCTAAGGATGCGCCAACACTGCTGGCTTTTCAAAAAATAAAAAAACAACACCCGGGGCTTAAAACCATGATCGCGCTGGGTGGCTGGGGCGGTTGCGAGTTTTGCTCACAAACTTTTAACGATAAAGAACTGACTAAAAAATTTGCGGCTTCAGTAAAAGATTTTTTACACAAGTACCAGCTTGACGGTATTGACCTTGACTGGGAATACCCCGTTATACCGGGGCACCCGGGGCATCAAAACATTCCCCAGGATAAGGAAGCATTTACTAACCTGGTAAAAGAACTGCGCCATACGCTTGGTAAAGAAAAGCTGATCACTTTTGCAGCCGGCGGTTTTCAAAAATTTTTAGACTCATCAATAGCCTGGCATGATATAGAACCTTATGTTGATTTTGTAAACATGATGACCTATGACCTGGTGCATGGCTATTCTACCGTAACCGGCCATCACACCAATTTATATTCAACACGGCCGGGAGAAGAATCGGCGCAAAACGTGGTGAAGTTTTTTAAGCAGATCAACTTCCCGTTAAAAAAAGTGATCATAGGCGCCGGGTTTTATATGCGGGAGTTTGAAAATGTACCCGCCACTAACTGGGGCCTGTACCAGCCTGCAAAATTTAAAAACTTTGTTGATTACAAAATTGGCGTGAACAAATATACAGGCGCCAACGGTTATGTATTTTTATGGGATAAAGCGGCCAAAGCGCCATACTGGTACAACCCTGCTGAAAAAATTTTTGTAACCGGGGAGAACAAAGCTTCAGTAAAATTTAAATGCGAATTTATTAAAAAGGAAAAGCTGGGCGGCTTTATGTTTTGGGAACTGCCTACAGATTTGCCGCGCGGCGGGCTGTACGAAGCCATTGATATGAATTAACTGCACTGTTTTTGCTATACTTTTTTGGCCGGTAAAAAAACGGTTAAAAATATATATGCCTACCCTGCCAGAGCAAATTACAATGCTTTTTATACTGGCCATACCAGTGGCCTGCATTGCATGGACGGTAACCCACGAAGAAATATTCAGGGAGCCGAGGGAATTTTGTATTGACAGGTCAAAAAGCTGTAAAAGCCTGTGGCAACGAAAATTTTTTTACATTTTTACCTGTCATTATTGTTTCAGCCATTATGTGGTAATAGGATTTTTGATCATTAGCGGCTACCAGTTGCTTTATGACGACTGGCGTGGTTACCTGGTTTCGGGTTTTTCGCTGGTATGGATTGCCAATGTATACATGAGTATTTATGCGTTTGTGCGCTATGGCATGAAGCACCAGAAAATGGAAGCCAATATTAAAGAAGCCGAACTGGAGGAAGTAAAGGAAGAGGTGGAAAAAAATGGTTTACAGAAATAAAAAAGCGGGTTGCCATCAGCCACCCGCTCATTATTTTGCAAACTCCATTTAAGGTTTCATCTGAAAAGTATCCATAAACTTGGTATTGAAATTCCCTTCAATAAAATCCTGGTTTTTCATTAATTGTAAGTGAAAGGGAATGGTTGTTTTCACACCTTCAATTACATATTCGCTCAGCGCACGGTACATGGTATCAATGGCTTCTTTACGGGTGCGGGCAACTGTTATTAATTTACCAATCATTGAGTCATAGTAAGGCGATATGGTGTAGCCCGCGTACACGTGGCTGTCTACCCTTACGCCGTGGCCGCCTGGTATGTGCAAATTGGTGATCTTCCCGGGCGAAGGCCTGAAATCGTTGAACGGGTCTTCGGCATTGATGCGGCATTCTATCGCGCACATTTGAGGAAAATAATCCTGGCCTGACACTTTTTCGCCTGCGGCAATTTTGATCTGTTCTTTGATCAGATCAAAATTAATCACCTCTTCGGTTACGCAATGTTCTACCTGTATGCGGGTATTCATTTCCATAAAATAGAAATTGCGGTGCTTATCCACTAAAAATTCAATCGTACCCACACTTTCGTAACCAATTGCAGAAGCGGCTTTTTTAGCGGCCTCGCCCATGCGGTGGCGCAGGTCATCGGTCATAAATGGCGAGGGAGATTCTTCTACCAGCTTTTGGTGCCTTCTTTGAATGGAGCAGTCGCGCTCGCTGAGGTGGCTTACGTTGCCATATTGGTCGCCTGCTACCTGAATTTCTATATGCCGCGGCTCTTCTACAAATTTTTCCAGGTAAATACCATCGTTCTTAAAGCTGGCGCCGGCTTCCATTTTAGCGGTGTCATAAGCTTTTTCCAGTTCTGCTTCTTCCCACACAATGCGCATACCTTTACCGCCGCCTCCTGCTGTTGCTTTTAAAATAACGGGATACCCGATCTCTTTTGCCAGGGATTTGGCTTCTTCCACACTTTCCAGCAGGCCCTCGCCCCCAGGCACCACAGGCACGCCTGCTTTTACCATGGTTTCTTTTGCTGTGATTTTATCTCCCATGGCGTTGATCATTTCAGCGTTTGGGCCAATGAATTTTATTTTGCTCTGCCTGCATATTTCAGCAAATTTTGCATTTTCCGCTAAAAAACCATAGCCCGGGTGTACGGCATCGGCATTGGTAATTTCAATGGCCGCCATTATATTGGGAATGTTCAGGTAAGAGTCTGAACTGGCGGGCCTGCCTATACACACGGCCTCATCGGCAAATTTTACGTGCAGGCTTTCACTATCGGCAGTAGAGTAAACCGCCACGGTTTGAATACCCATTTCCCTGCAGGTGCGAATGACACGTAAAGCAATTTCGCCCCTGTTTGCAATTAATATCTTTTTAAACACGATACAATTTTGAATTTGAAATGTGGAATTGGAACATACCAATTCTCATCAGCGATCTGAATATATCTGAATAAATTAAGGTTCCACCAGGAATAGCGGCTGGTCAAACTCCACGGGAGAGGCATCCTCTACAAAAACCTTTACGATCTTTCCGCTTATTTCGCTTTCGATTTCGTTAAAGAGCTTCATTGCCTCTATTACACAAATCACTTTTCCGGGTGCAATAATATCGCCTTCGTCAACAAAATTTGGCTTATCTGGCGATGGTCTGCGGTAAAAAGTGCCGATCATGGGGCTTTTTATGATAACAGTGTTGGATGCGGCTTCGGCAGTTTTGGGTTTTTCGGCAGGAGTGGCAGCCTGTACGGCTGGTGCCGGTGGCGGTACGGCCGGCAGCGCTAATGCTGGCGCCTGCATGGGTGAGGATTGAACAAATTGCGTTACATTTTCCTCTTTTTGGCGGATAGATATTTTAAAATCTTTTTGTTCGATCGTAAGTTCGCCAATATTTGATTTGTTGATCATTTTGACCAACTCCTGAATTTGCCTGAAATCCATATACAATTTTTTACAGGTTTTGGGTTCAAAAATTTGTTTCGAAAGCAATATAACAGAATAGCTAAGGTAAGTATTTAAAGGGCATCAAAAATGCAGGTATGCCCGTTTTATAAAAAAAATGATGCGTTGTGACGAAAAAAGGCCCAAATCAGCGGATTTAAGCCTTTTACTGTAGAAAAAATTTTTATTCTTTAACGCGCTCCACGTATTCGCCTGTTTTTGCATTGATGCGAATGAGCTCGCCTTCATTTACAAACAATGGCACGCTTACCGTAGCGCCAGTTTCAACCGTGGCCGGCTTCAGAGTTCTGGTAGCGGTATCGCCTTTCAGGCCCGGCTCGGTATAGGTAACAAGCATTACGATCTTATCAGGCAGCTCCACGCTTACGGGCAGCTCTGTTTCGGTATTGATCGCTATGGCTACTTCCTGCCCTTCTTTTAAAAACTGAGGAGCATCTATAAGATTTTCAGCAACGGTCATTTGCTCAAAAGTGCTGTTGTCCATAAAATTGTAACCTGTTTCGTCTTTGTATAAAAACTGGTAATCCCTCTTTTCCACGCGCACGGGATAAATGTTATCCCCTGAGTTCCAGGTTTTTTCAATGCTTCGGTTGTTATCAACACCTTTTAGCTTTGCCCATACTTTTGCAGCGGCGCGGGCTGTTTTGTTTTCGCCAAATTCTACCACTGAGTAAAGGTTGCCATCCAACTTTAATATCATGCCGCGGCTGATATCTGATGTGTTCGCCATATTTAAATTTTTGAGGCAGCAAAGATAGGGACATTGTTTTTTTTAAACGCTTTCAGCTAAGAAAAAACGAACGAAGCCATGATATTAAAAAATTTTACCGGGTACAATGTTGCGCTTAGGAAAAACCTGCGTCTTTATAAGAAGTAACAACAGCCCGACCGTTGTTGATTTTATGAATTTTTTTAACCCCTTGAGATCACCATTTTAGTTTTTACTTCCGTACAAATCGCCTTTTAGGCGATTTTTTAATGCCAATTCAATATATTAGATATTTAACTATATATATTATATGTAAAAATATTTTGCTAAAACTTACATTAAACTAATTAAAAGATATATTTTTATTTTGAATTATATTATTTATGTTATTTATTACATCTTTTTTAATGAATATTATATAAGATAATATATAAAAATTTAAATCAATATTTTATAATTAAAACACCAAAAATGAGAAAAACAATCCTGTTAACCGGTAAGGCAATCCTGTTATGTTATTTTGCAACTGCACAAGCAAACAGCACGGAAAATGACAAAAAACTTGAAATCACAGGTTCGGCTGATGTTTATTACAAATATGATTTTGCTAAAATCCGGCAAAACTCTCTTACCAGTTTTACGCAAACCCACAATCAATTTTCTTTAGGAATGGCAAGTGTAAAATTTGACTATTCCTGGGGAAAAGCAAAAATGGTAGCTGACCTGGGATTTGGACAAAGAGTAAAAGAGTTTACGTATGCCGATGATGGAATTATGCAGGCCGTCAAACAACTATATATTAGCTATTCTGTTACCGATGAATTAAAACTCACCGCCGGTAGCTGGGCCACACATGTAGGTTATGAATTATTAGACCCTCAGTATAACCGAAATTACAGCATGAGCTACATGTTCACCAATGGCCCTTATTCTCATACCGGGATTAAAGGTGAATACAATACGGGCAAACACGGCGTAATGCTGGGTGTGGCCAATGCCACTGATTATCGTTTTGTGCCTGACGAAGGCATTAATAAAAAGTTTTTACTGGCACAATACAGTTTTGCTGCTGATGACTTAAAACTATACCTGAATTATGCCGGCGGCCAACATATTGACACTTCAAAATCAAATCAGTTTGATATTACCGGCACGGCTAAAATCAGCAATCAGTTTTGGCTGGGCGTAAATGCCACTTATGCTTCCGTTCAGCTATGGGATACTGTTTCGCACAAAAACTTTTCTCCAAAACCCTGGTGGGGCGCAGCTTTATACTTTAACTACGATCCTACTGAGTGGCTTGGTCTAACCTTAAGAAGTGAATTGTTTAACGATCACAACCACCTTAAATCATTAGGGGCAGCCACTACCGGAGACAATATTCTCTCCAATACCCTGTCAGCAAATTTTAAAAAAGGAGGCTTTATTTTTATACCGGAAATAAGATGGGATCATGTAAATAAAAAGGCCTTATTTACTGATGCGCATAAAAACACTACGGCAAACGCCATGAATGTTTTATTTGCGGCAGTGTATTCATTTTAGATTTCTTACAGTCAAACTTCAATGGCGCAGTTTATCCACTCGCCATCAAAGTTTGCATTGTACTTTTTATAAAAGTTAATGGCGGGTTCGTTCCAGTCAAGCACCTGCCAGGCAACGCGTTTAAAACCTTTTTCCCTGGCTTCCTGTACAATACGCTCAAACAGCAGGGTGCCAATTTTATGGCCACGCATGTCTTCTGTAACTAAAATATCTTCCAGGTAAAGCGTTTGCCCTTTCCACGTAGAAAAGCGAACATAATACAAAGCTATACCCACAATAGTGGGTTGCCTGCCTTGCACAACGGCTACAAATCCCCACCAAACCGGTTTTGGTCCAAAACCGCTTTCCCGAAAGTGCTCTAATGAAACCGTTACTTCCTGCGGCGCTTTTTCATAGGTTGCCAGCTCCTGTACCAGTTCTAAAATTCTTTCGCAATCTGTAGCTTCTGCCCGCCTTATGCGTATATCAACATTCATGTGATAATTTTTATAAATGATCTTAACGGCGCAAAGATCAGCCTTTTGCAAAAAATGCCCGTGCTAAAACTGGCTGGATTTAAATAAAAAAAGCTGCCTCTTTCGAGACAGCTTGTAGCAGTGTTTTTTCTGCTCTCTTAACCGCCAATCTATACGCTTTTTAATTTTATTACCTGGCCTGTGCCTGAACCACTTTACTTGGTACTGAAGTACCGTCAAGATCTACCTGTACCACGCGGATGAAGATTTTTTTACCATCTTCCGGAATGGCGTCTGAGGTTTTGTTACAAGAGTACATCATGGAGATAAGGCTTGCTGCTAATAAAGCGACAGCCAGCATTTTGCGCCTTCTATAAACTGCTCCCAGTAACAGCAGGGCAATTGGCAATGCTGACAATGCAATACCGCTAAGTGAAGTGGAATAATCATAGCTAAGCGGCAAACCGGAATTACCGTTAACAGCTTTGGACTGAACCTGGCCAATTTTAGTAAAGGTTTTGCCATCGGCAGAAGCTTCAATTTCAAAGTGACTGTTGTTTGTTTCCGAATTGGTAGTCCAGTTTACAAACAACTGGCTACCTGTTACAAATGCTTCCAGTTTATCGAAAACTACCGGCAGGGTTATGGCATCAGGGGTAATGGTTAATGTATCTGACTTTAAACCGCAACGTGTAGTTACAGTGTATTTTACCTTAATTGTGGAAGGAGGTGCATTAATTTTCAAAGTTAAATTTACAGGGTCTAATGTAGCATTGCCACTCAATAACGTAAGCGTACCTCCTGCCGGGCTGAGTATTAATGGGTAAGTTTGACCTGTAGAGAAAGGGCCGGTTGCTGCAATAGTTGCAGACCCTGTTGAAGCACCGCAAATATTGAGAGATGTAGTTGCAAATGAATAGGTACTTACATAGGCTTCCGCAGCTGCGCCGTTGCCCATGCTGCCATTAATACGGTGGCCAACATACCCAAATTTAGCTTCACAGTCTTTAACCACCATTGATGTGTGGCCTCCTGTTTCTACAGCTATAAGCCTGTCTGTTGCACCAATACCGGTATGGCCTGTAAAAGGATCGTAATTGGTATTGTCATTAGTTCCTCCAATCATATTGCGTTCATTTTCTCCCCACGACCAAAGTTTTCCATCATTAGTTAGCGCGTTTACAGCAAAATCGCCAGCGTTATCATGCTCATTGGTACTAATCCAGGCTATGTCACCAAGAAAGACATTGTTGTCGGACTGTACGCGCACCCATTCATCCCTATAAGTGATAGTCCTATCTCCCAATTGCCTGGAGCCATTATATCCCAGACTATATATAAAACCATCTGTGCCTAAAATATAGTGCGATTTAGTATTATTAGATGTGGTCCCGGACATACCAATCATTTTAGGTGTATGGCCGGTTCCCTGAAAAGTGGGTAATGTCATTTTTCTGGCGCGGGAATAGGTAGCTTCATTAGTATTATTGATCCCAAGCCAAGCGCGTCCCCAGGTCCATACCTCATAAGTGGTGGCATTAACTTTTTTAAGCGCCATCAATCCGCCCGGGGCCCCACGCAGTGCTACTACATTGGAAAGTGTGCCATTATTATTGTTTGAGGAGTTATTCGCATATTGCACCTTATACCATGTGCTGCTATTCCCTGTATTACCATTTCCACGCACGTTGCCATCCTGAGAAAGCACCCATACCTCTCCCCCGCAGGTAAGCAAAGCCAAGGTTTGATAGGTACCAAACAGCATTTTAACATCGGTAGGGCTTACGCCTGAAGGCAAACCAGTAGTAAGCTTTTGAATCGTAGTATTGGTTGTAAGGCTACTGGCAACCATTACTCCCCTTGTTCCCCATACATAAAGGCCATCAGCAACCAATACCACAAACTGCGCATTGTTAATAGAATTGCTCGCGGCGGTAAATTTTAATATGGGTTTGTTTGTGATTAAAGGATAGTTTTTTAAATCAGCAGGCGTAACGTTATGACTTGTGCCATTTGAAGCTGTTTGTTCACCCCAGATCCACACACTACCATCGGCCTGCCTTGCCATGGTGCTGTGAAAAGTACTTACCACATTGTCGTAGTCAATGGCGTCTTTGTCAGATACATTCAGATAAGAGTTGCCACATGTCGTACATTGGGCATTTAGTTCTGTTAAAAAAGCTGGAAGCATTATAGATAATGCTAAGCACAGATAAATTGAAAATTTACCTTTTAGAAAATTTGTGTTCATGATTTTTTATTTTGCGGTTAAAAAAAACGTTCTGGTACCGGAGCAATCCGGGTTTTAGGAGCAGGTAGTTTTGCCGGTCAGTTTGTGGCTTGCTGTTGTCATCTATGTTGTTATAAGTTGTTCGTCAAATACCCTTAACGGGCAATTACAGATCAGTCGTGGGGCCTCTTAAACAGCTGATTCATACTCAGTTCCTATCAAATAACTGACAGCAAAACTATAGCAGGAAAACACAGAAACAAAGCGGTGCCATTGGCAATGAATTCATCGAAAATCCTTTATATTAAATTGAAAATCAATTTATTATAAGCAATAAAATAAGCTTATTCAATTCGATGAATGCAGTATATTTTTCGATGAGTTGCGGAAATTATTCGATGGAAGAAATGCCGAAAAACTTAAAAATCATTGATTTGGAGAAAGTTTTTTGCAAGGGCAGGTTGTTTTTCACAGGAAAAGCCGCAACAGGTATGTGCGCAAACCAACTCGTTTTAGCAGATGGTTGTGCACGACAATACACTACCCTCTGACCGGATAATCGTCATCAGATTTTTATTATCAGCCCTTAAAAAATTAGAAATCTAAAAGCAGGATCAGTTTTTAGGATCGTAAGCCCATTCTATTAGGGTAGCGCCCCAGGTAAAGCCGCCACCAAAAGCAGCAAACACAAGCTTGTCACCTTTTTTCAACTGGTTTTCCCACTCCCACAGGCAAAGCGGGATGGTGGCGCTGGTGGTATTTCCATAACGCTGTATATTAATCATGACTTTTTCGGCAGGCAGGCCCATACGCTTGGCGGTGGCATCTATAATACGCAGGTTGGCCTGGTGTGGAACCAACCACGCAATATCATCGCCGGTAAGATGGTTGCGTTCAAGCAACTCAGCACTTACATCGGCCATACCTTTTACGGCAAATTTGAATACAGTTTTACCTTCCTGGTAAATGTTATGCTCTTTGTTGGTTACTGTTTCAATGCTGGCGGGATAAGCAGAGCCGCCTGCTTTCATTTTTAAGAATTCGCATCCGGCGCCATCGCTTTTTAACAGGCTATCTTTCACGCCATAGCCATTTTCGCTGGGTTCCAGCAACACGCAACCAGCACCATCGCCAAAAAGTATGCAGGTGGTACGATCAGTATAATCCACAATCGCGCTCATTTTATCAGCGCCCACAACCACCACTTTTTTGTAACGCCCGCTTTCAATCATAGATGCGCCTAAAGTAAGTGTGTATAAAAAGCCGGAGCACGCGGCTGAAACATCAAACCCAAAAGCATTAACAGCGCCTATTTTATGGCTTACAATGTTTGCAGTGGCAGGAAAAAGCATATCGGCAGTTACCGTAGCTACAATGATGCAATCAATTTCAGCGGGATCAATGCCTCTTTTCTTACACAGGTCTAACACCGCGGGAGCCGCCATTTCCGACACCCCTTTACCTTCTCCTTTCAAAATCCTTCTTTCTTCTATACCACTGCGTGTACGAATCCACTCATCTGTAGTATCTACCATCTTCTCAAGGTCAAAATTGGTCAGTTTATGTTCTGGAACATATCCGCCTACGGCGGTGATAGCGGCAGTTATTTTATTGCTCATCTGGTAAAAAATTTGTCGGCAAAGTTAGGGAAAAATATATCTGGGAAAGGAATATTGCGCCCATACAAAAGGCGGATTTTTTGTCCGCCTTTGCTTATAAAATCAATGCTATTGCTGCTGTTTGCTATCCCCTGAACCGGATCCTGCATTTCTGTCTTTACGTTTAAATATTTTATTTAAAAGTCCTTTCCTTTCTTTGGGCTCATTATCTGTATTTACCGGTTTGGTTTCTTTTACCGGTTCTTTTTTAACCGTATCTTTTGCCGGTGCCGGCTTGTCTTCTTTGGGCAGTGGTTTCGATTCCGAGCCAATGAACTGATCCTGGTTGAGCATATACTCTTCTTCGCTACCCACGCCTACATCTTCGCCTTCGGCTGTGGGTTCCGGATCACTTTCAGTAACGTACAGCGATGGGTCAGCACTCAGAATTTCATTGGCCATAGTAGGTGGCTCAATAAATTTTTCGTCCTTTCTGATTCCCAGCGATTCATCGGCATATACTTTCTTAAAGAAATATTCCCAAATGGGCCTTGCTGCCGTACCACCAAACCCGCCTGAGCCTTCGTTGCGAATGAACCTGTCATCGCACCCTACCCAAACGCCGCCTAATAGCTGTGGGGTGAAGCCAATATACCAGGCATCTGAGTTATCGTTGGTGGTTCCGGTTTTGCCAGCCATTTCTGCTGCACCCAGCCTGGCTCTCAACCCGCCTGCGGTACCTTTATCTACTACGCCCTGCATCATGCGGGACATGGTATATGCTGTAGCTTCGCTGATGGCTTCTTTACGGTTCACACTAAAATCAAAACGCTTGATCACATTGCCGTTCCGGTCTTCTATGCGGCTGATAAAATAAGGCCGTGTAGAAAAACCCCTGCCACCAAAAATAGAATAGCCCCACATCATTTCAAACAATGATAGCTCACAAGCGCCCAGTGCAATGGATGGATAAGCAGGAACTTTAGTGGGAATATTGATGCGACTTAAAAACTCTGAAAACTGCGCAGGGCCCACCTGTTTCATTATATAAGCCGTAGCACAGTTTCTTGACCAGGCCAGTGCAGAAGCCATCGTCATGGTTCTGCCTGTACAGGTTTTGCTGGTGGCAGGCACCAACTGGCCGCTGCCAAAACTTTGCTGGGCATCTACCACGCCGGTTTCAGGAGAAAAGCCCCTTTCTTCCACAGCCTGAGCGTATAACAATGGCTTGATAACAGAGCCTACCTGCCTTTTGGTTCGCAGGTTTACGTGGTCATATTTAAAGGTTTTGAACCAGATGCCGCCTACCCAGGCTTTCACTTCTCCTGTTACAGGATCCATTACCATAAAACCCGATTGGACCATGGTTCTGTGGTATTTGATCGAATCATACGGCGTCATCACGGTATCTTTTTCCCTATCCTGATCCCAGGCAAAAACCTTCATGGGCGTTTTTTCAAAAAAGTTGGCGCGGATCTCTTTATCGCTAAGGCCGTCTTCCGCCAGCGTTTTCCAGCGATCGCTTTCTTTCATGGCTCTTTCCAGCACATTTTCCCTGCCTTTCCATACTGAGCCGTTGCGGATAAAACTTTGCCTTACCAATGCTCTTTGCAGGCTGGGCACCTGTGCGCTTACGGCTTCCTCGGCATAGATTTGCATTACGGGATTGATGGTTGTGTAAATCTTTAGCCCGTCTTTATAAATGTCGTACGATGAGCCGTCGGGCTTGCTGATCTGTTTCAAAGCTTCTTTCACCTCGTCGCGCAGCACTTCTCTAAAGTATGGAGCGTAACCGGTATTTTCATCCATTTTTTTATAATTGAGCTTGATGGGCTGCGCTTTCAGCTCCTGGGCTTCGGCGTGGGAAATGCGGCCATCTTCAGCCATGCGGTCAAGCACAAGGTTGCGCCTGTCCATAGATGCTTTGGGATTGCGGCGCGGGTTGTAAATACCCGGACCATTTATAGACCCAACCAGTATCGCAGCCTCGCTCACCGTCAGCCGGTCCGGTTCTTTTTGAAAGAAAGTTTTAGCAGCGTTACGAATGCCGTATAAGTTGTCGGGATAGGAAACGGCGTTCAGGTAAAGCGCGATAATTTCTTCTTTGGTAAAATTTCTTTCCAGCTTCACGGCAATGATCCACTCTTTTATTTTTTGCATGATGCGTTGCAGCGGGTCGGTAGCGCGCTTGTTAAACAAAGCCAGCGCCAACTGCTGTGTAATGGTGCTTCCGCCGCCGGCCTTACCAAGCGTTGACACAGCCCTCATGGTTCCTTTGATGTCAATGCCGGAGTGATCGTAAAAACGTTTGTCTTCCGTGGCAATCAGGGCATCCACCACGTTGGGCGATATGTCTTTGTACTTTACCACTGTCCTGTTTCCCGTGGGTAAAAAGTATTTTCCCATCAGCGTACCATCTGAGGCATACACCTCCGAAGATTGCATAATGGTGGGATTTTCAAGCTCTTCGATGGAAGGCATTTTGCCAAAAACCCCAAAATTGGCCATCAACAGAATAAGTATTATAGATGCAAACCCGATAAAAAATATTCGCCAGAAGATTCGTACTGATCGTCTCATTATTATATTTTAGATTACATTTCCAGAGTGCGAAAAAACAAAATTCCACAAATAAAAATAGGTCTTTCCTGTTAAATTTAAAAAACAGCCGCGCAGTGTGCTGCGTAAAACTTTTGTTACCGAAACAATTGATTAGCTTTATGCGCAACCTGCAATTTTTTTAACGATGAAGGGACTGAACCAATTTAATTCATGGCTGAAATACAGCGCGTATGCTTTTCAACTAATGGTTATGACCGGCGCAGCGGTTTTTGGCGGTATCTGGCTGGACGAAAAACTAAATACATCACCATTATTTACCATAACATTACCTTTGCTGGTTTTAAGCGCAACATTTTATAAACTGATAAAAGATACGACCAAAAAGAAGCACAATGGCAAAAAATAACGCCCTGCAAAAGCCTGTTACCGCAATGATCATTGTTTTTATAATTATTACAGCGCTGGGCTTTTTACTGCAAAATGAACTTGAAATGAAAAAAGTAGATTCGAACGTATTGCTGGGTGGCAACCTGATCCTTTTTTTATTAAGCCTGTTTACACTCAGGCGCTCTGCAACAGCTATCAATGATCCCAATCCGCATGCTTTTGTAAGAAGTTATTATGGAGGTTTTTTGATTAGGCTGGCCGGCGTGGCGGCTGCCGCTTTTTTTTATATTTATTCCATGCAGGGAAAAGTGACCAGAGAATCTGTATTTGTTTTCATGGGCCTTTATGCCATTTATTCGATGATTGAGGTATCTGCCCTGCGAAAGATGCTGAAGGAGAAAAAGAATGCCTAAGAAAGAAGTGCCCCTGATGCAACTGGCGCATTACCTGCCTGACGGTACTTTTGAGCCGGTAGCAGATTATTTAAACCGCTACAAAGTACACCTTACCATTGCCAGAAGCCGGGAATCAGTTTTAGGAGATTACCGCCATAAGATCAACACGGCCAACCACAGGATCAGTGTGAACGGCGACCTGAACTCCTATGCTTTTTTAATTACACTACTGCACGAGCTGGCACACCTGCTTACATTTGAACATTACGGGCGCAGGGTTCAGGCGCACGGAAAAGAATGGAAAGCCGTGTACGGGCAAATACTGGCACAGTTTATTGAAAAAAAAGTTTTCCCTGATGATATTGAACAGGAATTAAAAAGGACGCTGAACAGTCCAGGCGCCTCTACCTGTTCGGAGCCAGGGCTGCAACGCGTGCTTTACCGTTATAACAAAAGAAAAAATGGCTTTGTACTGATAGAGCAGATTACCGAAGGCAAACCCTTTGAGATCAGCGATGGCAGGCGCTTTATAAAAGGCCCGCGGCGGCGAACCCGCTATGAATGTGTAGAAATTGCCACAGGTAAAAAATATTTGTTCAGCGGCGTATATGAGGTAAAAAATATTTCAGAAAGCTGAACGCTATACGTTAAAACGAAAGTGCATCACATCGCCATCCTTCACCACGTATTCTTTTCCTTCAATGCGCAGCTTGCCCGCTTCGCGGCAGGCGGCTTCAGATTTGTAGGTAATGTAATCATCGTAACTGATCACTTCAGCTTTAATAAAGCCTTTTTCAAAATCGGTATGAATCACTCCGGCGCACTGCGGCGCCTTCCAGCCATCATGAAAAGTCCAAGCCCTTACTTCCTGCACACCGGCAGTAAAGTAAGTGTTTAAACCCAGTAATTTATAAGTAGCGCGTATCAGGCGGTTCAGCGCAGGTTCTTCCATGTGGTATTCTTCCATAAACATGGCTTTATCATCGGCATCTTCCATTTCACTGATCTGCGCCTCAATGGAGTTATTCATGATGATGATCTCTGCCCCTTCTTCTTTTGCAACGGCGGCCAGTGCATCAGAAAATTTATTACCGGTATGCATGGAGGGCTCATCCACATTGGCCACATACAGTACGGGCTTATCCGTAAGCAGGAAAAGGTCGGCAATGGCGGCTTTCTCTTCTTTGGCCAGATCCAGCGATCGTATGCTTTTTCCCTGCTCCAGATGGGCCTTGCATTTTTGCAGCACTTCCACCTCTGTTTTAACCTTAGGGTCAGATTTTGCCTGTTTTTCTTTACGCTGAATTTTATTCTCCACGCTCTCCAGGTCCTTTAGCTGCAATTCGGTTTCAATAATTTCTTTATCGGTTACGGGGTTGATGGGGCCTTCTTCGCGCAGCACATTCTCATCTTCAAAACAGCGCACCACATGAATAATGGCATCCACTTCGCGGATGTTGGCCAGAAATTTATTGCCAAGCCCCTCGCCTTTGCTGGCGCCTTTTACAAGCCCGGCAATATCAACAATTTCTATTTGCGTAGGCACGATCCTGTCGGGCGCCACCAGCTCGGCCAGCTTGTCCAGCCTTTCATCAGGCACATCTACCAGGCCAGTGTTGGGCTCTATGGTACAAAAACGGTAGTTGCTTGCCTGCGCCCGGGTGCTGTTGCTTACTGCGTTAAAAAGTGTTGATTTACCCACGTTTGGCAATCCTACTATGCCAGCCTGTAAAGCCATATTGATATAAAATTTGCGGTTTTAAGAATCTGTTTTGACTGCATAGAGGCTGCCCGCATCCATACAATTCAAACATTGCAGGCCACTGCCCGCCTGTGCT
Source organism: uncultured Niabella sp. (assembly GCA_934486785.1). Lineage (GTDB taxonomy): Bacteria > Bacteroidota > Bacteroidia > Chitinophagales > Chitinophagaceae > Niabella. The sequence goes on along the minus strand of CAKSQK010000006.1, from coordinate 134,160 downwards.
AAAAGTTTGCGAAGGTACGATTTTATGGCCGGACATGTAGAATAAAACACTAACTTTCCGGCTTATTTCATTGACTATTCAGATTTTAACATCATACAATAAATGGTTTTAAGCAGGATTTGGTCAGCTTTTATCATTATAGCGCTGGCTGTAGCTTTAGGAAGGTTCCTGTTCCAGGACGGAGACAGAGAAATCTTTAGCCAGATGGTAACCGGCAAGAGCGGTGATACCACTTATGTTCAAAACACAGATTCGCTTGCGCTCCCCCAAACCGTGCACGCGCAACTGGCTTCGGGATTGAAAACAGCAACCTGGGATGGCAACCAGGTAATTAAAACCGATACCGGTTTTAAAGTATACAAGTTGCAGGGAACCAACGGTGTGTTTGAAACTACTAAGGACGCGGTGAACCTTTGCTTAAGCCTTATTGGTATCATGGCCCTGTTTTTAGGCTTTATGAATATTGCTGAAAAAGCCGGCGGCATCAGGTTTTTATCAAAGATCATCGGGCCTTTCTTTTCAAAAATTTTTCCGGAAGTGCCCAAAAACCACCCCGCCATGGGCCATATGGTCATGAACTTTTCGGCCAACCTGCTGGGCCTGGACAATGCCGCTACGCCTTTTGGCATCAAAGCCATGGAAAGCCTGCAAACGCTCAATCCCAGCAAAGACAAAGCTACCAACGCGCAGGTCATGTTTATGTGCCTTCACGCATCGGGGCTTACGCTGATACCTACCACCATTATTGCAGACCGGGTAGCGCTGAAATCACAATACCCCACCGAGATCTTCATTCCCTGTATGATTGCCACATTTGCAGCCACTATTGCAGCTTTGGTAATAGTTTCGATCAAGCAGGGCATTAAAGTGCTGCAACCCGTAATACTGGCATGGGTGCTCGGCATTACGGCATTGTTTACAACGCTGATTCTTTACGTAAGAACACTGGATGCAAAGGGCGTAACACTTTTTAGCAGCAGCCTTAGCAATGGCCTCATCCTCCTCATTTTTATACTCATCATACTGGGCGCCATTTATAAAAAGACGGCCATTTTTGATGATTTTATTGACGGCGCCAAAGAAGGTTTTACCACTGCCATAAAAATCATTCCTTACCTGGTGGGGCTTTTGGTAGCCATCAGCCTGCTGCGCAACAGCGGCGCGTTTGACTTTGTACTGAGTGGCATAAAAGCCGTATTTGCGGTACTGGGTGGCGATACGCGTATTGTGGACGCATTGCCAACAGCTTTGTTAAAACCTTTTAGTGGCAGCGGCGCCCGCGCCATGATGATTGACACGTTGAAAACGCATGGGCCTGATTCTTTTGTTAGCAATCTTGCTTCTGTTTTCAGAGGCGCTGCCGATACTACTTTTTATATCGTGGCGGTTTATTTTGGCGCCGTGAATATTAAAAACACGCGGTACTCGGTGGGGGCTATGCTGTTAGCTGACCTTGCAGGGGTTATTACTGCCATAGCGCTGGCGTATATATTTTTTAATTAGCTTTTCAGGAATTTTTTTAAAAGTAACACCGGCCGTGCACTCATAAAATTGGGCAGGATAGACATCCCGCCCGCTTATATTCAAAACTAAACATGAGATCTTCCGATTAAATCAGTTTTTGGTTCAACGCTTTTACCACGGCTTCCGCTACCGAATGCACCTGTAGCTTTTCGTAAATTTTTTTTATATGTGTGTTAATGGTATGAATGCTTAAACCGCAAGCACTGGCTGCCATTTTATGGCTAAACCCCTTTACCAGGTAGCCCAGCACTTCTCTTTCGCGCGGGGTAAGGCCTATTTGCTGGTTGTTTTCAATAAACACATTTTTTTGAAACGCAGTCAGCACTTTTCTTGCAATTGAAGCGGTCATGGCAGCATCTCCGTTATGCACATCTTCTATAGCCTGCAATAATTGCGCGGGCGTGGATTTTTTTAAAATATATCCTGACGCTCCCGCGCAAATTGATGCAAAAATTTTATCATCATCTTCAAACACCGTTTGCATCAGCACCTGCACATTGGGAAAATTCAATTTGATTAGCTTTACACCTTCAATACCGTTTACATTGGGCATGTCAATATCCATAAGCACAATATGCGGGTCAGACCTTCTTACATCAGCAATTACATTGCTGCAATCAAAAAAAACACCCGTGCAGGTCATTCTGGGAGATGAGTTGATCAGCAAGCTCAGGCTTTCTCTTCTGTAAGCATTATCGTCAAAAACAGCTATCCGTATAGGTATGGTACTCATCGTTACTCAAAGTTAACAGAACAGCGCAGAAGATCATCATCCCTAATTTACGTGATAGGAAACAATAGCTCAACCCTGCAGCCTTTGCCTTTTGCGGCATGAATATTTAAAACACTGTTGGCTGCTTCTGCTTTGTGAAGCATATTCTTCAGGCCATTGCCTTTTTTAGCCGCTGCCGTTGAAAATCCAATGCCGTCGTCCTCAATTTTTAATAAGATGCATTTACCGGCCTTTGCCATTTTTACCGTAGCCGTTTTGGCTTTCGAATGATGCAAAATATTATAAATGGCTTCCTTAAAAACCTGGTAGGCGCTTTGCAGGTTTTGCATCCCGATCGTATGGCTGAAGACCTGCTCATCAATAGCAAAAGCCACGTGTATATTATTGCCTGCCAGTAAGGGGATGGCAAAATCCTGCATTTTTGCAACCAGGTTTTCAGGCTTGTTGTTACGCGGGTCAACAAACCAAACCATATCGCTAATGTTTTCCATTGCCTGCTGCGAACTCTGGTGTATACGCTCCAGCAGCGGCCTGGCCTCTGAGTTTGCATTTATTTTTTGAAAAGCAATTTCGCTGTAAATATTAATGCTGCTGAGTGTGGCGCCTATTTCATCATGAAGATTTTTAGAGATTTTGCTTCTCGCCAAAAAAAAATCTTTCATCTTTTTTACACGCCTTTTATAAAACACATAAATGATGAAAGAAAGCAATAAGGTAAGTAAAACAATTACCCAGATATTGGCCAGTAATGATCTAAGCGGAACAGCAGCCGGCTGAAAAGTATGCAGCAAAAAAGAAAGCTCCGGGCAAAAAAGCCGCTGGAGCGCACCTGTAAAAAGATACGGTATGAATAAGTTTGTATACACCACCCGCTATTGCAAATCAACAAATGACAGAGGCGGGCAAAAAGACAGTGTTTTTCATATTTTTTCACGTAATTTGCCCCATCACAAAGCAAATTTAACTAATGGCCATTGACATTAAAGTACCTAGTATAGGTGAGTCCATCAACGAAGTAACCCTTTTGAAATGGGTAAAAAAAACCGGTGATTATGTTGAGCGTGATGAAGTGATTGCTGAGCTGGAAAGTGAAAAAGCCACTTTTGAAGTGAACGCAGAAAAGGCCGGCCTGCTTGCTACCACCGCAAAAGAAGGCGACAGCCTGAGCATTGGCGATGTAATTGCCACAATTGACGAAACGGCCGAAAAGCCTGCAGGCAGCGACGAACCAGCCCCTGAAAAGGAAGCAGCAGCAAAAGAAACTCCTGCCATACCCGCAACTAAAAAACCTGAAGCAGAACCGGCAAAAGCTGATGTGAAGGCCACACCGGTGGCGTCGGCCATTATTGCCGATAAAGGCGTTGACCCTAAGGAAGTAAAAGCCTCAGGCGCATCCGGTAAAATATTAAAAGAAGATGTGCTGGCCGCGCTGGCCAACCCGGGTAAAGTAGCTTTTGAGGGCGCAGCGCTTAACAGCCGCAATGAGCGCAGCGAAAAGATGACCAACCTGCGCAAAACCATCAGCCGCAGGCTGGTAGAAGCTAAAAACACAACAGCCATGCTTACCACTTTTAACGAAGTGGATATGCAGGCCATTATAGATACCAGAACAAAATTTAAAGACAAGTTTAAACAAGTGCATGGAGTGGGCCTGGGCTTTATGAGCTTTTTTGCCAAGGCCTGCGCTATTGCCTTAACTGAATGGCCATCAGTAAATGCTTATCTTGATGAAGACGAGATCATTTACCATGATTATGCCGACATAAGCATTGCAGTAAGTACTCCACGCGGACTTACCGTACCGGTAATACGCAACGTAGAAAGCCTGAGCATGGCAGATATTGAAAGAAAAGTAATAGAGCTTGCCACCAAAGCGCGAGACAGTAAACTAACGATGGATGAACTGACCGGCGGTACTTTTACTATTACCAACGGAGGCGTTTTTGGCTCGCTGCTTAGCACGCCGATCATCAACATACCGCAGAGCGCTATCTTAGGCATGCATAAAATTGAAGAACGGCCTATTGCACTTAACGGGCAGGTAGTGATAAGGCCTATGATGTATGTGGCTTTGAGCTACGACCATCGCATTATTGATGGCAGGGAATCAGTTGGTTTTTTGGTAAGAGTGAAAGAGCTGCTTGAAAACCCTGCGCAATTGCTGATACAAAAAGACCCGCTAAAAACTTTGCTGGAACTGTAAAATTGATGCGGCAAACAATAGCGAGTTTCTTTATATTCGCGTTATGTCCGCATCCGGCCTCAGGCATTATTATTCTTATCTCAATTCAGCAGCTTTAATATTGGAGCTGTATAACGGGCAAGTGCCTTTTGCGCACTTTATCAAAAACTATTTTTCACAACATAAAAAATACGGCAGTAAAGACCGTAAGCAGATAGTAAGCCTTTGTTACAGCTATTTCAGGTTGGGTAAGGCTTTTTTAAATATACCGGTAAAAGAACGATTATTACTTTCTTTAAAATACAGCGCAGAACCTTTAAGTCGCCAATGGCAACAGGTAATTGATGAAAATGACCTGCCAGGAACACCGCCTCATAACATATTCCCCTGGAAAGAGGCACTGAGCGATGGTATTGATGCCGAGGCTTTTGAAGCGTCGTTTGCGGTTCAACCCAATTTATTTTTAAGGATCAGGCCCGGCCATGAAACAATAGTTGCAAAAAAACTGGCTGCTGCCGGGATGGAGTTTACACTCAATGATGCTACTGTAACGCTACCCAACGCAGCAAAAGCGGATGATGTATTGCTAATAAATAAAGAAGTTGTTATACAGGATCTCAGTTCACAAAAAACTGCTTCTGCCCTGGAGCATGTGAAACAACATTATCCCCGCGGCCATCGTTTTTTGGTGTATGACTGCTGTGCGGCAAGCGGTGGCAAATCCATACTGGCACAGGATGTGCTGCAACACATTAGTCTTACAGTTTCGGACATTCGCCCAGGCATTATTGCCAACCTGAGAAAGCGTTTTGAGCAGGCAGGCATTACGGATTATACTGCTATTGTTACTGATATGGCTGCTGCAAAAGACATACGCTTTCCGCAACAGTACGACCTTGTGATTGCAGATGTGCCCTGCACCGGCAGTGGTACATGGGCGCGCACACCTGAGCAGCTTTATTTTTTTGAAGAATCAAAAATTGATGTTTATACCGACCTGCAGCAAAAAATTTGCGCTAACATTATACATGCAGTAAAACCTGGCGGTTTTTTATTATACATTACCTGCTCTGTTTTTAAAAAAGAAAATGAAGCGCAGGTAAACCGGTTGCTTCAGCAGGGTTTTAAGGCAACGTATGAACGGGTATTAAGCGGCTATGGTCAAAAAGCTGATACGCTTTATGTGGCCGTTCTGCAACGTAATACTATTGCCTGATCAAACTTCAAAAAATATATCATCACTAATTATAGTGACAAATCATTTTTTTGCATTATTTATAAATTATGGCAAGCTATTCATTTATAAGCAGCTATAAAATATTTATTTAATTAAAAAACGTACATCACTAAATAAGGTTATTGGAATTTTAAGATTTTTAACATAACCTTGCAATACGATAATCAACCAATTCAGTTTGTTTATTTAAGGTGTAACTACTAAGATGTAAAAACACTTTTTCTCCCTCTTTAACCAACATACAAGCCCTTTTACCAGAATCCTGACCAGGATTTGACCCCGCCACTCTTAACCAGTCCTTTTTAAACCAACCCAGATCCCTTTTGGGATTTGAAGCCTTGCATTATGGCATGGCAAAAAAAGAAAGCCCTTTTTACCGCAACGGATCCTTTTAAGGATGTGAGCGAGATAATACAATAAACACAGACCGTAAACGGATTGCAATAACCGGCAACCTGTTTATGCCGAAATACAATAAACAAAGGGCATGTATTACATTAACTAAAATATAATTTTTAAACACAAAACAAAAGGGACATGAAAAACCTCTACCTAAAATCAATTTTGCTATTCCTTATCTGCTTTATAAGCTTTAGCAGCACTACATTAGCACAATCAGTAAGCGTTGCGAACAATTATCCAAACACTTTAGTAAAACGGGTTTCAGGAACCATCTCTACCCAGCTTGAAAGAAGTACTGATTTTTTGGATTTTGCCCGCACATTTACATGGACTGTAAGCCCGTCTACTGGAGTATCTTTCGGAGGAGCTAATAACGATGCATCAAGATCTGTAATTTTTGGACCAACTGCGGCAGCAGGCACTTATACAGTAACTGTTACTGGTACCATAGGATGGGGTACTGCAACCACCACCGTCACCCTTACCGATGGTTCAACTACCAATTTATGGGCAGCTAAAAGCATTGGTACAAACACTTCCCGCGTGGAAGCCTTTAATGTAAACGCCGGGTCAGTAGTGAGTGGGCCTTCCACCCTTTTTTATACAGGTGGAGAATTCGCGGCTATGGGGCGTAGCCCATATCCCAGCCCGTCTACAGGTTATTTTTATTGGATTCCTTACAGCGCCGGAACTAACGGAGTTTTAACTGTTAAGGGCGCAAATGGTGATGGCTCCGGTTCAACTACAGTTCTGGGCAGCTTTGATATTGACCCTTCTTCCTCTGCTAACGCCACATTCGTAAGGTTCGCGCTGGATAAAGACGGTGTGGGTTGGACACTGACCGGTATTGGAGGGAACTTAAATTTGACTAAAATTAATTTTAGTGGATTAGGTGCCGCTTCAGCCTCTATTGAAGATCCGAATGTAAATCTCGCGGGAGGCAGTATTGGAACTTTTCAAAACGGAGACCTGTGCCTTGATGGCGCGGGCTATATTTATGCACTGGCCAACATTACAGGCGGCACTACCGAAATTTACATTGGCCAACCCAATGGTGCCTCTACCACGCTTACCAGAAAGTGGGAGGTAAAAGATGCCGTAGGCAATAACTTCACAGGCTCTGTAAACGGTTGTGCATTTGATTCTGCCGGCGCCATGTATATTTCTACAGCTAATGGCATCTATTATTTAGACCCGGGAACAATTGCACCTGGCGGCGGCACCACCCTAAACACAGTGAGGGCAAGACTGGTATCGCAACAATCAGATTATACAGACCTTGGCACCAACGTGTTCCCTAACAGCACTACCATACCATTGCCTGCACGCTTTGGCGCATTAACGGCAACTGAACAAAATGGTTCGATTGTAGTAAACTGGGAAACACTGATGGAGAAAGATGTGAAAAACTTTGTAGTAGAAGCCAGTAAAGATGGCGCTACATGGCATGAAATAGGAAGGGTAAACTCTAAAGCGCTAAATGGCAATTCTGATGGCGTTCAGTCGTACCAGTTCATAGCAGGTTCTTCATTAGCGCTTGGCGCAGTAAGCCTGGCATTGTTGCTGCTCATCCCTGTATTCAGGTCAAGGTTGCTTAAAGCATCTTTAGCTGTTCTAATCATTATTACTGTAGCCGTATCGTGCAGCAAATCTGATGTTATTGATGTGAAAAAATCTGAGACTGTATTTATAAGGATTGCCCAGTATGATATTGACAGTGCTGAGCCTACTTACTCAAAAGTTATAACCGTTGTAAAACAATAAAGTTATACTACCTGATTTTTCAACGGCGGTTCGCGAAAGCGGGCCGCCTTTTTTGTTGTATTATTTTATTGCTGCGCAGAACATGATATTTTTGCAGGATGGAGCAAAATTATCCCAACATACGGCATGTAAAAATTACACGCTACGTAACGCCGCTGCGCGAGGGCGGCTCACTGCCGGCCATAGCCGAAGCAGATGACGGATTTTTATATGTGCTGAAATTTCGCGGCGCCGGGCAGGGCGTAAAAGCGCTGATAGCAGAATACATTGGCAGCGAAATGGCACGATTGCTGGGATTGAAAGTTCCGGAGCTGGTGTTTGCCGAACTGGATGAAGCCTTTGGCCGCACCGAACCCGATGAAGAAATACAGGACCTGCTGAAAGCCAGCACTGGACTGAACCTGGCATTGCATTACCTGCAGGGCTCCATCACTTATGATATTACAGTGAACCAGCCAGATGCAATGCTGGCCTCGCAAATTGTATGGCTGGATGCTTACCTGCAGAATGTAGACAGAACCATACGCAATCCCAACCTGCTTTACTGGAACAATGAGTTGTGGCTGATCGATCACGGCGCATCTTTATATTTTCACCACAACTGGCACAACCGCAACCGCTCAGTTTTAAATCCTTTTGCACAGGTAAAAGATCATGTATTATTGCCCTGGGCAGGCTTGCTGGAAGATGCCAACAGGTTGTGTAAAAACCAGATCACTGATGAGGCTATTGCAGCCATCGTTACTGCCATACCTGAAGACTGGCTGCACTGGGATGAAGGCGTAACGGCTAAAGAAATTAAAGACTTTTACATTCAATACCTGACAGAGCGCAGGCAACAATCGCATCACTTTTTAAAAGAGGCACAAAATGCAAAAGAAACACTTATATGAGTATGCGGTGATACGCGTAGTGCCGCGCGTGGAGCGTGAAGAATTTATAAATACCGGCATCATCCTGTTTTGTAAAAAAGCAAAATTTTTAAAATGCCTTTACGAAATTAATGAAGCGCGGCTGCAGGCGCTTTTCCCTAATATAGATATAGAACTGGTCCGTAAAAACTTAGCTGCTTTCCAAAACATCGCGTCAGGCCATGCCAGTGGCGGGCCCATAGCCCGGCTTGATGTTCCGGAAAGGTTCCGCTGGCTCACGGCATCGCGCAGCACCATTATTCAAACAGGTAAAGTGCACCCCGGCCTTGCAGATGATAACGATGATACTTTAAAACGGCTGTTTAACGAGATGGTTAAGAATGATTAGAGCACAATCTGACAAACAAAGCGAATGCGTAGGCGTGTCGCATTGTATTACCATCGTAGGCGCGTTGCGTTATTGGATTTGTAGGCGCGTTGCGTTATTGGATTCGTAGGCACGTTGCGTTATTGGATTTGTAGGCGCGTTGCGTTATTGGATTCGTAGGCGCGTTGCGTTATTGGATTTGTAGGCGCGTTGCGTTATTGGATTCGTAGGCACGTTGCGTTATTGGATTTGTAGGCGCGTTGCAATGCAACGCGCCTACGCCTACAAAAAATGGCCATATAATACATTTATAAAATCCTGAACATTTTGTTAGCGGGCATTCAGATCAGCAATGCTGATCTTTTTCATTTGCATCAGGGCATCCCTGGCTTCTTTTGATTGCATAAGCTCACCCATATGTTCCGGCACAATCTGCCAGCTAAATCCATACCTGTCTTTTAGCCATCCGCACATACCTTCTTTTCCGCCGCCGGCAGTAAGCGCATCCCAGTATTGATCAATCTCTGCCTGGTTTTTACAATTTACTACCAGCGATATGCCTTCAGTAAAATTAAACTGGTGGTCATGGCCGCTATCCATACACATAAGCGTAAAACCGTCAATATTAAACTGGGCGTTTTGCACATTTCCTGCCTGTTCGCCTTCATTGCCGGAATACTCCAGAATACCTGTTACACTGGAGTTTGGAAATAACTTTGTATAAAACGCAATCGCATCTTTTGCTTTTCCATTGTTAGCACCGGTAAACATTAGCGTAGGAACAAGTTTTTGCAAAGCATTGCCGCTATCGCCCAAATACAACTGCCAGGAAACACCGTACTGATCTTCCATCCAGCCATACTTATCGCTCCAGGGATATTTGCCCAGCTCCATTAACGGTTTGCCGCCTTCTGCAAGTTGATTGTAAAGATTTTCTACTTCCTCTGCTGAACTGCACAGCACCATAAAAGAAACAGATGGGTTTGGCCGAAATATGCTGCCGCCATTAAGCAGCATCAAATGCTGGCCTTCAACTTCAATAACGGTAACCATAGGGTTTTCATCTACTATTTTCGCACCGGAAAAAACTCCGATATAGAATTTAGCCATTGCGGCGGCATTGTTGTTGCACCAAATGCAGGTGTAAATGTTATTTGCCATTATTGTTTTATTAAAAGGTTTTTAACTATTGGTTTTAATACTTTCATCTATCTGCCCTGCCCTGAACCTGACCATTTCAGTAATAAGCGGCAACGGCAATTTTTTATTGTAAGGAAATTGTACCGCGCTTTTGCTCGTAACATAAAGTTCCAGTTCTTTTGCAAATGCAGTAATGGGGCCGGGTGTGGGATAAAAACCCACGTGGTTTCTGTTAGCCGCAAAATATGCCAGCGGTTTGCCCTTATACTTATAAGCAGGCATGCCATAAGAAATACTGCCCACCGCACCGGGCATTGTTTTTTCTATTTGCTGCCGGATGGTTATTAAAACAGGCTGTACTTTTTCATCTGCCGATGCAATGTAAGCGCTGATATCCTTTACATTTTGCATTCTCGGTTTTTTAAAATGCAAACCGGCAGACTGCAATGCTTTTTTTAATGTAGGAATTGATGAGGGGCCTACCTCGTGTAATTTTAAAATTTCTTTTTCAGAAAAAGCCGACAGGTCTTTTAAAGTTTTAATTCCTGCACCTTGCAACGCTCTGCCTGCAGGCGCCGACAGGCCGGGTATAGCGGGATGATTTGTAGTTGCCATGGCTCAGTTATTTTCAGATAGGCGTTTTACAATTTCAAAGCCCTGTGTAAAACCTCTTTCCATAATGTGTTTGTATTCTTCCAGCGTGTCCACAGTGCCCACCAACCTGGTTTGCCCGCCAACTTCTGTTAAAAAGTATTTTTCATAGGAGCCATTGTATGCCTGTACTTTTTCGCTCGTGGTATCTTCAACGCCTTTGTTTACTTCTCCCAGTTGCCTGAACACAACTTCGTATGGTTCGTTCAGCGACTCGATGGTGGCAACCATACCGTCATCTTCGGGGCTTAAAAAATAGGTTTTACCGCCAGGCTTCCAGTCGCTTACCATGCGTGATCCTGGCATAAAGGCTTCCGTCCATTGCCGGTAAGAATCTTCGTTCCACAACACCTGCCACACTTTTTGTGCCGGCGCATTGATGTATTTTTCAAATGTAAGTGTGATCATTTTTGCTGATATTAATAAGGATTATGGCTGTGCCAGATCAACCAAAAGTAATACTGCCTGATTTCTACACGCTTGCCATAAGGCAAGAAAATTACACCGCGTTACTTCACAGAAATCTCTTTCCTGATGCGGCTGAGCGAAGTATCAGTAATCCCAAGATAAGTTGCGATGTTTTTTAACGGCGCGTATTGCAGCACATCCGGGTTTTCATTGATTAGTTTCAGGTACCTGTCGGTAGCGCTGTCGGTGATCATTTCGACCGAGCGCTGTTTAAATTCAAACAGCTTGTTCGACATCCAGGCGCGGCCCCACTCGTTAAAATTTTTGATTGAATGGTATAACTCCTGGAACCTGTCGAAATTGATCTTCCAGCATTTGCAATCGGTAAGGGCTTCAATATTTTCTTTTGATTTGCTTCGCTGAAACAACGAGGCCACTTCAATGATCACCTGGTTGCAGGTAAAAAAATTGGTAGTGATATCGTTGCCGTTATAATCCATTACATACGATCGTGCAACGCCGCTTTCTAAGATAAAATATTCATTGGGCACACTGCCTTCTTTCAGTATCAGCGCGCCTTTGGCAAACGAAATTCTTTCATGCGCCGCAAACAGTTGTTTTAATTCTGCCTGTGTAAGGGCGGGATATTGATAAACCTGGCACAGCGCTTCATATTGGTTGTGCATACAAATAATTGTTACAGCAATTCAGTGTATTTTTTAAATTGGTTTAATATGGCCTGCCAGCCCTGTTTTTGTAGTTCGGCCGGGTGATCGTTATCAGGCTCAAACATTTCCACCACTTCTGTTGTGCTGCCATCAATCTTTTTAAACAGCACTTCTGTTTTCCTGCCGTCACCTAAAGTAAATTCTATTTTTTCAAAAGGGATGATGAAGTTATAAACACCTTCAAAATCAAAACCGGCTGAACCGTCTTTTGCTTCCATGCGATAGGAAAAACTTCCGCCCTGTTCCAGGTTATTTGTGGCGCTGCTGCATTGCCAGCCATCGCTTGCAAAGTTCCAGCTGGTAATATGCGCCGGGTTGGTAAAACTGTCCCAAACCGTTTCAGGCCCGGCATGAACAATTGCGGAAACTTTTATTTTGTTCTGTTGCATAAATGTTTTGACAGAGCGTTTTGTAGATATGATAGCAAGATAATTCATTTTTCAAAAAAAATGCAGCAGAGTTGCCAGTAAAAACAGCCGCTATCGTATGTTGTACATAGAGGATACAGGGTAGTGGTCAGATGTATTGGCCGTGTTAAAATCAGGCACGGGCTGCGTTACATCGGTTCTGATCTTTGCTGAAGAAGCGATGTACCATTTGCTCATATTGCTGCTGATCATTTGCTGATCAATAACAGAGTTAGGATAATAAATTGTAGACTGGTAACCCGTTGTGTTCAATGGCAATGTGACCGGATCATAGCCGGCATCATTTACAAAGTTTTGATAAGGAGAAGGCCTTCCCGCAACAATACTTCCGCTCAAGTGATCGTTATAATCTCCAATGATCATTATGTATTTCCCGCTGTAATGCCTGTCCAGGCTGTCTTTCATTTCTACCGATCCATTCAGCCGCCTGGTATAGCTGTCGTTGTCAGCATTGGCCTTTGCATGAAGCAGAAAGAAATGCACCAGGTTTCTTTTATCGTTTACCACAACCTCTGCTTTCAATAAAAACGGGAAACGCTGTGCGAAATAATAATAGGCATTGGCGCTTAACCCTAAAAATGGCCGTACCGTTACATTGCGAAAAATATGACGGTTATAAACAAAAGCCAGCTTTTGCGAACCGGCCATGGTAGGATAATAAGATATTTTATAACGAAATTCATCGCCAAGCGCGGTGCGTACCATGTGGCCAAAACGTGCCGTATCAACCACCTCGCAAATGCCGTACAGGTCAGCATTTAAGTACTTTAAAATTTTTGCCGCGTTGGCTTCCTGCACGCCCAGGTTTCCGCTAAACATCTCGCTGCTGCCAAACCATTCAATGTTCCAGTTTACAATAGTAATGTTCTTATGATAACTTTTTAGGTTTACCGTATCCTCCACCGGAGGTGCAACCACGGGAGCATTGGTAATTACTTTTTTGCATGCGTGCGCAATTATCAGTATTGAAAAAATGAATAAGAACCGGGTTTTCATCAGGAAGCGTTGAACTATTAAATTTTATTGAATTCTTGCGCCAAACAACAGGCTGCCAATGCGCACCATTGTACTGCCGCATTCAACAGCCAGTTTGTAATCGCCGCTCATGCCCATACTCAACGTATTAAATGATGGCATCGCCGCCTGCAGGTTTTTATATAAGGCTGCCAGAAACTCAAATTCACTTCTTACTTTTTGCAGGTCATCGCTAAAAGACGCCATGCCCATCAGCCCGCAAATATTTACGTGTTCAAATGATGATTCGCCGGCTGTTATTTTACTGATCAAAGCGGTTACCTCATCTGCATCAAAACCAAATTTTGTTACTTCCTGCGCAATGTGCACCTGCAACAGGCAGTTGATCGCACGGCCGTTTTTCCTGCCCTGTTTGTCAATTTCTTTTAATAGCTTTTCGCTGTCCACACCGTGTATCAGGTGTATGAATGGCGCAATGTATTTTACTTTGTTGCTTTGCAAATGGCCGATAAAATGCCAGCGTATACCGGGTGGCGCTGCCCTTGCTTTTTCTAAAAGTTCCTGAACATAATTTTCACCAAAATCTTTTTGCCCTAAGGCGTGCAATGCCTCAATATCTGAAACGGGTTTTATTTTTGATACAGCCACCAGCGTTACGCCGCCAGGCTGCAATTGTGATAAAATTTCCTGATAATTTTGTTTGTTAACGGACATGTGAACATTTACTTTTTGCTGCACACAAATGTACACTTTTCACCGCAAGCGATTTTTTTTCCAACGTTAGTTTTTAGGCGCCACGCGCGGTTTCAATGGTTCGGGATCAACGCCCGGGTCTGGCGTTGTTGGAACACGCCTGAGCATATCAACAGGCTGCTGTTGCTCGGTTGATTGTATTTCACGCAGGGTTCTTTTTCTAACATTGGTAAACAGTTCTCCCAGCCTGTCAAATTCTCTTTTAAAGGAAAGGCCCATGCCCGTGCGTTGCAGCTTGGCTGCCCCGGTGCTTGAACTTGTAATAAAGTCCAGGCTTTCGCGATAAAACAGGTTGGCACGAATGGTACCACTATTGTTGATCAACCATTCAAGCGTTACATCCGGCAAAAACTGCACGGTTTGCTGCAGCGATGACTGCAAGGGAACTTCCATGGAGCTGCCCAGGGAAATAACAAACCTGTCGTTGAACAAGGGCACCCGCAGCGCGCCGCTTAAATTAGCCTGGTTGATGTGGAAGCCTGTACCCGATGTAAGAAGGTTTCTGTTATAAACGCTGCCGCTGAAAACCACGCTAACTTTTGCGCCTAATAGTTTTGCCAGCTCATTGTTCAGCTTTTTATTGATCTCGTTGAACAATATACCTGATAAACTGGAAATGGTGTTATAGCCCAGCTCGTTCACAGCGCTGCCAAACTCGCCCGCGGCGCTTGCCACACCTGTTTCGGGTGGCGCAAAACTGTTAAACACGATCAGGTACGTTACCTGCCGGGTCACCTCTTCCGGCCTTCGCTGCACCTGCGCCAGTGCATTGCCCACGTTAAAATCATTGTTATACCTGCTGTTAGGATCCAGTTCAATGCCAAATTGAAAATCGGGCTTGAATAAATTACCCGAAAGTCGAGCGGTTACAAATACATTTTCACGTGTATTCGCGTAGCTGGCGTCAATATCTGATCCTGCGGCCAACGGGGCAAAACTTACGCGTTCTGCTTTGTATTGTGCATTGAAATTAATGGTGGCATTCATGGGGTCACCATTCCAGGAAATAAAATTCTCAGTTCCCTTGATGATCTCAAACGGCCGTTTAAAAAACGACTGAAAAGTATAATTGTAGCTGCCTTCCTCTATATCAAAGCGGCCGCGAATGGCCAGCGGCTCGCGCGAGCCCGATCTAACGTTTAAAGTTCCATAGCCGCGTCCTTTGATCTCATCACCTGTAAGGTCATCCATTACAAACTTCATCAACACCTTGGGATTGGCTGTTACGTCAAGTTCGTATACCATATTTGATGACGTAGCACTCCTGTAAATGCTGTCTGCCATAGCCTCACCAAATTTTCTTTCTACCAACCATTCGGGCATTTGGCCTGCGCGGCTATCCCCCGAAGCAATGGTAAACGTACTTTCATCTTCATCCGATGCAATTGCATCAATTTTCATATAAGTATTATCAGCCGGGCCAAGCAATACGAACGAGCCGGTGGCTTTTACATCTCCGTAAAACAGGCGGTTATCATTGTATGTGGTTCTTAAAACCTGCACCGGTCGATTATTGCCTGGGTCTCGTGTGCCGGGCTTACGGGTAGAAACGGTGATGTCGAAGAACATATCATCGAACGCGTTGTGCATAATGCTACCCATCAGGTAAACGGGATTGTTGGTCACTGTATCGCGTAATACAATATTATCAAGTTCTATTCTATCCTCCAGCAGCTCTATTTCTCTGTCTTCTATTTGGTAGTAGCATTGCGTAAAGTTTACTTTAAGACCCGCATTTTGCAGCCGCCCTTTGCCCACAACATATAATGCATTTAGTGGGCCCCGCACTTCAAAATTACCGGTTACATCTCCGCTGATATCGGAAAACAATACATCCAGAAAGCGGTTGAGGTATTTCAGGTCGAAACGGTTCGCGTTCAGGGCGATCACATTTTTTTGCTGGCTTTCCTTATCCTTCAGGTAAAGATGAATGTTAAAGGCAAGGTCTTTCTGCTCGGGGTTAAGGGTTTTACCATTTACCACCAGTTCCTGTGTCAGCGCATCATAAACAAATTTTGCCGTTACATCTCCTAAAGAATCATTGTCAAATCTTATTGCACGCCCGATAAAATCGTTTGAAATCACCCGCATTTTTTTACCCGGGTTTTCAAGCATAACGCTGGCATTTACCAATCCTTCAAGCCTGTTGCGTGGTAAAATGTACGGTGCAATATCTCCGAGTATCAAATTTTTAATATCAATAGATATATCATTCCAACTTCCCACATCAGATGGCAGTGTTCGAATTCGGATTTCCTGATTGCCCTCTTTTAAAAACAGCAGCCCGTGTGCCGGCGTGTTTCTTCTGAACTCTAATTCGCCTTTTTCTTCTATTTGCCAGGTTTTACCATTTAATACAAAACTTGATGGTTCAAAAGTGATGTTTATGCCATCATTGTAAGTAGTAACAACAGCATTCAGCCGCGCCTGGTCTACCGTGGGGTTGCCGCCTGAAAATATTCTTACGGTTGAAACATCATTCTGAGCCGTAATATCAAATGTTGCCAAAGGAATATTCAAACTGTCGCCTATAATAATGTTAGTGGTTTGACCGGTTATCTGCAGTTTTTCATAATTGCCACCGGCTTTTATAATAGCATCAGAAAAACTATACTGCTGGTACTTAAACCAGGGTACAATAGCGTTTACTGACAAGTTGTTTGTTATAGTATTGATGCTGCCGGTAATGTTGCTGTTGTTAAATCCGTATAAACTGCTGTCTATAAGATGAATATACCCTTCTACAACCTCGGTACTGATGTCAAATGAAAACACCTGGTTGTTCGGTGTGTTTACCGGCGCTTTAATATAAGCCGGATAATACCTGCTTAAAAACAGCTTAAATGAGTTGGGCAGATCGCTGATATTAAACTGTCCCATAAGGCTGGCTCTGAATTCGTTTGACTGCACAATGAGGTGTTTTTCTCCCTCAATAATTGTTGATGTTAATGACAGCGAATCAAAAGACAGTGGATTGCCGTTATTCATCACCGTGGCCTCACTGATATTAGCGCTGCCTAAAAAATCATCAATGTTGTTTCCTGTAAAATTGGCATTAATGCGTCCTTCCACAGAAAGATTAGCTTCGGTAAAATTCAGCTTCTTCAAATTCAGGGTATCAATTTCAGCCATGAAGTTGAAGGCCGGCAGTTTTTCGCTATAATTCACAAGGCCGTTCAGCGTAAGCCTTGCGTTAGGATCGTTGCTTTTGATATGGCCATCAAACACATTGCGGTTCACTTCGCCATCCAGCGCAATCTGCTGGTAGCGGTAGTTATTAAAATCTGCATACCTGATGTTTGACTCGATGGCAATATTTCCTTTTTGCGGATTAAAGCCCGCGCCTTTTAAGCGGGCATTCAGGCTTACATGCCCAAACCTTTTATCGTTGAGCAAAGCGCCCAGGTTAAAATCAGGCGTGGCAACGCTGCCTGAATAAACGGGGTTTCTGCCGGCAGGCAATTTCATGTTTACATCTGCCACCACATTGCCCAGCGCCGTGTGAATAGTACCCGAGGTTACAAAATCTCTGATAAAGCCCGTAAAATTGCCTGTAAAATTTACATACTTCAGGCTAGCCAGGTCAGCCCCTTTGATGGTTTTTAGTGCGGGTGCAAATGCCACTGCATCAGCATAAGTGGTTTTAAGCGGCGCGGCAGCAATATTTAAAAATGTATTATTGATATCGGGCAACCCGTTCAGCGAAGCATTGCCCACGAAAGAAGTATTCGGCCCCGCGCTGATGACAAGGCCCCTGCCGCTAAGGGCAGCCACCGGGCCGGAGATGCGGCCTGAAAGTGTAATGTTTTTCTTCCAGGTTTTTAATGCCGGTGCAAAATAAGCAATATCGTCGCTGTGAATTTGCGAGCGGTCAAACACGCCATCCATTCTTACTTTGTTAATGAAATCGCTCATGTCTGCAAACTTTGCAAACCGCATACTAAAGTAATTGCGCAAAGAGCTGTTATTGGTGCGGATGTCGAGGTTGCGAAAGGTCATTTCCTGCGGCGTAACTTTCGCGTTAGCGATCAGGTGTTTTACCTCAAAACCGCTGCGCTCGCGGGTACTCAGGTTGATGCGGGCCGTAATGGTATCCATACGCCAGGCCACATCTCTAAGGTCGGCGTAGATTTTTGAAAACCCGATGTGTTGCCCGTCAAACGCGCGCGGGTCTAAAGGCCTTGAGTCATTGTCGCTTTTAAATGTTCCGTCTCTTAGCGACACGTGCACGGCTTTGATGCTCCAGTTGCCCGCGTTCCATTGGGGCTGCGTGGTATCTTTTGCAACAACCGGCGGCGCTTTCTCAATGTCATTGCGCGGCTTTGCACCTTTGTATGCCCGAAGCGCAAAATATGGTTTGCTGATGTGCAGCGAGCTGATGTCAATAACCTTATTATTAAAATCCACGTTGCGCGGGTTGGTATGCAGCGAGGCAAGCGCTATGGTCATATCCTGCCCCAGCCAGGCATCGCGCTGCTTTACGTGAATGTTTTGAAGGTCTACTTCTTTAAAAGCAATACTGATGGCATTGTCCTTCTCAGGCTTTTTTTCCGCCGCAGGCGAAGTAAAATAATCAAGCAAAAACTGGTGCCTCCAAACAGAATCATCTCTTTGCAGGTTGATGTAGGCATCCTTCAGGCCGATGTATTCCAGTTCAATATTCTTTTTAAGAAAAAACCAGTCTGTGATATTTACGGTCATTTCTCCTGCGCTGAGGATGGTGTCTTTTTGCCGGTCTTCTACCAGCACGCCCAGCAAATGCATTTTATCGAAAAACGAAAAATCCACCCGCCTGATCTCTATTTTAGTTTCCAGGTCCCGGGAAAGCCTGCCCGTTACTTTTCCTATAATCCAGTTTTGAACAGGCGGTGTTTGTATAAGAAACCAAACGGCAGCCAGCAGCAAAAACAGGCATGCCAGCGTGATGAGTAATATTTTTTTGAATTTCTTCAGGGAATGTCCAGATTAAATTATTTGTAAAATTAAATTATTCAGCAGCCTGAAACAAATTTGCGCACAGTGTTCTGTAAATCAGCATACAACTGCCAGGTGTACCAGCCAATAACTTTCTATTCAAAATCAACTGTTTTTGACAAAGAATTAATAATACATTTACATTATTGTATCAAAAGCCAAAGTAATGATGTTTTACGTATGGCAAACGTATCATTTAAGTTTATATTGTAAATATAACCGCTGTTTGTGAAATATTTAATTGGCATCATCATACTGCTTATTTGTTTTTTTTCTTCAGGCGCGCAGGAATTTGGCGGCAACCGGTTCTCTACCCGGTGGCGGCAGTTAAATACCGATACGGCGCGCATTATTTTCCCTCAAAGTTCAGACACAGCCGCCCAGCAAATTGCCCATATTATTCATTCCGTGGCAACTAAAAATTTTGTGCCGCTGGGCAGCCGGTTGCAAAAGATCAACATTGTGTTGCAACCGCGCACGGCAGTATCCAACGGATATGCAGCGCTGGGCCCTTACCGCAGCGAATTCTTTATGACGCCGCCATCCGATAATTTCAGCCTGGGTACCGTAAACTGGGCGGCACAGCTTGCCGTGCATGAATACCGCCATATTCAGCAATACAATAATTTTTTCAACAGCGCAAGCAAAGCCCTGCACTATGTTTTGGGTGAAGAAGGATACGCGCTTGCCATCAACGCGTCCATTCCCAACTGGTTTTTTGAGGGTGACGCCGTGCACCATGAAACCATTCTTTCCCCGCAGGGCCGCGGCAGAATGCCTTCTTTTTTAAAAGCCTTTCCGGCGCTATGGCAGGCAGGAAAAAATTATAGCTGGATGAAATTGCGCAACGGCTCTGTGAAAGACTACGTACCGGGGCACTATGAGCTGGGCTACCTGCTGGTAAATTACGGCTATGAAAAATATGGCCCGGGTTTTTGGGCAAACGTAACCAGGGACGCCAGCGCTTTTAAGGGATGGTTTTATCCCATGCAAAAAGCCGTTAAAAAATATTCAGGACTGCGGTTTAAAGATTTTACTAAACAGGCGTTGGAGTATTATAAAAATATTTACACGCAGGAAAGCGGTTACCAGTTACCAGTTGCCGGTTACCAGTTACAGGGTAAAAACTTTTTGACCCGTAAACAGGCTGTAGTCTCTAACATTTATTATCCGCAACAAATCTCTGCTGACTCCCTGCTGTATTTAAAAAATTCTTATACGCAAAGGGCCGCGTTTTATATAAAAAATAATAGTAGCGAGCAAAGGCTGCGCTTTCGCAACATCAGCATTGATGAACAGTTCAGCTACCGCAATGGCAGGCTGGTATATGCAGCTTTTGAATCGCACCCGCGCTGGCAATGGGAAAATTACAGCGTGATTAAATTGCTGAATGTAAAAACCAACCAGCAAAAAACCTTGCAGCATCGAACCAATTATTTCAGCCCCGATATTTCGGAAGACGGCGAAACTGTTGTTGCCACGCATGTTTCGGCAGGCGGTAGAAGTTCATTGGTACTGCTTAACAGTGCAGATGGAGAAATTAAAAAAACTTTTTCCGCTGACAGCATCGGCTATTTTGCGGACCCTAAGTTCTGGCGGGATGGAAAAGTAATTGCCGCCATCCGCCTGCAAAATGCAAAAACCTTTATCGGGCTGATAGACTTTGAAAGCCAGTCTATACAACAAATAACACCGCCTTCATTCAACACCGTTGGGTATGTGAGCGTGCAGGGCGATGACATTTATTTTTCTGCTTCGCAGGGTTTGAAAGATGAAGTGTTTTGCACCAATGTATTAACGGGCAGCCTTCAGAAACTCAGATCACCACATTTGATCAGCCATTTTCCCAATGCCGGTTTTGGCAGGATCAATTACAGTTATTTTACAGCTTTAGGCTATCATCTTCATCAGCTAAAAACTGAAGAAAGCATTTGGGAAGCGGTAGATGAAAATCATTTTGTAAATAAACAATCCGGTATCGTATCTGGTAAGCATCAGAACACATCCGGTTTTATGGATGCCATGCCAGGCAGAACTTTTACTTCAACACGCTATGCGAAACTTACAAGGCCTTTCAACTTTCATAGCTGGCGCCCCAACTATGATGATCCTATTTTTGATTTTTCCATTTATGGTAATAATATTTTAAACACGGTGGAAACTGTGCTGCAATACCAGTACAATCAAAATGATGGCAGCCACGCCGTTGGCGGATCTGTGGTATACGGAGGGCTTTTCCCCTTCATCAGTGTGGGTTCCAAATACACGTTTGACAGGAACATTACCGTTACAAACAGGCTCAGGCTGTGGAACCAGTGGGATAACTATGCCGGCATCAACATTCCGTTGAGCTGGACCAGTAACCAAACCCAGAAATCTTTTAACTGGGGCGCTACTTATTTTTACCGCAAAGACTTTAATAAAGGTTTTTACCGCGATACGTTCCGCACGGTTAAATTCGGATATTTACTGCACCAGCTTTCATGGGCACAGCAGGTGCAAAGAGCCAGGCAGCATATCTATCCCATGTGGGGTTATAATGCAGGCGCGCAGTTCCGGCACACGCTCAACTTTTACAATGGCTGGCAACTTTATGGCCGCGGCACCATTTTTACACCAGGCATTTTTGCTGCACACAGTTTTTACATAACAGGCGCTTACCAGCAAAACGGCGAACAAGACCGTGTGTTTGCCAACCGCTTTCCGTTTGCCAGGGGTTACCATGCGGTAGATTCTGCGCGGCTTTGGGGCTTGACCTTTAATTATCATTTACCGGTAGCTTACCCCGACGCGGGCTTTGGCAATATCTTTTATTTACAGCGGCTGCGGGCCAACCTGTTTTATGATTACACACAAATTGCAGGCGTAAAAACTTCTTTTAAAAAAGAACTTATGAGTGCCGGAGCAGAATTGTTGTTTGATACCAAATGGTGGAACCAGCACCCCATAACATTTGGCGTGCGTGGCGGTTACCTGTTAAAGCCGGATCCATTAACTAAAAACAAAAAGCCTTTTATTGAACTGATATTACCGGTCGGTTTGATACCGCGGTGATTAGTATAATTTTGTATTTTGTTTTCTTTTTGAAAACTTATGTTATTTGGTTTGGAATGCATAAAGAGTACGATAAAATTGATGCTACAACAATAAAGTTTGAAACTAAAATATTAAGATATAAATCAAAATAAATGAATTGGAAAGTTTTACAGACAGAAAAGCAATATCAGAAAGCGGTAACGCGTACACTTGAAATATTTCATGCTAAAGAAGGAACAACCGAAGCTGACGAACTATCTTTATTACTTCTTCTGATTAAAGACTATGAAGAAAAGAACATTTCACTACCAGTGATTTAAACATTGTTGGATAGCTTTCCAATGTTTCTCGAAGACAAAACACAAACGGCTTAATTAAATTTTCCGTTGCGCCGTTATGAGAAGTTATTTCGCCAGCTTGGTATGCTCGTAATACGGCACTTCATCGTGGCTTACGTTTTCCTGTTGGTTCCAATAAGCTTGAGTCACCACGTGTCCGTTTGAAGTTTTCAATAACCTGCCGAAAATTGCGTTGATGGCATTAAATGAAAGGTCAGTAACACCCAGTACAAAAAGTTCAGGCAACATCGGTGCTTCTTCAACTGTTGCAGGGGTTTCAGTATCAGCAGTAACTGCAACTTTTGGTTTAGCAGCAGCTTTTGGCGGCGGTGCCGGAATAATCACAACGGTATAGCCATTATTCACTAACAGGTCTTTTAAAAACATAGCCCTGTCGTTTGCAATATTTCTTTCCACGATGGCACATTTAATACCATCTAATTCTTCAAATTCGTGATTTTTATTTATGGCCATGTCTTTTAAAATTCTAATATCTTATAGGAAAGCAATTATACACAAAATAAAAGTTCCAGGAATGTAATACACTGTCCGCTTGCGTAGCATTCAATAAAATTTTACTTTTTGCCGCTTCCCTGTTGAAAAAATCCGATGTGTTTAACAATTTGTAATTGCTGCTATGCTTTCTAAACCACCCAGGCAAAGTCGTTTCAAGAACCAGTGTTTGACTCAAAGTATAATTGATAAACCTATCCGTTTCTTTAAAGATGCTGGTACCATCAACTTCAATTTCTTTTGTATGATCAATAATATCTCTGGTTTTACTTCTTGTATTCTTCCACAATTCATTATCCTTCGTTCTATAAGTCAGTTCCATTGTACTATCAATACATGGAATATGATATTTTACTCTGTCATGATCTACATTTGCTTTGCTATAATTATATCGCAGCTGAAGAATGAAAAATATGAAAGGCAACATAACACCAATGCCAATTAATATACGCCCATACCTACTGTTACTATTCTCAAGAAAACTTTCTTTACGAATAATTTTTCCTATTATACCTATTAAAAGATATACGCCCAAAACAATCCAAAAGAGAGTTACTTGTTTCATTTAGTGGTTTAGCATTTGCGAAAATGAGTTCTTGATATCAAAACAAAAGAATCAGATTTCTACCACAACGTTTTCACCAACATGCTGATGTATTCATATACACTGCCGATAACACCTGTAACAATTATGCCCAGCACACACAAACCCATGCCTAACAAAGGGCTGCGGTTTACCCGTACCGTTTCAAGCGGATAAGGGTTTTCATCCATGAACATCGCTTTTACAATACGCAAATAATAGTATAAAGAAATGACCATGTTCAACGCTGCAATCGTGATGAGCAGATAATTTGCAGTGCCACCCGCGCCTGATAAAATCAAAAAGAATTTACCAAAGAAACCCGCGGTGGGCGGCACGCCAGCCAGCGAAAACAGCGCAATCGCCATGATCCAGCTAAGGCCTTTATTTGTTTTATAAAACCCTTTGTAATCGCTGATGTTCTCTTTGCCGGTTGCAGCACCCACCACACTAATCACACCAAAGGCCGCAAGGTTTGAGAACAGGTAAATCAACACAAAATAAATCAGCGATGAAGTACCGATAGCCTTACCGCCTAAAATACCGATCAGTATAAAGCCCACCTGTGCTATGGAAGAGAACGCCAGGAACCTTTTAATATTTTGCTGGCGCAACGCAAACAAATTCCCGATGATCATGGAAGCTACGGCCAGCAGGGCCATCATCCGGTACCAGTCAACCTGCAGATTTTCAAATGCGGTGAAGAAAACGGTTGCCAACACAAAGATCATACTGCCCTTAGAGATCACGGAAAAATAAGAAGTAACCGGCGTGGGCGCGCCTTCATACACATCGGCGGTCCATAAGTGAAAAGGCACGGCAGAAATTTTAAATCCAAAGCCGGCAAGAATGAGTATGAGCGCCATAGTAAGCATAGGGCTGTTGCTTAAGCCACTATTAAGCGCCGTATAATCAACCGCGCCGGTTGCGCCGTACATTAAAGAAATGCCAAACAATAAAATAGCCGATGCAAAAGAAGAGGACATGATGTATTTCATTGCCGCTTCGGAGGAGCGCCTTTTTTCCAGGTCGAAATTGGCAAGCGCTGCCAGTGGAATGCTCGCCAGCTCAAGCCCCAGGTACAACATCAGCATGTTTTGCGAACTGATCATAAAAAACATGCCCAGCAATGTAGAAAGCATCAGCACGTAAAATTCTGCGGCATGCTTGTGTTTTAACAGCCAATTGTATGATTGTAATGATATGATGAGTACACCTGTGTTGAGTATGTTTTTTTCAAGCGTCAGCAGTTCATTGGTATAAAACATGGTTCCAAACAAATTGCCGGATGCCTGTGCCACAAAGCCTGCAACAACGTTCAGCGCCAGTAAAATATTGATCCATAACAGCAGCTTCTGATTGCTCCATTCTTTAGCCGCCAGTTTTATAAATAACAAAACAAAGATGAGCACTGTAAGCAGCAGCTCCTGTTTCATTAAAAGCAAAAAATTCTCCATCAATAGTTGTTTATTCTTTTACGACGTGATGAGTTTCATAACCACGAACGGCAGCAGACCCACTGTTAAAATGCCTGCCATCAGCAAAATGGTGGCCAGCTTTTCATTCCAGCGCGCATCCTGCAGCACAATGCCGGCATCGCCGTTCACTTTCAGCGGGCCCATGATCACCCACCCCACCGCTCTTAAAATATATACTGCCGTTACCACAATTGAAGCGCAGGCAACAATTGTAGCCACATGGTAAAATGTTCCACCCTTTTGCCAGCCACCCATAAACACCGTTACTTCGGCCACAAAACCACTTAGCCCCGGCAGGCCCAGCGAGCATAGGCCCACAATAATAAATGCAGAAGAAATGAAAGGCGTTATTTTCAACAGCCCGCTCATTTTAGAAACGTCGCGGGTGTGGGTGCGGTCGTAGATCATACCAATTACGGCAAAGAAAAGTGCGGTCATCAGCCCGTGGCTGATCATTTGCAGCACGGCGCCGTTAATGGCCGTTTGCGTAAGCAGCCCAATGCCCAGCAATACAAATCCATTGTGGCTTACGGATGAATAGGCGTTGATGTATTTCAAATCCTTTTGCATCATGGTGGCAAAGGCCCCATACAAAATAGCTATACAGGCCAGCACGATGATGGCATCTGAGTAAAACGCGGCGCCTTCGGGCATCAGGTGTGTAGCGGCGCGCAGGCAGCCGTAACCGCCCAGCTTCATAGATATACCAGCCAAAAACATAGACGCTGCCGTTGGCGCCGAAGAGTGGCCATCGGGCACCCATGTATGAAACGGGAACAGCGCCGTGAAAATACCAAAGCCTATAAATACAAAGGGGAAGAAAAATATTTGAATTTCGGGAGCAATGTTTTGAGCTGCTATGTGCATCATATCAAAACTATAATTCCCGCCAAAACTGCTGTTAAAATACAAACCTGCCAGCCCCACAAATAACAGGGCCGAGCCTGCCATCAGCATTAAAGCCAGCTTCATAGCGCTGTATTCTTTTTTACCGCTGCCCCAAATGCCAATGAGCAAAAACTTAGGCACTACGGCCACTTCAAGGAAAAAGAACATCGTAAACAGATCCAGCGAAATAAAAAACCCATAAGCGCCCATGGCTAAAAACATCAGCAGGAAAAAAAATTCCTTATTCAGCTTTTCCAACTTCCACGAAACCAAAACCCCTGCAAGCACTACAAAAGCCGTAAGTACGATCATGGCTACTGAAATGCCATCAACGCCTATATGGTAATTAATGTTGGGCAACCTGAACCATTGATAATTCTGTTCAAACAGAAACGCGGCTTTGCTCACAGCTCTTTCTGCAGTAAACTGAAGCACCAGGTATAAAGCCAGCAAAAGCTGTACAGCCGCACCCGTTAGGGAAACAGCTCTTGCCTGCCGGCCTTTTACCAATAAAACAGCCAGCGCAGACAGAAGAGGTACAAGTATGAGTAATGACAGGTTCATATTCTTATTTCCAGATGTAAATAAATAAGATCAGCAATAGCGCAATACCACTAAAAAAATACATGGCATAACGCTGCACACGGCCACTTTGCATGCCTTTAATACTTTTTGAAATTTCATAAGTGCCATCAGCAATTTCGTTCATGGCGCCATCCACCACTTTTTTGTCAAACCACGCGGCCGGCCTGCCAATCCATTTAAAAACAATATTTTTTGTAATAAAAAGGTACAGCTCATCAACATAAAATTTATTTTTTGAAGCGTTGTACACCCCGCTTAATGATTGCGCCATGTTTTGCGAACGGCCACGCCCTTTCTGATACATCCACCACGCCACGGCAATACCTGCAAGGGCTACCACTACGGGCAGAATGGAAAACATCAAATGTAAATGCAGCTCCAATGGCCTTCCGTCAGCGCTTACAAATTTGCCAAAAGGAATAAAGCCTGCGCCAATGGTGCAGATTGCCAGGATGATCAGCGGCAGTTTCATGGAGAATGAACCTTCTCCATGAGAAGAGGCATGTTGTGCAATATTATCTGTTGCATCTTTTCTCCAGAAAATAGAAAAGTACAACCGGAACATATAAAACGCTGTAAGGCCCGAAGTAAGCAATGCCACGATGTACACCAGCATGTCTTTATTATAAGCTGCCAGTAAAATTTGTTCTTTACTAAAAAAGCCTGCAAAAGGCGGAATGCCTGCAATGGCGAGGCACGCAACCAGAAATGCCATATTGGTTATGGGCATGTATTTTCTCAGCCCGCCCATATGCTTCATTTCGTTGCTGTGCACCAGATGAATAACAGCGCCGGCACAAAGAAACAAAAGCGATTTAAAGAAAGCATGTGTAAACAGCTGAAACAGGGAAGCTGTATAGCCTAGGCTTTGCTCACCATGTGTGCCGCTTACACCAAGGGCAAACATCATAAAACCAATCTGGCTCATGGTAGAGTAAGCCAGTACGCGTTTGATATCTGTTTGTGTACAGGCAATGACTGCCGCCAGTAACGCAGAGAGTAATCCTACTGTTAGCACGATTGTTAAGGCCACGCCGTTGAGTGCAAACAGCGTAAACAATCTGGCCACAAGATAAACGCCCGCCACCACCATAGTGGCCGCATGAATGAGCGCGGAAACCGGCGTGGGACCTTCCATGGCATCGGGCAGCCACACGTGCAACGGGAACATGGCGCTTTTACCGGCGCCTCCCATAAATATTAAAGTGAGGCCCCAGGTTAAAGCGCTGATGCCTAAAAACGATGCTGAGGTTGCCGCCAGGTATTCTGATGACTGCTGCGCAGAAAGCGTTTGAATGATGGTATTGAAATCGAGACTATGGCCGTAATAGGCTATGATAAGGATGCCGATTAAAAAACCCAGGTCGGCAAAGCGCGTAACGATAAACGCTTTCTTAGAAGCTGCAACTGCTGCCGGCTTTTGAAAATAAAACCCGATAAGCAGGTAAGAAGAAACGCCTACCAGCTCCCAAAACATATACATTTGAAAGAGGTTGGAAGAAACCACCAGCCCCAGCATGGAAAAAGTAAATAAGCCAAGAAAAGCGTAATAGGTTGCAAATCTTTCCTCGCCTTTCATATAGCCCAGGCTGAAAATATGCACCATCAGCGAAACAAAGGTTACCACCACCAGCATCATTACAGAAATCGGATCGAGCAGAATGCCCAAATCAATAGATACGCCCTGGGAAAAAGTGAGCCAGGTGAGCTTCAGCGCCTCAACCTTTGGGTAAATACCATTTTGCAAGCCTTGCACAAAAAAATATTGCCAGGCTGTATACAAAGACAGCGATGCAGAAACTGTAAGCACCGCCGTGGCTACAGTGCCTGCCGCTTTATTAAAATATTTCCTGCCAAACAATCCAAGTATCACGAAACTAAGGAAAGGCAAAAGGATGATCCAGATGATATATTCGTATCCGCTCATTACTTTAATGTTTTAATTCACTTGCCGCATCCACGTCAATTGTTTTGTGCGAACGATACAGGTTGATAATAATGGCTATGGCCACAGCCGCTTCTGCCGCAGCAATTGCGATGATGAAGATGGTAAAAAAGATACCGTCAAGCTGGCCGGGAAATAAATATTTATTGAACGCCACAAAGTTGATGTTGACACTGTTGAGCATCAGCTCTATGGCCATTAGCATGGCAATAAGGTTTTTTCTGGTAAGAAACCCGTACATGCCAATGAAAAATAAAGCAGTGCTGAATAAAATGATATGACTTACAGGAACCATTATTGCTCGTCTTGTGTTTTTTTATTGTTGAGAAGAACGCCCGGCTTCATGGCCACCACAATACAACCCACCATGCATGCCAGCAATAAAATGCTTATCACTTCAAAGGGCAATGAAAACCCGGCATCCTTATAATTCAGCATGGCTTCGCCAATTTTTGAAACAGAAGGATCAAATGCTTCTGTGCTTGTGACAAAAGGATATTGGCCAATAACCAGATAACCTAAAATGATTCCGAACAAAGCTGCAAGCGATGCCGAAAGGATGCGCACTGGTGGAACTTTAGGCGCATCATTGCCACCATGCTGGGTAAGAAAAATGGAAAAGATAATGAGCACTACAATACCGCCTACATACACAGTAATTTGTACGGCAGCAATAAATTCTACTTCCATCCAAAAGTATAGCCCTGCCACCCCCAAAAGTGCAAAAAGCAGGAAGATGGCCGAGCGGAATATTTTAGGCGATGTGACCGATAAAAAACCGGCTATAAGAATGGCCGCTGCCAATACATAAAATATGATTTGATGAGCTGTCAATTTATTTCTTTTTGGTTGTTATTTGTTTTCATACCATATGCCTACTGCTGCGCGGCTTTTATTCAATGCCATCCCTTATTTTTGAACCGGGTTTGTTCAATATCCTGGTCAGCTCGTTTCTGTCGTACACACTATGCTCAAAATCGTTCGCCATTTTAATGGCATCGCTGGGACATGCTTCTACACACAAATTGCACATGGTGCACATCTCAAGGCGGTACACAAACTGGTCAATGGCTTTTTTTCTTTTCCCG
This sequence comes from uncultured Niabella sp., assembly GCA_934486785.1. Taxonomy (GTDB): domain Bacteria; phylum Bacteroidota; class Bacteroidia; order Chitinophagales; family Chitinophagaceae; genus Niabella. The sequence goes on along the minus strand of CAKSQK010000006.1, from coordinate 104,568 downwards.
GCAGCAGACAGTTCAAATTTTGTAATGATCTTGATCGTTCCGTTGGGGCAAGCCAGTTCGCAGGCCGTACAACCTGTGCAGGCATGCTCGTTGTTTTCATCATGCGGCATCACCACTTCGCCCCTGAAGCGCTCTGCCAGTACCAGCGTATCCCTGTTGTCGGGATATTGCTCGGTAATAATTTCTTTGGGGTGCGTAAAATAGTAGAGCGTGCGGCGCATACCGGTACTTAGCGATTTGATCGCCCCAAAAATGTCTTTTATGTATTGAACTAAAAACATGGTTTGTTTGCACCCTGCACGGGTTTTGAACTTTATGTGATTTTTAAAAACAACTTTTGCTTCTCTCTCTTAAAAATGCCAGCCTGCAATGGTGATCACTGTTGCCAGCAATAAATTAAACAAACAGATCGGCAATAAATATTTCCATTCCAAATTCAGCAACTGATCTATACGAAGGCGAGGGAACGTCCAGCGGAACCACATGATCACAAATATTAAAAAGAACGTTTTGCCAAAAAACCAAACAATGCCCGGTATGTAATCCATTACCTGGTTAAACACCGTACCGGTGCCAAAGTGCAAGGGCATCCATCCGCCTAAGAACAGCGTAGCGCCTACGGCACATACTATAAAAATATTCACGTATTCTGCCAGAAAAAACAGGGCGAACTTCATTCCCGAATATTCTGTGTGAAACCCGGCTGTGAGTTCACTTTCTGCTTCTGCCATATCAAACGGTGCGCGGTTGGTTTCGGCCGTGGCGGCAATGATGTAAATAACAAATGCAATCAGCACCGGTATGTGCCCTTTAAACAGCCACCAGCCATCAGCCTGCGCCATTACAATATCAGAAATACGAAGGCTGCCTGTAAGCATTACGATGACTAAGATGGAAAGGCCCGCGCTTAATTCATAACTAACAATTTGCGCCCCGCTGCGCATGGCGCCCAGTAAGGAGTATTTGTTATTACTGCTCCATCCGGCCATTAAAATACCAATTACACTCACCGAGGTTACGGCTGTGATAAACAACACGCCAATATTCACATCCCATATTTGAAAACCATTAGCGAAGGGCAATGGCGCCATGGCCACCATGGCTACGATCATTACAATAAACGGAGCCAGGTTGAACAGGAATTTATCTACAGTATTGGGTGTGAAACCTTCTTTTACAATGAGCTTTAACGTATCGGCCATGGTTTGAAACATACCTTTGGGGCCTACGCGGTTGGGGCCGAGCCTGATTTGCATAAAGGCAGCCACTTTCCGTTCCATCATCACCAGTACCAAACCAAGAAAGGCAAATAAGGCGATCACCAGCACCATGATGATAACGGCTTCAATCATAAATGCAATGGCAGGATTGAACATGGCATTCAGCCAACCATCCACATTTTGGGCAATATTTTCTAAGCTATACTTCATTGCAGTTACGTATCATTTTTATAATTGTTACCTGTCTATATCGGGTATCACCAGGTCTACAGAACCCATTATTGCTACAAAATCCCCGATCTTTCCTCCTTTGGTCATGGTTTCCATGGCGCTCAAATTGCTAAAACCAGGCGAACGGAATTTAATGCGGTATGGCGTGGTGCCGCCTTCACTTACAATGTACACACCCAGCTCGCCACGCGCCGTTTCCACACGGCTGTAATATTCTCCCTTCGGCAGTTTTATAACAGCTTTTGTTTTGGCCTGTATATCGCCATCGGGAATATTATCTATCAATTGTTCTACAATAGAAATGGATTCTTTTATTTCTTTCATACGTACTACATACCTTGCCCAGCTATCGCAACCGGTATCTAAAATTTCGGCAAACTCAAGCTTGTCATATACTTCGTAAGGATATAGTTTTCTAATGTCGCAGCTTACACCGCTGGCACGCGCGGTTGGGCCGCTGCAACCAAATGATATGGCATCTTCTTTACTTAAAATACCTATGCCTTTTGTACGGTTTTGAAATATGATGTTACCGGTTACCACCTCGTCGTACTCTGGCAGCCTTTCTTTAATTTGCTTTAAAAAAGCTTTTACTTTTCTTTGAAAATCCGGATGCAGATCCGTCATTACACCGCCGGGGCAGATGTAATTCATGGTAAGCCTGGTTCCGCAGGTTTCTTCAAAAATTTCAGTGATCATTTCCCGCTCGCGAAAAGCATAAAAGAAGGGAGTGAGCGCTCCTATATCCATGGCCATACTGCCCCACCATAGCAGGTGCGACGCAAGCCTTGTCAGCTCATCCATTAAAACCCTTATCACCTGTGCTCTTGCCGGTATTTCTACCTGTAAGCCCTGCTCCACACAAAGTGCGCAGGCATGATTGTTTATGTGAGACGATAAATAATCCATGCGGCTGGTTACATACACAAACTGGCGGTATGTAAGGCTTTCGCACATTTTTTCTATGGAGCGGTGAATGTATCCCAGGTGAGGCTCCAGTTTTATAATGGTTTCCCCATCCAGCGTAATCACAAAATGCAGCACACCGTGTGTTGACGGGTGCTGCGGTCCAACATTAATCACCATGTAATGATCCGGTGCAGTATCTTGTATTATTTGCGATTCGCGATACAATTTATTTATAGGTTTTATTCTTTACTGAATATTATTATTGTGAATGCCTTATAGCTTTATCATGTTCACCGGGTCTTCAAAATCTTTGCGCAGCGGGTTTTTTCCTTCCCATCCATCGGGCAATATCAGCAGCCTCAGGTCAGGATGATTGAAGAAATTCACTCCAAACATTTCATACACTTCTCTTTCATGAAACTCTGCCGTGCGCCAGATGTTGGCAACACTTTCTATTCCGGGGTTGCTTCTGTCTAAATCTACTTTTACCACAACCGTATCTCTTGTATGGGTACAACTGAGGTGATACACCATTGTCAGCCTGTCTTGCCAGTCAATACAGGTAAGGCAAAACAAATAATCAAAAGGCAGGCTTTCATAATGCCTCAGGGCTTGTGCTGTTTTCAACCAATCTGCAACAGGAACATTCATGCCCAGCCACTGGCCGCTTTCGTCAAAAACAGCAGTGGTAAAGCTTTCAGCCAATTTTATTCTCAGTTCCTCTTTAGTCATCAGCGTTGGTATTATTTATATCATTCATCCCTGTTCCTGTTTCATTTCGTTCTTTATCTGTTCTCTTGTCAGTCCTGCTTTGATCTTCTTTTGCAAGGTGATCAGTGAATGCATCAATGCTTCGGGCCTTGGCGGGCAACCGGGAATGTAAACATCCACGGGAATGACATGGTCTGCACCTTTTACCACAGAATAGGTATTGTAAAAAAACGGCCCGCCGCTTATGGCGCAGGCGCCCATGGCCACCACGTATTTAGGCTCGGCCATTTGATCGTATAATCTTTTTAATACCGGCGCCATTTTATTTACAATGGTTCCGGCTATGATGATCACATCTGCCTGCCGCGGTGTGGCGCGTACCACTTCAAACCCAAAACGGCTCCAGTCGTATTTGGCAGAGTTTACACTCATAAATTCAATGGCGCAGCAACTGGTACCAAACGTAAGCGGCCACAAAGAATTGCTGCGTGCCCAGTTGATCACATCGTCCAACACGCCGGTGCTTACAGTGGCGCCGCCCTCGTGCATTATTTTGCCCGGAAAAACCTGCGCGGCCGGTTGTATTTGTTGTTCGCTCATTGTTTACTTTTTGTAACGCGGGCAATTTTATTGCCACTTCAAGGCACCTTTTTTATGGGCATATAAGAAGCCGATAAAAAGGATGAACAGGAATATGACCACTTCTACCAGGGCTATCCATCCTACATTCTTTACTGCTACAGCCCAGGGAAAAAGAAATATTAATTCTACATCGAAAATTAAAAATATGAGTGCAAATAAATAATAGCCCACGTTGAACTGTACCCAGCTTGGGCCTTGGGTAGGAATGCCGCATTCATAAGGCTCGCCTTTCTGCTCATTTGTTCCGGGCTTTAATACCAGGCGCGAGATAAGCAGTGCTATTACTGAAAATGAAACAGCGGCAATGGTAAGTACGATGATGGATGCTGCGCCCATGATGGCAATTGTTTTATAGCGCAAATTTATAAGCCTAAGTTATAACATAATATGACAAATTTGTAAATAAAACTGTTATTTATCATATTTTAATACGCTGCGCATACCGTATAAAACTGTATAAAAAAAATAGCATTAAGGCTTACAATATCCAGGGAAATTTAAAGCAGGCGCCGTTATACAGGCTGTAATCGGCGGGGCCGTTTACGGCAAAGGTTTTTACCAGCTTTGCATCAGGCAGCAAAAGTTTTTTGGCAAACTCAAGGGTGGCGCCGGTTTTCACACGGTCTTCTACCAGTAAAATGGTTTTGTTCTTATACTCAAAATCAGGTGTGGCCAACAGGCGTGGCGCAGTATATTTTGGTTTTTGCTGCGGATCGCGCCAGTTTATTTTTAATAGCTGCATTTCCACGTTCAACCGCTGGTTAAGAATGGCCGCGGGCACAATGCCCCCGTTGGTAATGGCCACTATAAGATCGAATGTTTCAGCAAACTCAATCGTGGCCAGTTTATTTTTTATCTCATCAAAAGTGATCAAGGCATTAGTATTTGGCAAGCGCTTTGAGAACCAGGTAGCCGCCGGCAATTTGCAACAACATACCAGGCAGGGCGGTTTTTAAATTTTGAACAGCCGCTCCAAAATTGTTGGTAATGGCCCACTCAGCCAGTGTGCCGGTAAGCTGGTATGCCAGCACTACGGCTATTAATGCAATAATGGAAACATTTTTAAAATACCTGGCAGCGGCAGCAGCGGCTATGGCTAACAAAACAGATTTTGTAACAACAATGGGCAACATGGCCAAAGGCGGCATACCAAATAATAAATGGTTGGCCAGCGGCGAAAGGATGGCAGTAAGCAACCCGGCCATAATACCATACTTATAGGCAGCTATTAATGTAAAAAAATAAATAGGCAGAAAAACCAGCCCGCCGCCGGGTAAAAAGTGCACCAGTTGCGGCAGCGCAATATTACCCGCCACAAACAGGGCTGCAAACATATAAGTACGATGATCAGTATAATTGAGTGAATGAAGTTTTACTGAATTGTGCATGACAAACGGCTTTAAGATTTATTATATAAAAGTTTTAAAATTACTGAAAAATCACACTTGAAAAGCATTTGTGCTTATTATATATATGTGTGCAGATTGTGTAACCATATCAGTGCTTTAAATAAACACATTACCCGGCATAAACCGCGATATTACAAATAATCTATAATTTTTTATCTTTACGTCCTATTTTTACAAAAGCTTTCAAAACCAGAAATATTATTATTAACGAAGCAAAAAATAAACAGCTAATTGATGCTGATATGATACTTTTGTTTGAATCTTTACCTTTAGAAACTATTTAATATGCGTTATTTATTCCTATCCACAGTGCTGCTACTGATTGTTAATGCGTCTTATGGTCAAAAAAAGGCAACCAGGCTTAAAAAACTGGTAAGTAAAAACAGCGAAGTATCCTCTACGGTTCCCCTACAAATGATAGAAATACCTACAGGCACCTATACTCCACAGCGTCCCGGAGACTCTATGACTTCTAACGATAAACAGGAGAATGTAAAACCTGTATTGATCAGTGGTTTCTACATTTCGCAAACAGAAGTTACCAATGCGCAATACAAAGAATTTGTAAACTGGGTAAGAGATTCCATAGCGGCTAAAATGCTTGGCGGCACTTATATTGATGTTTCGCAGGCAAATGATACCACCATCAACTGGAAAAATGCCTCAAAGATCAATTATTCTGATCCTGAAATGATAGCCAAGCTGCCCGGGTTGTTTTTAGACCCTTCCAGGACCATCGGGCAAAGAAGGCAGTTAGACCCCGAAAAGCTTGTGTACCTGATGGAAGGTTTTAATTATACCGAAGCTGCCAAAAAAGAAAATGCCGGCAAAAACCCTAACGAATTCATTTATAAATATGTTGTGCCTGTTTACCCCGATACACTTTCGTGGATGAGAGATTTTGGATATTCTAACAACGAGCAGATGGCAATCAGCTACTATGACAGTCCCAAATACCAAAACTATCCCGTGGTGGGCGTTAGCTGGATCCAGGCCAACGCTTTTTGCGACTGGCTGACCAAGCATAAGATCAACACACAGCAAAACAAAAGCAAAATTGCCGAAGGTGGCAAGGCCAGGCTTCCAACCGAAGCCGAGTGGGATTATGCCGCCAGCCTGAACAGCTTTGAAAACGAAAAAGCCGGAGACGAAGCAAAGATTGAAAGAATATTTCCCACTTACGTACTGGCAGGAAACAAAGGAAAAACAGGGCTGTATAATATGGCAGACAATGTATCTGAATGGACCTTAACCTCTTACTATGAAGGCGCCCGCAATTTCCAAAACAGGTTCAACCCCGATATTCAATGGGGTACGCCCGATACAAAATCTACTTCCCAAAGAAGAAAAGTGGTAAGAGGCGGCAGTTGGAAAGATTCACCGGTTTTGCTTACCACCCATAACCGCTCTTACGACGATATGGGCGCTACACACTCCTACTTAGGATTTCGCATCGTAGTCAATTTACCTCAATAAAATAAAAACAATTATATGGCCGTAGAAAAAGTTCGCCCGATTGACCGTTACCTGGAAATTTTTTATGCCTTAGGCGCTGTACCCGTTCTTTTGGGCGCTTTGTTTAAAATTACCAACACGGCTCCCATTGGCTCTGCCAATACCTGGCTGCAGGTGGGTTTGTGGACGGAAGCGCTGGTATTTTTAAGCTTCGGCCTTTTATATATTTTTGCGCCTCCAAAAAAGGTAGATGAGTTGGGCAACCCGGTAGAAACCACCGACGCTGCCAATCAAAAAGCAGTGTCCCAACCTGTTACCACACTAGCTATGGAAGACATGCTTCGCGCGGCTGATATTACACCCGAAGCGCTTGACAGGCTGGGCAACGGGTTTAAAAACCTGGAAGTCTCCATTAATAAACTAAGCTCCGCATCAGAAAGCCTGGTAGAAACAGAAGAATACGCCAGGCAGGTAAAAGAAACCACGCTGGCCATGCACCGCATGAACACGTATTACAACAAACTGGCAGAAACATCTCATGCGCTGCTTGACAGTGCAGAAGATGCAAAAAATACGCAGAAAGAAATGGCGGATCTTTCAAAAAATCTTTCAAAGCTCAATGCCATGTACAGCGGTATGATCTCGGCTATGCAAATAAAAGGTTCCTGATATATAATTCCATAACAACTTCTTAGCAAAACTTTTCTTATGGCATTACCCAGGGAACCCAGGCAGAAAATGATCAACATCATGTATTTGGTGCTCACGGCAATGTTAGCTTTGAATGTGTCATCTGAAATACTGAATGCTTTTAAAACAATTGATAAAAGCTTTTCTGCTTCCAACAATGTGATCAATCAAAAAACAGAAACCCTTTTTGCATCTTTTAATGAAAAGATGAATGACCCCAAAACCAGAGAGCTGGCCGCGATGTGGCTGCCTAAAGCCGAAAGAGCAAGGTCATTATCAGAAGAAATGATATCGTACATTGAAAATATTAAAACCCGCATAAAAAACGAATCGGAGTTTGACCCCGAAACCGGCCAATACAAAGAAAGCGAGATTTCTGTACCCTCAAATCTGATGGTTGACGGAAAATTGGGAAAAGAACTGTACAACAAACTGTCTGATTATAAAAAAAGTATTTTAGGTATAGATGCAGAGATCAAAAGGCAGTTCAGCAATTCCCTGCCGCTCGATCTTTCCATGCCTGAGGTAGAAAATAAAGAAAACAGAACCTGGGAAGCCGCATATTTCAGAATGACACCTTCGGTGGCTGCCATTACCATACTTTCTAAGTTTCAAAACGATGTGCGAAATACAGAAGCACAGGTGGTTGAGTTTGCACACAACAAAATTGGGGAAGTAAAAGTGGTGTATGATGAGTTTCAGGCGCTGGCCACAGCCAATGCGCAATATTTGCTGCCCGGGCAGGAGTTTACAATAACTGCCGGCATTGGAGCGTTTAGTAAAAATGCAAAGCCTACGGTTACCATTGACGGGGCCGTGGTACCGCTGAACACCAATGGCCTGGCAGAATATAAAACCATTGCAGGCAGCCCGGGCTCTTATTCCAAAAGGGTAAATATCTCTTTTGTAAAACCAGATGGAACCACTTCCACCCTTACAAGAGATATTAATTATATGGTGGCAGCGCCCACAGGCCTTACCGTTAGCGCCGATGCGGTTAAAGTTTTGTATATTGGCTTAGACAATCCGATATCAGTTGGCGGCGGCAGCGGAACAAACGCCAATAACATGCGCGTTTCAATCAGCCAGGGCTCCATCACCGGCAGCGGAGGCAAATACATAGCCAGGGTAACCACACCCGGTACGGCAAAAATTACCGTAAACGATGGTAAGCAAACCACCGGTTACGATTTCAGGGTAAGATCAGTGCCCGCGCCCACAGCCATGGTTGGCGCCAGCAAAGGCGGCAGAATGCGGGTGAACGATTTTAAAGCACAGGCCGGTGTACGGGCAGAGCTTGAAAACTTTGTGTTTGAAGGAGTGAAGTTTACCGTATCCAGCTTTACGATTACTTTTACCGGCGCGGGCTACCCCGAGTTTATGCATAAATCAGTTGCAGGAAATTCTTTCAGCTCTGCGCGGTCGCTTATTGAAAGGGCAAGGCCCGGCAGCACCATTACCATAGATGAAATAAGGGCTACAGGGCCCGGCGGTACCAGGATGCTTGCTCCCATAGCATTTAATCTGTATTAAAAAAAATTAATCCGATCAGTGTATGAAAAATAGTACTCTTTTACAATTCAGTTTTTGCCTGATGCTGTTGCTGGCAGTAAGCTTTATTACTTCTGCACAAAGAGCACCCAGAAGCGCGTATGATACACCTTCGCGCACCCCGGCCAGTGAAACCAAAAAAACAACCACCCGTGCAGATACCAGCAAAACGCCAACAGCAAGGCCGGCTGCCAATGCACCGGCTGAAGCCAACCTGCCTGTAGAAGTGATTGAAGAAGATGCCGAAGGCGCATTGTTTGGCACCGTAAAGCCATCTTTAAGAAAAGACAATATCCTGGAAGATGACAATACCGACAGCTCGGCAGTTCCGCTTCCTTACACAGCGCTTTATTCTGCCGACGCCCTTTTCAGGGTAAGGGTTTGGCGCACCATTGATGCACGCACGCAAAAAAATGCCGTGTATTTTTATAATAAAGATATTGAGGGTGGCGATAATTCAAGGCTGATCAACCTGATGCTGAAAGCCATTTTAGAAGACAGTGTACAGGCTTTTAGCAATATAGACGACCGCTTTACAACACCCATCACTTTTGATGAAGCCGTGTCTGGCTTTGGCGGAGGGAAAGACACATCGGCCAAGTATGATCTTGACGGAAACATTGTGGGCTACCAGGTGAGAAGCAAAAATGTCTCAGCAGATTCTGTTTATAAGTTCAGGCTAAAAGAAGAATGGCTGTTTAACAAAAGAGATGGCAAAACGTATGTGAGGATTTTAGGTATAGCGCCACTGGCCAATTATGTAACCTCTGATGGTTATGTAATGGACAACAGTGAGCACGCGGTGTTTTGGATCTATTATCCTGACCTGAGGAAAACACTGGTGCGCAACAGCATTACCAATCCGCTAAAAATGGGCGGCAGCGTTACCTGGGAAGAAGTTTTTGAAGACAGGTTGTTTGAAAGTACGATCATCAAATCTTCGTTAGACGCAGAAAATGGTTTTAACAATACGCCTCTAACTGCCGAGCAGGCCAGTGTGATAGAACAACAACTAACGCGCTTAAGCGAAAGGCTGTGGACCACCGGTAATTAATAAGCAGTAATTTGCATGTAATTTTAAACCTTACTAATATGAAAAAAAACTTCTTAACAGCTAAGGCCTTGTTTTTTGTATTGTTTTGTATACTTGCCCAAAACGCGGCGCAGGCGCAGCATGTTTCAAACAATAGCCAGATTGGTGTTACTGCCGGCGCGCTTTTTTACAATGGCAGGTATAGTGTAGATGCTTCTACATCAACTTTTGCATCGTGGGGAGCAACTGTGTTTTACGTGCCCAACATCAGCCTGGTAAAAAATTTGAATTTAAAAGCGGCATTAATGGGTGGCCAGTTAAAAGGTGACAACACTGATGTACAAACTACCGGGGCACAGGGGAGTTTTAGTGCCAATATTGTAGAGTTTTCAATAAGGGCGGAATATGATTTTTTGAATATGAATACAAACAGGTTTTCGCCATACATTGCCACAGGCCCGGGCTTTTACTCGCTGCTGAACTATAACTCAAGCATGGGAAACAAAGCGTCATCTGACCTGATGGGTTTTGTGCTGCCTGTTGGCGGCGGTATTAAATACAGCGTGGGGCCACGCACTCAATTGCTGTTTGACGGAACTGTGCGACTTTTTAATAAGAACTTAGACAATTATCCGGCAACCAACAACGTCAACAAATATTTTACATTAGGCCTGGGCTTATCCTACAAATTGCAAAAGCAAAACACGCTTTGGTAATTTGCTCATACAATTGACTTCAAATAGTACAAAACCCTGTCGTAAGACGGGGTTTTTCATTGGTATAGAACAGGTAAGATGCGCACTTATGGGAAGTTGGGCATCATACCGATAAAATTTCAAACAGGCACATAATCAATACGTTATGCTTTTTTAATGGCTTTTAAGCATCAGCCACGGTATAAAAGAATGGTTTGCCTGCGCATTGTTTCAGCCTTACTTTTGCCCTGTCAACCAATCAAAAAAGGTGTTTACACGCACCTTTAAGGCCTTGAAGTTAACCTGTATTGCCTGCCTGCTTTTGCTGCCGTTTTAGCGTTTTCTTGCACAAAAAAAATTGTGGGGTGTTTGAATAAACACGAAAGGAAAAATTATTTTAAGACAAAACAAAAATTTAAAATCTTAATTATGAAAACTATGACGACAAGAATGAAGTTTATGGCGCTGGCGCTGGCAACCATTTTTACTACAGGTACTGCTTTTGCAAATGAGCCCGTTAATGACAAAGAAGCGCCTCAGGAAGTTCGCTATGTAGGTAATAAAAATGACCTGCCCGTTTACCGCCTTACGCTGAACAACGATGCAGCAGCAACTTACATGGTAACTATTAAAGATCAAGCCGGTGATATATTATATACTGAAAGAGTTTCAGGAAAAGAAATTGTGCGCAACTACCAATTCAACGAAATTCCTTCTTACGAGTATTCTTTAACTTTTGAAGTAAGGAATGTGGCAGATAACTCAACCCGTGTGTACGAGATCAATAAAACCAAAAAGATCTACGACGAAGTTGCAGTTAGCAGGGTAAAATAAGGCTTAAACAAAACACTAAATAGAGAACCCCGTATTGCTACGGGGTTCTTGTTATTTTATACCTAAAGCTCTATCGCTGGTCAGCCATATCAGGTATGGCTTCTACTTTGTAAGCGCCGGCATCCAGCTTTTCTTTTACAGCCGTAAAGGCTTTTAAAGTGGTTTCAATATCCTCATCGGTATGGGCTGCCGTAGGTATGAGCCTGTAAATAATATGCCCTTTTGGAATTACAGGGTATACGACAATTGAGCAGAATACCTTGTAATTTTCCCTAAGATCCATCACCATAGCCGTGGCTTCTTCCACCCCGCCTTTCATATAAACCGGCGTTACTACAGAGTCGGTTTTACCAATGTCAAACCCTCTTTGTTTTAAACCGTTTTGAAGCTTTAAAGCATTTTCCCAAAGCTTGTCTTTTAGCTGTGGCTGCGTTCTTAATAATTCCAGCCTTTTTAAATTGCCAATTACCAATGGCATGGGCAGGCTTTTGGCAAATATCTGGCTGCGGATGTTGTAGCGGATGTAATCAATGATCTTATGATCGCCGGCCACAAATGCACCGATGGATGCCATGGACTTTGCAAAGGTTGAAAAGTAAAGGTCTATCTGATCCTGAACGCCCTGCTCTTCTCCCGCTCCGGCGCCGGTTTTGCCAAGTGTGCCAAAACCGTGGGCATCGTCTACCAGCAGCCTGAAATTGTATTTGCTTTTCAATTCTGCAATTTCTTTTAATTTTCCCTGGTCGCCGGCCATGCCAAATACACCTTCGGTAATCACCAGTATACCGCCCGATTTTTGTTTTTCAACAAGTGCGGTAGCCCTGTCCATTTGTTTTTGAAAATCTTCAATATCGTTGTGTTTAAAAACAAAGCGGTGGCCGGGGTGAAGCCGCAGCCCGTCAATAATGCAGGCGTGGCTTTCGGCATCGTATACAATCACATCATGGCGGCTGCACAGCACATCAATAATGCTTACCATACCCTGGTAGCCAAAGTTCAGCAGTATCGCGTCTTCCTTTCCTTCAAATGCCGCAAGCTCGGCTTCTAATTTTTCGTGTAAATTACTGTTACCGCTCATCATGCGGGCGCCCATGGGCAATGCCAGGCCGTACTCACGCGCAGCATCTGCATCCGCTTTTCTTACTTCAGGATGGTTGGCCAGACCCAGGTAGTTATTCAGGCTCCAAACGATCACATCATGCCCGCGAAATTTCATGCGGCTTCCAATTTCTCCTTCCAGTTTGGGAAAAGCAAAATAGCCGTGCGCACGCTCTCTGTGCTGGCCAATAGGGCCATAATTCTTCAATAACCTTTCAAAAATATCTGCCATAAATCACAATTTTAAATTCCGGCAAAGATAATGCATACGGCAGGAATGCAGTGGCTAATTCTCCACAGTGTGCAAACGTATGACCGCGGCCAATAAAAAAACCCCTGCAAAATTTGCAGGGGTAACAACTATAAAACTATACACCCAAATCCTCCGAACGAGGTTTAGAATTTCCATAGGGGTCAATCTGGTTTTTTACCGTCGAGAAAAGTGTTGATGGTATATTGAAATGAGCATACCAAAAAACCTGCAATACTTCTGTGACGGTGATAGGCTATATTGGTTGATTTTAAGAAAGACAAGCTAAAGCAAGTAGCATATCAGGGTTTTCACGGTAAGTTTTTAAAATGAATAATTCATACCTGCTCCTGTTTACCGTTGTTCAACTGTAAATACATATTACACTGTGCAAAAAATATTTTTACGCGTTTTCCAATTCGCTTTCCAGCGCTTTTTTCTTCCAGGTTTTATAATGCCTCGGCGACATTTTCATAATTAGTTTAAATTGGCGGTTGAAGTAAGACAAGCTGTTGAAGCCGCATTGAAAACACACATCCATAACGGAGTATTTATCATCGTTAAGCAATTTGCATGCATAAGCAATTCTTACTTCATTTAAAAAACGCGTGAAGGTTTTTAAAGTTCTGGACCTGAAATACCTGCAAAAAGAAGTAATAGTCATGTTAGAAACCGAAGCAATTTTTTCCAGCGTGATTTCTTCTTTAAAATGATCATAAACGTATTGGTTGATTTTTTGCATTCTGTCTTCGTCAAACGGACAATAATTATCAAACTCGCTGGAAGTTAAAAAATAAGTAAATTCATTACTTTCGCCCAGCGTGGCAAGAATATCAATAAGCGAAAGCAATTTGCGGGTATCGTTCAACAAATACATATTCAGCAGTTGCGGCCGCACTTTTTCGGTAATGTTTTTGCCGAACCTTATGCCTCTTCTCGCCTCAGAAAAAAGCTTTTTTATGGGTTCCAGTTCGGCTTTTTCAATAAAATCTATTCCCAAAAATTCTTCGGTAAATTGTATGATAAGCCCGAAAGGTTCTATATCGGGAAATTCTTTTTTAAAAGTAATATGCTCCTGCAAAACATGCGGAAAATCTTTTCCCAGCAGCACCAGATCACCTTCGTCAAACTCCTGAAATCCATTGCCGATCACAGCGCTGGTTTTACCTTTGATAAAGAAAATCATTTCTAACTCAGGATGATAATGCCAAAGGGTTTTCAACCCAAACGGTTCCCACTTAAAAACAAAGCACCTGTTGGTTTGCGGGTTAATCAACCTGTATTTCGGGATAGTCATAATCAAGTGATTTTATTCTATGAAATTACATTGCAAGTTCAAGCGCCATTGCCAGCGCCTGTTTCCATTTTTCATATTTTTCATTCAGCATTGCGTCGTTTTGCGGCTCAATAACTCCTACGGGCTTTCTGTTTTTCGCAGCTTCTTCGCTATTTATGTAAATACCGGCCCCCAGGCCGGCGCCGATTGCCGCGCCATAACTGCCGTCGCCTTCGTAAAATTCCACCGCAACATTATTAATGGTGGCAAATGCTTGTGCAAAAACATCACTCAAAAACATGTTTGCCCGTGCGGCCCTGATGATCTTTGGATTGATACCGTTTTCGCGCATCATATCAAGCCCGAATCTGAAAGAAAAAGCAATGCCTTCAATTGCCGCGCGCAGAAGATGAGAGGAAGTGTGCACGTTAAAATCAATGCCGAAAAATTGTGCGCCGGTGAAGCGATCGTTTAAAATTCTTTCTGCTCCGTTTCCGAAAGGCAGCGCAAAAAGCTCGTTGGCGCCCGAGCCTACTTCGGCAGCCATACGATTGATTTCTTCATACGATTTTTCTTTACCGATGATGGATTTTATCCATTTATAAAAAATACCTGTGCCGTTTAAACAAAGCAAAACGCCTGTTTTTTTATTTTTGTTGCAATAATTAACGTGCGCAAAATTATTGATGCGCGATTTTTTGTCGAAAATCAACTGATCCGAAACGCCGTAAATCACGCCTGATGTTCCGGCTGTGGCAGCCACTTCGCCGGGCTGCATCACGTTCAGCGCAAGCGCATTGTTGGGTTGGTCGCCCGCCTTGTAGCTCACCGGGATTTGTGGTGTTAAACCAAGTTCGTGCGCAACTGGTTTTAATAGCTTTCCGTGCACGGAAAATACAGGACGTATTTCAGGGAAGTGCGCAGCATCAAAATCAAAATATTGCATCACATCTTCGGAAATTGCATTTGTGTGAAAGTCCCAGAAAATGCCTTCCGACAAAGCTGAAATGGTTGTGGTAGTGCTTCCTGTAAATTTCATGGAAATGTAGTCACCGGGCAGCATTATTCTATGAATTTTCTTATAAATTTCTGGTTCGTTTTCCTTTACCCATGCCAGTTTGCTTGCAGTAAAATTGCCGGGAGAATTTAGCAAAGAACGCAAACATTTCTCTTCGCCAATTTCAGCAAATGCTTTTCGTCCAATGTCCACCGCTCTGCTGTCGCACCAAATAATGGAATTTCTAAGAGCTTTACCCGACTCATCCGTTAAAACCAGTCCATGCATCTGGTAAGAAATACCTATTGCTGCAATTTCTTTGGGGTTATATTTTTTATGTGAATGACATTGCAAAATGGCCTGTTGTGCAAACGTCCACCATGTTACAGGATCCTGCTCAGCCCAGCCAGTCTGCAAACTTATAATTGCCGCTTCGCTGCCAGGAAAAGAAGCTGAAGAGAGCGTTACTTGAGAGGCTGCATCCATCACAGTTGCTTTTACTGATGAGGTGCCAATATCTATTCCAAGGAGCAGCATGCATCGTTTTATTGAATAATGAAGATGTTTTTTTAGTTCCTCTAATATAGCTGTTTTTTTAATTAAAAAAGAATAACAGGATAATATTGTTCTATAATTTGATAAAAATGTTAACAAACGACAAAAATTTTTGAATGAACTTCGTTTACGCGGTAATGGTCATGAATTTAGGATTAAGCACATATTCTTTTCCCTGGAACATTGGTATAGAAGGCTCGCTGCAGGATGCGCCCCTGACGTATAAAGAATTGATCGCTTTTACCTGCCGAAATCAAATTAAGCACCTACAGTTTGGAGACAATTTGCCTTTGCATTTGCTGAAAGATGAAGAAATGCACGATCTGAAAATGCTTGCTGCCGCCTGCGACATAAAAATTCAGGCAGGCACGCGCCGCCTCACGAAGGTAAATATTGAACAATACATAGAAATTGCTGCATTCTTTTCTTCGCCTTTTTTGCGCGTGGTGATGGATGATGTTGATTATCATCCGGATATTGAAGAAATAATTGCAGTGATAAAATTGCTTCTGCCGCTATTAGAGCAAAAAAACATTTGCCTTGCCATAGAAAATCATGACCGCTTCAAAGCAAAAGATTTAGCGCATATCATTCGTCAAACCAACGAAAAATATGTGGGCATTTGTTTAGACACCGCCAACTCTTTGGGCGCAGGCGAAGGCATTTATGAAATTCTTCCCGTGCTGCTGCCTTACACCGTGAATTTGCACATAAAAGATTTTACTATAAAAAGAGTAGATCATAAAATGGGATTTACTGTTTCCGGTACGCCCGCAGGCGAAGGAATGCTGGATATTCCGTGGCTTTTGCAACAATGCAGCCGGCAGCAAAAATGCAAAACGGCTACGCTTGAAACCTGGATGAACCGCGAGGAAGATATGGGGCAAACGATCAAAAAAGAAAAGCGCTGGGTGCAAAAAAGTATTCATTACCTTAAAAAATATATACAATGACAAAGATTGCATTAGTAGGCGCCGGAGGAAAAATGGGCTGCCGCCTTACAGATAATTTTTTAAAATGCCGGCAGTACATGCTGGATTATCTTGAAATAAGCGAACAGGGAATTCAAAACTTAAAAGAAAGAAATGTTGTAGTAAGCGACCAGGCACAAGCCATTCCCGATGCCGACGTGGTTATTCTGGGCGTTCCCGATGTTTCTATCGGCGAAATTTCACGCGAAATTATTCCTCAAATGAAAAGCGGCGCACTGGTGATGACGCTGGATCCTGCAGCACCGCTTGATGGCATTATTCATCACCGCGATGACATCGGCTACGTAATTGCCCATCCATGCCACCCAGGCATTTTTAACTGGGAGCCTACCGAAGAAGCGTTCCGCGATTTTTACGGCGGCATCAGCGCTAAACAATCCATTGTTGTGGCTCTGATGCACGGCACAGAAGAACATTATAAATTGGGCGAAAAAATGGCGCAGGACATGTACGGCCCCATTAAAGACACGCATCGCATTACCTTAGAACAAATGTCTATGCTGGAACCTGCCATGGTGGAAACTTTAGCCCAAACAGCCATGGAAATTGTAAAAGAAGGTTTTGATAGAATTGTAGAACTGGGCGTGCCCGAAGCCGCCGCGCGCGATTTTGTTTTAGGGCATTTGCGCATCCAGATAGCTGTTTTATTCAAAGAAACCAGCGGCACTTTTTCTGATGCGGCTTACAAGATCAGCAAAAGAGCTAAACCCATTATTTTTAAAGATGACTGGAAAAAGATATTTGAAATGGACGATATTAGAGAGCAGGTAAAAGACATTGTGAAAAAATAAAGACGTAAATACAGGATCATTGAAGCGCTTGTTTCAATGATCCTGTATTTATAATCTATACCTTATTTAATTAAAATCCTTCAACTCCAGCAGTTTTCCGCTTTTGGCAGATGCGTAGGAAGCCCAAACCAGTCTTACTGTTTCCAGATTATCATCACCCGTGTTTTCAGCTTTTTCTTTGCCGCGAATGGCGTTGAGAATGTTGCGGTTAATGTGTATGCCGCTTTCATGGTTCACAATATAATCGGGATCTGCCCAATTGTAAGCAGGAAATTTTACCTTTTCCACCTTTGTTCCGTCGCGTGTTGTGGTGCGTATTTCAAAAGCGGCGCCCGGCCCTAATGCCATGCTTCCCTTATCTCCTTCCACAAGCACGTTGACCGTTGAGAACATATCATGCTCAACAACAGAAGCATAAGACATTTCCGTATATAAAGGCATGCCGCTCTGCATTTCCATTAACACAACGGCTACATCTTCTCCTTTTATTCCCGGATTGACTGATTTTGCCTGGCACCACAATTTTTTTGCTTCGCCAAAAAGATAACGGCAAATATCAAACACATGCGAACCCATATCGGTAAGAATAAAATGATCCAGCTCTTTAAGAAAAGGCTGATTATCAAAAACAGGAAAGCCCGACAGGAAAGATACGCGCGCTTTAAAAGGAGCGCCGATCACGCCTGAATCCAATATTTCCTTAAATTTTCTTACAGGCGCCTGCCAGCGGTAGTTTTCATGAATGTAAAGATGCGCGCCCGCCTGATTGCATTTTTTGATCATCGCTTTTGCGGTTTCCCAATCGGGAGCCATAGGCTTTTGGCAAATAATGTGCTTTATACCTGCATCCGCAGCCATTTCCACAAATTTTAAATGCGTGTCCACATCTGTTATAATATCAACAAAATCCAATTCCTCTTTTTTAAACATTTCTGCTGCATCATCGTAAACCGCAGGCACATTGAAGCGCGCGGCCATATCTTCGGCCTTAGATTTTGTTCTGTTATACAAAGCAACCAGCCGCGCGCCCGGAATTTCGCTCCAGGCGCCTACCTGAAATTGCGACCAAAAGCCGGTACCTAAAACAGCAAATTTTAATTCTTCCATCATTATTATTTTAAATGAATTATCATTAAAAAAAATTAAGCATAACGCGAGTAAATGATCAATGCCAGACCAATAATGTAAAAAACAAACATCAGCGCAAGTAAAGTATTTGTTCCTTTGGGCGCATTTTTAAATTCTTTCCATACAAAAATACCCCAGACGGCGGCCACTATCGGCGCGCCATTGCTGAGGCCGTAAGCAATAGCGGGAGAAGCGGCGTTTGCAGACATTACACTAAAAACCTGTCCCATACACCAGATGGCGCCGCCAATCATTCCCAGAAGGTGTATTTTGGATGTTCCTTTGAAATAATCGTTTATTTTAACAGGCGATCCTTCAACGGGAAAACGCATGAAAAAAGGATTGAAGATAAGCGTGCTAACCAAAGCGCCCAACGCAAAGAAAACCACAGACGTGTACGGCGTAAGCTGCCCGCCGGTATATTCTGGAGAAATATCATCGCTGATGGACATCATCACAAAACGATAAAAAAAGGCGATAAAAATGCCGGCGGCAAACGAATACAAAACGCCTTTGATGCTCTTTTGCTGAGAAGCTGCTTTTTTCTTATAAGCCATCATGCTGCAAATGATAGCCACCACAATTACGGCGCATCCAGTAAACAGCCATAGCGGATCGCCTTCCGGCGTGCCGATGTAATTCACCACAATTCCCAAAATCCAGCCAATGCCACCGCCAATGGGAAACGCAACGGCCATGCCGGTTGTGGCAATACCAGCGGTTAACAGCAACGTTCCTAAATTCCAGATAAACCCGCCCAGCATTGCCAGCAAAATATAATTGATGCCAGCCTGGGCAATGTCCTGCATAAACGTTCGGTTTTCTGGCGTGAGGCTGCCAAGTGTAAACGCCGCGATAACGGATAATATAACAATGCCAATAACAAAATCCCAGTAAAAAAGCTCAAACCGCCACGAAGATGGCAGAAGATTCCTTGTGTTTTGCCACGAGCCCCAGCAGATCATAGCTAAAAAGCAAAGCATAATTGCCAGCGTATAATTTTGTACTTCAAACATATCCCGGAGTTTTAAAGATGATGAAATTGATTTTTTAATATTGAACTGGTGTAATGAATTTCAAATGGCATTAAAACAATTTCAGCGAAAGGATGCGCAATGGCTATTTTTTCTTCCGTGAGATTTGCAAAAACAGAATGTCTTTTGTTTTTCGACCGCCAGGAAAGCGCTGCATATTTTTCAGGAAGAAATGAACCGCACGTATAAAAACGTTCAGGAGGATTTTTTGCCATATAACTGACCATTTTTATAAGCGGAAGCTCTTTTTTTACAGGATAAACACAATTAATACAAGCCGCTCCGGCAACTATTAATTGATGCAACGATGCTACAAACCATGCCGCTTCAAAACAAGAGCCTTTGTGTTCGTATGTCTCAATTTTATCTTTCCAAACTGAAGTGACGTTTGCATTAAACCTTTTAAAAAAAGAAAGCGCTGAAATGTGCACTTCTTTATTTGCAGAAAACGTTTTTGCTGTTTGCACGGTGGGCAATTGGCCCTGAATATTCTCTATGATAGACAACGCATCAGCAGCATGTTCCTGCGGCTGAACGGAATAACAAATAAAATCTAACAATGAAGGATCCGGGCGGCTCCGGTTCAACTGAGCAAAATTTGCATCGGTACCGCCGCCTACAGCCGCTTTAGAAAATGATTGCCGCATTACAGAGACCAATGCTTGCAACACATCATCGCGAAGCACAAAATTTTCTGCTGGCAAAAGACAAACGGAATGAATGAAAACGCTTTTGAAAGAATGGATGAATGCAATAAACTCTTTAGCCTGCAATAAAAAATTGCCGCTAAAATATACAACGGCATAGACAGGTAAATGCAAAGCTGCAGCCCTTAAAATGCCGGGCAGTGACGATGTTTTCCAGTTTGTATCGTATAAATGGAAATCTATCCGGTAGTGTGAAAAAGGCAAATCGCTTTTTTCTGAAAGAATATTTTCCCCGCCAGCGATCACGCCAGGTTCAACAATACCCAACGCAGGGCAGGCAACGGTTTCGGAGGGTAGTGTCTCTAATTTGTTATTTATGGGATCGGACTGTTTTTCACCTGAAAGCATTATGGATATTTTTTGGTAAAATTTTTCTCCTTTTTTCACTTCTGCCGGAAAAGGAATTTCCAACGGAGTGGAATAGATTTTATAAGAAGCGTCTGTCCAATTGCGCTGATCTTCCATTTCAAAAACATCACCTTCTAAAACGATCTTTATTCTTTTGCCGTTCTTTTCCCATTCAATTGCGGAAATGTTTTTGAAAGGTTGGTGAGGCGAAACGAAAAACGGAAAAGAAGACACTGTTGTTGTATGATCTAAATGCGTTACAATGCAATCTGTTGCTTTTAATGTGGCAGGCAGATGCAGGCAAAATCCGATCCTGTTTTTATTGAAAGCGCACAGTGCTTTTCCATTCGCTTCTATAGTGATATTATTTTTTTCTATTGAAAAAAAAATATTTACATTAAATTTTATTGATCCGGCGCTGAAAAGCATTTCATGCGTGCAGGAAAAGGCTTCATTGCTGCTTTGTTCACTGATCTTTTTTAAAGCAAAAGAAACGTTGCGCCATTGTTCATCTCTTACAGCAAAATAAATGCGCTGAATAAATTCTTGGCCGCCTGTTTTCAATTTTCTAAAGTCGCCATTTAAAAACAGTGCGCTAAAAATGCCGTTATTTATTTCAAAAACATCGCTCATGGCGTTTTAATCAATTTTCGTATCCATCCACCAGTGAAACTATCTTTAGTTGATTTTCAAAATCCTGCTGTGGCAGTTTTGTAATTACCTTTACCGTAGCGGCGCGGCCGGGCAGCAGATCAAAATAATTATTTTCAAAAAAATGATCAATACCATCCACAGACATGAAAACGGCTCTTGCAAAACGGGCGCTGCTTAAAGTAATTTCGAAGCCGCCGCTCACGGGCTTTATGCTTTTGGAAATGGCGGCTGCCGGGTAATTCATATCTTTATGTTTTACCAGAAAATAATTGTTTGAATAAATTTGCCCGCCGGATTCTTTAAATGCTGCATGGATCACCACTTCTTCTTTTGGAGCGCCTTTCAGCATTTCATCAATTTTTACTGAAAAAAGGTAATTACTTGCATTTGCATTTACTTCCACCTGTTTTATATAATGGCTGATCTTTTCGCCATTGAGTTTAATTACTTCCAATTCAAGCGTGCCTGTAGCTGTCATTGTTCTGTCAGAAACAATATAAACATCTAACTGATTACGTTGATGAATGGGTGAAACGAGTATATCTTTAAAAGCTTCGCGAGCAAAATATTGCTGGGCTTTCCACCTTCCGTAATAGTCTCTTGCCGACCATGATGCCACCGGCCACACATCGTTGTGCTGCCAGTATAAAGTTCCCATATTGTAAGGCATCATCCGGCGGTGGGCTTCCATGGCGGTTTTTATGGCATCGCCCTGCAATACCTGGTTCATGTACAAAAACGACCGGAAGTCTTTTGGTTTTTTATATTCATTTAAAAGATAGGTTTCAATCAAACCATTGGCATGGGCGCCGCCGCGCTGGTGCGCCATCATTACTTCAGAATAAATGTTCCAATCCCTTTCTTCGGGCGCATACATTTTTACAGATTCAAACCCGGGGAAAGACTGAAAACCATATTCGCTAAAAAAGCGGCTTTTCTGAAAATTGTACTGTTCAATTGGTTCTTTTGCATGCCACACGCGCCAGTAGTGCATGTCGCCGCTCGAGTCTGTACTTGGTTTTCCAAATTCAGAAAAAGGAGAAGACGGCCAGTAAAATATTTCAGGATGATTTTCTTCTACCACTTTAGGAAGCATTTTATGAAATTGCTCCACGTATTGATCCCAGATGATCTTTGCATATTCAGGATTGATTTTTTCTATTTCCTGTTTCCATCCCCAGGTAAGCCAAGCGTCGTTGTTTTCATTATTGCCACACCAAAGCGCAATGGACGGATGGTTGCGCAATCGCCTTACATTTTGTATGGCTTCCTGCCGCATGTTTTCGAGCATGGCGCCTTCGGCCGGATACATGCTGCACGCGTACATAAAATCCTGCCAAACCATGATACCGTACTCGTCGCACAACTCATAAAAGATATCATTTTCATAAATCCCGCCGCCCCACACGCGCAGCATATTCATGTTAGCGTCAACAGCGTCAAGAATTACTTTTTTATATTTTTCATCCGTTACGAGCGGCAAAAACATATCGTTGGGAATATAATTTGCGCCCTTTGTAAATACCGGGCGACCGTTTAACTCAATATAAAATGATTTGCCGTGTTTATCCGGCCGGTTAATTATTTTTACAGAACGCAGGCCTGTTTTATCTATACGGCTGTCTGCCTTTTTATCATTTATTTTCAGCGTTGTTTCAAAATTATACAAATGCGCTTTACCCAGGCCACGGCTCCACCACAGTTGAGGATTGGTGATGGTGAAAGGAATTTCTATTTTATTCAAACCTTTTGTTAGCGGCGTATTTTTTTGAGCTAATATTTTTCCCGAAGCTGCATCGCTGATTTGTAATTGTGCATTTGCCAAAGGCATATCCGCTACCACTTCCATGATCGTTGTAACTTCTGCCTTTTGGGGAGTGATATTTTTTTGATGATAAAATACATCTTCTATTTTAGCATCGTTCCATGCTTCGAGCAGTACCGGGCGCCAGATGCCCGAAGTAACAATTCTTGGGCCCCAGTCCCAGCCGTAATGATAACCTGCTTTTCGTGCAAATACGCTTACTTTTTTGTTGAAGACGCCGCCGTTTTGAGACTGATCGTTAGAAGCATGATAAAAATAAGGCAGTGAATCAAATTTTGGAATATCTGTTTTGATGGGTGAATGAAAATAAATGCGCAAAGTGTTCTCGCCCGCCTTCAAATGATCTTTCACACCAGCCGTCCACTCGCGAAACATATTGTTTGCAGAAAGTATTTTTTCATCATTCAGAAAAACATCCGCGTAGGTATCAAGGCCTTTAAAAACGAGGCTGATATTCTTTTTCGACAGCAAATCGTTGTTTACGGTAAAAATGGTTTCATAAATCCAGTCTTCTTTATCCACCCACTGCACGCCGCGTTCATTCAGCCTGAAATAAGGGTCTTCAATTATTTTATTGTTCATCAAATCTGTGTGCACCGTGCCCGGCACCTGTGCCGCATACCAATTGTTCAGCCTGGCCTGCTTAAATTTCCAGCTTTCATTCAGATCCTGTTTGATCGTATTTTGTGTAATTGCTGCTAAAGATAAAAACAAGGCTAATGCAAAACAAAACAGGCTTCTTTTCTTCATCATTTTTTTTTGTTTGATGGTTCATTTCTTTGATTATTTATTTGTTTGAAGACAACCCACTCAAGGTGTTTCAAAGTTTTCATCGTCATTGTCAATCACCAGCACCCAGTCGTTTCCTTTTCCAAGTGCAGGTGGCCTAATAGAAACTTTGCCATTATTTGACATTGTGCCAATATGCGTTGTAGCAGCATTTTTGGGGTTGAACCACCACGCACTTATTTTTTTTGAAGGTATGGATGTTGTGCTGATGACTACTTTTTTCCCAACGGGTAAGTACACCATCAGATACCGGCCCTTTTCATCTTTAAAAGCGGCGGCGTATTCTGCGTTTTCTGTGCCCTGTCCTTCCAGGATGATTGACTGATCGGGAACCCTGTCTACATAAGGCCTTGATTCAATTAATTTTCTTAAATACCCCGCCTGATAAGCGCCGGGCCTGTCGAGCGATTCGTACCAAAATCCGGTGGTTAAACCTGCCTGTATAGTTTCAGGGCTCAAAAACAACCAGATTGCACGCTGCCCGTATGTAACGCCCATACCGCCTGAAAAAACGGAGCGGTAGATTTGTCTGCGCACTTCATAATCTCTAAAGTATCCATTTTTAGGATCCCAGTTCCATGGGTTTACACGGACATCTTCATAACAAGGTTCCGCATCAATAGTGGGTTTCGTGGGTTTTAAATTCCAGTCGCGGATTACATTTCTCCAAACAGGCTGATCCAATTCCGCATGACCGGATTGGATCATATTAAAATCAAGCCATTCTTCATTGTGGATCATTGGAGAGCTTTCCCAGATAGAACCGCCGGGATGAAAACTCATCAGCGTATTTTTCCCCGAACCCTCTTTTATTCCTTTTGCAATTTGACGATACTCTTCAATATAGTTTCCACAATCGTCCCTGGGCGGACGGTCGCCACCCAAAACCCACACGATGTTTGAAAAACGCGCATATCTTTTTCCCAAATATTTTCCATATTCAAAAGCATTCTCTTTGGTAAAAATTACCGGCCCGCTGCCGCCAAAGCGCAGCGTAACTTTGTCGCCCCAGGCAGGCAGCAAAGCCATGATCATGTTTTTTTCCGCTGCTATTGCCACTACTGTATCCACTAATTGAAAATATTTTTCATTTGGTTTTTGTGGGTCCATGTTAATCAAAGGCACATCTCCGTAACGATTGGGCACGCGCAAGCCATCCAGTTCGGCAAGGATGACGGCTTGAATTACATTAAAGCCTTTTGAATGGCGGTTATCAAGATATTTTTTTATTTCTTCCAGCGTTAAGCGATGAAAAAGCTCCCACCCCGTGTCGCCCAGCCAGAAAAAAGGTTTGCCGTTTTCATATTGCAAAAAATGCCCGTTGGGCGTAACTTTTAACGCATTTTGAGCGAAACTGATGTTTATCAAAAATAAATTAAAAAGCAGATAAACGGTTTTCTTCATGACTACTATTACTTTATTTAGTTCTTGCCGGTATTTTATAATTTTTTGAAGCATCATCTATTACCAAAACCCAGTCGTTGTTTACGCCTGAGGAGGGTGTCGTAAAATCCATTTGTTCTTTTTTTTCAAAAGCTCCTATTTTTATGGCTTCGCTGTTTCTGGGATTGAACCACCACGCTACGATTTGCTTTGCATTAATATATTTTAAATTGATCTTTACTGTTTGGCCAAAGGGAATATAAATCATAGCATAGCTTTTATCTTCATTGTAAAAAGGCGTTATGTATTTTGCCGCGTCTGTGGGCGATTCTGCTACCATTTCCCATGCAGGCACATGATTCAGCAGCGGTCTTGATTCTATAAGCCGGCGAAGGTAGCCTGCCTGAAATGCGGCCGTATCGTCCATTGCAGCATCCCAGAATTTAATAGCGTGTGCTATGTTATTTTCTTTTTTGTAATAAAATTGCCAGATAGAATGATGCCCATACGTTACCCCGGCTGCGCCGGAAAATACAGAACGATACAATTGCTTACGAACATCATAAGCGGTGAAATATCCGTTTGCAGGATTCCAGTTTACAGGATGCCCTTCATAATTCGGCTCCGAGTCAAGCACAGGTTTATAAGGTTTGTAAGCACGATCTCTTTTTATCCATTCCCACACGGGCAGGTCATGCACCCTGTGTCCTGATTGCAGCATGTTGAAATCAAGGATTTTTTCGCAGTTCCAAAATTGAGTAGAAGAGCTTTCGCCCGCCGGGTGATAGGTAACCAGCTGATGCGCTCCTGCGTTTTGTATCCCATGCAGCATACTCCGGTAAATTGGCCGCCAGTCGGCTGTTTCTGTGTAAGCCGGTTTATCTCCGCCCAAAACCCACACGATGTTGCGGGCATTTTTATATCTTTTTCCCAAAAAAGATCCGTAGTCATACGCATTTTTTTTGTTGAATAAAGGCTTGTTGTTTTTTTCCAAAGCGCCGCTTTGGCCCCAGGCGGGCAGCAGCGCAATGTAGATGTTTCTTTTGGCAGCTTCGGCTATTGTCCAATCAACCAGATCGAAATATTTTGTGTTAGGCGTAGAAGGATTGTTGTTGAGAAAAGACGGTTCATTGTAGCGGTTGTTTCTTCGTGTTGAAGCCACGATCTGTATTACATTAAAACCTTTTTCTTTCCTGTTGTTGAGATATTTAATTATATCTTCTTTTAAAAGATTAGTAAAAAGATGCCACCCCGTGTCGCCGAGCCAGAAGAAAGGTTTCCCGTTTTCAAATTGTAAATAATGCCCGTTGGGCGAAACTTTTAACGTGCTTTGAGCGAAACTTATGTTTATCAAAAACAAATAAAAAAGCAGAAAAACGGTTTTCTTCATGGTTGAATATTTATTTTACAATCAAAGTTTGAAGCTGCCGCTAAAAAGCAGCAGCTTCAAACCTCAAAAAACAATTTTATTTTCCTAAAGAAGGATTTGATGTTACTTCGCTTGCCGGTATGGGAAGGAACCACTTTGTTTGATCTCCCGGATCTCCTATCAATGGAATTTCGTTTGCGTGCCTGTTGGAATTAGCCTGCTTTACTGTTTCGGTTCTTACCAGGTCAAACCACCTGTGCCACTCGGCGGCAAACTCCCATGCTCTTTCCTGCAACACAGCATTTACAAAATTGGCGCTGTTCATTCCTGTAGCAAGATCGCCAAGCCCGGCGCGGTTACGCACAGCGTTTACAGCGGCATAAGCATCGGCGTTCGGCGCTCCGCTTCTTGCCTGGGCTTCGGCATATATCAGCAGCACTTCTGCATAGCGCATAAAAATAATAGGATTACTTGAATAATATGTATTAGGATTTCCGATTTGTATTCTGAATTTTTTATAATAGGGATGCTTGATCGAAAAGTTCTGCCATTGAACAACCGTGCCGTCACTTTTGGTTACGGATGTTAAAAATGTGCCGTTTTTACGGTTGCCTTCGGGAAAACTATTGAAGAAATTAATTTCCGAGCAATAATCATCCCAGCCGTTCTCATCGCCGGGCATGCCTGACCAGCCGTAATACAAGTTGCTGGTTGCGTTACCGTCGGTCATTAGTGCAAACACATTTTCCGAAGTTCCACCGGCAAAGATCTTGAGAAAATCGCCCTGAAAAAGATCAAAACCATATTTTGCTTTGTTATCAATCACGTCTTTGGCATATTGCGCAGCCAGGGCTACTTTAGAATTGTCCTTAAGCGGCCATCCTGATTGTGTAAGATACATATCTGCCAAATATGCCTTCACCACCCCTTTATTTATTCTGCCGGGCGCCAGTTTTTGATCGCCTACAAGCTCTTCTGCTTTTTTAAGATCTTCTTCTATTAGCTTGTAAACTTCGGTGATTTCGCTTTTTGGAACGTTTAACAGATCAGGAGAATAAACCGCCGTAGTTATCAGCGGAATTTTGCCCCACCAGCGCACAAGATAATAGTAACTAAAAGCACGGATGAAATGGGCCTCTCCCACAATGCGCATGATGTCATTTTCGTCGCCGGTTGCTTTTGCGTAATTGTTGATGATGTTGTTGGCAGATTGAATGCTTTTATAACATCCGTTCCAGATTGCTGAAGATCTGCCATTGAAGGAATTTACATTGAACTGATCGAATTCGCGAAAATCAGCTTTGTTGGATGCCGGATGTGTGGTTACATCGTCGCCGCCCATAGAACTTCCAATGGCAGCGGCAGTGGCAAAGCCCGAACCCCAACTACCTATGAGTGTGGAATAAGCGCCGGCCAATTGGGCATTTAGCCCGTTTACGTTTGAAATAGCCACGTCGCCTATAAGGATGCCTTGTGGCTTTTCTTCTAAAAATTTATTGCACCCTACTGCGCCAGCTGCAATAAAAATCAACATAATTAATTTAATATTTTTCATTTTATTTTTTTTTTTGATAATCTCAACCATTAAGATTTGGGTTGTAACAAACTAAAAATTGAGGGTGATGCCACCAGTAAAGACTCTTGGAATGGGATAGCTGCCATAATCAAAGCTTTGTGCCGCATCGTTTCCGGCACCGGTGTTGGCTGTTTCCGGATCCATGCCATTGTATTTAGTGAATGTAAATACATTAGTAACGCTTGCGAAGAGGCGAATGGAAGCCACGTTCCAGAAGCTTGCTTTTGGCACTGTGTAAGATAAGCTCACATTTTTTATTCTCAGAAAATCGCCCGGAGAAACAAAACGGGATGACTGCACAAAATTTTTGTTTGTGCTGCTGAAGGCAGGAATGTCAGATGTTTCATTTACACCTGGAATATACCTGTTCTTAATATCATTCAGCACTGGCTGGCGAAAATCTCCAAAATGTGCCATGGACATAGCATTAAGCAAATTCATTTTATCAAATCCAAAAACACCCTGCAGCAGCACATTCATTTCAAAGCCTTTAAAGTTTAAGGTGTTGTTCCAGCCCAGCGTAGATTTTGGAAGGCCATACCCGATGATAGTGAAATCAGCAGCATCAATCTTTTTATCATTGTTCATGTCTTCATATCTTGAGTCGCCGGGTTTTTCGCCGTAAGCAGCGGCCTCTGCCTCCTGCCCGGGTTTCCAGGTACCTAAGTAATTTACACCGTAAATAGCGCCCATTGGCTCTCCCACTCTTAAAAGAAATTCAGGGAAGTTAGTAGCGCCCCAGCCAATATCAGAGTCCCAGGTTAAGTCGCTATTATCGGGCGTAGAAAGTTTTTTGATTTTATTGTTTACTATTGAATAGTTGAAATCTGTCACCCATGTAAAATTACCCGTTTTTACAGGCGTGCCCCCAACCGTCAATTCCCAGCCCTTGTTTTCTACATTGCCAACGTTTCTCATTATACCGCCACCGCCAACGTAAGCGGGCAATCCTACCCAGAATAAAAGGTCTCTGGTATTTTTATTGAAATAATCAATATTGACAAACATTCTGTTTTTCAGGAAACGCATGTCCAGCCCCAGGTTGATCTGCTCTGTTGTTTCCCACTTTAAATCAGGATTTTCTGCCCGGTCTATCAAAATACCAGGAACAAAAGAAGAGTTGTCATACGTCATGGCAGTGCTGCTGTATGTGGCAAAAGTGCTGTACGAACTAATCGCCTGGTTTCCTGTAAGCCCCCATGAACCTCGTAATTTAAATTCATCAAAAATGTTCATGTTTTGAATGAAGTTTTCTCTGGACAGCACCCAACCTAAAGAAACAGAAGGAAAATAGCTGTATTTGTTAGTACCTCTAAACCGTGATGAGGCGTCTCTTCTGATGGTGCCTGATAATAAATATTTTTGGTCAAAAGCATAATTGGCTCTGCCGAACACTGAAAATAAAGAGGCTTCTCCGGCATAAGCTCCGGCACCCACCAGCGTTACCAAACTGAAATTGTTCCATTTAAAATCAGGATAAATCAAATTATTTGCTTCCACATTAAAGCCCTCTGACTTATCTTTTTGCAGTTCAACAACTGCTGTAAGATCAAGGCCGTGTACTCCGTTGAATATTTTTTTATAATTTAAAGTATTGATATTTTGTAAATTAAAAGCAGAACCCATGCTTCTACCCGTATAAGGCTCATTTGAAACATATTCAGAACCATAATTTTTGTACTGCCCGCCTAAATAATTTACACCATACTGCACATTCAATGTAAGATCAGGAAGAATCTTATAAATAATACCTCCGCTAATGTTTGCGCTGTAATTGTTTGCCAGCGCTTCTCTATCCGTGGCTTCTGCCAAAGGATTGTAACCGACTGACCCTACCGGATCCTGCCTGGTATAATTTCCATTAGCATCTCTCACCGGCGTTGTAGGCGCCCAGGCAAGCGCCTGCACAACAGCATTTTGTGTACCGGATCTTAAAAATGTATTATAATTATTTCTGGCAAACCCATTAAAATTAATGTAAGTAGATAATTTATCTGATAAAGTGGCATTGATATTTGAACGAATATTGTAAAACTTGTACCATGAATTTATAATCACCCCCGGAAGATTGTGATAAGAGCCCGAAATGTAATAATTGGTATTTTCGCCGCCGCCGTTTACGGCCAACTCATATTGCTGGCCGACCGCCTTCCGGTAAATTTCTTTTTGCCAATCTGTACCTCCTGTATTTCTAAACTGGCTTATCTGCTGCGCCGTAAAAACATCGTTATTGCCTGATACTCTTGCGCGCTCGTTCACAATTTCTGCAAAATCTGCTGCGTTAAGTTTGTCGTATGTTTTGGTTACTTCAGAATATGACAATCTTGAAGTTAAACTCAAATTGGCTCTTCCCCTGCTTCCCTTTTTTGTAGTTACGATGATCACGCCATTTGAGCCTCTGCTTCCGTAAGGGGCAGTGGCAGCAGCATCCTTCAAAATTTGTATGTCTACAACATCATCCGGATTGATGACGTTAAAGTCGCCGCCAACAAAGCCGTCAATCACATACAAAGGCCCGTTGTCTCCGTTTATGGAGTTAGCGCCTCTGATGCGTATTCTCACATCGCCTCCCGGTGCGCCCGTAGTGTTAGTAACCTGTACGCCAGCCGCTCTTCCCTGTAAGGCCTGATCAAGCCTGATAACAGGTTGTCCTCTAAATTCCGAACTGGAAATAGAAGTTTGCGAGCTTGTCATTGTGGCTCTGTCCTGCGTACCATAAGCTACAACTACCACGTCCCGGCCAACCTCTATTGCCGAAGCGTTTAAAACAATGCGCATATTATCCGTTGCCGGCATTTCTACGGTAGCATACCCGATGGAAGATATGATGAGTCTTGCATTTGGGTTAACAACAAGCACAAAACGACCATCATCGCCGGATGTTGTGCCGTTTGTTGTTCCTTTTTCAATAATACTAGCCGATGCAACAGGCGCACCTAAACTATCAGTTATAGTTCCTGATATCTGTTGTCGTTGAGCACACACAATGGTTGTGAAAAAAATGGCCAAAAGTAGAAACAGATATTTTACCCGTATGCTTTTTAACTCGCCTGCAAGCGCTTTAATAATATTTGGCCTGTGCCAGTCTGCTCTAAGGCAGGGAGATTCGCTTATACATTCCTCCCGATAGCTATCGGGATCAGAAAAATTAATCATTCGCCGTTTCATGTATTTGATAGATTTTTGGTTTTAAAAAATTCTTACACCAAAGCTATCATCTTCAAATTGCTAATATTTTAACATTTTTATCAATTATTTGAACTATTTTATCTATATTATCATTCACTTGAAGATAAAACTGACAAATACCGAAAATTTATATTGAAGAAGGATAAATATTATTATGCTTATTCTCTACATAAAGAGAGCAAGAAAATCACCAGCTCCAAGTCGTTTTCTTTTCCAAACGTAGGTGGCAGAAGCTTTCTCATTATCTGTCATGGGTGCCTGCAGCCTTTGCAATGGCATTTTTGTTGTAGGTGGCCGTATGATAAAAGCATTTTTTCAATAAGCCCAACAAAAAAACCCCTGCAAAATTGCAGGGGTAACAACTATAAAACTATACACCCAAATCCTCCGAACGAGGTTTAGAATTTCCATAGGGGTCAATCTGGTTTTTTACCGTCAAGAAAAGTGTTGATGGTATTGATTTGTCCCTGGTTCTTATCGTTCGAAGAAACCTCATATTTGCTATAATAACTCTCAATATGCGAGTGAGAATTGTTGTACATTTCCATATTGCGCCTGATGTAAGCCGGTACGTTTTCAAACTCGCTGTTAGGATCACCGGCGTTTACGTTAAATGAAAGGTTGCGTAATTTTTGCAGGCGTTCCAACTGTTTGCGTTTTTGCATTTCCTGCTCATCTGCTTCCGGTTCCTCTTTTTTTGCGGAACCGGTTT
The DNA here is from genome assembly GCA_934486785.1 of uncultured Niabella sp. Taxonomy (GTDB): domain Bacteria; phylum Bacteroidota; class Bacteroidia; order Chitinophagales; family Chitinophagaceae; genus Niabella. The sequence goes on along the minus strand of CAKSQK010000006.1, from coordinate 72,515 downwards.
GCATGTGAGAAGTATAAAAAACCGTTGTTGTTTCTTCTTTCATTTCAACCGGCCCGGGCTTTTCAAACATACCCATTTGCAATTCAGATGTTTGCTGTTCTTCTTCTTTTGGCTCATCGGCCATATCAGAAAAATCTATGATCTCTTTTTCAAACACTTTTTCTTCCTCGCGGCTTTCGCTATAAATATTTAAAGGTTTAGATAATTGATACGAACCTGCAGATACAGCCGGAGTTTCTTTTACTTCTTCTGTTTCTTCGATATCCGGCACTCTTAAAATCCTGTCAGAAGAGGGGATGGCAGGCGAATAGAACACGTGTTCTATGATCTCTTCTTCTGCTACCTGCTGCTGCTCAACTTCCTTTTCTTCTTTATTTTCAACTTCGGGTTTTTCTTCCAAATCATAGGACAGATCATAATTGATATAGTCGTTTTCAACTGTCTGCTCGATAACTATGTCTTCAACAGTTGGCATTGGAGCATCAAAGAACAATGGTTCTTCAATTAATTTTGGTGCCATTGGGTCGGGCTTAAATTTAATTTCGGTTTCAGGAGTGATTGCGGCAACTGCAGATTGTTCTTCTTCCTGAACATCAATTTTTTCAATAACAGGTTCTGCGCGCAAGTTGGTTTCATGCCCAAGCATCAATACTATTTTACCTTCTTCGGCTTCTTCGCGTTTGAGAACAGGTTTTACAAATGGATCTTTGTTTTCAAAACCTGTTGCAATTAGTGTGATGCCAATAGAATCTTCCAGTGTATTATCATAACCCATACCCAGTATTACATCAGTATTTTCTCCGGCCTGGGTTAAGAGGTGTGATTGTATGATCTCAACCTCATCCATTGTGAACTCGTGCTCGCCTTCTGCAGAGTTGATGTTAATCAGAATCCACTTAGCACCACGTATGTCATTGTCGTTCAACAATGGAGAGCTTAGAGCTTCTTCAATAGCGCGCTGCGCACGATTTTCTCCGCTGGCTGCCGCGTTGCCTAATATGGCCACGCCGCCGTTGCGCATTACAGTGCACACATCGGCAAAGTCTACGTTGATCTGGCCCGTGGTAGTGATTACATCGGTAATACATTTGGCCGCGGTTGCCAGCACGTTATCGGCTTTTTCAAATGCTTCCCGCATTTTAAGATTGCCAAACTGGTGGCGCAGCTTATCGTTGCTTATAACCAGCAGCGTGTCCACGTATTGCTTTAATTGCTTTATACCCTCTTCTGCCTGCAAATGGCGTTTCTTTCCTTCGTATGCAAAAGGCATGGTAACAATACCAACAGTAAGCACGCCCAGATCCCGACAAATTTTAGCAATGATAGGCGCACCTCCCGTACCAGTGCCACCACCCATGCCGGCAGTAATGAAAACCATTTTGGTATTTACTTCTAAAATGCGCCTGATCTCTTCAAGCGATTCTTCTGTAGCCTGCCGGCCAATTTCAGGGTTGGCGCCTGCACCCAAACCTGACGTGAGTTGGGGACCTAATTGTATGCGGTTGGCAATTTTGCTGTTCGACAGCGCCTGCGCATCAGTATTACAAATAATAAAATTTACACCTTCTATATTCTGGTTAAACATGTGATTAACGGCATTACCGCCGCCGCCGCCCACTCCAATCACTTTAAGTATGGAGGACTGCTCCCTGGGTAAGTCAAATTGAATCATAGTTGTTGTTTTTGTGTTTGCCGTGCAAACAAGTTTATAAATGGGATAGTATAGTATTAATTGAATTGCTTGTCTTCTTCTTCTTCAAAAACTTTAATAAGGTTGTGCTTGAAAGAGTTCCAGAAATTGGTAAGCGGCTTACGGGCCTGCTTGCTTTTAGCGGCTTTTGTTCCTGCTTCAGCCTTTGTTTCTTCATCAGGCTCTTCTACCGGCTTTTGCTTCAGTGCCTCGTTTGGCTTCACTTTTATAAAGTCTTTATTAAAAGTCATGCGGTTGTTTTCAAAATCATCATACCCTTTTAAAATCAGTCCCAGGCAGGTTGAATAAGTTGGCTTTGCCAGCTCTTCAATATGCCCTGCGGCCAGATGCTCATTGGGCAGGCCTATACGCGCGGGCAGGCCGGTAACATATTCTGTCAATTGAATTAAATGCTTTAACTGCGATCCGCCACCAGTGAGCACAATACCACCGTTCAACTGGCGATTGTCCATACCAATTTGCTTTAAATGATAGGTAACAAAATCGAGTATCTCGCTCATACGCGCCTGAATGATGTTTGCCAGGTTTTTTACGCTGATCTCTTTTGCCGGCATACCGCGAAGGCCCGGAATGGTAATGTAGGCATTGGCTTTTGCTTCATTGGCCAGTGCGCTTCCAAATTGAGTTTTCATTTGTTCTGCCTGGCTTTTTAGCACGCCCAGGCCAGATTTAATATCGTTGGTAATGTTTTCTCCGGCAAAAGGAATAACGGCGGTATGGCGCAAAACCCCATCAGCAAACACCGCAAGGTCAGTTGTTCCGCCACCAATATCCACAATGGCCACACCGGCTTCAAGGTCATCCTGACTCATAACTGCTGCCGCTGACGCCAAAGGCTGCAACACCAGATCTTTTGTATAAAGCCCTGCTTTTTCCACACTTCGGTTGATGTTGCGTATAGCATTCTTATCGCCGGTTATAATGTGAAAATTGGCGCCCAGTTTTACACCACTGTAGCCAATCGGCCGCAGTATGTTTGGCATATTATCGATTGTATATTCCTGCGGAATCACATCAATAATCTGATCACCGGCAGGAATATATGTTTTGTATTGTTTGCTGATGAGAATATCCACCTCTGCCTGTGTAATTTCCTCTTCGTCATTTTCACGAACAATATCACCGCGGGTTTGTAAACTTTTAATGTGATGGCCCGCTACACCCACATACACTTCGCTGATGCTAAGGCCGGGATTGCAGGCGAGGCAACTTTCCAAAGCCTGTTTAATGGCTTTGATAGTTTCATCAATATTTAGCACCTGGCCATGCCTTACTCCATTTGAATTTGCTTTGCCGAAGCCGAGGATCTCAAGTTTACCAAACTCATTTTTATGGCTTGCTATTACAGCAATTTTAGTTGTACCAATGTCCAATCCTACGATAATGGGTTGTTCATAATTCATCTTATCAGGTTTTAAGTTATTTTATAGTCATTTATTTATAATCCATGCGCTGCCGCTCAGCGTTTCGTCTATCTTCTTAGTTCGTTTTCTTTTTAGCTTCCACAAGCTTTGCAGCCGTTGTTTTTTTTGTATCCGATTTTCTATTGCTTGCCTTAACCTCAGTCTTTTTTACTGTTGGTTTTGCCTCTTTTGTTGCCGTTTCTTTTTTAATGGCCGGTTTTGTTGTTCTAACAGGCACTGGGTTTTTTACTGTATCTTTCCCCGGTTGATCTGCATCTTCACTTACCTCTGCTTCAGTATCTTCAACAGTTTTGACATCTTTTTCAATCTCTATTTTTGCAGCTTTAGCTTTTTCTGTAGCAACCGCATTAGCCTCTGATTCTGACATCCCCAATGGCGCCTCACTCATTGGTTCATCAGCTTCCCAGGCAGCTACTGCAGTGTCCATAATGTAGTTACTTAAACCAATATTAGGTGTTTCACTGATCAGTTCATTAGCCATGCGCGATTGCTCTAATAATGATTCAATATTTTTTCTCAACTGGATGGAGTCAATCTTTGTATAATTTTCTTTTACACCAACCACCTGCCCGTTGTACTGCACATCAATCGTTTTGTATTTATCAAACCCTTTGCGTTTCAGCACCTGATCATAAAAAAGAAACAACCTGTGAAACTTGGTGGCAATATCGCTTCCGTCGCCCAATTGTACACGGTGATTGCCTACCACGGGTATCATTTCCATTTGCCAGCCTTTTATGCCGTTGTATCCAATATCAATTTGTGATACCTGCGATGACCAGAACGGATCGGTGCTGATGAATGAAGCCGTTGCAATTACATTTTGCACCAGCGCGCTGTCTTCAGCATTCATGATCTTTTTATTAGGATAACCAGTGAACACCGGCACATCCAGCGAAATTTTTTCTGAGAGCGGAATCTGCCTTCCGGCTTCATCAATATAAAAACTTTCTCCCACGTTTGTAAACACGCGTGCCAGCGGTTTGCGCTCTGTAACATTCACACGAAGGATATCCATGTTGTCAAAATACAACTCAGCGTTGTACACCCAGGCGCTTTGCTCCAGCAGGTCTTCAATACCCGGCAGGTTAAACTCGCTGATGCGCTGGCCTTTGATGTTGCCCTTTGTTGCGGCTTTTAAGAGCTTTATAATATTTTCTTCAGAGGTAAACAACTTATCTTTTTCAAAGCCGGTAATGCGCACCTCGTAGCCTTTGCATAAAGATGTGTTTTGAACCTCCATTGCCGCTGTGATAATGGTAACCATACCTGCTGCCACCGCTATCCACATAAGCGTTAGAAACATTCTTTTTATGGCCCTTTTCCTGATCATTTTATCTGACTAAAATTTCTTTTACGGGTGAAACAAGCTTGTCAATATCTCCGGCGCCGGCCATAACCAGCACTTCGCCAAATTCCCTGTCCCTGTTTTTTTGAAAACTATTTTCAATCCAGTTTAGCAGTTCCTGTTTTTCCATTACGGCTTTGTTATCAAGCTTCATGTAGCCCAGGATCAGATCTGCATGCACACCTTCTATGGGCAGTTCTCTGGCAGGATAGATGGGCAGTAAAATAACCTGGTGAGCCATGTCTAAAACTTCGGCAAATTCTTTTGCAAAATCTCTTGTACGGGTGAATAAATGTGGTTGGAAAATTACTGTGCATTTCTTTTGGGAAAACAGAGATTTTACACTATTTATCAACGCTTTCAGCTCTTCGGGATGGTGCGCGTAATCATCAATAAAAACAAGGTCGTCTGTTTTAACAATGTACTCAAACCTGCGTTTTACACCTTTGTAAGAAGCGACTGCCTTTTTTATTTTTTCGCTATCAATATTTAAAGAACCTGCCACTGCTATGGCTGCCGTCATATTTTCCACGTTATGCATTCCGCCCATGTTCAACTGCAGGCCATTGATGGCGTTGCTGCCAGTCACTACATCAAACCTGTAACCGCCCTGCTGCAATTGTATGTTTGCGGCATACACATCCGCGCTGTCATTTTGCAGGCTGTACGCCAGCGTGCGCGATGCCTGCATACTCCTGTCAAGCCCAAACCTTTTTAGCAACAACCCGCCCTGCTTTACCCTTCCGGCAAAATCTTTATAAGCCTCACGCAGGTTTTCTTCTGTTTCATAAATATCCAGGTGGTCGGCATCCATGGCTGTTACCACCGCCACATCGGGGCTAAGCTTTAAAAAGCTGCGATCGTATTCATCGGCCTCTATCACGCACACATTGTTTTCATCAGGCCAAAAGTTAGTATCATAATTTGCCGCAATACCGCCCAAAAAAGCATTACAACCATAACCACTGTCGCGCAGCAAATGAGCTATCATGGAAGTAGTGGTGGTTTTACCGTGCGTGCCTGCCACACAAATGTTAAATGAACTTTCGGTGATGAGCTGCAAAATGTCGCTTCGCTTTACAACCCTGTAGCCATTGGCCATATAAAACGCCAGCTCTTTGTGCTCGTTTGAAATGGCGGGCGTGTAAACCACAATGCCGGCATCTTTGGGAATACGTTCCACATCTTCATTATAATGCACGCCAATGCCTTCTGCTACCAGGCTTTTGGTCAATTCAGTTTCTGCCCTGTCGTACCCGCTCACCTTTGCTCCCCTGAAATGAAAATACCTTGCAATAGCGCTCATACCAATGCCACCAATACCTATGAAGTAGATGCTTTTGATGCCGCTTATATTTGTATGCTTTCCGTTCATTTCTTGTTCATCGTTCATGCTGCATCGCTCATGGCAATCGGCCATGAATCATCAGCCATGTACTATATGTTTTTTAATATTTCCTCAGCCACTACCTCGTCTGCATTGGTTACAGCAAGTTTTGCAAGGTTGTGAGCCATTTCAGTTCTTAATGTTATATTCTTAGCCAGGTCAATTACTGTTTTTATTACTTCATGTTGTACTTCACTGTCTTTCACCATCAGCGCTGCCTGTTTATTTACCAGTTGCAACGCGTTTACGGTTTGATGGTCTTCTGCCGCGTGTGGATAAGGAACAAACACAGCGGGCTTTTGCGCCACACATATTTCAGCTACCGTCATAGCGCCGGCTCTTGAAATAATGATGTCTGCCGCGGCATAAGCATACTCCATGCTGGTAATAAAACTGTTGATCCAGACTTCTTTATGCTCCACCGCCTGGCCAGCCGCTTCTTTTGCAAAAGTTTTTCCCGTTTGCCAGATCACCTGCAGGCCTGCTTTCAACAAATCACTCATACCTGCCAGTACCGCCTCATTAACAGATTTGGCGCCCAGGCTGCCACCCACTACCAGCAAAGTGGTTTTGCCTTCTTCAAGCGAAAAATATTCGAGCGCTTCTTTTTTGCTGATGTTTGCATTTACAATGGCCTTGCGAACCGGGTTTCCGGTTACGATTATTTTTTGAGCAGGAAAAAACTTCTCCATATTGTCTGTGCCTGTAAAAACCTTAGTGGCTTTTTTGCCCAGCATTATATTTGATTTTCCTGCAAACGAGTTTGACTCGTGTATGAACGTGGGAATGTTTTTTGACTGCGCATATCTTAGCACAGGAAAAGTAGAATAGCCACCCACGCCCACAACGGCATCTGGCCTGAATGCTTTAAATATCTTTCTTACCTGTATAAAGCTTTTTAAGAGCTTAAAGGGAAGACTGATATTTTTTATCAAAGAGCTGCGGTTAAATCCCGCAATGTCCAATCCTTTTATCTCATAGCCTGCTTCCGGCACTTTTTCCATTTCCATTTTACCTTCTGCGCCTATAAACAAAATCCCGATGTTTGGATCTTTTGCTTTTAGCGCATTGGCAATTGCGATGGCAGGGAATATATGCCCGCCGGTACCGCCGCCTGCTATGATGATATTTTTACTCAACCTTCTTTATTTTCTTCAGCCACGGCAACAGGTTGCGGGCTGCGTTTAAAATTTTCCACGTTTCTTGAAACACTTAATATGATGCCGATTGCCAGGCAGGTAAATAAAAAACTGGAACCTCCCATACTTACAAGCGGCAGCGTAACACCGGTTACCGGAAACAGGTTTACCGTTACCGCTGTATTAGCGATGGCCTGTATGGCAAGTGTAAAACTTAAACCAATTGCCAGGAACGCGCCAAATGCAAACGGACATTTTTTAAAGATCCTGATGCAGCGGTATAAAAACACGATGTACACAAACAGTATAAATGCGCCGCCTGCCAGGCCATACTCTTCAATTATGATAGCAAATATGAAGTCGTTGTAGGCCTGCGGCAAATAATCTCTTGTAGTGCTGTTGCCCGGGCCCACGCCCAGTATGCCGCCTTTTGCAATGGCAATTTTAGCCTGGTTTACCTGGTACATTTCATCATTATCAGCTTCTTTACCGCCGTATATAAAATTTTCTACACGGTTGATCCATGTTTCAACCCTTATCCATACCCCGCCTGATTCTTTTTTAACCGCGGTAATACTTCCTTCTGCCGGCGGCAGTTCATTTGAGCTGTTGTGCTTTGCCACAGCCGCTATGATCAGCATGGCTATTGGCACCATTGCCAGGCCTGTAACCATTAATAAATGTTTGATCCTGACCCTGCCGATGAACAGCAATACCATACAGCTTGCACCCAGCAACAGCGCGGTAGAAAGATTGGCCGGTGCAATGAGCAAACAGGTAAAGATAATGGGTATGATAACCGGCAAAAAGCCTTGCTTAAAATCTTTGATCACCTGCTGCTTACGGCTGAGGAGCCTGGCGAGGTACATAAACAATGCAAGCTTCGCGAGGTCGGAAGTTTGCATTGTCATATTGATCAGTGGCAATCGTATCCACCTGCTACCTTCATTCATCTTTACGCCAAAGAGCAATGTATAGATAAGTAATGGTATTGTAAGAATGAATAAGACTTTTGCAATTTTTGAGTAAATGGTATAGTTTACCCGGTGGGCAAAATAAACAATGGCAAATCCCAGCAGGATGAAAACTACCTGTTTAAAAAGATAGATTTCCGTATTGCCTTTATAATTTTTATATGCCAAAGAGCCAGTGGAGCTGTACACTGCCAGCAGCGATACCAGTGTGAGCAACACCACAAGCGCCCATATTACCTTATCGCCGCCTGTGTGTTTGTGCAGGTGGTCGCGCCAGCCGGTTTGCTGGTAATTTTGATTGCCTGATATTTCTGCTGTTGCCGACATAGTTTCTATTGTGTTCTGCCTTTAATGACTGAAAATTTTTTATTATAAATTAATGACTGCGCTTTTAAACTGTGTGCCGCGGTCTTCGTAATTCTTAAACAAATCGAAGCTGGCGCAGGCAGGGCTTAACAGCACCACATCGCCTACGGATGCCAGGCCAAATGCCGTGCTGGCAGCCTCTGCAGCGCTGGCTGTATCCATTACCGGCACAATATTGCCAAATGCTTCATGAATTTTTTTGTTATCCACGCCCAGGCACACAATGGCTTTTACCTTTTCCTTTACCATTTGTTCAATAAGGCCGTAATCATTGCCCTTATCCACTCCGCCCAAAATCAAAACAGTTGGCTTATCCATGCTCTCAAGTGCAAACCATGTAGAGTTTACGTTGGTAGCTTTACTGTCATTAATAAATTCCACTCCCCTGATGCTGGCCACATGCTCCATCCTGTGCTCAAGGTTTTGAAAAGTTTGCACTGCTTCGCGGATCTTTTCTTTTCTAATGTCCATCGTAGCGCCTGTTACACATGCTGCCATAGTATTGTACTGGTTATGTTTGCCTTTTAGCGTAAAATCATAAATGCTCATTGTCATTATTTCTTCGCCTGTTCTTACGTACATATCGCCGTCCTTAATAAAAGCCGCATTGTTTTCGTTTCTCATGCTAATTGGTAATTGGGTTGAGTAAATATTAAATTGTTCCAAATATTTCATGGTTACCTCATCATCGCTGTTGTAAATGAAGTAATCGCCTGCCTTTTGATTTTCAATGATCCTGAACTTGCTTTTGATATAGTTTTCAAAATTGTAATCATAACGGTCCAAATGATCTTCGGTAATATTGGTAAGAACTGCCACATGCGGCCTGAAACTGACAATATCATCCAGTTGAAAACTGCTGATCTCTACCACATAAACCTTCCTGGGATCAATGGCCACCTGCTTTGCAAACGACTCGCCAATATTGCCCACCAGCGCCACATCAAGCCCACCTGTTTTACAAATATGGTAAATGAGCGAGGTGGTGGTGGTTTTACCATTGCTGCCTGTAACAGCTATGACTTTACTATCGCCAGCATGCCGGTATGCAAACTCAATTTCACTGATGACCGGTATTCTTTTTTCCCGTATTTTTTTTATCAGCTCACTGGTTTCGGGGATGCCGGGGCTTTTGATGATTTCATCTGCCGATAAAATCCTTTCTTCGCTGTGCCTCCCTTCTTCCCACGCAATACCTTCCAGGTTCAGTGCGTTACGATATACTTCTTTCAAAGAACCTCCATCAGATAAAAAAACATCATACCCCATCTGCCTTGCCAGCAAAGCAGCGCCTGCACCGCTTTCGCCTCCTCCCAGTATGATTATTTTTTTATTCAATGTTTATTCAATTCAATTTCTATTTAGCACTCTTTGCGCTTATCTTAATTTGAGTGTAACAATGCAGATCACAACCAGCAATATTTGCAAGATCCAAAACCTTGTTACAATCTTCGCCTCGTGATACCCCCTTTTCTGATAGTGATGGTGCAGCGGGCTCATTAAGAATATCCGCCTGCCTTCGCCATACTTTCTTTTTGTGTATTTGAAGTATGCTACCTGCAGCATCACGCTTACATTTTCTACCAAAAACACACCGCAGAAAATGGGTATCAACAATTCTTTATGCACAATAATTGCAATGGCTGCGATAAGCCCTCCCAAGGTTAAACTTCCGGTATCGCCCATAAAAACCTGCGCCGGGTAAGAGTTGTACCACAAAAAGCCCACGCAGGCACCAATCATGGCGGCTATAAAAATGGTCAGCTCACCAAGGTTGGGTATGTACATAATGTTCAGATAGTCGGCCAGCACAAAGTTGCCGCTGGCGTAGGCAAATATGCCCAGCATCACGCCTATCAATGCCGAAGTTCCTGTGGCCAGCCCATCCAGCCCGTCTGTAATATTTGAACCATTGGACACTGCCGTGATGATGAATATTACTACCAGAATGTACAGCACCCACGTGTAATCTCTCAGCGATTCAGGCATCAGCCTGGAATACCTAAACTCATGGTCTTTTACAAAAGGAATGGTTGTGATGGGCTCTTTTGTTGCTACAAAATGCCGCAGCTCTTTATTCACTTCTCTTGTAATGATAGTGGTATCACTGCTGCGCGGAGTGCCTTTATACTCGCGCCAGATGACCACGTTGCTATTAAAGTAAAGAACTGCGCCAACTAATATTCCCAATCCTACCTGGCCTAAAATTTTAAACCATCCTGCCAGCCCGTCCTTATCACCTTTTTGATAAGCTGCGCCCTGCTTTTGCGCCAGTTTTTTAGCCCGCAGCTTCAGGTAATCATCCATAAAGCCAATGGCGCCCAGCCAAACGGTTGCTATCAGCATTAAAATGATGTAAACCGTGTTCAGCTTTGCGAACAGCAGCGTGGGAATCATAATACCAAGTATGATAATGATGCCTCCCATGGTAGGCGTGCCTTTTTTTGCCTGTTCGCCTGCAAGCCCCAGGTCTCTTACGGTTTCTCCCACAAGCCTTCTGCGAAGCATGTTGATGAGCTTTTTTCCGTAAACGAGTGTAATGATCAAAGCCAGCAACACGGCCATCATTACCCTGAAGGTGATAAAATCCATCAGGTTGCGGCCGGGAAAATTGATCCCTGCTTCTTTAAACCATTCGAATAAGTGATAAAGCATAACCCCCGGAAACTTTTATTTTTCTAATAATTCAAAAACTTCTTTCACTACTTCCTTATCATCAAAATGGTTTTTTACACCATTCACCTCCTGGTAATTTTCGTGCCCCTTGCCTGCTACCAAAACAATATCTTCTGCATTGGCCAGGCTGATTGCCGTTTTGATGGCTTCCCTTCTGTCTGCTATGGAAAGGCATTTCCTACGCGCTGCTGCCGGCACACCTGCTTCCATATCTTTTATAATTTCAGCAGGATCTTCATTGCGCGGGTTATCACTTGTAAAAACCACTTTATCGCTGTGGCTGGTGGCCACCTCTGCCATAACCGGCCTTTTGGTTTTATCCCTGTTGCCGCCACAGCCCACCACGGTGATCACCTGCTCAAACCCTTTTTTTAATTTTTTGATCGTTGCCAGTACGTTCAGCAATGCATCCGGCGTGTGGGCATAATCAACAATGGCGATCACTTTTTCATTGGGCGATACCATGTAATCAAACCTGCCTACGGCGCCTGAAAGGCTGCTTAGGTGCTGCAGCACTTCCTGCTTTTCTTCTTTCAGGCAAATGGCTGCACCATACACTGCCAAAAGGTTGTAGGCGTTGAACTCGCCTATGAGCCTGAAATGAACTTCCTGTCCGTCAACCATCATGTGTAAACCCATGATGCCGTTGTCAAGTATCTTACCTTTAAAATCACTGCCCGACCTGAGGCTGTATGTTTTTATACTTGCCGCAGTGTTTTGCACCATTACCATTCCGCGTTTATCATCTGTATTGGTTAATGCAAACGCATCCTTTGGCAAACCATCAAAGAACATTTTCTTTACACGGATGTACTCCTGAAAATCTTTATGATAATCCAGGTGGTCATGAGAAATATTGCTGAAAATGCCACCCGCAAACTGCAAACCCCCGATCCGGTGCTGATGAATGGCGTGTGAGCTTACTTCCATAAACACATATTCGCAACCACTATCTGCCATGCGCGCCAGCAGTTTGTTTAAACTAATGGTATCGGGTGTGGTGTGTGTAGCATCCAACGCTTCATCACCAATTTGATTTTGAACGGTGCTTAGCAAACCGCACCGGTAACCCAGTGATTGAAATAATTTGAACAGAAGGGTGGCGATAGTGGTTTTGCCATTGGTTCCCGTAATGCCTACCAGGCTTAATTTCTTTGAAGGGCTTCTGTAAAAATTGTGCGCTATAACGCCCGCGGCTGCTGCACTGTTTTGCACCTGCACGTAAGTTACATGCTCATGCAATTCAGCGGGAAAATCTTCGCACACGATCGCTGTTGCTCCATTTTGAACCGCAATGTCAATGAACTGATGGCCGTTTGTCACTGTTCCCCGCACAGCCACAAAAGCTGCCCCCGGCCCTGCTTTTCTGCTGTCTATACAAACATCGCTCACCTCAACATCTGTACTTCCGCGTACTGATTGCAATTTTGTTTTGTATAGAATATCTTGTAATAGCAAAAAGCTTTATGATTTTTATTGTTGATATAAATACCTGACTACACTTTTCCAACCTTAACCTAATACCAGCCGCACTACCTGCCCTTTTGCAAAGGGCGAACCCGCTTCAATACTTTGTGCTGCTACTTTTCCGTTGCCTGAAATTTCTATTCGCAGGCCGATCGGCTCCAGCAGCCTGATCGCATCACGCAGGCCCATACCTCTTACATTAGGCATCAGTTTATCTTTTACCAGGTTGTGCTTTACAACAGGTTTATAATTTCCGGCATACATGTTTACCCACTTGCTTTGCTGAATGGAATCAACGTAAGGAATATGCAAAAAGCCCAGCACATTTTTGATGGCATTGGCGCTGCCTGCATAAAAGTACCTGGCGCTGTCAACCGCTCCTTCATAGCTTTTTGGTGTTTTCTGCTCTACATACATCGAGTACACTTTTGTAGCGATTTCTCTAAAAACAGGCGCTGCAAGCTGCCCGCCATAATACAAACCCGCGCCGGCTCTTGTCCTGATCAGAACGATGCAGGAATACTGCGGGTTATTAGCTGGAAAATACCCTGCAAATGAAGCCTGGTAAATGCCGTGGCCATATTTTGTATTACCGTCTGCAATGCGTGCCGTACCGGTTTTGCCTGCCACCATAAACGGCATGTCTTTAAATACATTTTTTCCCGAACCTTCGGTAATGGTTAGCTCCAGTGCTTTTTTTGCTGCTTCAAGGGTTTGGGGCTTACAAATTTCTTCATTAAGCACAACGGGATGCATTTGCTTTACCGGAACCCCTTTATTCATCACGCTGCTTACAAGGTAAGGGCTTACCATTACGCCATTGTTGGCTATGGCATTGTAAAGCGTAAGCGTTTGCATGGGGCTTACCTGTAAGGCATAACCAAAACTCATGGTTAGCAGGTTCATCAGGCCGCCATGGCTTTTTTCAAGCGATGCGATCCTGGGGTTTGGAACGTAAGGAAGGTCAATGGTTGATTTCTGATCTAAATAATATTTTGCCAGGTAGTTTTTAAACTCTACCGGCGATGCGCCAAATCCTTTTAAAGCCATTTTGCCCATACCCACGTTTGAGCTGTGAGCAATGCATTCTTCAACAGTGAGAACAGGCTTGTACATTCTGTGCGCATCGGTGATCACCCGCGGGCCCACGTGCATTCTGGCGGTGCTACCTACTTCTACAAGGTCTCCGGGCTTTGAAGTGCCTTTATCAAGCGTGGCTAAAAAGGTTGCCAGCTTAATGGTGGAGCCTGGTTCTGTTACGCGAAGCGCGTAATTATCCCTTTCCCAGTAAGTCGTGTCATCGGCAGTCCGGCCAAGGTTTGCAATAGCTTTAATTTTACCGGTTTTGGTTTCCATTACAATGGCGGTGCCGTATTGCGCCTGCGCCTGCTGAAGCATTTTCAACAGTGCGTTGGTCGTAATATCCTGAATGTTTACATCAATTGTTGTATAAATATCTTTGCCATTTTCCGGCTCTACCTGAAAACCTTCCACTGGTACTGCGCCACCCCTGATGAAACGCACAAGTCGCTGGCCATTCTGTCCTTCCAGCAGGCTGTCGTAGCTCATCTCAAGGCCAACGTTCATTTTTTTTACTTTGCCATCGCTGTTGATGTATTCGCGGCTCAGGCCAATGGTTCTGTTGGCAAGCAAACCAAAAGGTGCTATGCGCTTGCTGTTTTCTTCTACAATAATGCCGCTTTTGTTTTTACCCAAACGTATCAGCGGAAACTCGCGAAGCGCTTTATAATCAGCAAAAGAAATTTTCTTTTTTAAGCAATAATAGCGGCTGCCTTTTGCATAGGCTTCATCAAATTCGGCTTTATATTCTGCTACTGTTTTATCGCCAAAATAGTCGGCCATGCGCATGGCAAAAGAATCAATGTATTGTTTATAGATCTTTCCGCCTTTCTCACGCAGGCCATCTGCTTTAAAATCCATGTAAATATCAAACTGCGGAATAGAGGTGCTCAGCATCTGGCCGTCTTCACTAAAGATGGTACCACGTTCTGCTTTAAGCTCCACAATCTTCTGGTGCATGCTATCGCCCATGCTGCGCCAATAGTCACCCTGTAAGCGCTGAATGACCGTGGCTTTTCCCATGATCATCACAGCCAATATAATGATGCCTATAAAACAGACATACACACGCCATAATATGTCTTTCTTAATTTCCAATATCTGCGTGGTTTATTGTTTGTGTTAAATATGCCTCAGCAGTGTCTCTTAAAACGTAAGGCGATTCATTCAATTCATTCAACCCAAGCGGCTGCAATGCTTTTACAAGCTCACTTGGTTTGCTTCGAAACATAACTTCACTCTTTAAACTTTTATATTCCCATTCCAGCTCCTTCACCTCTTTTGCTGTTGCATTGATCTTACGCACTGTTTTATCAGCCATGTGGCCGTTGTATATATAAATAACAGCCAGAAAAGCAAGGAAGAATAAAAAAGGCACCTGCTTTACTATGGACTGATAGTTCAACCATTTTTTCCAGTTAAGCTTTACATTTTTCTTTGCCTGAAGCATGTTTTTACTTAATTATTGTTATTGCAGTTTTTAAATGTCAAAGTTCCCTACACTTTAATCAACCTTCTCTGCCACCCTTAGCCTGGCGCTACGTGCCCTGCTGTTTTGCCTTAGCTCCTCTGCACCGGCTGCAACCGGTTTTTTCGTAATAATCTTCAACCCGCTGTTTCTTTCAGTATTTATAAAAGGGTTTTCCTGCTTTTGATCAAAACTTCCCTCTTTAAAAAAATTTTTTACGATCCTGTCTTCTATCGAATGAAACGTAATGACTGCTATTCTGCCACCGGGTGTTAATACATCTTTAGCCTGTTGTAGCAACTCTTTCAATGCATCCATTTCTTCGTTCACTTCAATCCGCAACGCCTGAAACACCTGGGCAAAATATTTGTTGGGATTTCCTTTTACAATGGGCCACAGCGCGTTTTTAAAACCATCTATTGTTTGCAATGGCAAATGGCCGCGTACTTCTGCAATGGTTTTAGCCAGTGTTTTTGCATTGGTCACTTCGCCATATTGCTCAAACATTTTATGCAGTTGCTGCTCGCTATAGCTGCGCACCACATCAAAAGCGGTTACCGGCTGCCTCCTGTCCATACGCATGTCCAAAGGCGCATCAAACCGGGTGCTAAAACCGCGCTCTGCCTCATCAAACTGGTGGCTGCTTACGCCCAGGTCGGCCAGTATGCCATGCACGACTGTAATACCATTGAGCCGCAGAAATTTTTTCAGATACCTGAAGTTTTGGGCCACAAACAGCACACGTTCATCTTCGGGCAGATTTGCCTGCGCATCAGCATCCTGGTCAAAAGCCACCAGCCTGCCATTTGTGCCAAGCTTTTCTAATATCGCCCGCGCATGGCCGCCTCCGCCAAATGTGCAATCCACATACACACCATCAGGTTTTATATTCAATGCCCTGATGGTTTCGTGCAGCAGTACCGGCACATGGTATCTGTTTTCCTGCTCCCGGTTTGCAGACTGTTCTTTTATTTGCTTTTTATCAGCCATAAACTGTTTGCCAGTTTCATTTTTCTACAAACCACCCATCACTTCGTTTGCCAGGTCGTTCAATTGCTCCGGTGTAGTTGAATCAAAGAGCTTGTCATATTTACGTTTATCCCACAGTTCCATTTTTTCACCAATGCCCATCATTACTGCCTCTTTCTCAAGCCCTGCATATTCTTTAAGCCGGGCAGGTATTAAAATTCTCCCGGCGCTGTCGGGCTCTACAAACGTGGCGCCGTTCAAAAACAATCTTTTAAACTCCCGTACCTTTGGATTAAAATCATTCAATGCATTTATTTTTTCGGCCAGCGGCTGCCATGAGCTCATGGGGTAAATGCTTAAACAATTTTCAATACCACGGTTTATGACAAAGCGAACATCGTCACCTTCGGCAAGCTGCTTCTTAAAGCCTGCTGGCAGTAAAAAGCGGCCTTTCGCATCGAGCGTAACTTCAAATTCACCAATCAGACCTGTCATAATTCGTTTAAAAAATTGTCAATAACAATACCTACCCACAAAATAACACTTTTTCCCACTTTTTAACCAAATTTAATTGGTAATCATTTATCCACATATAGAAATGGCCTGAAACACAAGCTTGTATTGCGTTTGATGGGTATTTAGTTCAGTTTTTAAAAAATGTGATGTGAATATCCGTGAATTACTGTGGAAAACCTGTGGATAGGAATGAATTTTATGTGATTTCAGGGTACTTCAGTATGGTATTCATATAAAATTCAGTATGGTATTCATATAAAATGTTATAGGTTCTATAATAAGCAGATCGCATTTTCTGAAACAATAAAGTTTATCTATTTTGCGGCCCGCACAACTTTAATATGAAAAGAAAGTACGAGGTATGGCTCCCATTGCTGTTTTCGCTGGTTTTAATAGCAGGGATGTTTATAGGATATAAATTCAGCAGGTCTCAGCCCAATACCGGTTTTTTTAAAACTACTAAGAGCAATAGTTTACAGGAAGCGCTCGATATTATCCGGTTAAAATATGTTGACTCGCTTAAAATTGACACGCTGCAAGCCAACGCCATCAGGGAAATGATGAGCGCGCTGGACCCGCATTCTGTTTATCTACCACCGGTTGAACTGAAAGAGGCCCACGTGGGGCTTTCAGGAAATTTTCAGGGTATTGGTGTTGAATTCAATCTTTTAAGAGATACCGTAAATGTAACATATGTGATCACGGACGGTCCGAGCGATAAAGCCGGCATTCAGATCGGAGACCAGATTATAAGTGTAAACGGAAGCCCGCTTACGGGTAAAGGCATTACAACCACAAAGATCAGGAACCTGATACGCGGCGAAAGCGGTACCAAAGCTAAGCTTGGCATTATACGTGCCGGCAAACCCCTTACCATAGATGTAACCAGGGGCCATGTAGAAACGCCAATGATCGTAGCTGCTTACATGATCAACAATACTACGGGCTATATAAAATTCTTTGACAGGTTTACCAGTACCAGTTATAAAGAATTTATGATAGCCATGGAACGCCTGAAAGAACAGGGCATGAAAGAGCTCATCTTTGACCTGCGCGGCAACGGCGGCGGCTATATGGATCAGGCTATAGAAATTGTGGATGAGTTTTTGAGCGGTGATAAACTGGTGGTTTATACCGAAGGCACCAACAGCCCTAAGAAAGAATACCGCTGCATCCGGCCCGGCATTTTTGAAACCGGTAAAGTTGCAGTTTTGGTGGATGAACTTTCTGCCAGCGCCAGTGAAATTGTAGCAGGCGCCCTGCAGGACTGGGACAGGGCTACCATTATTGGCCGCAGAACTTTTGGAAAAGGGCTTGTGCAGGAAATGTTTCCGCTTAGCGATGGTTCAGCAATCAAGCTTACAGTTTCAAGGTATTACACACCGCTTGGCAGAAGCATTCAAAGGCCTTACGACCAGGGAAGAAAAGTGTATATGGATGAAGTATGGAACAGGTTTGCCTCCGGCGAAGCTTATTTTGCAGATAGCGCGAAACCACAAAACGGCAAACAGTACAAAACCCCGTCAGGCCGCATTTTATATGGAAGCGGCGGCATTACACCAGATATTTTTGTAGGGCTTGACACATCCAGGTATTCGCGGGAGATACATAAGCTGTTTTTCAACGGTACATTCAATGATTTTGTTTTTCATTATTATCTTGACAATCGTAATATTCTGGATCCTTATAAAACGCCTGCCGAATATTTAAAAGATTTTGAGCCCTCTGCCGTAATGTGGTCACGCTTTGTAGAATGGGCTAAAAAAGATACTGTAAACCTGTCTGGTATACCACCGGCAGAAAAACAACGCGTGGAAGACAGGATGGAAGCCTCGCTTGCCAGGTATAAATGGAGAGACAACGGCTATTACCAGGTACTCAATAGTAAAGACCCTGTAGTGCTGAAGGCTATTGAAGTGGTGTCTAAATAACTGATGCGCTCACATAATACTGTGCTGGCAAGGAAAACCCATAAATCAAGTTTCAGATATGAACATTAAAAACAACATACTCGAAACCATCGGCAACACGCCCATGATCAGGCTGAACAGGATCACCAAAGACCTGCCCTGCACGGTTGTGGCCAAAGTAGACTATTTCAACCCCGGCAACAGCATTAAAGACCGCATGGCTTTAAAAATGGTGGAAGTGGCTGAGCAGGAAGGCAAACTAAAACCCGGGGGAACCATTATAGAAGGCACCAGCGGCAACACCGGAATGGGCCTGGCACTGGCCGCCATCGTAAAAGGGTACAGGTGCGTGTTTGTAACAACTGATAAACAATCAAAAGAAAAAGCCGATGTAATGAAAGCGCTGGGCGCAGAAGTGATCGTATGCCCCACCAACGTGGAGCCTGATGATCCGCAAAGCTACTATAGCGTGGCGGCAAGGCTGGCCAAAGAAATGCCCAACAGCTACCATATGAACCAGTACGACAACCTTGCCAACCGCCTTGCACATTACGAAACTACCGGGCCGGAAATTTGGGAACAAACCAATGGAAAAGTTACCCATGTTGTTTGCACAGCCGGTACCGGCGGCACAATTACGGGTGTAGCAACATTTTTAAAAGAAAAAAATCCTGATATTAAAATATGGGCAGTTGATGCCTATGGATCGCTGCTTACAAAATATTTTAAAACCGGCGAAGTAGACATGAATGAAGTGCACCCCTACTTTAGCGAAGGTTTTGGTGAAGACTTTGTGCCAAAGAATTACGATATGAGCGTGATTGATGATTTTGTGCAGGTAACCGATAAAGACGGCGCCGTGATGGCGCGCAGGCTGGCCAAAGAAGAAGGCCTGTTTTGCGGGTACAGCGCCGGCAGTTGTTTGCAGGGGATGATGCAGTTACGCGGCAGCCTTAAAAGCACCGATCTGGTGGTTTGCATTTTACACGATCATGGCAGCCGTTATGTGGGAAAAATCTATAACGATCAATGGATGATGGAGCGTGGATTTTTAGAAGTAAAAACTTTTAAAGATATTGTAAACTCAAGGCCTGAGGCCGCCCAGCTCATTACCCTGCAACCCACGCAAACCGTTGCCGATGCCGTGGAGCTGATGAAAAAATATGATATTGAAAACATTCCCGTGCTGCACGATGGCGAGCCAACCGGCGCCATCAGCGAGAACGGCCTGTTTCAAAAAATATTCTCCAACCCCGATTTAAAAACAGAACTCATCAGCGCTGTGCAGGAACCGCCGCTGCCTGTGGTTGCTTACAACACACCGGTTGAAAAATTAAAACAACTGATCACGCGGCATAATGGTGCTGTATTAAGCAAAGACGAAGTGGGCAACTACCACATCATTACCAAGTACGATATTCTGCAGGCATTGGGATAGTTAAAATACATTGCGTGCAGGCAGGCGGGTTCAATTTTTGTTATGATAAGGTTACATTTGTAAGTACACTAAATATAAACAATGAAGATAGCCTTAGCACAGCAGAATTATCACATTGGAAATTTTGAAGCCAATACCCAAAAAATTATTGAAGGCATTCAATGGGCAAAAAACAACGGCGCCGGCCTGGTTGTGTTTCCTGAGTTGAGCGTGTGCGGCTATCCGCCACGGGATTTTTTAGAGTTTGAAGATTTTATAAATAAATGCTATGCAGCCATAGATGCTGTATGCGAGCATGCCGATACCATCGGGGTTTTAATTGGCGCGCCTGCCCGCAATCCCAAGCCCGATGGCAAAGATCTTTATAACGCGGCTTACCTGCTGTATGAAAAACAGGTTAAGGCCGTAGTGCATAAAACCCTGCTGCCCAACTACGATATTTTTGATGAATACCGCTATTTTGAGTCTGCCAGCGATTGGAACATTGTTGAATTTAAAGGGCTGAAGCTGGCAGTAACCATTTGCGAAGACATTTGGAACATGGGAGAAAACCCGCTCTACCGCACCACTCCCATGGAAGAGCTGATCAAATTGCAGCCCGATATCATGATCAACCTGTCTGCATCTCCTTACAACTATGCGCAGGATGTAGTGCGCAACAGCATTGTAAAAGCGCACACGCTTAAGTATCGTTTACCCATGTTGTATTGCAATGCGGTGGGATCACAAACCGAGATCGTGTTTGACGGCGGCAGCCTTGTGTATGACAGTGCAGGCAATATAGTTGCCGAGGCAAAATATTTTGAAGAAGATTATTTATTAGCAGACCATGCTGTTCTTACGGCAAATACAACCACAGCCCAAACCAGCTCTGATGTGTTTTTTTCTGCGCGTGATGTGCGTGCCGGCAGAAACACGCTGGATTACCTGCGGGACGAAAAAAATATTGCAGAGATCTGCCAGGCGCTGATCTTGGGCATTAAAGATTATTTTGCCAAGATGGGATTTCAGAAAGCCATTCTTGGCTCGTCAGGCGGTATTGACAGCGCCGTGGTGCTGGCTCTTGCAGTAGAAGCGTTGGGCAAAGAAAATGTCATCGCACTTTTAATGCCTTCGCAATATTCCACGGCGCACTCTGTAAGCGATGCAGAACAGTTAAGCAAAATCTTAGGCAATCCTTATCATACCATCGCCATCAAAAATATTTACGATGCGTTTCTAAAAGAGCTGCAGCCATTGTTTCAAAACCTGCCATTCAGCGTAGCAGAAGAAAACATACAAAGCCGTACGCGTGGCAACCTGCTGATGGCTGTTGCCAATAAGTTTGGCTATATCTTGCTCAACACTTCCAACAAAAGTGAACTGGCCACAGGTTACGGCACTTTGTATGGCGATATGGCCGGCGGCCTCAGCGTTTTGGGTGATGTGTATAAAACGCAGGTATATGCATTGGCAAAATACATCAACCGGGAAAAAGAGATCATTCCCGAACATATCATTCACAAAGCGCCATCTGCCGAATTAAGGCCTGACCAGAAAGACAGCGACAGCCTGCCTGCTTATGATGAGCTGGATACCATCCTGTTCAATTATATAGAAGACCGGCTGGGGCCGAAAGAAATTGTAGCCAAAGGATATGATGAAAAACTGGTAGCAAGAACTTTAAGAATGGTCAATCTGAATGAATACAAACGCAACCAGTTCTGCCCCATCATCAGGGTAAGCTACAAAGCATTTGGCGTAGGCAGAAGAATGCCGATTGTAGCCCGGTATTTAAGCTGATTGCTTTTGGTTTGATAATTGCAGCATGCATTAAAAATTTATCAATCTGTTTCCTGCTCATTAGGAAATTTTTAAGTATATGAAAACTGCAGAAGATATTAAACGCCTCAATGAGCGCATAGCCACAGCAGGCACATTTGTAGACAGGCTGAGGAATGAAGTCAGCCACGTGATCGTGGGCCAGTCGCACATGCTGGACAGGCTTTTGATTGGGCTGCTCAGCAATGGCCACGTGCTGTTGGAAGGCGTACCGGGGCTGGCCAAAACGCTTACCATTAAATCTTTGGCCACAGCCATTCATGCGCATTTTAGCCGCATACAATTTACGCCTGACCTGTTACCCGCCGATGTCATCGGCACACTTATTTACAACCAGCAGCAAAACGAATTTGTGGTGCGCAAAGGTCCCATCTTTGCCAATTTTATCCTGGCAGATGAGATCAACCGCGCGCCGGCAAAAGTGCAGTCTGCTTTGCTGGAGGCCATGCAGGAGCGCCAGGTAACCATTGGAGAAACTACGCACCGGCTCCCCAACCCTTTCCTGGTACTGGCTACACAAAACCCGCTGGAGCAGGAAGGCACTTATCCCCTGCCCGAGGCGCAGGTAGACCGTTTTATTATGAAAGTGATCGTGCGTTATCCTGAAATGCCGGAGGAACAACTCATCCTGCGCAGCAATGTACAGTCTATGGCTTTGCCAGATATCAACCCCGTAATAAATGTACAGGAAGTGATAGATGCAAAAAACCTGGTGCGCGAAATATATCTTGATGAAAAAGTAGAGCGCTACATATTGGATATTGTTTTTGCCAGCCGCTTTCCTGGGCGTTACGGTTTAGAAAAACTGGCGCCGCTCATTTCTTACGGTGCATCGCCGCGCGGCAGCATCAACCTGGCGCTGGCAGGCAAGGCACAGGCATTTTTAAACAAACGCGGCTTTGTCATTCCCGAAGACATTCGCAGCATTGCTTACGACGTGCTGCGCCACCGCATTGGCCTTACCTACGAAGCAGAGGCTGAAAACGTAAACAGTGAAAACATTATTGCAGAAATTTTGCGGCAGGTGAATGTGCCGTGAGGGAATGTGAAATTTGAAAATGTGGAAATTTGAAAATGTGAAAATGGGGAAATGTGGAAAGTAAAAGCATTAGTCTTGAGCATACAGCTTAAAGCTTATACTTACAGCATTCATAATTCGTAATTTATAAAACTTGCGTACCCGCGAAGAAATATTAAAAAAAGTAAGAGAGATAGAAATTAAAAGCAAGAAGCTTGCGCAGGACATTTTCAGCGGCGAGTACCACAGCGCTTTTAAAGGGCGCGGCATGTCTTTTAAAGAAGTGCGTGAGTACGCCGCGGGCGATGATGTACGGTTTATTGACTGGAACGTATCGGCACGCTTTGGGCATCCTTACAGCAAGGTGTTTGAAGAAGAGCGGGAACTGACCGTAATGATGCTGATAGACATCAGCAACAGCTCTATGTTTGGAACAACTTATGGCCGCAAAAGAGATGTGGCCACCGAAATAGCTGCCGTGCTTGCATTTTCGGCCGTAGCCAACGGAGATAAAGTAGGCGCCATTTTTTACAGCAATACAATTGAAAAATACATACAGCCTAAAAAAGGCAGGCAGCACGCGCTGTTCATCATACGTGAAATGCTGAGCCTGGAGCCAGAAGGCAAAGGCACCAGCCTGAACACGGCGATCAAATATTTTAACAATGCCATCAGGCGCACCAGCATTGCATTTGTTTTAAGCGACTTTATTGATGCCAATTATGAGGATGCCCTTCGTGTAGCAGGTAAAAAACATGACATTATTGGCGTGAAGATTTACGATAAGATGGATATGGAGTTGCCCGACGCCGGACTGGTTCAATTTACTGATGCGGAAACCGGAGATACACAGTGGGTAGACACCGGCAATGCTTATGTACGCAAAAAGCACCAGGAAGATTTTTTTAAGATCACCTCTTACAGCGCGGAGGTGTTTAAAAAAGCAGGCAGCGATCTGCTGCATGTAAAAACAGGAGATGATTACGTGTATGTGCTTCAAAGGTTTTTTAAAAGCAGGATGCAAAAAGCATTATAGAAGCATCCTCCCGATAAATAATTAATTGTGTTGACGAAATATGTTTTTTTAATACTGTCACTATTATTCTCACCCGCTTTGATGGCGCAACTGGCGCTGGTAAAGGCCAGCGCCGATAAAGATACCATCCTGCTGGGCGAGCCTTTCTGGCTAACGCTTGAAATAAGAGCCCCTGCAGGCCGCAACATAGAGCCGTTTCAAATTGACAGCATTCCGCACTTTGAATTTTTAAGTAAAGACAGCATTACAAAAACGCAGGAAGGCGGCGCAACACTTATCAGGCAATACTTTCAGCTTACCAGCTTCGATTCCGGCCAGTGGGTGATCCCACAGTTTCGTTTAAGCCAGTTTGTAAGAACCAACAGCCTGCTCATCAACGTGGTTTTTACATCGCCGTTCGATCCCAATCAGCCTTACCACGACATACAGGATGTGCGCAATGTGCCGGTTGATAAGAACCGGCTGCTGCTATGGATAGCGCTTGCAATTGCGGCGGTTTTGCTTTTGGCCATGATCCTTTATTTTGCCACGCAAAAGAAACTGAAGTTTTTTTCGCAGGCAAAAGATCCACCCTATCATGAAGCCAAAAAACAGCTAAAGGCATTGAAACAGGATCAGCCTGAAGAAAATATTTTTTATGAAACCCTGGTAAGCATTTTCAGAAGTTATGTAAGAGAGCGTACGGGCATCAGCTCATTGCAGCAAACTTCTAATGATCTTTCAGAAAAACTCAAACCATTGTTTGAAGAAGCACCTGCAAAATATACCAGCCTGAAGCAGGTATTGCTGCTGAGTGATTTTGTAAAATTTGCAAAGTATGACCCTGATGATAGCGAAGCCGTATCAGCTTACGAAGTGGTGGAGCAATCCATTGATCATATTGAAGAAGAAGTAAAAAGAAAACAGGCGCAGACCATCATTAATAAACATCATTTAAAAAATTCCTCCCCAGCAGGCGGAAGCCATAAAGAGCCTTGATCTACGACTGGTTACAAAGCATCAAATTTGTGTGGCCGGAAAATTTTATTTTCCTGGCGATCATTCCCCTGCTGATATGGCACTACCTCAGCAGCGAAAAAAAGCAGGGGTCTATGCTGTCATCCGGCCTGGGCAGCAATGCGCCGCAGACTTTTAAAGTCAGGTTTCGCCACCTGCCCTTTATTTTACGCCTCTTTGCCATTCTTTGCCTGGTAATGGCGCTGGCGCGGCCCCAGCACCAAACAGCTATGAGCCGTAGCGAAGGCGAAGGCATTGACATTATACTATGCCTTGATGTAAGCGGCAGTATGGGCACGGAAGATGTGAAGCCTTACCGCTTCAGGGTGGCAAAAGAAGTAGCGATTGAATTTGTAAAAAACCGCCCTGTTGACCGCATTGGGCTGGTGATATTTGCCGGCGAAAGTTTTACAAAAGTGCCCCTCACGTTTGATAAAAACACGGTGCTCAGCCAGCTTAACAACCTTAAAATTATGGATGGCGGCTACCTGGAGCCGGGAACATTGATTGGCGAAGGACTGGCAACCTCGGTGAATCGCATTATTAAAGGAAACAGCAAATCAAAAGTAGTGATACTGCTTACAGACGGAAAAGAAGATGCACCGCCCACCCGCATTATTGACCCGGTAATGGCTATGGAAATTGCAAAAGCCAACCAGGTAAGAGTGTACACCATCGGCCTTGGCTCCAATCTCAATTCAGCCGACCAACTGGTACGCGGCGAAGGCGGCGTGATCGTAAGAAATTATATTGATGAAAACCTGCTTACACGCATTGCCACAGAAACCGGTGGGCGCTATTACCGCGCTACGGATAAAGCAAGCTTGCAGGCCATTTATGCACAAATTGACAGCCTTGAAAAATCAAAAGCCGAGATCATCCAGTATAATGAAATCAAAGAAATGTTTTTGCCGCTGATACTGGCCGCGCTGGGCTGGCTGCTGCTTGAAGTGATTTTAAAATACACGGTGTTCAGAAAGTTTCCATAGGTACTTCCAATACATTTCACTGGCTTGTTTTTTGCTCATGCTCCGGCATATGAATACTTGTTTCCAGGTTGAAAACAGATTTACTCCCATTATTGCCATTGCCCTGCATGACGGGCATGATATTCACGAATCGCTAAGGCCGTATTTACAACTAAGCGAGCATGAGCGTAGCAGGGAAGAAGATCCCTACACAGGCTTTATGATTGCAGACCTGCCTGTTACAAAGATCACGGTCAGCAGTTCCCGCTTTCAAACAGACCTGAACCGTTTTAAAGACAAAGCTGTTTACGAAAAGCCTGGTGATGCATGGGGACTGGATGTTTGGCGCGTTTTACCCGATAACATCAAAGAAAAATTACACAGGGGCTATGATACCTTTTACGAAGCCGTAAACAATTTGATTGAAGAAACGATACAAAGACATGGTTATATTATCATTTTGGATGTGCATACGTATAATCACCGCAGGGATGATCCTTTTACGTCTGCCGGTGAAGAGGAAAATCCTGAGATCAATGTTGGTACTTTTTACAATGCTCCCGACTGGAAAAAGCTTTGTACAGAATACACCCAATTCCTGCGTTCGCAGCAGTATGATGCAAGGGAAAATATTAAATTCAAAGGCGGTGCTTTTGCACAGCAGGTCATAAATAACTTCGGCATTAAAAGCTGCGTGCTGTCTGTTGAATTTAAAAAAACATTTATGGATGAGTGGACCGGGGTGACAGATATTTCACATGTATTACGCCTTAAGGAATTGCTGTTACAATCAGTTAATTTTTTAAGCACTTCCGCAAAATATCATACAGGACTATAATGGAAACCGAACAGAAAATATTGAACCGTATAAGTGATAAATTAAAAAAAGCAGAACCCATACACATTGCGCTACCCGGGCAGGGACTGTTGAAAATAGAACAGCCTGCACCTTTTTTGGTAGTGTACCGTTTGCCGCAGAAAGAGAAAGATGATTTTTCAAATACAATGGGCAAAACAGAATCGTCCTACATTATTGCAGAAGACAACGCTTTATTACAAAATATTATCAACCTGATCATCAAAACACTTTCCGATCAATACAACAGGTTTTTATTATTAGAGATCTGGATGGCCGCTAACAGCAGCGCCCCGCCATTTACCATACATACCAGCCATAAAAGCGCCAATGATGTTGCTAAAAAACTTTGTGCAGAGCTGAATAAGATCACCAGTCATAACTGGCCAAAAACAGCGCTCATCAGCCGCCATAAACGCATGCCTTTTCCCGAAGGCGCACAGCCGCTCATTTCTGCTGAATATATAGAAAAAGGCAACGTAACTTTTGTAGGGCTTGAAATTGCGCCCGTTTATATCAACACTGAAACAGGCGAACCTTATCCGCTCCTGCTGCGTGAAATGCGAACGGCTTTCAGCGCTGCGTTGCGTAAAAGTATTTTTGATTTTATAAGGCTTCAAACCTCTTTTAAGATCAATAGTTTTCAGATGCTTGGCACCACCACTATTGATAAAACTGCTATACAGATTGACCGGGAGCTTGCTGCTTACAGCAAACTGTTTGATTTTTTAATGCTGGTCACACCCTTAAATACTAACGAAGCCTGGATGAATTTTAAAAAGTCCGGATACGTTCAAAACCCGGTTTTCCATTACCGGCAAATGCCGGTAGACCCGGAACTCATTAAACGAAGACTGTACAATTTACCCATTGAAAAAATTACTGACCCCACAATTGCGTTTTTATATCGCGATAAAAGAAAAGAAATTGACCGTATGCTCAACATGATGCAGGAGCGCGAAAAACAAGAATTTATGCATACCAGCATACAGCTTTTTGGGCCTGTAACAGAAGACCTGCTGGAAATTGCAAAAGCACTGCTTGTAGCCATTGACCATAACGGAATGGAAGCGGAACCTGAAAGATTGTCTCCACATGAGTTTGCAGAGATGGCCAGGCAGGAGCTGCAGTGGCTGAAACAACAGGACGCACGCATTTCTGACCGGGTGCGCATAGCCAATGATATTGAAGGCATCCTGGTCTCTAAAGGTGTGCTGAACATCAGCAGTACTTTTTCAGTTTCAAAAAGAAGGGCCATGCCTCTGCTGCAGCATGAAATAGGCACGCACGTGGTTACTTTTTACAATGGCAGGGCACAACCGCTGGAGCTGTTCTCCATTGGCGTACCCGGCTACGAAGAGCTGCAGGAGGGCCTGGCAGTTTTTGCAGAATACCTTACCGGCGGGCTTACCAAAAGCAGGATGCGCACCCTGGCCGCAAGGGTGATTGCGGTAGATGAAATGGTGAATGGCAAAAGCTTTAAAGACACTTTTCAGTTGCTTACAGAAAAATACCAGTTCAAGGAAAAAAATGCTTTTAACCTATGTATGCGCGTGTATCGCGGTGGCGGACTTACAAAAGACGCGGTTTACCTGAAAGGACTTTTAAATATTATTGAATACATCAGGCAGGGAAAAGATTTGGCACAATTATTAATCGGTAAGATCAGGCAGGATTACTTACCAATTGTACAGGAACTGGTGCACCGCAGAATTTTAAAAAAGCCTTTGGTAACGCCTAGGTTTCTATTTCCTGATTACTCAGAAAAGCTGGAAAAAGTAAAAAACGACGGGAACATTTTTAAAATGATAAACGATTAGACTTAAACTTTAAAACGAGTATCCATTCAAACTACAACACATGAAAGAGCTATAAGCTTTAATAAGAGATGATTGGGCGTATTATACTTGACAATTAAAACACAGCTGCATAGCGGCGTAAAAAAAAATAACACATGAACATAGGCTTTGTAATTAATGATTATGCCAGCGAACTGCCGACATATACCACCACCAATCTTGCTTTGCAGGCTGTACAAATGGGGCACACCTGCTACCATATAGCTGTGGGCGATTTTGCATACACGCAAAACGAACTGATGGGTGCACACGCTAAAAAAGCGCCAGATAAAAGATTTAGAAATCCTAAAAACTTCTGGGAAGCAATAACCGCCACACAAAAAGAATTAATTGAAGCTAAGGACCTGGATGTTTTATTCTTAAGAAATGATCCCTCCGCCGACCTTGAGGAAAGACCCTGGGCGCAATACGCGGGCATCATTTTTGGCCAGTTGGCAAAACGCAATGGTGTGATGGTACTAAACGACCCCGACTCCTTAGCCAAAGCAACCAACAAAATGTACTTTCAATATTTTCCTGAAAGTGTGCGGCCCTCAACCATTATTACACGCAGCATTGCTGATATTAAAAACTTTTATACCAACCATAACAAACATATTATTTTAAAACCACTGCAGGGTTCTGGCGGTAAAAACGTATTTATGATAGATGGCGATGCTAAAAACCTTAACCAGATTGTGGAAGCCATTGGCAGAGATGGCTATATTGTAGTGCAGGAATATTTGCCCGCAGCTAAGAAAGGTGATATCAGGCTGTTTTTGCTGGATGGCAAACCGATTGAAGTGAATGGGCAGATTGCGGCCATACACCGCTCCCAGGCCAGTGGCGATATCAGGAGCAATATACACCAGGGCGGCACCCCTTCAAAACCTAAAATCACGAAAAAAATACTGGACATAGTAGACGCAGTAGCGCCCAAACTCATACGCGATGGAATGTACTTTGTGGGCCTGGATATTGTAGGCGAAAAAGTAATGGAAGTAAACGTATTCAGCCCGGGTGCGCTTGGCCATGCCAGCAGGCTGAATAGCGTGAACTACTTTGAGGCCGTGATCAAATCTATAGAAAACCGTTGGAAAAGTTAATCTCTTACCATCTTACCTCATCATCTCGATGGGTAGCATAAGCCTTTGAAAAATCAACCTTTTTTACTTTGCCGGCTATATAGCTGATGCCTCCCCAAATGTGGCTGAGGTAGGTTTTATCAGCATAATCTTTTTTATCGTGGCCCAGCGTGGTGCACCAGGTATAGCCGCCATCATAATCATACACCCATGCTGCAGGATAATATTTTGCATAATTACCCGCGTGCTTTACCAGCAAAGCCTTATGCCTGGCGTTGGAGGTATCAATGGTTGAAAAATCGTTTACCATAAGGGTTTGCGGCCCGGGATGCATTTCTTTGGCAAAATAACATTCATCTTCTTTTTCCCACACGGCGGGCGTTCCCTTCATGGATGGGTGCCCGGTATTGATCACGCGCACGGTATATTTTTGAAATACGGCGTGCCATGAAAAGGTACCACCCAGCATCATTTTAAACCATTCCCAGTTTCTTTCAGTGCCAGTTACAGAGTGTATGCCTACAAAACCGCCGCCGGCCTGAATGAATCTTCTGAAAGCAAGGCGCTGTGCATCGGTATCAAAAATATCATTATTGGTACTGGGAAAAATGATCATGGTGTACTGCTTTAAATTGGCTTCCGTCATTACAGACGGGTCCGCGCTTGTATCTACCTTAAAACCGTGTTGCCTTCCAAATTCTTGTATGGCCGCTGCTGCGTAAGGAATATTATCATGCACATAACCTTTACCATTTTTGGTATATACCAATACGTTTACTTTTTTCCAGTTTACTTTTTGCGAAAATGCCGGCAGCATGAATAATGCCGACAGGGCAAGAACAAATAATTTTCTCATTGCATCATTATTATTGAACATTTAATACGCGTACTACCGGAGGCTTAGCAAAATTTTGCCAGGCTTCTTCTGCCTCTGCCCCGGTTACTTTATTGTTAAACACCAGGAACCTGTATTTTAAAACATAAGTTTTACCAGGCTCCAGCAGCCAATCAGTATTTTTTGTAGGTGAGAAATTTAAGAAAACATCACCGCGACCGTTGGAATTTTCGGGCCATACGCGCAATGGTTCGGGATGGTTGTAGTTGGCAGGATAACTCATCATCACCAGCCCGCCATAATCACTGCCCAATTGCCCCTGCGTAAGGCACCAGCGTGCGGTACTGCCATCAGCGCCTTTGCGATCTTTTCCCTCTGACGTCAGCGTTGTGCTATTTTCTTTATTCCACAATTCCGTTGCACGTATGCCTATGCCTGCGTAACGGTATTCTAACAAACGCACTTCGCTGTTGGTAGCAGGGCTTAGGTGCACGTCAATATCCATCAGGTAATAATTACTATTGCCACCGGGGTTGTATGTTTTTACTGTTTGCAACTCGTTGATGGCAATTTTTTCATTATTATTTTTAAACGCGATGTGCTCGTGCAACGCAGTAAAGCCACTAAATACATTCCCCGAGTAAACGGCGCCAAAGCCACCAAAGCGTACCGTTCCTTTCCTGTCTCTCACATTCCAGAAATCAACCGTATCTTTTTCAAACAGCACGCGCGTCCAGGGGTTCCACAAGCCATAGTGGTGGTAATGGTCTGGCGCATTGATGCGCGACAGCGGCTGACCGTTTGGCGTATTTAAAGGATGAATAAAACCGCTGCGCTTATAAGCTGTATCTACGCCCTTGGGCGGATAAACGGTTTTGTAGTTATACTGAAGCAGGTTGCTCCTTCCGTTCGATAAGATCAATTTACCGTTGTCAAAAGCAGCCGACATTTTTGCTGTGTTATTATTTTTTGCATTGGTCTTCACCAGTTCAAATACGCGCTGCTTGTTTTTTGAAGGCAGCACCAGCCAGTGCAGTACACGGCCATTGGCCGCTTCTACCTGGAAAGGCACGGCTGTTTTTTTTCCCGCGGTGATCTCGTTGAGCTGCAAAACACTATCGTGCAGAAAAGTTATGGCATCAAGGCTGGTATGCACGGGTATGGAAAACTTTTCCGTTCCCTTTGTGGTAAGCTGCAAGGTGGCAATGCGCTGCGCGGAAACAACGCTAAATGCCGATGCTGCCATAAAAACTACAAAACCCAATGCTACACGAAAACGCAAGCTGACACTGCGAACAGATTTTCTGCCGCCATAAAAAACCGATATAAAATTCATGATTACTATTTATTGCTTCCCTGCTTAGCCATTTCAAGGGCCGTGGTGGTGATGAAATATTTTGTGATCATGTTGGGCACTTCCCAATCAGGCAGTTTGCCTTCTTTCAGGTATTGCAGGTACTTTTCCGTTACCTGGCCAAAATGTGCTTCATGGCCTACGTGATAACTTTCGGGCACTACCACTTCCCATCCTGTGGTTAGCTTTTTGGTTTCCACGCCCGCGTATTTCGACTGAACTGATTTTAAAGCATCAGACAGATCTTTTTCAAAAGCAGCATCATCCTTTTTCACAGGCTCTATGTATAAAACCGGTTTAAAGTTTTGTTCCTTTCCCTGGCGGATGATCAGGTTGGCGCGGGTGCCCCTCATAATTGAATAGTGCGTATCGCCGGTTCCTTCAGGCGCTTTGTAAGCCCATATTACAGAAACTTTCGAGTGTACGCCTTTCAGTTTATAATTGATCTCGCCATTGCTGAAAACGTTGAGCGTTTGCCCGTTCACGTCTTTCTGCAGGTAATCAGGGTAGGTGGTCATTTTTGTAACATCGCTAAACTCGGTTAAAGTCATGGGCGTGGGCCAGCGTTTTGCCGAAACTATTTCCACGTCTTTGGTGTGGTCAATGATCTGGTTGGGAAAGCATGCCCACTGTATCATGTCTACCAGGTGTGTGGTCACATCCACCACGCCTTCGCCCTGCTGGGTTACATCAAAAAACCAGGCCGGCCTTTGTAAAATGCTACCTGCAACTGATTTGTAAAAATGGTGCACGCTTTCTTTAGTAACCGCAGGATTTTCGGGCGTACCTTTTTCAAGCTCGCCAAACACTGCTTTAATCTGTGAGAACTCTTTTTGCAGCAAGGTGTTGATCTCAAACCTTTCGGTCATGATATCGTACAGCAACACATTCTTTTCTTTGGCTTTTTCGAAAGCGGTTTTCAGCATTTCAAAACCTTCTTTGTTAATAGCCATTGGCTTATCAGCCAGCACGTTCATGCCTGCTTCGATGGTTTTTAAAATGTACTCTGTTTTTTTCTGGTTGTTGCCCGCCATTACCACCACGTTGCCTTTTTTCTCATCAATCATTTTTTGAAAAAAATCAGGACCGGTATACACCACTTCATTCCAGCTTGTGGGATTATCGGCGCGGGTATTAAAACCTTCAATCCTTTTCAGGTGCTGATCGAGATCGGGGCCGGCAGGTGCATATACATACACGTTGCTGTCTACACCGGGGAACATGGTTTTCTGTACCAGGGCTGCATGAAAATGGCCGGGATCAAGCGTTACGAATGTAACAGCATCGGTACCGCTGGTTTCGGCGGTTTCTTTTGTTTTTGTATCGTTACAAGCTATCACAAGCGGTAATGCCATTAAGGGTAAAAATTTTTTTATCATTTTTTATTTTTTAGACTTGCTCAAAACATAATTAGTTCCGTAAGGGTAACGTTGTGGCCTCGACAGCAGTTTATTGGCTTCTACATTATTTTTAAATACTTCTTTGGCAGGATCCCAGTACAATTTAGTGCCCAGCTTCATAGCGGCAAAAGCTACCAGGCAGGCACTACAGCTGCGATGGGCTATTTCTACCGGGCTGATGGTTGGCTTTTTGCTGATGATACAATCCAGCCAGTTGCCATGCTGTTCTTTGCTTTCATACAGATGGATTTCGCGAGGGCCAATCACCTCTTTTAAAATAGCAGGGTTGCTCGCGTAGAAGGCTTTGTTTTCTTTTTCTTTTCCTGTTGTTGGATCTGTAGCTGTAACGCCCACATTCCCGCGGGAAACAAATATCCAGCCTTTATCACCAACAAATTTTACGCCGTTGGGATTTTCGCTGTTGATGTGCATCGTTACGCCATTAGCATATTTTGCTGTAACACCATAATCACCATGAACATTCCACAAACCGGTTGTAGGAAACTTTGCCCAACCTTCCACTTCAATAGGGCCGGTCAGCTCGGTATTCATACCCCAATGCGCGATGTCAATATGATGCACGCCCCATCCGGTGATCATACCCGCGCCAAATTGCTCTAATCTTAACCAACCCGGCCTTGATTCAAAATCGGTGGGATGATGCACGCGATCCTGCGTATAATAAATGTAAGGTGTGGACCCCAGCCACATATCATAATTAAATCCTTCAGGAATCGGCATTTCCGTTGTTTTGCCTCCTGCAGGATCTGATGGCAAACCAACGTGTACTTCTTTTAGTTTTCCTATTCGCCCGTTTCGCACAAGTTCACATGCCTGCTTAAACTGCGGCCAGGGATTCATGGAACGCTGCTGGCTGCCCAGTTGAAAAACCACTTTCGATTTGCGCACGGCATCGCTCATATGGCGGCCTTCTTCAATGGTTAAAGATGTAGGTTTTTGCAGGTAAATGTGTTTTCCCGCCAAAGCCGCTTCCATAGCGGGTTGCGCGTGCCAGTGGTCTGGCGTGCTGATGATGACGGCATCAATATCCTTATTCGCCAGCATATCATGATAATCATCGTAAAGTTTCACGTTGATATAATTAGCATTTCCCGTCTTTTTTGTGTACCAGCCTTCTACTAAAGTTTTACCCGCTTCCAGCCGCCTTTTATCAACATCAGCAATGGCAATGATCCGCGCCATATCGTGTTTAATGGTTTCAGGCAGGTCGTGCGTGCGGGCAATACGGCCACATCCAATCTGTGCTATATTAATTTTATTGCTTGGCGCATTTTTGCCAAACACTGTTGAGGGTACGATAGTTGGTGCGCCGGAAAGTAATATCGCTCCCGCAGAAAGTTTTGCCGAGTTTGATATGAATTTTCTGCGGCTGCTGTTGTAAATAGATTGACTCACGTTTGATGAATTAAAGTACAGTAACGAAAAAAGTAACTTGTTAATAATATTTTGAATAAATGGCCTGTAAACAAGAGATCGGCCTAAGATACATATAAAATGCCTTTTACTCCTGCGATTGCAAACTAAAATCATCGAATATGCTTACCTGCTCCGGCGCTCCCATTGAAATGAGCCCGGCGCGCAATGCCCTGTCCCACGGCGGCAGGCCTTTGGCATTGGCTACGCCCAGTGGTGTAAAATTATTTCCGGCTTCAGCATAATGAAAATTTAGCCCTGTATTACCTGTCACTACAATTTTTATTTTAAGATTTTTTGGCCGGCTTATATTTTGGGTGGCCAGCACATTTGTTTTTCCACCTCTCATTTCAATCAATTTTACCTGGTTGTTATCTACTACTGCCGCTATAAAATTTTTATCATCGCCTATAATGCCAAGCCCGGATTGTGCCGTGCTTTTGCGCGGCTTAATGGTTGCCTGCACATCATAATTGGTTGTATATGTTTTTTGAGCAAAGAAAACAGGCTCATTTGCTTTAGCAGGTTGCAGCCTTAAAGTGCCACACTTTACACGGCTTTTTGGCTGGTTGAACACTGACCAGTTCCACGACGGACTAAATTGTTTTTTACTGAATTTATCTGCATAGTGTATTCTGCGTGAGCGGTTTTCTTCACTATAAATAAATCCGTCTTTAAATTCGATCCAGTTATCTGGCGTAAAAACAAATTCTTTTAAAAGCCCCTGTCGGCCCACATACACACCATCTTTTTTATGATAGCCATGATATAAAAAGAAGTATTTATCGCGATCTTTAAACGCAGTTCCGTGTCCCTGGCAGCGCCAGTCTCCTTCTTCGGTCAGCAGCGGGTTTTTGCCATATTTTTCCCACGGACCGTGCAGCGATCTGGCACGGGCCACGCCGGTGGCATACGTACATCCCGAACCGCAACAACCTGCTGCAGCGTAAATAGTAAAGAAATAATTATTGTGGCGCAATATGCTGGCGCCTTCTACCAGTTTTCTTTCCCATGATTCACTATCACGAAACATTTCTTTTGGTGTGCCCAGCAGTTTTTTTCTGTCCTCACTCATTTCCTGTATGAACATAAGGGTAGGCTGGCCCTTACTGTTACCATCTTCTTTCCATATCAGGTGCAGCTTGCCGTTTTCATCACGCATGGGAAACCCGTCAATAGAGCCCATAGGCTGCTCCACCAGCGGCCCATGATCTGTGTAAGGGCCTTCAGGCCTGTCAGCACTTGCAACGCCTACGGCCAATGCGCCCCCGCGGCGTTTGGCAGTGTAATACACATACACTTTGCCGTTTTCATATTCCAGCTCCGGCGCCCAAAAATAATGCTCGGCCCACGCGGGCAGGCTGGTAAAAATATTTGTGACCCACTCCCAGCTTTTCAGATCTTTTGATTTTAAAATAGGGTAAGCAGGCATCCAGTTACTACTGGTGGCTGATGTGTAATAAATATCACCAACCTTTATCACGGTAGGATCGGGGAAATCTCCGGGAATATTGGGTGACTGTGCATTGCCAATAGTGAAGCACAAACATAACAGCAGCAGCGAAAAAACATTTTTTACTTTGTAAAACATATCTGGGATTTTAAATTCAATTTTATTGTTTATTGTATAACCCGGTATTACCTTCTTCCAACATCAGCAGCAGGGAATCAGTGATTTGCTTATTCTCTGAAGCAATGTTTTGGCTTTCAAACGGGTCTTTAATATAATCATATAATTCCACGTCACCACGATTATAATATTTTGTAATGCGGTACCTCTCTGTGCGCATGGTAATACCATTATTAAAGTAAGCAAATGCTTTTTGTGTGCTTATCAATGATGGGTTTTGCAAAATAGGATATAAAGACGTACCATCCATTTGATAAGGAAGCTTTAACCCTGCCATTTGCGCCAGCGTGGGATATATATCTACTGTTTGTACGATTGCCGCTGACAAGCGCCCTTTTTGCCGCATGGCCGGATGCCTGATGATGAGCGGGCTTTTTAAAGAATACTCTGATAAAGTGTGCTTGCCCCACACACGCTGATCGCCCAGGTGCCATCCATGATCTCCCCAAAGTACAACGATGGTATTTTTGTCCAGCCCTGACTCTTTCAACGCCTGCAGCACTTTGCCAATTTGTGCATCCACATAACTTACAGATGCATAATACGCATGTTTCAATTTTCTTGCATATGCATCAGAAACAGGGTTTTTCAGCGAAGGCTTTTCATCAGTTTCTTTATACTGGTTGAACTCGCTGCTGTTGTGCAGGCTGGCCTCGCTGGTGCTGACCGGAATACCTGGCACAGGACTTACTTCAATGTCTTCTTCCCTGTACAGATCCCAATATTTTTTTGGCGCTGTAAAAGGCAGGTGTGGCTTAAAAAAACCTACAGCCAGGAAAAAAGGCTTCTTTTCGTTTTGCAAGTTTTTAATACGGGAAACAGCGAGGCCTGCTGTTAAGCCGTCAGGATAGCCCAGGTCATCCACATCAGCCATTTCATAAGGCTTTGCCTGCCAGTTGAGGCTTTGCCTGTTTTCGCCATTGGCATAACCAAAAAAAGCGTTCCAGCCTGTGCCCCATTTTCCGGCGTTGAATAGTAATTCATCCCAGCTATTCGGCAGTTCACGCCTGTCAGACACAGGCTGACCGTACCCATAAATTTTACCGTCTGTTGCATGGCTGATCTTACCAATGCCTATGGTGTAATATCCATTTCTGCGAAAAAGTTCTACCAGCGATTCAGGCAATTCACCAGGCAGCTTTCCTGCAGTAGTTTTTTCAAAAATATTATTGGCTAATGCCGCGGTGGTTTGCGGGTACCTGCCGGTAAGCATTGCATAGCGTGAAGCCCCGCAGGTAGGCACATTTACATAATGATTTACAAACAACCGGCCCTGCCTTGCCAGTCCATCCATATGTGGCGTATGCATCATCTTGTTGCCATAAGCTTTCAGTTCCGGGCGCAGGTCATCAACAGCAATAAATAATATGTTTGGCTGCTGTAATGATGATGCTTTGCGGGGCGCCGAGCAGGAACTGATCATTGCAATCAACAGCACAAAAAATAAATATTTGTTCAGCCTGTTTTTCATCGCCTCGCTACTTTTACATCTTTTTGTATTACCGGCCCCGGATGGTTGATGAACTTAGCATTGAACTTTTCACCGGGGCGTTCTCTTTTTTCCCAGCCTTTCAGCTCGTTGCCATTTTCATCCATCCTGTCAGGCGTTGGGTTCTCCGGTTTTGAATCCCCGGTTTGTTGCACCCAATCTTCCAAAGCTTTACGCAGGTAAGCTAATATTTTTTTGTTTTTGGGTGAAGCTGCTACATTGTGAAACTGGTTGGGATCGTTAGGCAGGTAATAAAGCTCTTCAGATGGGCGGGGTTGCAGAAAAACATCCTGTTGTTGCGGCACGGTCAGCCCTTTTTTGTGAGCCTGCCAGAGTTCTGTTCCTGCCGGGTAATAACTTGCAGATTCTGCTGACAAATTTTTTCTTTCGGGATAGCCATTAAAAATATACATCCAGTCGCCAAAGCGCACCATTCGTTCATATGCCTGAAATACATGCCAGTTGTGTTCTGCAAAAACAAAATCCCTGGTCTTCTTTTTCTTATTTGCAAGCAGGGAGTAAAAACTTTTACCCTGTATTTTTTCAGAAGGTGATACACCTGCTATTTCCAGAATAGTTGGCGCAATGTCTATTGCACTGATCAATGCATTTTGAATGCCTTTTATACCGGGACCTAAAATGATAAAAGGCGTTTTGATCCCGCTGTCGTAAAGCCTTGCTTTGCTACGGGGAAAAGGGCGGCCGTTATCACTCATCAGGATGAAGTACGTGTTATGCAGCAAATGCTGGTCTTCCAATTCTTTCATCAATAACCCTGTAAAATAATCTATTCGTGATATTTCATAAAAATATCCGGCAAGGTCTTTCCTGGTTTCCGGCCCGTCAAAAAGCATGGGCGGCACTTTAATACCGGCAGGGTCAATCTTTTGGCCGTGGCTGTTAAATTGCCAGTCTCGATGAGCATCATGCGAAGCCAACCAAAAAAAGAAGGGTTGATCTTTAGGCCTGTTTCGCAACAGCCCGATCCAGTCTTCCTGCCCGCCCGGGCCTTTACCAGACGAGATGGTATCAAAAGCGGCTCTTACAGCCTGTCCCATATGGTTTTTACCTGATAAAGCAGTGTAGTAACCAGCATCTTTAAGCCGTTGAGGAAACATGTCCATACCGCGTGGCAACGGATCGTGCAGTTCGGGTGCGCCGGTATTATGCGGGTACCTTCCGGTAATAATGCTGTTTCTGCTGGGGCTGCAACTGCTGGTGCTCAGGTACGCGTTTGTAAACTTCATACCTGTTGCTGCAAGGCGGTCAATATGAGGAGTTTTAACATTTGTACCGCCGTAACAACCCAGGTCGTTCCAACCCACATCATCCATAATAAAAAAGATGAAGTTGGGCTGTTGCTGCGCAAATACTTTACCTGTCGTAACAACAGAAAGTAAAAAGAAAATATGTAAGCAAATGGCTTTCACTCGTTATAATATGTCATTTTTGTGGATAAGATTTTCGTTACTCCACTTTGGTAACTGTTGGCCCCAGGTAAGATTTTTTCATACCGCCAAAATCTAAAACAATTTTTTGAATCACCATACCCGGATCGCCGCATTTAATGTGCAGCGTGTGCCTGCCGGGCTTGTCAATATAAAAAGTAGATTTATTGACTGCCGCGTTTCTTAAAACATTTTCATACCATGTTTGCGAATACTCGGGCGCTGATGAAGAAGGTAAGGCCACCGGTCCGTCATTGATACATACCGCATAGCGCGTTTGTGATGTGGCCTGCTCGTGAAACCCAAAATCTCTGTCGGAGCTTAATGGAAATATGGGCAACACGTAAGTATATACATCTACAGCGCCGCTTTGAAAAGTATAGAAATCATATTCTAAACCGGGAGATGCATTATCGCGCGGGTTTTGCTGCCTGGCTGTGGGATCGCCGATCATAACACTGCGGTTTTCAAAACCCAGGTTTTCGATGATCTGCATTTTTATGTCATTGTTTTCTCTTTTCCGGTGAAAGTCAGCGCCGGCAATGGCTATCACTCCATTATCTTCCACAAACAATTCTTTTACATCTGCCACTGATAGTGTGGAAGGATTGAAAACAGAGACCAACACTTTTTCGGTATGGTTGCCGCTGCTGAATTCAACATGGCCAGTCACATTTTCACCCGTGGGAACTTTCGCCCAGTCTACAGAAACCCATATCTTTTGTTCATGCTGCGCTGTGCCTTTATCACTGCTTAGCACAATCCAGCTATCAGATGCTTTTGCCGACCATGTAAACGCCTGGCTGCCGGTATTAAAGATATCTACAAAATATTTTTTGGGTAAAAATTTATTAAACGCGGGAAGCTGATGAAAGGCCGGTCCTGTTTTCTGCGGCTCCTGGCCTTCGGTAAAAATTTTCATGCGCCCCTGTGCCGGCACCTGTACCGAATCTAATTTGGGCAACTCGAAATACGACGCGGTAACACCCTGCCTTAACGAAAGGATCCGCTTCCATTTTCCATCCATCAGGTCGTTGTACTCGTATGAAATTTTATAAAGCGTATCGTAATAATGTTTCACCTGATCGCGCAGCAGGTTGGCTTTTGAGCGTCCCTGAAAATTGTACCAGCGGTTCTTTTGCGCGGTAAGCAGTTTTTTATTCATCAGCTCCGAGCCTTTTACCGGGTAATATAGCAACTGAAAGAAAGAAGGTTTTTCATCCTGCGGAAGTTCATTTAAAATTCTTTCCGCCAGGGAGCCGATCTTCGTATAATCATTCAACCGCTTTTCTGCTTCGCCATAATTGATAAAAGAAAAATCAGTGTCGGTGATGCGCTCGCGGCCGTTTTTAAACGTGTTCCACTCATATCCCCAGCCCATAAACTCTGGCTTGCGTGCAAATGCCAGCCTGTAATATTCGGTGGTGATGTTTTTAAAATCGTTGAAATATTTTTTTCCGTAAATCGAACTCAACCACTGTGCATTGTAATCTGCAATGTTTTCAAAACTGAATTTTTTGAAATCGTAAGCCATGTCAAGAAACAGCGTTACAGGAAACTCGCATGATTTGATGTCGCCTGCATTCAGCAGCCACAGCCTGTCTGCGCCTGTATCGTACGATTTTTTCAGCTCTTCATACATCAATGATGGCGGCGTGGAAGCCACCCACAAATAATCGTGCGGGGCACCCAGGTAAGAGGCGTGGTAATAAACGCCTGAGCCGCCCGGGCGTTTTTGCTCACGCACGTTGCTAAGCTGCTTCATGTAGCCGTAATTATCATCGGGCCACACCAGTATGACATCATCCGGCAGCTCAAGCCCGGCCAGGTAAAGATCAAGCACTTCTTTGTAAGGCGTAAAAGCCTGCGGGATTTCTTCTATCGGCTTATCAATATATTTTTTTAAAATAGCGCGCTGGTCTTTCAATGCTTCGCTTACCAGTTTTACGCGCTGCTCCAAAGTGTAATTGCCAGTCATGGCCCTGTCGTGCAGGCCACGCAGCGCCAGGGTGTACACATTTTCATAAGGGGAATTTTCTTTCACGCGCTGATCGAGCACTTTTAAAATGCCCTCTTTGTTGGTCATGTAGTTCCACTCGCCCATGGTTTTTTTATCCCACTCGCTGGCATTGTTGAACAATAGCGGTTCGGGGTGCACGCTGCCCATTACAATACCAAATGAATCGGCCACCAGTTTGTTAGCGGCATATTTATTAAAAGCACCGCTGGCCTCGTGCATAGCGGGGCACAGGTAATTGGCTTTAAGCCTTAGCAGCAGTTCAAAAACTTTTGCATAGGTTTTCGGGCCGATATCTTTTAATTCAGGATCGAAAGTATATTTTGCCCAGGGCAGCAATCCCCAGTCTTCATCATTAATAAAAACACCGCGGTACTTTACCGAAGGTGTGGGTGACGTAAAGTTTTTTACATTTAAATAAAGGCTGTTTCTTTTTTTTACCGCCACATCTGCCCACCAGTACCACGGCGAAACGCCTATGGCTTCAGAAACAGAAAAGAGGCCGTAAGCGGTGCCGCGCCTGTCGCTGCCAGCTATTACCAGCGCCTGCCTTACGTTGGGATAAGGATTATTAACAAGCTGAATGGTATAACGCTCCCACTGACCGCTGATCTCATTCACGTTCAGCTTTTTGTTCTTTATAAGTCTGTCAATAACGCTGCTTTTTCCCACGGTGCCGGCGATAACAATGTGTTGCGACATTCTGGTTGCCGTGCTGTTCAACAACAAGCTTTTGCCGGTAACGCGTTCCACATCTTCTGCAAAAAGCGCCACCGCGCGTTTTACTGCCAGCTCATCACTATCGTCATAAACAATATGTGTTTGAGTAACGGCTGATAATGGGAATGTGCTTTTTGTGCGACTATTCGAAAGCGTAACTTGGGCGTCAACAGATAAAGTGAAAAAGAATACAACGATAAGCAATATATATCTAACTATTTCTATCATAGTTTCTGTTTATATTTTATATATTAATAAATTGCTACGATCACAACATTTTAATTCATCAATTTCCTACGCAACCATTTTTTCATGATGGAGTTTTATTAATTTTTAAAAAAATATTATAAAGCACCAAGGCTTTTGAAGTGTTACGTACTAAAGTAATTTTAGATGCAGATAGGCAGCAACTTGCTCGCTTTCGAATGAAAGTACACTTTTAAACAATCATGGGCAAGCCATTTGGCGCAGCAAACAGGCCCGGCCAGTATTACAACGTTTGAAACGTTTTGTGTTTAAAAAGAAATTTTAGGGAGTCCTCCAATTATCTGTTCTAAACGGAGATGCGGGCAACCCGTCTGAATTGTATAAATTTCCATCAGGATTGTTACCCCACGAATAGCGCACAGCTACAGGTTTTGAAACCTGCGGGGCAAACACTTCCACCTTATCACCCGTGATTACAGCATGGGCCCAGTAAAATTTTTTGTCGGCACCTGCTATTGCAAAGCCTTTCAGGGTACCGCCCTGCGCCTGCAATCCTGCTGCATGGCTAAAACTAATAATGGCTTTGTGGTTATTTATAGTGTGGCTTTTATACAAAGGCCCGCTGTACTCATTTTGCTTTTTATGAATTTTATTCAGCGCTATCAATGCCAGCCGGCGGCCCACATCCTGCTTGTTTTTAGGATGAATGTCATTGGCTTCACCTATATCAATGGTAACAGCCATGCCTGTATTGGCAAGTTTTGTGGTCATCAACTGGGCTTCACGAAGTTCTGCCCATTGTGACTCTGACGGCACAGAATCTTTTTGCATGTAGTTCGCCAACTGTACAAAATAAAAAGGAAACTCCCCTGAAGAAAATTGCTTTCTCCAGTCTTTAATGAGTGCCGGAAACAGACTACGGTACTGGTAAGCCCTGCTTGCATTACTTTCGCCCTGGTACCAAATGACGCCGCGGATTTTATAATCCCGCAGCGGATGGATCATGGCATTGTACAATATTGTGGGGTGATTGGGATTGTTTAATACGAAAGGCTGCTGTGGCAGTTGATGGGCTGAATAAGATATTTTATAAAGCCATTGGCCTGCAAGGCTTTGCCTGTTGTTGCTCAGGCCAATATACATTTCCGATGCATTGCCGTAAAAGCCGCCGTTGGCACGAATATCGTTCACCCTTACCGCGATCGTATTTTCACCGGGTTTTACAATTGAAGCAGGAATATTGTAAACGCGTTTTGTAGCATGCGCTTTTGTTTCACCCACTTTCACCCCGTTAAACCAGGTAATGTCTTCATCATCAATATTACCCAGGCTTAACACCAAATCTTTTCCGGCAAGGTTTTGCGGCAGTGTAATGTTTTTTCTAAACCATATAACGCCGTTAAACGCCTGCAACCCGTGTTTGTCCCAAAAGCCAGGAAGTGACATGGTTTGCCAGCCGCTGGTGTTTAAACTTGCAGCAGCCCACACGGGTTTGATACCCGCAAAACCTTTGTCAAGCAGAAAATGTCTTTCATTCCATTGTTTCACCTCAGCATCGTAATCAGCTTTAATCGCAACAGAATCATTGGTTTTGATAACTGCGGCTTGTTTTGAAAAATCGGGCATGTTTTTCAGCGTTTCATAACTCGTCC
Organism: uncultured Niabella sp.; assembly: GCA_934486785.1. Lineage (GTDB taxonomy): Bacteria > Bacteroidota > Bacteroidia > Chitinophagales > Chitinophagaceae > Niabella. The sequence goes on along the minus strand of CAKSQK010000006.1, from coordinate 28,838 downwards.
AGGCTTCGGCCACGGTGCCACCCCAGGCTGATTGGATCACACCGATCGGAATCCCGGTTTGCTTATGAATTTCTCTTGCAAAAAAATAAGCTACGGCAGAAAAATTATCCACCGTTCCTGGCGTACAAATATCCCAGCCGTTGTTTCTTACGCTGATGTGATCTTTGGGAAGATTGCTTTTTTCCTGCTTAACCTGTAAGAACCGGATGCCGGGATAATTGGCATTGGCAATTTCTTCTTTATAATTGGCAACCTGGCCACGCCCGCCAACCGGCCATTGCATATTTGACTGGCCCGAGCAAAGCCAGACCTCGCCAATCATCACGTTGCTTAACGTAATGGTATTTTCTTCTGAAATCGTTATGGTATAAGGCCCGCCGTAAGACGGAGTGCTGACCTTCACTTTCCATTGCCCGTTTTTATCAGGCGTGGCTTTATAGGTTTTTTTGTTCCAGGATGTGTAAACAGTAACCTGTTGTAAAGCTGTTGCGCTGCCCCATATCAAAGGCTCCGACTGTTGCTGTAAAACCATATTGCTGCTAAACATTGGCGGCAATTCAACTTTTGCAAATACACTGTAACAATACACGCACGAAAGCAAAAGGAGCAACATGCTTTTTTTATAAGCCATAATAAACAGTTTTATTTTAAAGATAGCCAAACTGACATCTTACCATCGCCGCGGTTGTTCCACAAATGATAAGGGATGAGTTTTAACGAAGTTAACCCGCTTTGGCCAATTGCCGATACGTCAATTACAGGCAGGCTGCTTAAAAAAGAAAGTTGCACATTTTTTACAGAACTGTTTTTTACAGAACCCGCGCCATTTACCTGCCACGATTGAAAACCGGCGCCGTTATCGGCCTCCTCGGCACAAAAAACAAGGGGGCCGCGCGTGATGGCTATTTTACCCACATTATCTTTCACACGTTCATCAGCTTTGTTATACCTTACAGGCATCGGCAATTGCAGTTGCACTATATCGCCTTTTTTCCATTTACGGTTGATTGTAATGAACCCATCTTTCACCGGCGCTTTCATTTGCTTACCATTCACTTTTACAATCACGTTATGAAGTTCAGTGTTTTGGTACCTGTACAAATTACCGGGAACAAACTGCCTGTTGCCCGCCCAGGTGGGTACGCGCAGCTTCAGCGCAAATTGCTGTAAAGCATTGGCAGGAGAAACCGTAAAATTGATGCCACCGTCAAATGGATAATTGGTTTGCTGCTGAAGCTTTACCGCTCCATTTTTTAATGCAATTTCAGAGGTGTTGCTGCCATACATCGCGCAGTAAATTTCATCATCTGTATGGGCATACATCATGCCTGAAACCTGCGGAATGAGCCGCGCCAGGTTGGTGGGGCAACAGGCAGTGCTAAACCATGATGACCTGCCCGGCCGGCCATGATTGAACTTTGTAACGCCATCAGCTTCCAGCGGGTTTACATAAAAAAATTTATTGCCTTCCATGTTAATGCCTGCCAAAGCATTGTTCAACAGCGCTATTTCAGCCACGTCGGCATATTTGCCATTTTTGGTCATTAAAAACATGCGGTAATTGAAGAACACGTTGCCAACAGCGGCGCATGTTTCGTTGTATGCATCTTTATTGGGCAGCTCATATTCCTGCCCAAAACCTTCAATACCATGCACCGCGCCGAGGCCGCCGGTAATGTGCATGCGCGTATCGGTAATGTTTTGCCAGATGCTGTGCAACGCGGGCAGATAACCTTTATCGCCGGTTGCCGTGCTTACATCTGCCATGCCTGCATATTGGTAAGCCGCGCGCACCGCGTGGCCCACAGGCTTATGCTGCTCTTTTACCGGAAGATGCTGCTGTGAATATTCAGGGCTCATAACGCCCTCGCCCTGCGGTTTATACGTAACACCACGTATGTCCAAAAATTTTTTTGCCATTTGCAGGTAAAGGTCGTTGCCGGTGGCTTCGTATAATTTTATTAGCGCCAGCTCAATCTCCTGGTGGCCGGGCGCCTGCATGACCGGTTTTCCGTGGTTGTAATTTTTATCGCCTGCAAAAAACACTTTGTTGATGTGCTGCGCGTTCTTTTCAGCCACATCAAGCCATTTTCTTTTACCGGTGGCATTGTAATAAGCCACTGCTGCCTCGTACATGTGGCCCATGTTATAAAGCTCATGGCTGTGCACCACCCAGGAGTAAGGCTTATCGCCCATACCCGCGCCGCCCCATGCCGCATGGTTTTTAGCCACGCCGGTAATGTGCGCTTCGTATAAATAGCCATCAGGCTGCTGCGCGCCGGCAATGATGTCAATGATCTTATCCATGTGCTTCTCCAGCACGGCATCGCGGTTATTTTTTAAAAGATAGGAAGCGCCTTCCATTACCTTGTACAGATCGGAAGCAACATAGCGATGGGCAAACGGAAGGCTGTCTTTAACACCCTGCAGGAAATGGGCAGTCCTGCGCAGGTTTTCTACCGCAGGCTCTGTTTTTTCAAATGCAAACGGAAGAAGGGTTTGCTGTAAAATTTCCATCCGCGGTTTCCAGAAGCCTTCCAGCAGCTCTACCTTGTGAAAAGGCTGCGGAACAAGATGTGTGTTTTTTACCTGGGCGCCAACCTGCAACGTCATCAAGACACTGAAGGCTGCCACCAGGTATTTACGAATACTCATTTTTGTTTTCTTTAGAAGCCTATAAAGTTATAGGTCATTTTTGAGATATCATCATTTAGCTTTTTTATACGTGGCTACCAACCAAATTAACTTGATATCTTTTACGGCCTAAACTTCATGACATGACATGTGTACCTTTTATTTACAGCAGCACCCCTTTGTTCTGCCAGCGTAGTGGTTAAAATTTCTGCTAATTGTTATACCACGATGTTTTATATTTGATATTATCCCTGCCGCCATATTTTATGACCATTTCTAAGTTACTGCTGTTTACCAGTGCAATACTAATATACCACCTATGCTTTTGCCAGCAGCAAAGCAGCTTTAGAAGATTGGGCGTTAACGAAGGGCTGAGCCAGAATTCGGTTAGAGAAATATTCCAGGACCAGCAGGGTTTTATATGGATTGGTACCGGAGACGGGCTGAACCGTTATGATGGCAGGCAAATAAAAAAATACAGGGAAAGCTTTCGCGACAAAAGCGCCAGGCGGTTTCCGGGAAAGATCATAAGCGGTAAGATTGTACAGGATCATTATCAAAACCTGTGGATGCTTGTAGACGGCCAGGTTGTTAAAATGCATTTACCTACTGAAACTTTTTCTGTAGTAAAACGCGTAGGCCGCGATCTGGACTGCAGAATATTAGGCATACAGCAAAATGATCTTTTTGTGGCCACACCCAATGGCATTGTGGTGCTTAACGTATTGCATTCGAACCACCGTACTATTGCCATAGACCCTGTTTTTGGGTTGTACCTGCCTGACTCTGCCAATGCCTGTTTACTATACACGCGGGGAAACGGCATTTACGAGTATAATACCACAACCAGGCAGCATTTGCTGCTGTTTACCACAGGAACGCAGGCATTACATAACCCTCATGTATGTGGCCCGCACAGCCTGGTTTTTGTATCAGGTGAACGTTTATATGAATTTGATCTTAACCGGCGTAAGATCAGTGCTTCATTTGCCATTCCTTCTGACATGGTTGAAAAAGGATGGATACCCGTACCTTCTGCAAAGCTTGCGGAAGGAAAAATTGTTGCGACCTTAAGCAACAATGGTTTTGTCATCATAGATAGCCTGAAAGGAACTTTTACCCATTACACGAATATTGAGAACGATCCATTCAGCCTTTCGTCGAACATGATCTACACTACGGTAGCTGATCACTCAAACAACCTGTGGCTGGGCACGGAAGGAGGCGGCATTAGTGTTTTAAACCTGAAACCCAAACTCTTCAACGCTTTTCCCCAGCAGGCCATTGCTAAGCGGGAAAGTTCGCTGTGGATGGTAAAAGCGATTTACCATACTGATGGATTTATCTATATCGGCACATACTCCAAAGGACTGTTGAAAGTAAACCGGTATACGGGCGGTTACCAGCCCTTGTTTGATCCTGTAAAGACAAAGGACACCAGCTTTCATGGCATCTTCTTTATAAAAAAAGATGAACAGAACAGAATATGGATGAACAGGGGTTCCAGTATTGGCATTGCTGACCTGGACAAAGGTTCATTTATAAACAGCGTTGATATTGGCTATAACCGGAAAGGCAGAACCCATAATATACCTCAATGCTTTACGCAGATAGCGCCTGATAAGTTTATGCTGGGCACCCATCATACCACTTACCTGATACAATATAAGAATGAACAGATACAATGGACAGACCTGGGAATGATACACCCCGAACTGGAAGATGACATCCAGTCTTTATACACAAAAACAAACGGCGATGTGATTATTGGAAAAGGAGAAGGCAAAGGATTTGTTACTGTAAGAATAAATACCGGCAACCAGGTAAAGATGGTAGAAAAAGGACTGGACAACTTTACTGTAAAGCATGTATACCGGGATGAGCTGCGGAAAGCTTTCTGGTATGCAACAAATGTAGGTATTGCCATACAAAAAGATGGCAGCCCGGAACTGCAGATCATAGATGAGCAGGATGGTTTGAGTAATGATTTTATTTACGCGATCATTAAAGAGAACGACCATAGCTTCTGGATCAGCACCAACAAAGGGCTTAATAAAATAACACTTGCCAAAAGTGATGCTATTACTGTACGGGCGGTGGAGCAATACGGCATTCAGCATGGCTTGCAGTCTAACGAATTTAATACAGGCGCGTATTATAAAGACGGTCACCTTATTTTTTTTGGCGGTGTTACCGGTATTAACTGGTTTGATGAAAGAAAATTCTTTAAGCGCTCCTTTGTAGCAAGATCCTACATCACGGACATATTTATTAATGAAAAACCCCTGGCTTCCAATACCAGTATTCCTTTTCTCAAACAGGTGCAGCTTAACCATGACGAGAATAATATCTTTATCAAATTTGCAACGCTGGACTATACCAATCCTGATGTAAACCAATATCAATACCGGCTGAAAGGATACGACCGAAAGTGGATCAGCGCCGGCACGCTTCCCGAAGCGCGCTATGGCAAGCTGGGCCATGGCAGCTATGTTTTTGAAATACAGCCGGCCAATAGCGAAGGCACCTGGTCAGCGCCACAGCAGTTGCTTACCATTGTCATCAGGCCGCCCTTCTGGCTTACCTGGTGGTTCAGAATATTGTGCCTGCTTGCTTTTGCAGCCATTATATTCTTCATCTCGCGTTACTATTTAAAAAGAAAACTTGAAAAACAAATACGCATCATGGAAAAAAAACTGGCCGTTAATAATGAGCGGTTGCGCATTTCCAGGGATATGCATGATGAATTAGGAACAGGACTGAGCAAGATAGCACTGCTATCGGAAGTAGGCAAAAAAAGCAATACCCCTACTGAAGCCATCATTCATGAAATAAGCAATACATCAAGAGGGCTGGCTGACAAAATGGGAGAGATCATCTGGACACTGAACCCCCAGAATGACACGCTGGGAAACCTGGCTGCCTATTTAAAGGAATATGTGTATGAAACGACCGAAAACCTTCCCGTACAAATACTTTTTGATTTTCCTGATGAAATACCCGGCATATCCCTAAGCCATTTATACCGCCGCCAATTATTGCTGGTAACCAAAGAAGCGCTTAATAATGCATTAAAATATGCACAGGCCACCCAGATCAGGCTTGGCCTTTCTGTACACGGAACACAGGTACAATTTACAATACAGGATAATGGTGTGGGCTTTGATACCACAAGTATGCCCAATGAAAAAACGGGAAACCGCAATGGATTAAAAAACATGAAAGCCCGGATGGAAAGCATTGGCGGGCATTACGAATTAACTTCTGAAAAAGGAAGCGGAACAAAAATTATATACGGATTTAAAATATAAATACTACTTTTTTACCCCCGGTTGCATTATTAAAAGACTTTATATTTACTTAGCTTTCAGAACATGAAGAATAACGCCAAAATCAGGGTTGCATTAATTGAAGACGAAGAAACCATCCGGAACTCGTTGCTTACCTTATTAGACCTACAGGAAGAACTTGACGTTATAAACGCATTTGAAGATGGCGAGTCTGCCATTGCCGGCCTTCAACAAAACCCGGTAGACGTGCTGCTCTTCGACATCAACCTCCCCGGCATATCGGGTATTGAAGCAATTGCCAGGCTAAAAGCATTGCACAATACCATGCAGTGCATGGCGCTTACCAGCTACGACGATGCAGAAAACGCCTTCAGCGCTTTAAAAGCCGGCGCTACAGGTTACATACTTAAAAATACCGAACCAGAAAAACTGGTTGAAGCGATCAAAGATATTTATCACGGGGGATCGCCCATGAGCAGCCAGATTGCAAGGCTGGTGGTAATGGACTTTGCCGCAACCAAAACCGCCCAGGTATATTCAAACGAGCTATCCCGCAGGGAAAATGAGATCCTGCAACTTTTATCCAAAGGATTCCGGTACAAAGAAATCGCCAGCCAATTATTCATCAGCATTGAAACAGTGCGTACCCACATACGAAACATTTATGAAAAGCTGCAGGTAAAAACAAGGGCCGAAGCATTATCAAAAACCGGCAGGTAACATCAAATACTACTTTTTTCACATCTGCGTGTAAATGATGCAACGCTAATTTTACTTTCATAAAATTAAAACCACATTTTTATGAGAGTTGCACTTTGCCTACTGCTGGCCATTTTACATGTTGCCAACTGCATTGCCCAAACACTGGGTGAATTTAAACCAAAAGACCAGGCTTACGGGTTGAATAAAATAAAATCCAACCGGCTTTACATTGCATCTTTTACCGTGAACTACCAGGTGTACAATGAAAAGGAAGATTTTAAGCAGGGAGGCCGAATGCTGGGAGGCGGTTATAAAGGCGATGCCCATTCCTCTTTATCGGTAGGGCTTGAAAACATTACTGAAGCAGGTGTGCAAAGTGTTACGGACAGGTTGTACCAGGACTTTACAAACCAGTTAAAAGCAAGCGGCATTGAGATCATCTCAGCCGATGAAGCTGGTAAAACCGAAACCTATTCAGATTTTACAAAGGTTACCGGTGGTAAGGTCAATCAGGCCCAGTTTCCCGGCATGCTGGCTTCCAGCCCTACCGGCTTTGAATACTTTGTCAAAAAAGTAGAAAAATCAGGCAAAGAAAAATCAGGCGGCTTTTTAAATAACCCCACTTTTGTTCATGCGAAACTTTCTAAAGACCTGAACGATGCAATGGTTGCCGACATTGACCTGTTCATTCTTTTTGTGCAGGATAACGACGCCTGGGATATTGCCGGTGCTAACATCAAAGTAAAAACCAATATGCGGCTGGCCGCCAATGAGGCGATTATCATGACAAAAAATGCCAAAATAAAAATGAAGGGCCAGAATGATGTGGTAGGCGTCAACAGCCAGGCAGGATTTTACTCCGGTAAAATGGGCGCCGGCACCGTGAGCAGTTACACTGGCACCATGGGCAAGTCAATGGGAATAGGCGGCGTGATTGATGATAAAAAACTGCAGGCCTTTGCAAGGAACGATGCTGACTTTGTAGGTGTAAAAACCATATATGGCACCTGGTACAATCCGGCCAACACCACCTCCAAATCAACCACTGTAATTCCTGTTGATGAAAATAAATATACAGAAGGCGCTTATGCCGCCGGGAAAAAATTCATAGAATACCATACAGGCGAGTTCCTGAAAAAGATCAAATAATTTCTTATCCCTTACCAAATAAATATGAACATGACAAGAACATCTACTACTTTGAAACGCGTGCTGGCAGCGGCCATTTTAACAGCTGTTATTTTTGCTTCCTGTAAAAAAGAAGGTGCCGGCAAAAATGACCTGGCTTCAGGTGGCGCCTTTATTCAGTTCAATACCAGCAGCTCATTTGGCGGTAAGAATGAATTTAAATCCAACACCAATGAGCAATCCAGAGTAATAAAAGCCAATAACGCCAGTAAAACACAGATCACTTTTACCTGTGTGGAAACCAACCTGCCGCGCCTTAGCACGGCACAACTAACCTTACTGATACCCCAGGGTGCCACCACCAGCAGCGGCCCTATTACCGGTAAATTTGAAAACGGGTCCAGCGCTGCAACGCAGGGCCAGCTATTGATCGGCAGCTCAAACGCCGGCTCAGGTGCTGAGTCTTATGCATCCAGCACCGGCAACTTTACAATTACCAAATTAACTGAAACGGAAATTGAAGGCAGTTTTAATGCTGTTTGCGTAAACTACACCACCAAAACCAACATTACCTTAACGAATGGAAAGTTTTCGGGAAAATTTTAACCGGGGAAGTACCATAGTTCAAGGATCATTGTTGAAACAATATCAGGCAATTCAACGCTATTAAAATTTACACCGGGCAACCAATGTAACTATCAAATTTTAATACAGTTAACCATTTAAAACAGACAAGCAAGGCCTCATTTATTGAGGCTTTGTTGTTGATGGTAAGGGTGAATAGAATTTTTTAATAGCTGTTCAATAAATCTATGAAAGCTTTTTGAAACGCTAAAGCATCCTTTTTTTGCTGTTCTATTTTTTGCAGCACTTCATCATATCGCTGCTTATCTATTATATTTTTAAGGCTATGCCAGAGAAGGTTTAATTCGTTAACAGCGGTAATGCTCTCCTGAAAACCATCCAATAAGTTTTCCTTCAGAGTTTTTCCATTTTGCAGCCTGTGATGATATTTTACGAAATGAAAAAACAAAAGATACTCTTCCGGACAAGTTGCCAAATTATTAAATAGCTGTTTATTAAAATTGTCATACTGATTTACATAGCCGGAGCCGCTGGTAGTGCGATTGTAGCCAATACCCTCTGAATTAATTTTCCAGTAAGTATTGGCTCTTCTTTTTAATGCCGGGTGATAATGCGCAGCAGGATCGGTGGTAACCACCAACCCCATGGGTGTTTGAAGTTTTGAAAAATTGATCCAGGAATGATTCATTACATTCCTTAGTTTATCAATAGCAGATTCATCCGTTGTCCACGTCATTTTCAGCCAGTCGGTTGTGATGCTGTCAACAAGTTCCTGCGGATTCCATGCTAACCTGCCGTAGGCAAACCAGTTTGCCTGCGCAAAATGATGCCCTGTCCAGTTGCGGTCATCTCCTGCATTAGACACCCCTGCTATGCCGGTGATTTTTGCCGGATAGTCTTTACCAATGATATTTGCAATGCTGTTATTGTGATTTTTAAATTCAAGAAATTGTTTCCACATGGGGGCCAGATAAACAAGGTAGGTGGAATGCCCCAAATACTCCTGCGTAATTTGCAGTTCCGCAAAAAGATTTGTTTTTTTCAAGGCGCCGAAAAGCGGGTGTGGCGGCTCAAGCGGCTGAAAGTCGAGCGGTCCGTTTTTTACCTGAAGCACCACATTGTTTTCAAACTTCCCATCCAAAGGATAAAATTCATTGTAAGATTGTTTTGCCCGGTCGGGCTCTTTGTTGCTGTGTGCATATACAAATGCGCGCCAGATCAGGATGCCGTTATGCGGTTGCAGAAGTTTTGCCAGCATGTTAGCCCCATCTGCATGGCTTCTTCCATAATCCTGCGGGCCGGGCATGCCTTCAGAATTAGCTTTTATTAAAAAGCCGCCAAAATCAGGAATAAGGCTGTAAATTTCATCAATTTTATTCTTCCACCACTGCTGCACATTTTTGTTAAGCGGGTCTGCGCCTGATAGGCTGCCAATGCCGCCCCATTTTTTCAGAACGTCAGGTGTGGAAGAGGGCGGAAGCGGAGCGGCAAAGTTTGCCGAAAGAAAAACTTTAATGTTATAAGGCCTGAAAATGTTAACCAGCTTTGCTACTTTTTGTAAATAATCGTGGCGCAGAATGCGTGGATCGGCATTTACATTATTTAATACTACTGCGTTGATGCCGATGGAGGCATTGGCACGCGCAAAATCTACATATCGCTGTATATTATGGTCTGAAAAATGATCCCATTTATAAATAGATTTTCCGCTGTAACCTCTTTCCACGCTCCCATCCAAATTATCCCACTGGTTCAGCATCCGGTAAGCTAATTCAGGAGATTCTGTAATGTTTAACTTATCTACAGGCTTATTTGTTTGCAGCAACCGCAGCAGATGAAAGGCGCCGTATAACAGCCCCGCATCGCCTGAGGATTTGATGACAATAATTTTATTTTTTTTATGCTGAATGGTTTTAATAATGTATCCTTCGTTGCCTGCCTTTTTCAGCTCTTTTTTAGTAATGCCATATCCGGGGCCAGCAGAAATTTCTACAAAAGTGCCTGCTTTTTTTACAGGATTGATTTGCGGCTGAATGCCAAGCATGCCTGCCAGCCCGGTTGCAAGCTCTGCCGCTATCACCCTACCTGTTTCTGTTTTAACATTGATGTAAATGTTGGAAAAAATGCTCTGCTGTTTCTGCGGCCGGGCCAGTTTTACAGGCGTGTACCGCAGCCATAACCTATATCCGTCTTCGTTTGGTAAAACATTTGTGGCGCCTGCCCAAAAGGTTGTAAAAAAGGTTATCAGAAATAATATGGGTGTTATTTTTACAATCATATTGATTTTTGCCTGCCATTGTTGTTTAGTACGCCCCCGAAGGCTTTGTTACAGAGGCGCCCACAGCTACAGGTGTACCAAAGTTGGGTGTGCCATTAGCATTCCAGGTAAATTTCTGCATCCTTATGTTGCGGTAGTTGGTGTCGCCGCCACCGGGTTCAGTACGTGCATGATATACAATCCAGTCTTCCCTGCCATCGGGTGATTTAAAAAATCCGTTGTGGCCGGTACCATAAGCATTGCTTGCCGCGCTCATAGAAAACACAGGAGTAGGCGTCTTTGTCCAGTCGGCAGGCTTTAGCGGATCGCCATTGTCTTTCAGGGTAAGCAAACCTAAACAATAAGTATCTACCCAAAAGCCGCTGCCAGAGAATACCACGTGCAATTTACCGTCAGGACTGTAAATAGGCTGAGGCCCTTCATTGATAGCTGCGCCATTTCTTTCCCAGTTATAAGCAGGTGTGGAAATGACGATGCTGCCGCCATCAATCGTCCAGGGGTTGCTCATTTTGGCAATGTAGATGCGCTGGGGCGCCGCGCCAGCGGTTCCGCCCGACCATACCATATAAAGTTGATCTTTATACTTAAAAACAGATTGGTCAATCGCCCACTGATCCACAGCTTCAGCAATTTTTCCTTTCAATACCCATTGGCCTTTTAATGGATCAGGAGAAGTATTTTCCAATACATACATGCGGTGGTTGGCGTTGTTACCATCATCAGCGGCAAAATAAATATACCATTTGCCGTCAATTTCATGCAGTTCGGGCGCCCATATGTTAGAAGAGTATGGTGTGCCTGAAGGAGGAGTCCAAATTCGCACCGGTGGCACTGTACCCAGACCAAACACTTTTTTGGAAGCGCGTATTTCAAGAAAAGAGCCCGTAGTATACATAAGGTAATACATGCTGTCTTTACGGGCTATCCAGGGGTCGGCGCCTCTTAGTATGGGATTGACAAAAGTGGCTGGCGCGGCAGGCAGGGTTACACCTGCGGCATAAATCGTATCTATACCATTTTCAAACCAATAAGCTGTGTGGTAAGTTAAGGAGCCGCTTGTTTGGCTGGAAATATTCTTTACAACTGACAGGGAATCTGCATGGCTGAAAAACACTTTCTGTTCTAAACCATTCACATCTGTATACACCACACGTGCCCCAATGGCATTTTGAATGTTTTCTTTTTCCCATGTAAGTTCCACAGTGTTTTTATAAGAATAATACAGCGTGTCTTTCAGCGCTTTGTTGCCTAATTTAGGAGTGTACAAACCATAGATATAGCCAGAGAGGATGGTTTTACCGGAGCTGATGCCTTTTTCACCTGCGGTTACTATATCAAATTTATGTGTGCCCTCTTCCAGATTGGGAATACTAATTTTTACTGAATCGGTTGTAGGGGCGATGCTGTACATTAGCGAATCTTTCTGGTTGTTCCAGAAAATTTTAGCGGCTGTAACCTTTGGGTCTTTATTGGCCCATACAATCAATGCCCTGTTTTGACCGGTGTAAAGCCGCGCGCCTTCTGCGCGGGGTATGTAAGGGCCTGTGGGCTTGCTGTCAGCATCAATTGTCTCATTTTTATTACAGCTCCAACTCATTGTTATTGTTAACAAAAGAATGGTTATAGTTGAAGCATATTTTGAAATCCTGTTCATAGATTTAGAGGATATTGTTATGGATCATTAATAGTATTTAGTGCAACATTTATACATGCATACAGGCATACCAATAGCTATCGGGTGTGGCCGTTTTGCTGGAAAAGTTCCTGCTTCGGATGACTGCCTTAAACGTGAGCGCTATTGAATCAGGCGCTAAAAAATTTTCATGAATTTATCTTATATAAGCGCCAAATTCTGCCAGTGCTACGTTGTTGGAATTGCCATAATCGTTTAAAGCAATGATTTTTATATGCCTTGCAGTTGCTGACTGTGGCATATCAATAAAATGCTCAAGCGATGCTGTATTCTGCAAAGTGGCCCTTACCTGAAAAGTCCAGTTTACACCATCAAGGCTGGTATAAAGCTCAATATCCTTTACAAGATTGGTTGCTGTATTTCTTTGCTGTACAATAAATCCTTCTAAATTAGTGTAAACCTGTCCCATATCAATAGCTGCCCAATGCGGATAAAATGTTTGAGCCAAAGGAGGATTGGTTGAATTTATCTGATTTACCCACAGGGTAGCAACATTGTTATCAAGTAGGTTTGAGGGTGGCCGGTAGTTGGCTCCGGGCCTTGCATCGAAACTTGAAGCTGTAGCTGTCCACCCGGTTTTAGGGATGGGAAAACGCTGCCCTTTAATGTAGGTATTTACCCAGGGGGTATAAAAAGTATCCAGCGCAACAGGGCTGGGCAGATAGACGGTGCGGTACTGTATATTTCCCCGGGGAAAATCCGGCAATTGTGACACCAGAATATCTTTGCCCACAAAATATCTTTGCGTTTTATTGAATTTATCAGTGTAAATCACTTCTGTACCCTGTATGGCAGTATCGGAAATGCCGCCCCAGGAAATCCTCAAACTGTCATTTACTACAGTTGCATCGTAAATAGGGCGTGAGAGCAATGTAGACTGATAAAAATCGCCATATACGCGGCCTATTATTTCTGTTTTTATAGATCTGTTTCCTTCACTGTCAAAAGTATATATTTCAAATATATACATGCCCTCAGGCAAATCATCAAAAGGGATCACCGTGTATTGTTGTGAAGGGTCAATATTCACTTCCATTGAATCGGCACGGTTGTTCCAGTATATTATGGCTTTTTTTACTTTCGGATCTGATGAATTTTGCCAGGTCAGGTGCATGCGCTTGTAGCCAGGCAGCACGCCCCCCACAACGGGGCGACCCGGATATTTTTGTTGCCCGTAATCCAAAAACTGTTTATAGGTATCATCCATTTTTGAGCAACCGGGCATGCAGGCAATGGCAGCTATAAAAAAGGCACAAATTATTATACTTAAGAATTTTATATTTTTCATTTTTTAAGTTTTAGATTCCAGCTTAGATCAGGATGCTTTAGCTTCTGCAGTGCTGTTATTCCAGCTTACCCCAGAAGGTTACTTCCTGTATGTATATGTAATCCAGATAACCCCAGGTTTCTAATATTTTAAAGCGCAGGTACCTTACCGGAGGCAGATTTTCGGGAAACACAAAATCTTCTCCGGTGGAAGTAGCGTACAAAGCATCTTCAGTGGTTACAGGGCCTTCACCAGAAGGTTTGTAAGATTCACAATCCATCAGCTTCGTCCAGCCCTCCCAGGAGCCGTCAGTTCTGGGCGCGGTAACCGAACCCCACACTTCCCACTTACGGGGCGCTCCAAGCTGGTAAGCCCATTGGGTACCAGGGCCTCTGTGCCAAAGCTTATAACGGCTCAGGGTAGCCACTCTTCCCATATCAAAAGTGAAAGATTGCGGCATGCCCGAACCTGGCTTGGTATGGAATAGCGCAATACCGCCATTAGGAGCAATACGACCATCCCAGATCATGTACATATAGCCGTTGGCAATGTGCGGCTCATAAGTATCGCCAAGCAGGTGCACTTCCAAAAAGCGGTCCTTAGGTATCTGCTCTTCAAAAATGGGGGTAATGGTTTGTGTGACGGTATCAGAAAGATTACCCCAGCGATCTCTGATCACAGCACCAAAAATTCTGGGCTGCGCCGGAAATCCCCGTACAGAAACCCTGCCTTCAAGGGATTTTGTATAATAAGTTTCTACTTCCGAAAGTTTTCCCGAAGAATCGGGCGTTAGGATAACTACAGCCAGGCTGGCTTCGCCGCTGTTGTTGAATGTGATGGTGGTGCCGCCAAAAGTTTCCCTAAAACTAAGTGTATTATATGCTTCCAATAATGGAGGTGTAGTTGGTACCACTTTTACTGTTACGGGTGTAGAAAGTTTTTCACCATAACTCACCGAATAAAGTTTTACTTCATACTCCTGTATGGAAGGCAGGCCGTCTACAATCAGGCTGTCCTGATATAACGATGCGATGACTTCGCGCTCCACGCCGGGGCGTATGTTGTAAACCGCCTTTACGTACCTTAGGTTTTCATTTGCGGGCAGCTTATATTTTATTACAGCCGCACCCGGCAGCGGCTTGAAAGAAACCTGCGAAACAGGATCTGGCGTAGCGCCATTGTCTGCCATCGGGTCAATATATTTTTCCCTTGAACAGGATGAGATAGCCAGGGAAAAACAAAGCAAACTGAAAATTAAAATGTATTTGTTCATTTCTATTGTATTTAAATGATGTTTAACCAGATTACCAACCCGGGTTTTGCTCCGTATTGTTGTTTGCAAAAATCTCCACCTCCCGTATGGGCCACAAATAATCCTTTAAGCTGAATGTTTGCTGAAATAAAACTCTTTCCCGGTAATACCCTGCCGGGGTTACCTGAGAAATATCCCAACCGGTAATAGGCTGATTTAATTGCTCGATGGCTGTTTTCCACCTTCTCAAATCCCAAAAACGCTGTCCCTCAAACATCAGCTCAATGGTTCTTTCTCTGTGTATGATTTCTCTAAGGCCTTCTTTGGTTGACGGCTTTGTTGGGTTTCTTGAATAAGCAGACCAGGATTGCACCACGCCTCCCAATCCTGCGCGTTCGCGTATCAGATCCAGATAGTGATACACTTCAGCAGATGGGCCGGATTCTTCATTCAAGGCTTCAGCGTACAACAAATAAAGATTGGCAAGACGCATTACAGGCCAGGGATAGTTTTCCCTTGAGTAAGTATTGTCCTGTATCACGTTGATATAGTTTACATATTTTTTTGGCCAGATGCCTGTGCTATTGTAACTGTCATTGTTTATATTGGCAGCCGGATCACCTTTTTTAGATGATACATACCAGGTAGAGTCAGCGTTGAACCTTCCCTGCCCATACCATATACCGCCATCAAAACCAAGATTTGCATAATAACGGGGCTCTCTGTCTACATTTAATTTAGCTGTAATATAATTTTGTTGTATATAATAGCGCATTTGAGGAGTTCCTTCCACCAGCGTAAAGCGAGTAGCATAATCCCAGGTATTATCTTCGGTAACAGGAACGCCATTTTTAGAATAATACAATGTTGCCATTTTCAACGGAACGGCAAAGTTTCCCAGCACGCTTCTGGAAGCTCTTTTGGCAGGATCTAGGCCGCGCGGAGTGGATTGTATCTGAATATTGTCTACCATACTATTGGTATTTCCCCAAATGATCTCGGCATTCCATTTTTCGTTCATGGCATTTCTGATGTTCATTTGTGTTTTGATCGTATCAGGTACACTATACTGGCGGTTGCTTTGATCGTAATAATATAGTTTGTAGCCCACCGAGTGGCTCAGGTCAATGGCGGCTTTGCACGCTTCTTTTGCACGGGTCCATTTTTGAGGATCGTAAGCGGTGCTGAACAGTTGCACGCCTCTGTTATCTTTAAAATTACTGTAATCACTGTTGCCGTTGAACAGGGGGCTGGCAGCCGTTACTAAAATTTCTGCTTTAATGCTTAGCGCAATGGTTTGCGTGATGCGGCCCAATTCTGCTGCCTCGTTTACAATGGTAAGTGGCAGATCGGGAAATGCTTCATCAATCAACTGAACGGCGTAGTTAAAGCAGGAGTCAACCGGGTCTCTGTACACTTTTACTTCTTCAGGGCTTGAATTGATGGGCAGGTTCACTCTTTTAATAGGAATAGGACCATACATGCGCGTGAGGTAAAAATGCAGGTAGGCTTTTATAAATTTCACTTCTGCAATCCACCTTCTTCTTTCACCTTCTTCCAGGTCGGGCGTTCTGCCAATGTTTTCTAAAAAGATGTTACAGTCGCTAATGCCCTGATACAGGTCTCTGCCTCCCCTGCTTCCCTGCCAAAAGTTGCTGTAAGGGTCTACCACGTTTTGAAAACCCCTTGCTATGTTCCAGGGCGCAGGTATAAAATAATCATGAAACCAAAGCTCATCACCACCTGTAAGTGCCGGGTTTTCACCGTTTGCCGAGTGGCGTGGAATGTAGTTGTAGCAGGTAAACAGAAATTTTTCGGCCTGCTGGCGCATGTTAAAAGCGTGATCAATGGTAGCAATATTGTCAGGCACCACATCCAGGTATTTTTTACACGATGTGAACACTGCAACTGCGATGAGTATAAAAAGTAATTTATTTCGCATATTAATTTTTTTAAAACAGTTTTTCTAAAAATCTAACATTACACCCAGGTTGTACACTTTCTGGTTAGGATACCTCAGGCCGTTTCCACCCATTTCAATATCCCAAATTTTAAACTTGCTCCAGGTAAACAGGTTTACACCGCTTACATACACTCTGGCGCCCGACATACCGAGGCGTGTGATCAGCCTTTCCGGAAGTTTGTAACCCAGTTCCACGTGCTTCAATCTTAAAAACTCACCGTTGCGCATAAACCAGGTGCTGCGTTGGGTATTATTGCTGATAGGGAATGTGCTCAATCTTGGCCAAAGCGCGTACAGGTCGCGGTTGTCTTCAGACCAATAACTTTCTGAATAAGCTTTTAATAACTGATTCACATACCTGATGCCCGAATTTCTTTCTGCAGTACTATAATGATAAGCATTGAAAGGCGCTGTAGCTTCAGGGTCTATCCAGAAAGATGTTCTGCCGGCGCCCTGGAAGAAAACTGAAAAATCGAACGACCTGTTACCAGCCGAAAGTCCAAAACCGTAAATGATCTCCGGCGTGGTAGGATAACCCAATGGCACCATATCCAGCTCGGTAATGCGGCCATCGCCATTCACATCTTTATACTTAATATCGCCCGCCATGTACTGTCCAAAATTTTGAACAGGCGAGTTGGCCACTTCAGCTTCATCTGCAAAAAGGCTTTGTGCAATATAGCCCCACTGCTGCGCGATGGGATAACCTATTCTTGAGCGCCACCATGCGCCGGGATATTCGTACTCTTCGTAAACTTTAAACTTTGTTGTTGCATAAGTAAAGTTGGCCATTGCCTGTATGAACATTGAATTAGCGAACGTATGGCTAAAGTTTAAATCCAGATCCACACCGCGGCCGGTGGCCTCGCCAATATTGGTTTGCGGCTGTGCCCACAATCCCATTGAAGCCGGGGTAGATGCTCTTGTTTGTAAAATATTATACCTGTTGCGCACATAATATTCTGCAATCAGGTTGAGTTTTCTGAACAAACCCAGCTCAACGGCAAAGTTGGCATCGCGCGAGGTTTCCCAGGTAATATTAGGATCAGAATAGCGTGAAATAGAAATGCCCGGCCTTGAGTACCCGTTGTCCCGGCCAAAAACAGCGCCGTAGCCTGAGTTGCTCAAATTCACTTCAGAAAGATAGAAGAACCTGTCTGCCGCATCGCCAATATCGTCTTTACCGGCAAGGCCGTAAGTGGCGCGGAATTTCAACAGGTTCACATTGTCTTTGATCTTGTCAAAGAAAGGTTCGTTAGAAACCGTCCAGGCTACACCCGCCGACGGGAAGAAGCCCCAGCGCTGTTTTTTATAAAAGCGCTCTGACCCATTGTAACCAAAGTTAAATTCTACGTGGTAGCGGTTATCGTAACCATAAGTAGCCCTGCCCGATATGCCCACATTTCTAAAAGGCAGTGATTGCTGAATAGAACCCGCATTGGGATTCAACCTTTCCTGCAAGTAGCTGATCACCATACCGCTAATAGTGTTGTTGCCAAAACTGCGGTAGTAGTCAATGGCGGCCTCACCCCAAATAGTTGAGTTGATCTCTTTAGTGCCTTCATCATAATCTAATGTTTCGCGGCCTTCATCTTCATTGATCAGGTACACATTGTAGGTATTATTCCGCAGGCTGTAGTCAGACAGGCCATAGTAAAACGGCAGGTACTGCCTTGTAATGGTAAAGTAAGCGTGGCGGTCAGTGCTCAGGCGCCCGCGCGCCTTCAGGCCTGGTGTAATGCCTTTCAAATCCTGCTTCAGTTCAAGCTGCGCGCCCACTTTAGAGCGCCCGCGATCCTGGTAGCCTTTTACCATATCGGCATATGGGTTCAGGTAATTGCCTTCACCATAGTTACCAAACATAATGTGCTGAACAAAACGGTGCGCCGAGTCGGTAGGATAATATGCCGGAAACAGAACCGGGTTGGCGCGCATCACGCGTGTGTACATACCGCCACCGGAATAGATCGGTCCGTTGTAATCTTCAAAAACTCCGGAAAGGCGCACGATCATTTCTGTTGTGGAAGAAAGGAACATATTTACGTTGGAACGCAGCGAATAAGTTCTGAAATTAATATTGTTATTAAAATTATTGCGCTGATCCACTTTTAAAAGGCCATTGTCCTGTGTATAAGTACCGCCTACATAATATTTGGCCACATCGCCACCCCCGCTCACGCTCATGTTCACGCGCTGGTTCAGGGTGTGGTCTTTAAACATTTCCTTTCTCCAGTCGGTGGTAGGAAATATATTTGATCCTGAACCGATGACCGTGTTGTCTATTTTTTCATCTGTGTACAAAACAGGCGCCAGCGGGTTGCGGGTAAGGATGGCCTCGTTGTTAAGTTTCATATAAGTGATGGGATCAGCCAGTTCCACATCACGGGTGTTCATAGAAAGATTGGTTTCCGCTCTCAGCGAAACCCTTGCCCTTCCTTTTTTACCTTCTTTTGTAGAAATGGAGATCACACCGTTTGCCGCGCGGCTGCCATAAAGCGCGGTAGCTGTGGCATCTTTATAAATATTAAAACTGGCAATATCGTCTACGTTGATCCTGGCAAGGTCGTTCGTGGTAGATTCAATACCATCAATTAAAATTAACGGCCCGCGGCCATAACCAAAAGTGGTAATACCGCGAATGTAAAACTCGGCATTATCTGCGCCGGGCTCACCCGTTCTTTGCACGGCTATCATACCAGGCACGCGGCCTGCCAGCGCCGTGGTAAGGTTGCTGGATGGAACTTTTAATTCCTCTGGCCGTACCGAGGTTACGGAGCCTACAATTTCTGTTCTTTTCTGTGTACCGAAAGCCACCACTACCACATCTTCCATTTGCTCGGTACCGGCTGCGGCGCGCATAATGATGTTAAGTACCTGCCTGCCACCCACAGCTACCTCCTGTGTTTCGAGGCCCGCGTAAGAAAAAACAAGCGTATCATTATCATTTACAGGTATCGAGAACTCACCAAGCGCGTTTGAGATAGTACTTCTGGCCGAACCTTTTACAATTACAGAAGCGCCTTCGAGCGGTTCTTCCCTTACATTTGTGATGGTGCCGGTAATGGTTTGTGTTTGAGCGAAGGACTCGCTTACCATCAGTAATAAGCAAAAGAGCAGGCTGCAAATTGCTGTCTTTTTTAATAAAAATCGCATAAGCATTTATTTACGTTATTGTTTCTTAACTTTTTAAACTCCGCTGAAGATTGAAAATCCGCCATCAACATTTACCACTGTTCCGGTTACAAATTTTGAAGCATCGCCCAGCAACCATATCAGTGCGCCCGTTAATTCATCCGGCTCGCCCATTCGCTTAAATGGCGTGTGTTTTACCACCAGGCTGCCTCTTTCGGTATAACTGCCATCGCTGTTGGTAAGCAGGGTTCTGTTTTGCTCTGTTAAGAAGAACCCGGGCGCAATCGCATTCATACGGATCTTGTCTCCATACCTGTTACCAAGCTCCATGGCAAACCATTTTGTGTAAGCATCAATGGCGCTTTTTGCCAGCGTATAGCCCAGCACCCTGGTAATAGCACGCTGTGCGGCCATGGAAGAAATGTTTACAATGCTGCCGCTACCCTGCCTGGCTATTTCGGCGCCAAAAACCTGGGTGGGCAAAACGGTTCCAAACAGGTTCAGGTCTACCACCTGTTTTAAAGCATCCATATCAAGCTGAAAAATATCCGTGCCCGGCTGAACAACCGCTTTGGGCATGTTGCCGCCGGCGGCATTTACCAGCCCGTCTATTTTTCCATATTCATTTAATATTTTATCGCGCGCCTGCTGCAGGCCTGCCTCACTGGTTACATCGGCTTTAAGCGCAATGGCCTTTCCACCGTTGTTTTGAATTTCTTTTACTCTTTCAGCAGCCACGGTTTCGTTCCTGCCCAATACGCCTACTATGGCGCCGGCCTCTGCAATACTTTTAATAAAGGAAGCGCCCAAAATGCCGGTGCCCCCGGTAACGATGATCACTTTACCATTTAAATCAAACTCTTTCATCAATCAGGTTTTCAGATAAAACTTATATAATATTTAATTTAGAAATCCGGCTAAAGCAATCTTCAGTATTATAAAATAGGCTAAACTCATATGAGTAACAAGCAGGATAAATGTGCTACAAGCAGGATTTTAAGCCAAAGTACAGCATAATTTCTGGTTTTAAGCGCCTTTGCCTGCTTAACAGGGTATTACAACGTTTGAAATAAAAGATATTTTTTAATATTTGGCTGTGCTTGGAAGTGTGCAAAAAAAGTTCTATCTTTTTTGCTTTATGAAAAAAGGTATTACCATAAAGGATATTGCCCGAAAGCTGAACATGTCGGTCTCAACGGTTTCGAAGGCCTTAAACAACAATCCATCCATTAGCGTTCTTACAAAAGAAAGGGTGCAAAAACTGGCAAAAGAATGGAACTATATTCCCAACGAGGCAGCCAGGCATTTCAAACAAAACAAATCATTTACCATTGGCGTGATAATGCCCGATCTTTTAGACCAGTTTTATGTATTGGCCATTAACGGCGTTGAGGAAGTGGCCAACAAAAAAAATTATAATGTTATTATTTCGCAAACACATGAAGACCATGAAAAAGAAACAGGTATTGTTGAAAACATGATCAGGAACCGGGTAGACGGCGTGATCATAGCCATATCAAAAAACACCCGCGATGTGAACATGTTTAAACGGCTGATGCACACCGGGATACCGGTTGTTTTTTTTTCCCGTGCCTTTTCTGAGCCTGAGTTTGATTTTGTAGCAACCGATAATGAAGGTGGCTCTTTTACGGCGGTTAAATTTTTAATTGATAAAGGCCACACCCGCATTGCACACCTTATGGGCCCGTCTTTTTTACGCACCACGCACCAACGGCTGGAAGGATATAAAAAAGCGCTGGAAAAATATGGCCTGACTTACGACCCCGAACTTGTGGTGGAGGTAGACCTGTCGCCACCGCAAACCTATAAGGCAGCAAAAAAGTTAATGGAATTGAATGATCCGCCAACGGCATTTTTTACCTTTAAAAATTATGTAAGCCTTGATGTGATCAAATACCTGAAAAAACACCACCGCGAGTTGCTTGACAAAACCGACATCATTGGGTTTGGAAATTTACCCCTCATCAAATACCTTGACTATAAACCCATTGCCTCCATTGATGAAAACTCTTACGAGATGGGTATAGAAGCCGCCAACATGATATTTAAAAAAATTGAAATGGGCGGGGATGCCACCGCGGGCGAAGGCGCCCATATTAAAGTGCCCAGTAAACTTGTAAAGAATATATAATAAAAAAACCGCTCCGTGGGCGGAGCGGCAGTTTGGCGTCATCTTGCACCAGCCGGTTGGATATTCGGCAAGTAAATTCGGTCTTAGGTGTTCCCTATCCTTCGAATTCCTTTATTCCTATCGGTGTTACAAGATGACAGTATCTTACAGCTATTTACCTGTCATCATCTTTCTCAGGTTGATCAGCCCGTACCTCATCCGGCCCAGGGCCGTATTGATGCTGCAACCTGTAATTTCAGCAATTTCTTTAAAGCTAAGGTTGGCAAAATGCCTTAATATAATCACTTCCCGCTGCTCTTCCGGCAATTGCTCCAGCATATCCTGGGCTTTGCCTATGCTTTGGCTGTTAATGATCTTTTCCTCAACATTCGCTTCTGTGGAATTGATGGTTTCCAAAACGTCATTTTCAACACTGCTTTTTGCAAACGGGAAACGCTTCAATTTTCTGAAATAATCCACGCACAAATTGTGTGCTATTCTCATAGCCCACGGTAAAAATTTCCCTTCTTCTTTATACTTCCCGCTTTTTAAGGTTTCAATAATTTTTATGAACACCTCCTGGGATATATCCTCTGCATGATATTTATCCTTTACAATAAATAAAATGGCGTTGTATAATTTATCTTTATATCTGTGCAGCAGGGAGTCGAGGGCTTGATCGTGACCATCGCTGAACAAGTCAATTAATTCATTATCGCTTTTTTTTAGATAAGCTATCATATCCACCTTCTTTTTTTATTCTCCGGGCTTTTCTCATGTATTTCCCCGGAAAGTGATTTTGAAAACACTTATTTTCAAAATACGGTTTATGAATAGTTCTCCTTCCAATATCCCTATCAGATTTGGACTGTGCAAAAATAGGGTAATGATCCGTTTGACAATATGTAATAAATCATAAAATGTGCTTATAATATAAAAATTATGTTAAAATTAATTAACAACTGATAAAAATAACTGATTAATAACGCTTTATACATCAATTGTTTCTTAAAAAGACGGCAAAACAGCCCGTTTATTTCATAGTTATGAGAACATTTATAAGGTTACTTTTGCAGCCATAAAAGTTGATAGTGGCCACTAAAAATAAACTCGAAGATATACAGATAAAAGGGGCGCGGGTGCATAATTTAAAGAATGTTTCCGTGTCCATTCCGCGTAATAAACTGATCGTGGTAACGGGCGTTTCGGGCTCCGGCAAATCGTCATTAACCATTGACACGCTTTATGCAGAGGGCCAGCGCCGGTACGCTGAAAGCCTCAGCGCTTATGCGCGCCAGTTTTTAAACCGCATGAACAAACCCGATGTGGATTACATTAAAGGCCTTTGCCCCGCCATTGCCATTGAGCAAAAAGTGATCACGCGCACACCACGCAGCACGGTGGGTACCATGACGGAGGCTTACGATTACATGCGGCTGCTTTTTGCAAGAGCCGGCGATACCATCTCACCCGTTTCTGGTAAAATTGTAAGAAAAGATGATGTGGCAGACGTGATCAAAGCAATTGAAGCTTTGCACGGGGGAGCAAAAGTTTACATCCTGGTAAAGTTCAGGCAGCACCGCAACAGAAATATTAAAGAAGAACTGGGCATATTGCTGCAAAAAGGTTTTTCAAGAATAGCGCTTGACGACGATAATGGCAGCGCCGAAGGAATGATCGTGCTGCACATAGAAGACCTGCTGGAGCTTGATGATAAAGCCCTTGCGGCAAAATTAAAAGTGAAAACCTCTAAAAACACCGGCAATCTTTATGTTTTGATTGACCGCATTGTGGCGAAAGCATTTGACGAAGACGACCTGCACAGGCTGGGCGATTCCATCGGTACCGCTTTCTATGAGGGTGAAGGCGATGTGTATGTGCAGGCAATTGGCAAAAAAACAAAACTGCTCAGCTTTAACAACCGGTTTGAGCTTGACGGCATCACGTTTGAACAGCACCAGCCCAATCTTTTTTCCTTTAACAACCCCATTGGCGCCTGCCCCACCTGCGAAGGCTTTAGCATGGTGCTGGGTATTGATCCCGACCTGGTGATCCCCGATAAAAGGCTGAGCGTGTACGAAGGCGCCGTGGCGCCGTGGAAGGGAGAAAAACTGGGCAAATGGAAAGACCGGTTTATACAAAACGCATCAAAGTACGATTTTCCGGTGCACAAGCCCGTTGCCGATTTAACCAAAGCGCAATACGAGCTTTTATGGAAAGGCAACAGCACCGTTTACGGCATCAACGATTTTTTTAAGGAGGTAGAACAAAATCTTTATAAAGTTCAATACCGTGTGCTGCTGAGCCGCTACCGCGGGCGTACCGTATGCCACGACTGTAACGGCTACCGGCTGAAAAAGGAAGCCCTGTACGTGCAAATTGGCGGTAAAAATATTGGCGAACTAAGCGATATGCCCGTAAAAGACCTGAAAGAATGGTTCAGCAAACTTCGTTTGTCAGAACACAAGCAGCAGGTGGCCAAAAGAATTTTGCTGGAGATCAGCAACCGCCTTGATACGCTGCTAAAAGTAGGGCTGGGATACCTGACGCTTAGCCGTGTGGCGAACACGCTGAGCGGCGGCGAAAGCCAGCGTATACAACTCACGCGCAGCCTGGGCAGCAACCTTACCAACTCTTTGTATATACTGGATGAACCGTCAATAGGGCTGCATTCGCGGGACACTTCTCAACTGATTGAAGTATTGAAAGAGCTGCGTGACCTGAATAATACCGTGGTGGTGGTGGAACACGATGAAATGATGATGCGCCATGCCGATCATATTATTGATATGGGGCCGATGGCTTCTCACCTGGGTGGCGAAGTAGTGGCAGAAGGCGATTATGACGAATTGATTTACAACCCCAACAGCCTCACCGGGAAATACCTGAGCGGCGAACTGACCATTGAGCCGCGCAAAACATTGCGTAAATGGAACCGCAGCATTACGGTAGAAGAAGCACGCCACAATAATTTAAAAAACATCACCGTTACGTTTCCACTAAACGTTTTGTGCGTGGTAAGCGGTGTAAGCGGCAGCGGCAAAACCACGCTTATCAAACAGATCCTGTTTCCTGCTTTGCAAAAAATAAAAGGAACTTTCTCGGGCGATAAAGTAGGCTTTCACAAAGCCATTACCGGCGATATTGAAAGCATACAACAGGTGGAACTGGTAGACCAGAACCCGATAGGCAAATCTTCGCGCAGCAACCCGGTCACTTATATTAAAGCTTATGATGAAATACGCGACCTTTTTTCCCGGCAGCCATTGGCCAAAATGCGCGGCTTTCAGCCCAAACACTTTTCTTTTAACGTGGATGGCGGCCGGTGCGATACCTGCAAAGGCGAAGGCGAACAGGTGGTGGAAATGCAGTTTTTGGCGGATGTGCATTTAACCTGCGAAGGCTGCGGCGGCAGGCGTTTTAAAGAAGAAATTCTTGATGTAAAAGTGCGGGATAAAAGCATTTATGATGTATTGGAAATGAGCGTAGATGAAGCCATTGCATTTTTTAATAACGAGCCCAAACTGGCCGGCGCGCTGCAACCCTTGTCTGACGTGGGCCTGGGCTATGTAAAACTGGGACAATCATCCGATACGCTTTCGGGCGGCGAGGCCCAGCGTGTAAAACTGGCCTCCTTCTTAGGCAAAGGCCGAAGCTCAAATAAAGTATTGTTTATTTTTGATGAACCCACAACCGGGCTTCATTTTAATGATATCAATAAACTGCTCGCATCCTTCAACGCGTTGATTGAACAGGGCCATTCCATCATCGTCATCGAGCATAATACGGATGTGATTAAAAATGCCGACTGGGTTATTGAGCTTGGCCCCGAGGCCGGGGACGGAGGCGGCGAGCTGGTGTTTGCCGGCAGGCCGGCCGATATTAAAAAAGAAAAGAAAAGCTACACAGGGCGCTACCTGTAATCACATTAAAACATCCGGTAGCCGGCATGCACAGTCTCCAGCTCCAATAAATGTTTTTTTCTCCAAAGCCCGGCCGCATAGCCTGTAAGGTTTCCGTTACTTCCAATCACGCGGTGGCAGGGCACAATCACTGCAAGGCGGTTCATGCCATTGGCGGCAGCTACAGCCCTTATGGCGCCTGCATTTCCCAGGGCAACGGCCTGTTGTTTATACGTGCGGGTATGCCCGTAAGGAATGGTTTGCAACTGTTGCCACACCAGGTTTTGAAACGAAGTGCCTAATGTAAAGATGGGTATGTCAAACTGTTTTCGTTTACCTTCAAAATATTCAGAAAGCTGTGCCTGCAGGTTTTTAAAATGCGGGTTGTCACCTTCCGTTATCACTCCGTTTAATTTTAACGCCAGGTCTTTCAACTCACCATCCAGCATCTTGCGGTCGGTAAACTCAAGCAGGCAAATGCCCTGTTCCGTACCGCAGGCGATCATTGGCCCCAGTGGCGTTTGAAATGTTGTTAAATCAATAATCGTTTGCACTATTCTTATTTTACAATTATAGTTGTATTTTATGGTTCATAAGTGCGGCAAATTCTTCCCATATGGAGGCTACAATTTCAGCAGCAGTGGGAATATCTTTCAGCAATGCGGCTACCTGCCCTATCTCCAGTTCACCTTCGTCCAAGTCGCCTTCAAACATACCCTTTTTTGCACGCGCGCGGCCAAGCAGTTGCTGCAAATCTTCTTTTGACGCACAGCGGCTTTCGGCCTCCTGCACTTTATTGTAAAACTGATTTTTGATAAGGCGCACGGGTGTCAGTTGTTTCAGCGCCAGCTGGGTGTCGCCTTCTTTTGAGCCGATAACAGCCTGTTTAAAATTTTGATGGCATGAGGCTTCCGTGCTGGCAACAAAGCGGCTGCCCACCTGCACCCCTTCTGCGCCCAGCATAAAAGCGGCTGCCATTTGCCTGCCGGTGGCAATGCCGCCTGCAGCAATAACCGGTATGGTCACTGCATTGCAAACCAGCGGTACCAATACCATGGTGGTGGTTTCTTCGCGGCCGTTGTGGCCGCCTGCTTCAAAGCCTTCGGCTACAATAGCGTCGCAACCGGCATTTTGCGCTTTTAGCGCGAATTTGCTGCTGCTTACCACGTGCACTACGGTGATGCCCGCCGCTTTAAACTGTTGGGTGTAGGTGGCGGGGTTGCCCGCACTTGTAAACACGATGGGCACTTTTTCTTCTATAATAGTTTGTACATGCTCCTGCGCTGACGGGGAAAATATGGGCAGGTTGACACCAAAAGGCTTATCAGTAGCAGCTTTGCATTTTTCAATGTGCTCTTTCAGCACCTGCGGGTACATACTGCCCGAGCCGATGAGGCCCAAGCCGCCCGCGTTACTTACGGCGCTGGCCAGCCGCCAGCCGCTTGCCCACACCATACCGGCCTGTATAAGCGGATATTTAATATTAAAAAGTGCGGTAACCCGGTTGGAGAACTGTGTTTGCATTTCATTTATATTCTGGTTTGGCCTGCGCCGGCAGCCAGGTAACTATCAACTGACGATGGCGCGTTAGCTATTGTTAACCCAGGTCTATGGTTGTATTCTCACCCACGTTTAAAATTCTTTTTTTGCCTTTCAGCAATGTATCGCCGCCTATTAAGGAATCGGTGAGCACAATATCATACAAATTGGTAAACGCCCCAATGATGGAATTGCTTACAATGGAACGCTCGATCCTGGTGTTTTCACCCAGCGTAACGTTGGGCCCCACAATGCTGTTTTTAATTTTGCATCCCCGGCCAATGCTTACCGGATCAATGATCACTGAATCCTCGTAATCAGCGGCATTGGCTTTTGTTCCAAATTTTTTGATCAAAATGGCGTTCGAAGCCAGCAAAGTATCTTTATTTCCCGCGTCAAACCAGTTATCCACCCGGAAGGGTTCAAACTTTACACCTTTATCTATCATGCCGTCAATGGCATCGGTAATGGTAAACTGGCCGTGGGTTACAATGTTTTCCTCAATATTTTTTTGCAGGCACTCAAACAGCAGGCTGCTTTCCTTTATTTTATAAATGCCCACCATGGCCATGTTTGACTTTGGTATCTGTGGCTTTTCAATTACCGATTCTATGGCATCACCGCTCAGCTCCACAACGCCAAAATCGCGCGGGTGGTCTGTCTTCCTGATGCCGATCATGGAGTTGGGATTGTCTAAAACTGACCTGATATCATACTCGCAAATGGTATCGCCCAGTGTGATGAGCACTTCATCGCCGGCAACAATTTCTTTGGTAAGGCTGATGGCATGACCCACGCCCAGGCGGTTTTCCTGGGTTACAAAATGCGCGGTAATGTCAGGGTGTTTTTCAAGAATATAGTTTTGAATTTTATCTCCCAGGTAACCAATTACAAAAATGAATTCGGTAAGGCCCACTTCTTTAAGCTGCCCCACGATAATGCCTAAAACAGTATTTCCTGCCAGAGGAATTAGTGCTTTGGGTTGCGTATAACTGTGTGGCCTTAACTCTACACCTGCGCCTGCCACCGGAACAATTACCTTCATGTATCAGATTGATTTTTTAAAGAATCGTGAAGGTAAGAAAATAACCCTTATGCTGTGAGGCAGGCCGTAAGATCATTGTTAAAACATTCATCCTTTACTTCATCGCCAGGCCTTTGCATGGTTTTTAAAAATAAAGCTATCGGCCTGTTAGGCGGTGCCATTTGCCCATCGCCTGTTATTTCCTGCAAAGAAGCATTACAGCTTTTGTTCCCGGCCCATTAACTGATCAAGTTCCTTCAAAGCACTTTCGATAGCTTTTTGTTTCGCTTCATTGGCTGACAATTGATGGCGCAATTC
>CAKSQK010000005.1 GCA_934486785.1 uncultured Niabella sp. | reverse complement strand
TAGTGGATAACCCGTCTATCGAAAACAACACAAATCCTCTAATTTTGAATTGACCGAAATATAGGTACGCTTACAATACGATCACTGTAAAACAAAGTGGATATTCTATTAATGAAAAGACGGGTAAAAAAGCGTTTACCAATAAAACCAGGAAGTTTGTTTATGATAACAATACGATGCAATTTTAATACGAATGGTTATTCTTAATTGATGTAAATCTTATCCTGCATATAATTACTAATCTGTCTATTATTATTAAATGAGGACTTATAAAATTGAGCGTGCTTCTGCCTGGCTGAATTTGATCACAGTTTTTGTAGTGTCTTTCCTCCTATTCATTGTATCGATCATCATGGTTTTTCTTAAAACCTTTGACGGGAATTTTTACTGGCTGCCGCCATTCTTCGTTTTCCCGTTTACTGTGGCCGGCTTTATCACAGTGAATGTATTCGGAACTTCTAATATTGAAATCACAGTAACTGACGCAGGACTGAATATTGAAAAACATAATCGACTTTTTCAAAATGGACGTTCAGTTTTTATAGAGTGGAAAGATATTAATAGCCACTTGATTAGAGATATAGGTGTTTTTCAGGTATTTAAGCTGCAAACCCTTAACGGCAGGAAACTTACAATCACTCATCTCCGATACTCTCTCGATGATTTCGGGATATTTTGTAGCGACTTTATAAATACGATCAGCAAAGTAAAAAGAACTGTACCTCATGCAGGGCATGTTATCGCTACGAAAACCATTTATGATTTGCCGGTATCAGCCTATATTGTAAAGATGTTCATCCTCCTGATGTTGGTGATACCCGTTTTGTTGTGGGTATACAAACCGGATATTAATTATTTTCTGGTATTTTTCTTCTATGCGTATGCGATCTTCTTTGTACGGCAGTATTATGCACGTCGGCAACGCAGATAAGGTTGTTGTGCCAGAGATCGGATTTTCACCCCAACGGTATTTCAAATTGCTCAGGCCTTGTTTTTTTCCTGCCGGTAACTGTTACATTTTCCAGCATTGCGCCTATGCCATCCAGGTATTGTTTGTAGGCAGGCTGCATGGTCTGATCTTCTGAATGCTTAACCCGATGCCCAAAGATTGCCTGCGGCGGAACATGGTATTCGCGCCTCAGAGAATCGCCGTTCAGCTTTATGGTTAAGAATTTAGTTTTTTCACCTTTTATATCTAAAAAAAACAATTTGGACTGATCATAAAATACGAGTGAATCTATGGTAAAATTTCCATGCGCATCTGTTTGAATGATCTGCGAATATTTTCTCCGCTTGGTTACCGTGTCTTTCGCAGAGATTATAAGCAATAGCTCCTGGTTTGCAAATGGCTTGTTCCTGTCTCTCAAAGTAGCTTTTCCTGATAGTTTTATAAAACCATTGTCTTTAAATATGGGTTGAGGTAATGTGTTGGCTGCAACGTCGCTCCACTTAAAGCGACGCCAGCCGTTTGTCATCATTACAAGGTCTAAAGCCTGTTCAACACTATCATCATTTGTTGTAAAATACCACGATGGATTATGTACGTAACCCTTGATATCACTTGTAAGCAGAAATGACGAATAGATGTTTTGTGACCGGGGCACTGTGTCTTCAAAATCTGCATCCGTTACAGAAACGGAGAAGGAGCCGCTAACGCTATCGCCGGGATGTAAGTAAAATTGGTTCATCATTCTTGCACCTGTATTGAGCGTATCGGCAGAAAACCGGGCAGATAAAATATATTCTTTGTTGTTCACAAAAACCAGCCTTTCTGCAAGTGGCATACCGCCTGCATTAAAAATCGTCAACTGCAAAATACCTGTAGGGAGTGAATTTGTTTGTACAACACCCGTTAAAAGTTTTTTTTCATTTTTAAAATCCTGGCGAAAGACTGTCCTGTTGAGCATTTGCCCGATCATGTAGGCAGGCCGGAAGGTTTCACTATTGCCTACATGTTGCAACTTAAACTGTACACCACTGCCTGTATGATACGCCTGCAATGATAGCCCGCTGGTAGTGGCTTCTGGCAATGGATAATTTTCGCCACCGGCTACAGCGTAATATTTTCTACCTGGCTGTGGTATCATTAAGAACAACCCCATCCCATCGTGCAGGGTTTTGGCGCTCACAACGGTTTCCCCGGTTTCCGCTTTTACTTCAACTAATATATCTGCGGGAAATCCATTTTCATCATTGACTTTAAAGGCTATCCTGTTTTGCAATCCGGTGATCAGGCTGCCTCCTTCGGGAAAGAAATTCAGTTGCAGCTTAGCGGGGAAAATACTTTTCACTTCTTTATTTTCCTTTCCGTAGATCTTCAGTTGTTTTGTAAATAAAAATTCTTTTTGGTTCAGCATCGTAAGCGAGTAAGCCAAAAATGTATAGTTGCCTGTTGGCAAGTCGTTTGTGAGGGTTAACTGTCCCTGCGCCACGCCCAAAAAAACCGGGAATACTTTTTTGTCTATTTTGTTTCCTTTGGCATCCAGCAATTCTGTATAAATAGAAGAACTGAGATGAGATGGCAGAAGGTCTGTCATAAAATAAGCCTTGAACCAAATATCCTGCCCGCTGTAATAACTTTCCCTGTCTGTATGTACATAAACTTTTTCAACAGGATTTTTTTCTGTCCATATATTCAAATCGTTCTGTAACTGTTGCCCGTGCAAGTAAAAAGTTACAAGAATGAAAAGCAAGGTGGCTATAGGCTTTCTAAGAAGCATTACTTTAAATATTTAAAAGTAAGATAACAAAATCTACCTTCAATCTAATTCCGTACTAATCTCCATGTTATAAAAACATGTAAAATGCAGGCTAATTATATGAAACATACTAACCTTACTTGCTTTATTCTTATCATTAAAGAACTTTTGGCTATAAAAGCAACATTATAGACAGGCGCCGTAACCAATATCATTTACATAACAATACTGACCACTGCCACAATCTTCATCAGATAGACATCCGATACGTTCCAGCTTGGAGAATTCACATGTTACAGGATTTACAGCCAGCAATCCGCCTGCCAAACAGATCAAATACCAAGATTTACAAAACCGCATCATAAAATTCTTACTGTAAAAATGAATTTTAAAAAATGATTCAGATCGGTATAATCAATTTAAAAAGTCCGGGATAAAAAAACTGTTGGGTAGTCAAACAACAGCCATAACAGTCTTAAGGCACATTTTCCTATCTTTTCTTCCATCGGCTTCACATACGGCATCATCCAAATATACGACAACCCTACTTTACCTTTTCCTAATGCAAGGCTCAATGCTGGTTTTTATCTTTTAATTTCATATAACAGCCTAACTATTTAATATTCTCTAAAATAACTTCCTCAAGTTTTAAAACATCATCAATTTGATACCCGATTTTTTTATATACTATATTTCCATTTTTGTCAATCAGGATGGTCCTGGGAACTTCGATGTTATAATAATTGTTGAATTCCCCATTCCAAAATATTATGCCTGATGCCGTTTTACTTAAATGCACATGAACCCATTTGTTGAAATTATTACTTTCAATGTATGCTTTAAGGGCTTTTGTACTTGACCTGTCTTCATTGGTTATGCCGATAACCACTAATCCTTTCATTTCGTACTTCTTTCTTAAATTCTCAATTTTGGGGTTGGATATTAAACAAGGATAACAAGTGGTTTCCCAAAATTCTAACAAAACAATTTTTCCGGAAAAATCCTTCAAATACATAGTATCTTTTGCATTGTAAAGAACGAAACCGGGAGCAGGCTTATTTATACTAATAGCAGCAAAGGGATAATTTGCAGTTAAGGCAGTTTTATAGTTGTTGAAAACGGTATTAAAAACATAGCCTTCTGAACTATTCGTAACATTATCTTTTAATAAAGAATATAACTTTACTATACTGTCATTAGGCAATCTTCCAATCAAATATTTTAGTAAGCTGATGCTCAGGTATGAGTCTGTATGACCTATAACGTAATTAACTTCCATCATCCTTAGACTATCATATAAAACAGCAGCTTTTCGATTGAGGAATACAATTTGACTGTCGGCATTATCTGGCTCCAGCTTACTTTCTTTTAGAAGTGCTTTTACGGAATCAATACCTGATCGCAATGGTTGTAATTTATTTAAAAAAACTGCTTTTTGCAATTTCCACAAATCTGCTTCACGCTGTACGGAAGACCCCGATACAACACCATTTTCCAAATCGCCGTAAGTAAACATCAAGGAAATTACTCCCGGCTCAATAAATATGTAACGATCATAAATACCAAATGCAGTATCCACATTCACAATAATGTTCAGATACGCATGTTGAGCACCTTTTACCACACCTTCAAACTTAAAAGAACCATCAATTATATTTACCGTATCACTAATTTTGTTAAATCCAGCATCTATATAATTTAATGCTATCAACCCATCAGTTTTCCCAAGTGAATGCCCAGACAATATAAAAGGCTGAGAACGTATCGTTGTGAAGCATAACAGGAAAAATACCAGGTATGCATATTTTTTCATGTTTAATATTTTTATAAAAAATCTAAGTTTTGAACTGGCCGAAACAGTACGCTGACAAAGCCTTTAGCTATACGGTATTTCATCTTTTTATGTACATTTTGTTCGAGCCTAATTGAAGATAAATTTTACCAAATCGCTGCAGAATATCATTACCAAACAAAATAGAGTTAGAATATGTGTTACCTTTAAGAGCTACTAAAGAAGGTATGTTAGCAATTGTTTTATCCAAAATTGTTACGGAATCTAAAATAACACTTTTGTTGACAGCCTTTCTTATTGCACTAAAAGATTCTGTTGTATCACCAGCTGTGTCAAATACTTTTTTGTTTTTTTCGTAATGATAGGTGCTTAAATAAAATCCGGGTAGCGAGTACCCTAAATCTAAACTTACATTTTCCGGGTAGTTTTTCCCATTAATATAAAGTAAGATGTCAAGGTTTCTAAGCGGCCCGTCATACGGTGGCTTAAATGTTATTTCTTCGTACAGTTTTGGAACTACAAAATTCGCTGTGTCAAATATTTCTAAATATTTTTGATTGTAGTCTATGGCGACAATATATTTTTTTAAAAATCCCATGCCCAGAATTCCATCACTTAATTTATCCTTAGGCAAAATACCATAATTGTGAACTACTATCCCTTTGCTTGTATCTCTAAATTCTGATAAAGAAATTGAATAAGGTGTTGCTGCAATACGCTCTGTTTCTAAGCGAAAGGGCTTTAAAGTATCAATAAGGCCAATGGCTGCTGCGGCCGGTTTAAAAAGTATGATGTAATAATCCGGGTGGGTTCCATTATCCACTACTAAATAAACTGGCTTCTGATTAATTAATGCCTTAACTATAATATGATTTTTTTCCAATGTGTCCACAAAAGGTATTCGATTATTCTTTACAGCGGTAATTATTTCAGTATTACTGTCTGCAGATTTTATATTCTCGCATGCTAAAAAGAAGCAAAAGAATATTATTCCTATAAAATTGAAATTCTTCATATCGGCCAAATTTTGAAGACTGGCACTAAATTCAATTGCCAGCCATAAGCAAAACGTTTAACGAAGCAACCATCATCCCAATTAACTTTTTTGGATTGTCAACCAAATTATAATAAAGATAGGCACTTTTCGTAAAATGCCGGAGTTAACAGGCTTTTTTGAAAGGGTAAATCAGAGCTAAGCTTAACCAATTCTTACATGATATTTTTGCCGAAATCTGAAAATTTGACGGCATCGGTTAAGAACATAAAATACTTTTGCAAAGTACCTACAGAGAGGCTTCTTTTAAAATGGTTTAACAAGTATCCGCTAAAATAAGAACTGGGGTTTTTCTCAACATACTTTAAAGCTTCTGTTATTTTTTTACTCTTAAAAAAATCCCTGTATGATCTCGATGCGCTCAATATTTGAAAGGGGAATATCCCTTAAATCGAAACCGTTATAAGGCACATCAAACGAGCCTACCTGGTAGCCGCTTACGGTGGAGCCGCCCAGCCCTCTTGCTCCCACCGAGCGCGACTGCATATTGGCGTCGTTGGTGATCTGCACATCATCAATAAAAATGGCAATACCAAAAGAATTGTTCATGGCCTGCGTGCCGGCGGCATTGGTTCTTAGCGTAAGGGTTTGCGGGCTTTGCAGGTTGGGCGCTTCTGTTTTTTTACCGGGAAGATTGTTGAGGATGTCCATCAAGCTAAAAGCCTGCATTTGCCGGATGGCCTCTTCTTCAAATATGATGGAAGAAGCGGAGTTGGCCCTTTTGCGCACCGCGTCTACAGCAACGCCATCCAAGGTAAGGCTTTCATTTTCCAGCACTATTTTTTGCAGCCCGCCAAAAAAGGGCCTTGTTACTGTAATTACTTCTTTCTTTTTATTGGTAAAAGATACCTCCAGCGTGATGTTGTTGAAATGGCCGGGCACAGCAAAACTGAATTCACCGTTGCGCCTTGTTACACGTGATTCATCCAATTCTGTCAATTTAACGCTGGCAAACTCCACAGGCTTTCCGTTTTCATCCGTTACTACACCTTTTATAACTGTATTGGCAGCCTCCTGCGAAAATGCAGTGACCGCTATGCATAAAAAAATAAACAGAAATAATTTGTGCACCAATGATTTGTTGATATGAATCTGTAAAAATACCCCTGCTTTTTCCGGGGCATTTACGAAATCGGGAATTTTTTACAGGAGCAGATTTATTGCGCATGAGGACTGCCGGCGTTATTTATTGAAGTATTATGCGCGCAAAAAAAATCCGCTGTTACACAGCGGACTTAATATTGAAAAAATGATTCTTTTATAACGCCGTAAATTGCCTAACGGCGGTGCGTGGTGCCGTGGTGCGTATACCAGATAGTACATGGTGGTATGCCCTACCGATAGCTGCATTCCAGAAATCAGAATAATCCACAAACGCGTTGGAGGCATTATTGATCTGCAGGCTGCCCAGGTCTTCCCCGCTGGGTCCGATCATTCTGATCCTGTAATCAATGCGCGCGGAACCTGCAGACAAAGGAACTTCCTTAATCACCGTAACTGGTTGCCAACCGGTAGTTTCGCCAAACGCTACGGGCGCGCCTACGTTCAACCACGGGCTTTTTACTTTTGTAACAATATCCATGGTATATTGATACTGGTATTGCAGCTTTAGCGTAGTAGGCGTGGTAGCATTTTCATACAAAAAGTTGTAAAATTTGATCCATGCCGTAGAATCACTATGCTCGGTTACATTTTTGGGATAAGGAGCCCCGTTGTCAAAAACGATTGGGGGTTTGTTGAAGTCGTAAACAAATATATTCTGCTTGCCCGTAGTAAGCGTTACGTTCTGATCGTAAACGGGCTTGAACTTATTACTTGCATACATCTTGATATTATTCTGGCCAGGCGTGGTGGTATAAAAACGCGCGACACTGCCACTGGGAACGGCATTGTAAGTAGAAAGGACTACAGCAGGGCTGTAAACGCCCGCAGAACTGGTGGTGCCATTCTCATAAATCATCCCATTCACTTCTATTTTATAAATGTTGTTAGAATCAACAGCCGCAACCGGTACAAAATAATGCAACTGGTACTCGGCAAGGTCTCCCACTTTTGCCGCCAACTATAGCTGATATTTATGCGTGACACACATAAAAAAAACTACCCGCGAAACGGGCAGTTCATGTACTATATAAGTTGCTGAAACCACTAACGGATATAATAAAAAGAGATAAAGGGCCGCCGGGGTTCAGTGGTCCCTGATAATCCAAAATACCCCATTGCAAATGCCGTATATTTTCTGCCGCGGATGTAAGTATTTCCGCTTGTGTAGGTCGCAATCGCAGGAGCGCTGGCTGGCAGACCCGTTTGTCTGACTGTCCAGGCAGTACTGGCCTGCCTGGGATTGACCGCAAATTCGTTGCTGGACTCGAGATATTTTATACCGGTGGCTAACAGGCTATCCCCAAAATACAAATCAAGACCGTCACCTGCTATGTTGGGTATAAGATTAACGAACCTGAAATAAGGAAGGGTATCAGTAGGCAACGCAAGATTTTCTTCAAACAGGACACTCTTAGTTTTCGAAGCTGTGTCAGCAATATGTAAACTGTAATATTTACCATTTGAAACTTCTATAGAGGTCTCATATAAACTTATTGAATCCTGCGCCCATCTTGACGTATCTCCCACAAAAGGGATCATGAGGCTTACCTTAACTGGGCTGCGGTTGCCGGGAACGGCCAGATAAGTTCCTACATTATCGCCACCGGTATTGTAACCGCCTCCCGGGAAAGGAGTTCTGGCCGTAAGCAATCCGCTTACAATCTGATCATTAATCTTAATCCTCATAGAGGGGTTTGACCTGTAAATGGACGCTATGTTTATCTTAAGCATGGCGTTATTAGTCATGTCAGTATCATAGGTAGAAATGATACCGTCATCGGTTTTTTTACAACCTGCAACTACAATAACCAGAAGACATGCTGCAATTACGTATTTCAATCTCATAATGATATTTTTAAAATGATTTTCTGATGAGCCTAGGGCTGAACGATCCATAATTTCTTTGTGTGATAATTTTCATCTGTACCGCCGATCCTTTGTAACTCAGCAAGGTTCCAAACGTACTCGGAGTTGTAACGCGGGAAATACCTGTAGATAAATTGACCTTTATTTCTATCGTCGAGCGTTTCAACGGTAAAATCTGCATATACTTGTTTCCCTGTTTGCGGGTCTACGTCGGTATAATGATAGCGGCGCATATCCAGCCAGGTTTCTAAAATACCAAAACCAAACATTGCTATATATTTCTGCATCATTATTTTGGAAAGGGTCAATCCTGCCGATGTGGCCGGCACTACTGTGGCATTCCCCAAATAAGCCGCCCTGTTTGCTGCTGTTATTTCTTTCCCTGCAGGAATGCTTTCATTATACATTCCAACCAGCATATCGAAGTGAGCGTTGATACCATCTTTAAAAGCCTGGAGAGCAGTGTTTTTATCGCCTTTCCTGAACGCTGCTTCGGCCTTTATGAACTTCATCTCCGCGGGAGTAAGTATGGGAATTGGAGAATCATTTTTGAATATAAATCTACAGCTATCGTCATTAGGAGGCGCCGCGTTACTTGCTGTTGCCTGATTGATGCCAAAGAAACTCTGTGGCCTGTTGGCGGCAGTTATTACAGCCTGGCCTACTCCATTTTGCACGCCTACTATAGTTCCATTATTATTCCCCCTGAGCAGGTACCATGCGCGTGGATCCTCAACACCGGTAAATTCGCTATTGGTTCCGTTTAAAATATTAGCTATATAAGCCGATTGTCTTATTGCAGTAGGGTTAGTTGTTGCTGTACCGGTAAAATTATTGCGGAACGGCCCCCAAAAATTATTGGTGGCTGAAATATTGGTAGCTGCAAATTTCACGGCTCCAATCTCATCAACCGTGCTCATCGCCCGGTCAGCGTAATAAATAGCAGAATCAGGTTTATAAGATGCTTTATTACTAAAGTGATTGTAATATCTGGCTAAAACACCATTTGCAAATTTTTTCCATTTATTAATATCTCCTCCATAAAAATACTGATCCGCTGTAGTAAACTTGGGATCTGAGCCTGTTGCCTTGTCAAGATTTTCAAGTGCTTCCAAAGCAAGGGTGCGAATTCTATTATAGGCGGTCTCTTCAGTATCATACTTAAAAGTAAGAATGTCTGTGCTGAACGCCTGTGTAACAGGGGCTTCTCCATAATAATCAGTTAAAACCATCCAACTCCAGGCTTCAATGGCTTTACCAACGCCGACAAAATGCCAGCGTCCCTGGTCTGCTGCCCATTGCATCATTCTTTGATTGTTCTGGCCAATATCATAATAGTGCATACGCCATGTGGATTGTGCCACGTCCCCGGGACCATTATTATATCCCATTCTGTCAAACACACTGTTAGGCAGATAAAAAGCAAAATTCTGCACATATTGTCCCACGTAACGCATATCGTTCAGAGGACCGTGACCCGCATAGTTACCCGCCATTGCGCTAATAATTTGTGGCAACAGCTCCTCAGGTTCCACCTTTGTGTAAGTGTTGGGGCTAAGGTAGGCGTCGCCTATCTTTTTGTCGCAGCCAAAGAGTGCGATCACCGAAATAAATATTAATAATATATTTTTTTTCATTTGTACGCTTTTAAATTTTTTAAAAATTAGCCCTTATTCCTATGTTTAGACTGAGTGGCATCCCTACGTTACCATAATCAAAGCCAAAACCGCCTACGCCAGCTGCACCGGCTGTGTTTCCGTTCACCTGAGGGTCGGATCCCCTGTAGTTCGTAATCAAAATAGGATCGGTCAATGTCACAAAAGCACTGAGGCCTTTGAAGTACTTAAGTGCGCTCAATTGGCTTTGTTCAAACATGTAAGAAAGTGTAATATCCCGCAGCCTGAACCAATTTACATCCTTTTGAATAAACTCTTCTACGGGAAGAGCAGTATAATACGCATTCTGATAATATGGATTTACGACGATGTTGTTTTTGGTGGGGTTGGCAGTATTCTGTAAACCATCGTTTAAAACGCCATCAATAATCCGCGGAGTTTCCCTGTCAGCAGTCCTCATACTTCTTCCTAAATCTGTCAGATACATTTCAGTAGCGTTAAAAATATCGCCGCCTACTTTTAAATCCCATAACATACTAAGATTGAAATTTTTATACATAAGGTTGTTAACCCATCCCAGTGTAAAATTCGCATTTCTGTCCCCCCGCACCTTAAAGTTGGCGTCAATAACCGGTAACCCGGTTGCGGGGTTAATCAAAATGTTACCATTGTCATTTCTCGCATAACCATAACCTGTAATT
The DNA here is from genome assembly GCA_934486785.1 of uncultured Niabella sp. Taxonomy (GTDB): domain Bacteria; phylum Bacteroidota; class Bacteroidia; order Chitinophagales; family Chitinophagaceae; genus Niabella. The sequence goes on along the minus strand of CAKSQK010000005.1, from coordinate 173,597 downwards.
GTGGTTGTGGGCATGCCTAAAGAACCACCTCCTCTTGCGTTATCATACATCCAGGTATCTGAAATATAAAATTCTGGTATGTTGGCTGGTAGTTGGATGATCTTGTTCCACATTTTATTAAAGTTGAAACGGGTCGTCCACCTTAAATCGGTTGTTTTAACAGGAGTTGCAGCAACTGAAATTTCCAGACCCTTGTTGTTTGTGGAACCAATATTCATAGTATTCAGAACAAATCCGGTTCCATAACTTAACCTGAAAGCCTGAACGATGAGGTTCTTATTAGTAGTATTATAATAAGTGGCATCCAGGTTGAGCCTGTTGTTCAATAACCTGAACTCGGTACCAACTTCATAAGTGCTCTGCCTTTCGGGTGTAAGGAAAGGATTGGCATTGGTAAATCCATAATAAAATCCGCCGCCGCTACCTGTGTTAAAACTAAAAGCCGACTGATTAGCATAAGGCGCACTTGTTCTTGCTGTATTGGCTAACGAAGCCCTTACCTTCCAGAAATCAAACCCTTTGATCGACTTCATACCGGGGATCAGATCACTCAGGATCGCGCTGATACCACCCGCGGGATAATTATAATGCCTTGACTCAGGAGGGAATATAGAGTTGGTCTCAAAACGGTGTGAGTATGTTAAGAACAAGGCATTGTTCCAGCCTACCATTGCCTCTCCGAAATAAGCCAGTTGGCGCCTGATGCTATAATCTGGCTTACCATCCCGAAATTGCATATTGAAAGAATAGTTACGCGTTGTGGGATCAGTATTGGCACTGTCGGTACGTGACATACTTGTCAAATTCGTACCTGAAACAGACCACGTTTGTGTTTCATAATCCTGCCATTGCGTACCAACCATCAGGCGTGTAGTAATTTTCCCAAAATCTTTCGTACCCGTCGCACTAATAAAATGGTTATAGCCATAATAGTTCTGATAGTAATTCCTTTGCATACCCTTCTGCGCCCTTGTTAGGTAGAAAGACATCGAGTCATATTGCTGATAACCAACGTTTCGATAAGTATCATAACCAAAACGGCCATTGACCGCAAGCCATTTAAATGGTGTGAGGTTAACACCAAGCGTTGCTATTAAGCGGTTATTTTTATCCTCACCAGGATTTTTGTAAATATTATAGAAGGGATTGTCAATTTCCGCGTTAGGGTTTTCAGCAAAAACCGGTCTCTTTAAACCGTCTTCACTTTCCCAATTCCTGATGTCATCGTAAGCCGGCCAGGTTAAGAGGTTTAGCATGTATGCACTTGCCCCTCTCAGGATTTTTCTGTTTTTTGAGGTAGAAAGTGCAAGCTGCGGGTTTAATTCGATCCATTTACCAATTTTCGTGTTATTGGTTATCCTAAGGTTATACCTGTTATAAGCATTAGCCGGAATGAATCCATCCTGGTCGAAAATTGAACCGGATATGCGAAAACTGGAAACCTTGCCGCCAACATCAACGGAGAGGTTATGTGTCTGAGCAAACCCCGTCTTAAAGAATGCCTTGGCATTATTATAAGTTTTTACGGTATCTGGAATTTTAGGGCCAAAAGCCGTGAAAACTCCCTGGAACAAGCCATTGGTACCTGTCCAATAATCATTAATAGTTTCGGGAAAGCGTGTAAGCTTTGAAAAACGGAAGCTGTTATCGTAACTGATTTTGATGCCCTTCGTGCCGGCCTTTTTTGTAGTAATGATGATGGCTCCTGAACTTGCCTGGCTTCCGTATAAGGCGGTAGCTTCCGGGCCTTTTAACACAGTAACACTGGCTATATCGTTAGGGTTGATATCTGCTACGCGGTTAGTAAAATCTTCCCTCCTGTTTTCTGTGGTACCTGTAAGTGACGCAGTATTTGTTGTACTATTATCGATTATAATACCGTCTATCACAAATAACGGAGAGTTATCCAGCGACAGAGAGTTAAAACCCCGAAGCACTATTTGAGAGCTTGATCCAGCCACACCGGAAGTTGGATTAATGGTAATACCTGCTACCCTTCCCTGGAGGGAATTTACAAAGTTTTCACGTTGCGCCTCTTTGATTTCATCACCATCGACGGTTTGCGTCGAAAAGCTTAATGATCTTGGGTTTCTTCGCTGGTCCATTGCCACAACCACAACTTCATCCATAGTTCCCTGTTCCTGGTTTAAAATAACCTCAACATTTGTTTTGGTACCTACTAATAAAGATTGTGACGTAAATCCAATGTAGGAAAAAACAAGCGTGCTGTTATTGTTGCCTTCGATGCTAAATGAACCCTGTTCATCAGTAACGGTAGTCTGCGAAGTTCCGGAAACGTTAATAGTTACACCCTGTAAAGGATTATTGTCCTTATCGCGCACAGTTCCTGTTATAGTCTTAGTTTGCGCATTGGCGAAAACAGGTGCCAATGAAAAAAGAACAAATAACAATACACCCAGTTGGATAATTCTTCTCATACTTTTCTTTTTTGTTAATTATAAAACGGTAATACCTGCATCAACGAACGGTCTTAGTTTTCTATCGCCAGGATCCAGTTCTGTAATGAGGTAATCAATTTTCCTGAGTTCGCACACCTGCATGGGCTGATACGTTTCCAGCTTCTCAGCAATCGTCATGCAGGCCACCTTTGCAGCAGAATAAACCATCGCCTTCTTCACCTGTACCACATCCCGGTCGTTGTCCGTAATACCATGAGGCACATCTATGGCATTGGTTCCTAAAAAACACAGATCGGCGTTCACACGGCTGATTTGTTCTATGGCATCTACACCCACCGTTAGCTTCGAATCTTTGGAAAGCTTATCGCCTATCACCACCACATCTATGTTCGGATAAGCCAGACAGGCATTTACAACCGGTATGCTGCCCGTCATAAACGTGGCCCGCAAACTCAGCGGCAGGTGCCGTACCAGCTCCAATATCGTGGTTCCACCACTGGTTAACACATACATGCCCTCTTTAATCAGCTTTAATGCCTTGACTGCTATCAGTGATTTTTGAGACCTGGAATAAACACTTGCCCTTGTAAACTGCACCTCGTTAAAAGCCATGCTCAACGCACCGCCATGTACTTTGATCAGGCGGCCTGCTTCTGCAAGCTCCTGAAGGTCTCTGCGGATGGTGTCTTCTGACACCCCGATCTCATTACATAAGTCAATACTCAATACTTTGTTATGAAGATTGAGGCGGTGAAGAATAAATGCCTGTCGTTCTTTTTTCAGCAAGCGAGTAATGTTTTGTTAATGTTTTACTAAGGTAAAGTGATTTCCGGCATAAAAACGCACAAACCAGAAAAAATATAAATCTTCTAAAAAATGCTCTTTATATGGATAAATAATAATAAAGAAAAGCCATAAATATTAAATATTGTATATTTTATTTAATAATGGAGCCAGAGACAAGATTGCTTAGACTCCTGCGATTCTATTTTATACAGTTTCCCGCAGTAGTATCGCCAAGTACTTTGTGCGACGAATGGATGTATAAAGTTCACTCCAAAATGGCAAACGGTACCCTGGTTCCGTCAGGATTAATCGTTAAAACTTTTTTAGTAGGCATACGAACTGTTATTTACAGTTGCTTTATATGTTGCTGCTGCTGAGTGCGGCAGTCATTATTTCTTATTTCTTCCTTCGTTTTCCATAGCGGCCATCAGGTACACCAGCGAAGCGGTTCCGTCCATAGTGGGTTCGTTGGTACTGTAGTCGCCATAATCATCGTGGTACACCACCAGGTCGCTTTGAAAAGGAGCATACTCATCAGGGTTAATCAGACTGATGCCAATCAGGTTGTTGAAAATAGCCGCGTAAACCGGGCCATCTACCAAACCGCCGTTTACAGGAATATTACCTATTTTGGAAAATGCTGCATGCGGATCCACAGGCGAATCGCCCCATGAAGGAAGGCCAAACACCATGCTGGTGCCCCAGGGATTGCAGCCAAACAGCCAGTCTATATTCGCCTGCAACAGCTCGTCATAACTGTTATCTTTCGAAAGATCTTTATACCACAGGCATTGTATGGCAAACGATGTGGTTAGGTTATTGCTGCACCAGATAAACGGAACGCCGCGGTAAAAGCCGTTTTGCTTTGCCTTGTTCCAGACTTTTTCAATTCCCTGTTTATAATATTGCACCAGCTCTTTTTTGTGTGCAGCCGAGTGCGAGGCCAGGGTGTAATGCCCCAGGTTGATAAACGGGTACCACTGGTAATGGTGCGCCGTATCTTTACCCAGCCAGGGTGTGATCTTTTCCTGCCTTGCAAAATCAATGGCCTGTTGCTCGTATGTTTTTTGCCTGGTGACACGAAACAATTCGGAAGCAGCCAGTTGCATATCATCTACATAATTATCTTCTGCATAAATATAGGGCGAAACCACTGAAGCCGTCTGGTGCACGCCAGGTTGCTTTAACCCCATTTGATAAGCGGTAAACGCTTTGTTGTACAATAACTGTGCATAATCTTTTTGCGTTTTTTCAAAAATGGTGGACCCCAGCGCAAAAGCGCTTGTAAACTTGCCGGCAGTAGATGCTACGCCAGTGGTTTTGTTCATAAACTTCCCTCTTTGCTGCGGCTGCCCGGAACAGAAATACACCGGCCGTTCATAACCCCTGCCGTAAAAGGCATCCATTTTTGGCATACGCAAACCCCTGTGGTCCCTGTCATCTGCCACCTGGTTGAACATCCAGTCATCTTTAGGATGCAGCTTCAGCAAAAAATTCATTCCCCATTTTGCAGCGTCCAGCACATCGGGCACGCGGTTGCTGCCTTCCAAACCATTGGCTGCATAATGATCTTTAAATACCGCGGGAAAATGCCTGTATGCTGAAAGCAGGTGATACACGGCATTTGCAGTGGTGGTAGTATATTGCAGGTAATCTGTTGCATCATGCCAGCCGCCTACCACGTCAATGCGCGTACTATCCTTCATAGGGCCGTAAAGCGTGTAGCCATCGTGCGTGTGGCAGGAATCTTTTGTATGGGGATTGAAACCGCATTGCTGCTGGCGCATATAGTGTAGCACAAAATCGGCTGAGCCCTGATACACATCAGCAGCTATTTTAAAATATGGCGACTGCGCCTCGCCTGCTTTTACGTAGTAGGTTCCGGCTTTGGTAAATTTTGTAAAATTCAGCCGCAGCGTGTTGGCAAATGGGCCATAACTTCCAAAGTTTTTGCCTGTTGATGCTTTAAAAACCGTTTTGCCGCTGGCCGAATCAATCAATTGAAAATCGGCAGGCACGGCAGCGCTTTTGCCACCCCATACCGCAACTTTAATACCTTTTGGCAAATAGCCTAACTGATTGATGCGGATCCAGCTTTGCTGGGAATAACTGATGATTGGCAATAACGCTACAAAAAGAATCATTAAAAATCTCATCATTTAGGTTTTGTTTAAGATAAAAAAAGATAGCAGGTTGAGGCGGTGAAGAATGAATGCCTGACGTTCTTTCTTAAGCAAGCTAATCGTTTTAATCGTGCATTAAAGATATAACAAGTTCCTGCACAAAAACGCACAAAACCGATTTTTTTTTATTTCCGCTATTTTCTCAATAAAAAAAAACCCCTGACATCATGCAGGGGTTCTAAAAGAATCAATAATAAAAACTATTTTGAAACCGCTTTGGAGGGCGCACTTTCTTTGTTATCGGCATTGAGCGTGGTTACGGCGTAATAGCCGGCGCTGGTCACGCCTATCTCGCTGTTATTGGTGATCGCGACAACTTTTCCTTCCTGCGTGAGGTTTGTAAAATGATAGACGACAGACTTGACATCTCCTGTTTTGGTCCACTTTAATATATTGCCTTCAATGCGCACATTGGATGGTACTGTTGGCGCTGGCGCTACGGCACGGCCAAGAAAAGGAATGACCGCGGGTGTGTTATAAATTTCTGCCATTTTAGTAGCCAGTTCAGGCTTGGTATTTAAATATTTAGCGCTGTAAAAAAGACTGCCCACCGCAGCTTTTTTATTTTTTACCAGGTTCAGCTCCGTAGATAACTGCGCGGGCGTTGACTCAGGAAAATAAATGGCATGACCAATCATCAAATGTGGCTTGTTATTGAACCTGTCCCACTCGTTCAGCCTGGTTCCAAACGACGCGTGCTGGTAAATTTGCGGGATCACTACATCCATCCAGCCCTGTGAGGCCCATTTTACAATATCTGCATACAGCGTGTTTTTGTTGTAATCAAAATTTGATGTGGGAGAAATAGAAAACACCACGCCGGGCTTTGTTGCCACGATCATATCATACACTCCTTTAATAGCCTTGTCTACATTGGCCAGGCGAAACTCCTGTATGGTAGCATAGCCGGCGCCGTATTTTACATAGTCGGGCTGATCGGAAACCATGACGCCTGCTGAAGCCGGATCAGGATAAAAATAATCATCCATATGAATGCCATCTACATTGTATTTTGTAATGATGTCTTTTACAATATCTGCCAGCCTTTGCCGGGCTTCGGGCACCGCGGGGTTGTATAATTGCCATTTTTCGTGGCTCACCACCCATGAAGGATCAACGGAAGGATGCAGTGCAGGATAAGGCGTGGTATTATTGGCCCTTGTTGCCATGCGAAAAGGGTTGATCCACGCGTGAAACTCCAGCTCTCGTGCGTGCGCTTCGTCTATCATAAATTTCATGACGTCATAACCAGGATCCTGCCCCCTAACGCCGGTAATGCTGGCGCTCCAGGGCTCGTAAGGTGAGTTGTAAAAAGCATCGCCCATACCTTTTACCTGCACAAAAACGGCGTTCAGGTTGAGCTGCTTAAACTTGTCAAGGTAATCGGTATATTTTTTCTTTTGGGCTGCTTCGGTGTACACGGTTTCGGGCCAGTCTAAGCCCCATACGGTAGCCACCCAGGCGGCTCGCATTTCTTTCTTGGGAAGTTTTAATTCTGATGGCGGAGGCGTTGGCGGATCAGGATCCGGTTGTACAGGATCTTTAGAACAGGCATTGATCAGCATCATAATAGCAACGGCCCAGAATAAAACATGTGTTCTTTGTTTCATTAGCTCAATTTAATTGTTTTACATGTACGGGATTAAGTTTCCCTGATAATACAGGGAAACTTAAAAGTGAAAGATTATTAATCAGTTTGTTCTTTTTTAGGGAATTCTATCAAAACAAAGCCAGCATCTGTATGTGCTGCATAGAGCATTAGTTTGTCATCAATGCCCTCTGCATTTTTTGTAATATGCCATTTTAACTGTGTAAAGCAGTTGGGGGTGGGAGTACCTCCTAATGAATACTCATATACGGGCGATTTATCTGCACGTGCATCAAATAACTCCAGCGCTTCTTTGTAATATTGCAATTCTGTGACAATACTAAGACAATAGAAATAAAATATTGGTGGATTTATAGCAAATCGTATTTGGTTTTGGGCCGCTCAGCTTCGCGCCACCTGAAGCCTTCAAGCTGCATTTCGCCTGGCCGTTTTTGGCCTATAGGATACACCACGCCTTTGGGCTCGCCGCGCAGCACTACTTTTTTTAATTGCTTATCTACAATATAAGCATCAATAATATCAGTTTGGGTTACATGGTTCACGCCGGTATAAGCGCTGTCTTCATCCTGCAGGTAATAAATGGCCTGCACCGATCCTTTGGCCCGGATGGAATCCAAATTACCATTGGTAAAAAAGCCATCAATGCGGGAAGATTTGATCTGGTTAAAGGCTTCCAACTCCAGGTGCGTAAGCATGAACGCATTACGAATGGCCTCGAACCGGTAGGGTTGTTTGTTTTTGGTAAAAAGAAAAAGCGTGTCGCCCGTTATCTGGTTATTGTTTTGCCCCCAAACCACCGGGTCTTTGTACAGCCTGAATGTGGAATCCCTGAAAGAATAAAACAAACTGTCTGAAACCGCCTGCACAGAGTCGGAATAAATTTTTACATTATGAAAGGCTTCAAAATAACGGTTGGTGCTGTCGTCGCGCGCCACACTGTCGCGCGCCAGGCGTGCCGCTTCACGCTTTTGCGCAGGCGTTGTAACTGCCGGTTGTTTGGTAGTTAGCCCTGCCGTATCAGTTCGATTTACGGTTGGGGCAGCAATACCCGGCGGTATTTTGGATAACAGGCTATCCTTTTTTGCAGCATCAGGCATTTTTCCTGCCTGTAATGCAGCAGCACTATCAGCCATTTGACTGGCAGGCGGCGGCCGTTTTAAAACTGCTGAATCTTTTAAAAGCTTACCGGCATCAACAAGCAAACCGGTTGAATCTTTTATAAGCAGGCTGGAATCAGTATTTATCCCTAAAGAATCTTTTAATAGCCTTCCGGGATCGGCCTGCAAAAGTGTAGAATCTATTACTGGCGGAACCTGTGTTTGAGGCGTATGCTGCGCAAATGTATCCGGCATTGGCCTGTTATTGTACAGGTCTGTAAGTTTGGCGCTAAACAAAGTATCGGCTGTTACATAAATCGAATCATTATCCTGCTTAATGATCATCAGCGGGTTGCGGGTGGCCAGCACAGCTTCCGTAATGCGGTTTTGATAAATAAGATCGGCAATAATGATCGTTCCCCTCACAGAATCAACCACCACGGCCTGTCCTTTAGCCTGGGCAAACTCTTCGGTAAGCGTAAGAGAGTCTGCAATAACGGTGGTTTTGTTATTATCATTCACCATAGAGCGCTGGCCAAATTCCGCATCGCCGGTGCGCAGGTTATAAAATCCTTCCCGCGTGGTGATGGTTCGGTTGGCGCTGTCGCGGATGGTTGTATAAGTTATAAATCGCGCAATCTGGTTATCGGTGTTGTACAAAAGCGAGTCGGCAATAATATTGTACGCCGGGTCGTTCACGCGCACATTTTCCATAAAGATCACATCTTTAATATCAGTATAATAATTGGCGGCGCGGCTGGTGATGACGGTTTTTTGATTGACCACCTTACCGCCATTTCGGTAGGTGGCAATGTTGGTGGCCATATTGTATTCGGCGCTTGGCGTGGTAAGCACGGCGTGGCCGTCGGTTAGTTTCACATCGCCATTCAGGTAAGCAATTTGCCTATTGGTAAGGTATCGTAAGTGGTTGGAATAAATATCAGTGGTATCAGAATCATTGATGTGTACATTTCCCCAGGCTTCAAAAGTATTGGCATGGTCATTTTTAACGCATCGGTTGCATTTAAAAATGGTGCTGCCCTGCTTCAGCATTACATCACCTTCCAAAATGGTAAGGCTTACACTGTCGTTTATTTTTTGAATGCTCATGGTATTGGCCCTGAGTATTTCAACCGGTACGCCGCTGGTTTGACCAAAAGACGTTACAGCACAAACCAGTGCAAGCAGGCTAAAAGCCCATTTGCCCTTTAAAGAAAATAATTTTTGAAAAGCAGCATGCATTACCTGGGAACGGAGTCTTTAATTGCCGGCGCTGTCAGCTCACCCGCGGTATTTTTTTTGCCAAAAAGAGAAATGTTTACATAGCGTTTTGGGTGCACCCTTATATCGTCCAGTAAGATCTCCGCACTTAGCATTACATCATTCAGCTTGTTATACAGTTGCCTGTCATTCATTAAAGCGCCCAGCGAACCTTCGGGGCTTGATATTTTGTTGACGGTAAACCTGAGGTCAGAAATGGTTTGGTTTAAACTGTCAAGCGTTTGCTGTAACTGTAAAGCGGCCAGGCCGCTGCTAAAGGTATTGGCATTGCCAATGATTTCTTCTACCGTACGGTTCTGGTTTTTCAGATTGCCTGTAATGTCGCTCATATTTTGCAAAGATGAGGCAAGCGCCGGAGATGCTGATGCCAAAAGGCTGTTAAGATTTGCGGTGGCATATCCCAGGTTGGCAATGGCATACTGCAGGTTGCGCTGGGTGTTTACATCCAGGGTGTTGTTTACACCGGCCAGCAGCAGCGCCAGTGAGTCTGCCACGTTCCTTACTTTTCCCAGCAACGGTTTTGCTTCTGATGTAAGGTCGCCCAGCAGGCCGTCTTCTTCGCGGGTGGCAATGCGGTCGCCGTCTTTTAAAAATGTTTTGGCGCTTCCTTTATCAATTACAATGACGGATGAACCCAGCAGGCTGCCGGAAATATAAGCCACCGAGTTAGATGGGATGTTCACATCTTCAGAAATACTGATGGTAACTTTAATGGAGTTAATACTTTCGTCAGCAGGTTCCATTTTATACACGGTGCCTACTGTAAGCCCGTTGATCTTTACAAAGTTGGATTTATCGAGCCCGCCTACTGATTTAAAGATCGCATAAACTTTGGGCGTACGGTTGAACACATCTTTGCCTTTTAAAAACCTGAAACCGAGAATTAACGCAACAATTGCCAGCAGCGCCAGTAAGCCCACCTTTAATTCATTTGATAACTTCATATAATTATTTTATGCTTTCAATGGTTGTTGTAAGCAACACAAAGTAAAACAATATTCTTCATCGGATAGAAACAGTTTTTTACAACACACAGTTAGTACACTGCGGTGTTAGGCTTTCATAGACAAATATTTAGCCAAAAGCGCGTTTACCCGTACCTTTCCACGTATGCTTTTACAGCGTTTGCAATTCCATTCACTATTTCTTCCTGCCCTGCTTCGCTCATCATATATTCTTCTTCTTCGCGGTTGCTGATAAATCCTATTTCAACTAAAATGCTGGGCATACCTGTAGCCTGCAGCACCCATATGCCCTTGTGGTTTCTTTGCTGCACGCCCCGGCTTACCCTGCCGCCTGCCACAAATTCTTTTTCTACAAATGTGGCCAGCGCGTAGCTTTTTCTAAAATAATTCTGGGCATAGATCAGCATCCTGGCTTTCTCAGCCGGGTCATTGGGGTCGGGCATGGTCAATTCGCCGTCAGGATCGGTTGCTTCGGAATAATACTCTTCATGATCAGATATAGCCGACACTTTTTGCTCATTTTTACCCACAGCCCAAATGTAGGTCTCAGTACCCTTTGTGGTGTTTTCTACCCACACGTTTTCATATTTCTTTACGTAATAGGTTTGCTTCACCCTTTTCTTACCTTTTTTTACATAGCGCACCTTGGGTGTGCTGCCCACCACTTTCTGGGTGTACCAGCCACCTGGTTTTTTGCCCGCCGCATTGCAGTGAATGGAAATGAACAGGTCGCCCGCCATACGGTTGGCCCATTCGGCACGGTAGCGGTTGGCGGCCACGGCATTGGTAAGATTGCCGGGTAAAGCAGCGGTGGTTCGGGTTTCAAGTATTTTTTTATCAGGAAATTGCTGGCGCAGCGCCTGTGCAAGTTTCAGGCTTACCTGCAGGTTGATGGCCGCCTCGGTTGTTTGCAGCCCACGGGCGCCGGGGTCAGGTCCGCCATGGCCGGCATCCACAATAATGGTAGCAACGCCGCCCCCGGTATTTGTTTGAGCCTGACCGTACAACGCAAAGATCAATGATAAAACAAGCAGCGAAAAAAAGCGGTTCATTTAGTAAAAAGTCAATTTTTTATTTTGCCACAGATTTTATATTGTTAATTGTTTCTAACTTCACAAAATCTTTACTATGTTATTAATACATTTGCCGTTCTTTGAGCAAAGTTGATGTGCAAATTTAGAAGAAATTATATTGTTGTACCCTTATTAACTGTTATAATTATCATAACAGGCATGCGCGGGGTTTCTGCTTTTCCTGCTACCGAAAAAAACCAGGTTTTTGCAGAAAAAACTTCTGTCTGGCGGCCTGATACGATACCTGTAGCCGATACAGCCATCATCCCTGACTCATTAAACATTCTTCCCGATTCTTTACAACTTGACTCCACTGCACGTAAAGATACTTTTTCACTTCGCCTTTCTAAGGACACGCTTGAAGCGCCCATTGAATACGAGGCGAAAGATTCTGTAGTAGGTATTGCAGATGAAAAGATCATTATTCTACACGGAAGAGCGCGTACGAAATATGAAGATATGGAGTTGAACGCGCCTGTTATAGAACTGGACCAGACAAAAAATATGGTAAGAGCCCGCTCGGGTGTAGACAGTACCGGCTTTATTGATGATTATGCCGAAATGAAACAGGGCGACAATCATTTCAAATCAGAGTCAATGGAATATAACTTTAAGACCATGCGCGGGCTTACCAAAGGCACCATTACGCAGCAGGGCGAAATGTTTGTACACTCTGATATTGTAAAAAAAGTTGATGAGCGCACCATGTATGGCCTGGGCACTTTTTTTACCACCTGCAACCTTGACCACCCGCACTTTGGCTTTAGGGCGCGCAGGGCAAAAATTGTAAACAAAAAACTGGCGGTAACCGGTGCGGTAAGGCCTGAGTTTGACTCAGTGCCGGTACCCATTTACCTGCCTTTTGGCTTCTACCCGCTTTACCAGGGAAGACATGCCGGCATCCTGTCTCCTTCCTTTGAACAGAACGACCAAATGGGCCTGGGTTTATCAGGCCTGGGATATTATTTTGTATTCAACGATCACTGGGATGTGCAGTTAACCGGTAATTTTTATTCTTACGGAAGCTGGTCGGTAGATGTGCGGCCTACTTACCGCAAAATATACAAGTACCAGGGAAGCGCCAGTTTTGGCCTGCAGCACACAGCCCGTGGATTTAAAGATGATCCTGACAAATACCGGGTAAATACTTACCAGCTTAACTGGAGCCACGCCTCAGACTCCAGGTCGAGGCCGGGAACCACGTTTAACGCCAGCGTAAACGCCAGCTCAACAAAGTATAATGAAAACATTCCCAACAGCAACCTGCTGAACTTTCAAAACGCATTAGGTTCATCTATTACTTATTCAAAAACCTGGCAGGATAAACCTTATAACCTGTCCATCAGCGCTAACCATAACCAGGTAAACGTATCAAGGATCACAACCATAAGTTTTCCCAACGTGGCTTTTAATATGAACACGTTGTACCCGCTGGAAAGGAAAGAAGCGGCCGGCAGCAAAAAATGGTATGAGCAATTAGGTATTGGTTACCAGTTCAACTTCCGGAATACACTTTCTTTTTATGATACTTTGAATGTACGCGAACAAAGGGGCACATCGTTCATTAATTATCTTTTAGACACTACACAATGGGGTGCATCCAACAGCATTCCCATCACGCTTTCGCTGCCACCCATTATGGGCGGCGCAGTAAACGTTTCGCCATCTGTAAGCTACTCGTTTGACATACTTGACAGGAGAACACTTTTTACTTACGGCCAGATAGAAGGCCGTGACACCAACTACGCGCACTTTATTAAAACCCCGGCCATCAGGCAAAGGGCTTCTTTTGGCTTAGGGTTTAATACAGCTATGTACGGTAAGTTCAACTTAAAAGGCGGTTCGCAAATACGTCATACCATACGCCCCACTTTGTCATTCAACTACACGCCCGATCTTACCCGCAATGAGTGGGAGGAGGTGCAGATTGATGCTGCCGGAACGAAAGTGCTGTATAATAAGCTGGAACCTTCCCCTTATCTGAACCGTAACATGGGCCAGTTTGTTTCTCGGCAGTTTGGAGGCATGAGCTTTAGCTTTGACAATAACCTGGAGATGAAACAGCGCACCAAAGTAAAAGATGATAAACGACAGGACGAGCCAGTTGACTCAAGCCAGTTGACGTCGTTTGCATCTGACTCGGCAGGCCGTTTTGCAGATGCAGCGCCCAAACCCAATGCGCTGCAGGATGAAACTGCATTTAGAAAGATCCGCCTGATTGAAGGTTTTGGCTTTAACACCTCGTACAACTTTTTTGCAGATTCCATGAAGCTGGCGCCATTAAACATATATTTCAGAACCAACCTGTTTGAAAAGATCAACATCAACGCCGGCGCTATGTTTGTACCTTATGTGCTGAACCAATATGGCATGGCCACAAAACAATTGGCCCTTTTGGCCGATAATTTCAGCCTGGGCAAATTTACCAGCGCAAACGTAAGCCTGAGCACCAGTTTTCAAAGCAAGCCCAAAGATGCCGAAAAGGAAAAACGCAGGCAGGATGCCGTAAATGAAGCGCTGAACGACCCCATGCTGCAGGCCGACCAGCAGCGGCTTTTGGAATATATGAGAACCAACCCTGCAGAATTTGTGGACTTCAACACTCCCTGGAGTGTGAACCTGAGTTTCCAGCTTAGCTATAACAGGGGCGCCATTGTTGATTCTTTCCACAGAAAATGGGACAACAACATTACATCGAGCACCATGTTTGGCGGCAGCTTTAATCTTACACCTAAGTGGAACTTTAGCGTGAACGGCGGCTATGACTTTACAACCATGAAAATTCAAACCGTGGCAGTGGCAATTTCCAGGGACCTGCACTGCTGGCAAATGTCGCTTAACGTATCGCCGGTGGGTATGTACCGTTACTTCAGTTTTACCATCAGCCCCAAAGCCGGCATCCTGCAGGATTTAAAGATCAACCGCAACCGGTCGTTTTACAATGGCCGCGGCTATTGATGCGCCACAATATAATCTTCCATTATCTGGTATACCTCGTCTTTCAGCCCTGCGGCAGTTTTGCCTGCAACGGCAACCGGTTGCAAAAAATGAATTTCCAGTTTCGTGGGTAAAAAATAAAAAGGCTTGCCAAACGGCAGAGCTTTTTTAGTATTGAATAATACGGCCGGGATAATGTCGTGCCCGCTTTGCTCTGCCAGGTGAAAAGCGCCGCTGTAAAATTTTTTTAAGGGCGCATTCGTCCTGTTACGCGTTCCTTCGGGATAAATGCTCATATGCATTCCCTTCTCCAGCACGCTGCGCATTTTCTGGTAGCTTTCCCTGCGGCTTTCCTCGCTTTTGCGGTTAATAAGCACCGAACCGCGCGCGTAATACCAGCCAAAAATGGGAATTTTTGCATAGGAATCTTTGGCTATGGTTTTGTTTGGGCCGGGAATAAACGGGCAGGAAAGCGGGGGATCCATAATTGAATTGTGATTGCAGGTTACAATGTAGGTTTTTCCTTTCTCAAAATTTTCCCTGCCTTTTACCCTGAAGGGGCAGCCCACCAGGAATAACCAGACACTCATCCACATTTTTGCCAGCCTTATAAAGTAAGCCGTTCCCTTAGGATCGGGAATAATGTATGCCACCATAGAGGGCAAAAACACAATGCTGAACGTAATGATAAAAGTGATCAAACCCCAGGTTGCCCATAAGCGGCCGGCTATTTCCTTCAAAAATTTCATTCCCATAAAAATATGCGCAAAAATAGAACATTTGAGATTGAACCGGAAGTGGGTGCATTACAGTTTCCAGTCAACCGGGTCTATACCGTGGCTGGCCAGGTATTCATTGGCCCTGCTAAAATGCCTGCATCCAAAAAAGCCATTGCTTGCCGAAAGCGGCGAAGGGTGCGCGGCTTTTAATACCAAATGTTTGGCTGTGGGTATGAGTTTTTCTTTTTCGCCGGCAAAGCGGCCCCACAGCATAAAAACAACATGCTCTTTTTCGGTGGCTATTTTTTCAATCACCGCATCTGTAAACTGTGCCCAGCCGATCTTTGAGTGGCTCATAGGCTCTGCTGCCCGAACAGTTAAAAAAGCATTCAGCAAAAACACACCCTGCTGTGCCCAGGGGGTAAGGTTGCCGGTGTTGGACGTGTCAACTCCAATATCTGTTTTTAACTCTTTAAAGATATTTACCAAAGATGGCGGTGGCTTTACTCCTTTTTGCACTGAAAAGCACAACCCGTGCGCCTGGCCGGCGCCATGGTAAGGATCCTGCCCCAGTATTAAAACCTTTACATTTTGAAAAGGCGTGGTATTAAAGGCATTGAAAATATCAGGGCCTGCGGGATAGATGACTTTTTTTAACTGCTTTTCTGCTTTTAAATGCTGAACGATATTGACAAAATAAGGTTTCTTAAACTCCTGTTTCAACACTTCTTTCCATGAGGCTTCAATGTTTACATTCATGTGTAGCTTTTTATATTTTTTAAAGGCCGCATGTAATTTACCAAATCCCGGTGATTATTGGTAATACCACTGTTGGTGTGAACTTTTGATGGCTTATTGAATGATCCTTTTTTAATATGCTACCTGTACGGATTTGGAGCTTTCAAGAGTAAGCAGAAGCGATCAGTAGCTTTTTGGCGACCGGCTTGTGTGCCGTAAACGTACAATGCGGATCTGGTTTTTAAAAATACGATATGAAATACGGTAATGATGTATTTCAAACGCGCGCCACGTGCCGTCGTTATGAGGTGTATATTTATCCAAAGGGTGTTTTTCGGGAAATTGCAGAAGAGCCTGAATGTGCCTGATAATATCTTGCCGAAACTTTTCTGCACTTAATTCCGAGTTCTTTGAGATATACCGGTAAGCCTTTTGCAGTTCTCTTTTAGGCCTTTCGGCCCAAACTATTACCATTTCTCCATTTCTTTTAAAAGATCATCCATTGAAGTGTAGTTACCGTTTTCAATTTCGTCATCGGCCTCGCGTAATTCCATATTGTACTCTTCCCCTGTTTGCGCATCACTGGTTTTAAACTCAATCCCTAAAAATTTTAATGTTTGCAGTAAAAATTTTTTTTTAGAGGTTTCCTTTATAGCATCAAAGTTTATTATCAATTCCATTAAAACATTTTTTTAAAGGTACAACAATAATACTTCCATGAGGATTCAACTCCACAACAATTCATTCGTGCATCCGATAGCTATCGGATCGTGGCAACATTTACTTTTTAGATATGATTTGGTTAAAATACTTCAGGCACTGGTTTACAAAAAACAGTTGTGTGCTTAAACCCTCTTCAATATTTGCAGCATTGATCTTCTTAGAAAAAACCACCTTACCCTGGTGTGCCACGGCGCACCAGGCATAGGTTTTATCAATTCCCTGCCCGGGAACTGTATTGGCATAACCAGTTGTGGCAATCCCGTAATCGCTAAAGAACAACCGGGTAACGGAAACAGCCATTTGTTCTGCCACGGTTTTCGATACGCAATTGCAGGCTTCTGCATGATTGGTATCCACATTAAAATGCCTGGCTTTTTGGCCAAGGTTGTATGCCGTAATGCCGCCGTGAAAATATTGAGAAGCATCTTTTGCCTGCGTACAGGCTGCCTGCAAAAGGCCGCTGGTCACACTTTCGGCTACGGCCAGCGTAGCAGATTTTTTTACCAGTACGTTTTTTATTTTTTCTATCAGCTCCTCATCAAACTGCAGGATGGTATCAGATGCTTTTTGTTGCTGCATTGTTTTGCTCATTCTTACCGGTATTATCAAATTTTTTTTGCGGCTTTTGTTTGTCTTCTGTCTTCAGCTTTTTTGTGCTCTTCTGCTGCCGTTTTGAGTTTTTACTGTTTGCGGTTGTAGAACGGTTTGCCATAAATTGATTTTTATGGTTGTATAGCCAATATTATGCCCAATGTAAAAGCAAGCTAAAAGCAAAATGAAACATTGAAGACGAACATCAGTCCTAGCGAAACTGACAGATCGCATTAAGAGCAGGGTATTCTAATTTAAGCAACCTCGTATTCAACCTTTACTGGAGATTCCATCGCATCAGGCGCATTCAATATTTCAATGCCCACAAGTTGATTATTTGCATCATAATCAAGGATCACACCCTTTTTATTTTCGTCTGACTCAACGACGGGAGCTGTGCTAAATTAAATATATAGAATATCGGTTTGTTTATCGTAACGTAGTTTCACGCTATAGATATTTTGAAAATTCAAACGGGACATTCATTTTACAAATTTAAAAAACTGTACTCCTTTTTAATGAACATCAGTTTCTCACCGGCTTGCCCGTCTTTATCACTGCCTGCAATCGCTCTAAAGTTTTTCTTTCACCGCATAGCGACAGGAAGGCCTGCCTTTCAAGGTCTAATAAATATTGTTCGCTTACCAGCGTGGGCTCGCTCAGGTCGCCGCCACACATCACGTAAGCCAGCTTACGGGCTACCAGCGCATCATGCCCGGTAGCATAGTTTGCTTTTACCATACCGTTGATGCCTGCCAGCAAAGCGCCCAGCGCACTGCGGCCCAAAACCCTGATATTGTTTTTTTGAACGGGTTGCACATAACCACTGTCATACATTTCAATCACGCTACGCCTGGCTGCTGCTACCCGGCGGCTTTGGTTCATCACAATTTCATCAAGGCCGTGGCGGTAAATACCCAGGCCAAAAGCCTCGTGTGCAGAAGTGGCCACCTTAGCGGTAGCAATGGTCATAAACCGGTTTTGCAGGGGAAGATTTTCAGGTTCCCCGTTATGAATTTCGGATGCTGCTCGAAGTACAAACTCTTTGGTGCCACCGCCGCCGGGAATAACCCCTACTCCCAGCTCTACCAAACCGGTATAGGTTTCAGCAGCCGCGCAAACTTTATCGCTGTGCAGGCTCAGCTCGCAGCCGCCGCCCAGCGCCAGGCCGTGCGGAGCCACCACTACCGGCACTGCCGAATACCGCGCGCGCATCATTGTATTTTGAAACATACGTATGGCCATGTCCAGCTCGTCGTACTCCTGCTCTACAGCCAGCATAAAGATCATCCCGATATTGGCGCCCGCCGAAAAATTAGCCCCTTCGTTGGCAATAACAAGCCCTTTATAATCTTTTTCTGCTTTTTCTATAGCCGTATTGATGCCGCTGAGCACATCGCCACCAATGGTACCCATTTTGGTATTCCATTGTAGCGCCACCACATCATCACCAATATCATACAACCGGCAACTGTTGTTTTTCCAAACCGTTTGATTGGTGTGCTGGCTCAAAATGATAAAACCATCCTGGCCTGGCAAAGGCAGGTACGCGCCGCCGCCGTTTATAAAGTCAGGTTGGTAAGCCAGCTTTTTGCCATTTTCAATTTTGTAAAATGAATGGTGGCCCGCGGCCAGCATTTCCTCTACCCATGGCGCCACGCTGTGGCCCGCTGCTTTGATCGCTTCCACGGTTTTGGCTACGCCTAACAAATCCCAGCTTTCAAATGCACCGATCTCCCAACCAAACCCGGCCATCATGGCGTCGTCTATTCGGTAGGGTTCGTTACTGATCTCGGGAATGCGGTGGCTGATGTAAGAAAACAGGCCGTAATGAAACGCGCGGAAAAATTCACCTGCTTTATCGGGGCTGCTGTGAAGCATTTTGATGCGGGTATGCAGGTCTTCTACAGGCTTTACAGTGCTTAGCGATGCAAACCTGGCTTTTACCCGCGGCTTGTATTCCATCGTTTTCAGGTCAAGCGCCAATATTTCTGAAGTTGCTTCGCCGCTTTCGGCCGTGGAAAGATCTTTTATTTTTTTATAAAACCCCTGGGAGGACTTATCACCCAGCCATTTGTTTTCTATAATGGTGTTCAGCCAGCCGGGAATTTTAAAAATATCTCTGGCTTCATCTTCCGGGCGTGTTTCATACACACCTGTTGCTACTTTTACAAGCGTGTCAATACCCACCACATCAGCCGTGCGGAAAGTGGCCGATTTTGGCCTGCCAATGATGGGGCCTGTCAACGCATCCACTTCATCAATGCTAAGGCCTAACTGATCCATCAGTGTGAAAATATACATGATGCTGAAAACACCAACGCGGTTGGCAATGAAAGCAGGAGTGTCTTTAGCCAACACAGTGGTTTTACCCAAAACCAGGTCTCCGTATTGCAATAAAAAATCAACTACAGCAGGATCAGTTGCTGCAGTGGGGATGATTTCCAGCAATCGCAGGTAACGGGGCGGGTTGAAAAAGTGGGTGCCGCAAAAATGTTTTTTAAAGTCATCGCTGCGCCCATCTGTCATTAAATGAATGGGAATACCCGAGGTGTTGGAGGTGACCAGTGTGCCGGACTTTCGGTACTGTTCTACTTTATCAAAAACCTGCTTTTTAATATCCAGTTTTTCTACCACCACTTCAATGATCCAATCGCACGAGGCAATGCCTTTCATATTATCATCAAAATTGCCGGTAGTGATTAGTTGCAGCGCATCCTTGGTATATATTGGAGAAGGATTACTTTTTACAGCAGCAGCAAGGGCGTCGTTCACGATCTTATCAGGATCATATTTCCCTTCGGCCTTTGGAGCAGCAATATCTAATAAAAGCACCGGCACACCCACGCCTGCAAAAAGACAGGCAATGCGGCTGCCCATAATACCACTACCTAAAACCGCAACTTTTTTAATAATTCTTTTATTCATACAACAGGTTAAAAAGTTAGTTATACACCTGATGTGAAGATAAGTAAAATAATTGCGAAAGAATTTGAGCTACCTTAAGATGTGCTTAAAATAAGGCAGGGCAAACTGAGTTTGCCCTGCCTGTTAAATTACTTTTATAGATGTGTACTTTTAAAGTTGTATTACTACAGTATCCAATGCTTTCTCAGAGTTTTGCAATTCCTGAAACTTACTTTTTCTGAATGCTGTAACAACATTGCCCTCATCACTTACTAACTTAAAGAAAATACTATCTACTTTTTCGATGATCCAGTAATCATATCCACTTAAGTAAGTCATGCTACCCCCTGTTCTATTCACTCTTAAGGTATCTTTTTTAATTTCATAGTTTCCAATTTCTGTTGAAAAATTCATATTGAAATAAACTACTGAATCTTTAAACACAAAGGTTCCTTCCTGAAGCTCGTTGTTCCAAAAAATCAGATTCCATTTTCCTAAAAACATGTTTTGCTCTTTGCGATTATTGCATGATATAAGGAAAAGAAAAATTCCGGCAACCGCCACCAAAACGAATATTAATTTCTTTGACATTTTGAATTCTTAAAAGAAATAAAAGGTTACTTAATCAGATTATAGGTTTCTGTTTTGCCGTCTATTTTTAAGGTGATCACATCACCATTATTTTGTAATGAATTTTTACCATCACTGAATGTTGAACTTGTTTCTGCATCGCTGGTTTGAGGCAAACTTATGGGTTGTCCGCCCTCCTTTTGCACAAGCGCCATTCCCATTCTTCCTGGTCTTTTTAAACCATATACAACTGCCATGCGCTCACTATTATCATTAACATACAACTTTTTTAAACGGGCTGTGTAAGTCGTATCTTTTAAATCAATATCATTTGTCGTGATTGTTGTTTTATCTTCCTCATAAGCTTTAATCACTCTCAGATCAGACTCAGACAATTCCTGTTTTTTAGACCTTTCCATGTCCATCATTTCCTGAATTGCAGCATCTTCTTCTACTGTTGATGATGGTTTCTCATCATTGGCTTTGCAGGAAAACAAAACAAAAACCAAAGCCAGAACATAACAAAAATTTAAACTATTTCTCATATTGTTTGATTTTTAAGATTGCAAATATAACTTATTGCTCAACGTTACATTTATCTATTATTGAAATTTTTCACTTTTAACAAACAGTTTGTTATTGCTGATCTTTTCGATACTTACTATTATTCATCCTCCGTAAGTTCTATTTTAAAAGCAAGTGTATGATACGCTGAGTTGCTGGTATTGGCCCTAAGGTATATTTCTTTTATGTTATGTGCCAGTGGCTGATCTTTACTAATATACCTTGCCTTTATAATGCCTCTTTTACCGGGCATTACAGGTTGTTCAGGAAGGCTAAACTCCGTACAACCACAGGCTACAAATGCCGAATCAATCACAAGAGGTTTCTTACCTGTATTTTTAAATTGAAATTCCATATCAATATCAGGTCCACGTTTTGATTTACCCAAATCCAGCCTGGCAGACTTCCATTCTATTGTTGTGACATCATCGGCTGATAACACTGTATCCTTAGAATAACTTTTTATATATTCCGTAAAGGTGGAATTAGTGTTGTTACATGCCACGCAGTAAAGTACAATGGCCATTAACCCGGGTATTAATATCTTTTTCATTCGTTTTTCAAAAGTTGAGGTAGTTTGAAATTTAAAAAAGACCGGAAAAAATTCCGGTCTTTTTTAAAATCTGAGATAGATTAAATATATCTATACAAGATTATTTTGTAGCTCTGATTCCAGTATGAGCGCTTGATGGCTGAGTTTGAATTTTCAGCTTGATCAATACATCATTTCTTTCTGGAACGAAAGGTATAAAGTTACCTTCGTAATAAGCGCCCTGACAAGCTTTGTTCTGATTTGCCGGCCATGGACCTGCAGTGTAGCTATTGTCAGTCCAGCTATTGCTGAAGTAACCTTTAGGGAATATTGATGTATAACCAGTTCCTGGAGTATAAGTTACGAATGGCGTGTTTTGGAACACAGTAGCCGCTCTACTTTGGCTACCACCATTAAATATGTGATAGTTCACATAAATAATACCATTGCGAATAACGATACCACCCCAGGGATAATTGGCATCAACTGAAGGAGCAGGTACAGTGGTTACACCATATATAGGATGCGTAGTTGTATAACCAATCTTACCATTGATATGCGACCAGTTGCCAAAGGTGTAAGTAGGAGGTGTTAATTCGTAAGCACCGCCATCAGCATTATTCCTTCCATAATCATTAACAGGACCGCTACCAAAACCTGCACCTGGGCCACCTGAAGGGTTAGGAGTGACAACCAAAGCGCCTACGTTATTTAATGAAATCCAGGTATTGTAAAAATTCTGTACCGGAATGTAGCCAGGAGCTGAGTTCACATTGGATGCACCAAGAGGAGTTGGAGTTGTTTTTACCGTAGAGCTTGTACCAGTGCTCCAGGGATCAACATAGGAATTGAATGTTGAATTAATCGGACGCGCATTATGTGTAGGATAATAATTACCTGCTAAAGTATGATCTATACTGTTACCAGTACTTGACATTAAGGTAAGTGTTCCAATGCTATTTGTGCCTGTAGCCCAGGGATTGTAACCTGTAGGTGAAGGATAAGTGAAAGAGAAATCTACGCTTGCAGAATCCCTTGCATACGTCCATGCTTTACCAAGAGCTGTTAAATCATCATTAAGAGCAGCCCAGCTTCCGGTACCGATCCTGATCATACCTGTATTCAGGTTGATTTGTTTTTTCAGAGTATAATCCCAGTTATCGCCAGTTTCAGTACGGCCGGCTTTCTTCCAGTTAGGATAGAAACTTACATAGTCACCAACAACAGCGGTTCTGTTATTTGTGGAATAGTTGAATGCTTCAGCATACATCCAGGTACAAAGTGCATTATAAGTGCCATTGCTGATATCTGCTGTTAAGAAATCATACAGTTCCTGAGACATTGTGAATACCTGATTCGGAGCTGGAACTGATGGAGCATTTTGCAGATCAAGCTGAGGAGCACTTCTGCCATACCTTAAACCACCCGCTGTTGTTACATCGTTATTTGTAGGAGGATTTTGACCTGCTACATAAGGATGTCCACTAAATTCAGCAGCAGTAGAAGGCGAAGGCCAGATATGAGGATACAATCCACCCACAGGCGCTGAAGAAGAGTTATTAGCTCCTGGAGTAAGAGTAGAGTGCCAGTATGGATTAGTGTTCCAGTTATAGCTATTAGGAGCGGCTGCACCTACATTCCTGATAGCATTGATAAATGCCTGGTTGGCCGGATCCCTTGTGTAGATATACTTACGACCTACAGTATTTGCCAGATCACCAACTCTTGCAGGGATCATATATCTTCTTGAAGGCTCAAGCTGCTCGTCAATAAACATAATTTCTCTGCCGTTAGCTTCCCACCAGCCTGCATAGTTGCCAATGATCTGCTTTACGTCATAATCAAAGAATTTGTAAGCAGAACGAACAACAGCAGATTTATCCACAACTAAAGTGGTATCATGGAAAGTTTTCACTGCTTCACCAACTCTCACTTTACCATCTAAAGAGATGTCAAGGAAGAAAGATCTTGGAGTTTTAGTTACGCCAATATCGGCACCTGCTGTTGGCCATGCACCAGCCGCTTTAGGACCGTACAGTGTAGATGTAGTAGTGTTAAAATAAAAATCACCATTAGCACCTAAGGTATTAGCAGGCATACCAGCACCAGCTAAAAAGTTAGTACCATTCGCACCGGGAGCGCCAGTTGCACCAGTTGCACCAGTTGCACCAGTAGCGCCGGGAGCACCAGTTGCGCCAGTAGCACCAGTAGCACCAGTAGCACCAGTAGCGCCAGTTGCACCGTTAGCACCTTTCAATGATACACCTGAAGAAGGCCATGCAGATGCAGAAGTTTTTGGACCGTACAGAATACCGGTTTGAGTGTCAAGGTAAAAATCATTAATAGCACCAGTTGCGCCGGGAGGTACGCCAGCACCACTCCAAATACGGGTTCCGTCAGCACCTTTGGCGCCAGTTGCACCGGGAGCGCCGGCAGCACCGGGAGCGCCAGTAGGACCGGCAGGACCTTGAGGACCAGTAGGACCAGCCTCTTTGTCACATGAATTCAAGCCCACCATCAGCGAACTTAGAATTAGGGCGGAGAAAAATAATCGTCTCATAAAGTCTAATGTTTAATGCCTACTCTTTGATTCTGCTTTTCGGCTTCCGCAGGTTATTTTTTATCGATTTAATAATGATACAAGATTACAACTGATTTTTATAATTTTTAACTAAACAGGACATAAAATGTTAAAATAAGGACAAATGAAAATTATTTAACGTTTTGTCCTGAACTTTCATACGTTTCCATTCCGTTTTTGTACAACCTTTGAATGGCAATTTTACTTAAGCTTTTGGTAAGTTCTTTGCCATTGGCCAGGCTTAGCCTGCAGGACTTATTGTATTCGCTTCCATCCACGTAGGTAATATTTGCCATATTGATGATCGTGCTCTTGTCAATGCGCACTAAACTTTTTAGCGATAACCTGTTGGATATAGAGGTAATATTTTCATTGATCAGCTTGGTAATACCATCATTGAACGTTACATTACACACGTTCCTGTTCGATTCAATAAATATGATGTCGTTCTGCTTTACAAACAGCTTGGAATGATTATAACGGAATGTGATAAAGTGGTCAGTATGCTTCCTGTGTGCATTTTCATCATTCAACTGCACGGCAAGGCGGTTGAATATTTTCTTCAGATCATCGGTATTTACCGGCCTGATGAGCATTCCGGCAATACCCAGCTCCACCGATTTTTGTATGGATTGTAGCTGGTTTTCACTGGCAATGATGATGATCTTTATTTTGTTTACATTTTGATTGATGATCTTTTCTATAATCCCAAAATGATTGTCGCTTAAAATTTTCAGGTCAAGCAATAAAATATCCGGCTCGTGAATAAAAATAGCGCCAATTGCCTGCTCTATATTTCCATAAGTGGCAAGAACTTCAAAATGCCCGTTTGCCACACTATCTACTTTAAATTTAAGCAAATCCCGCGATGACTTATTTTCATCAGCAATAATCAGTTTGTATTTCATCGGTATTTTTATTTTTTAATGCCGGATGCCTGCCTGCCGACAGACAGGAAACTTTGCAATACACACTCTCAAATTAAAAAAGAGATTATCATGCTTCGTTTTATAATCAGTTTATGGTTATACTAAATTTTAGTTGTCAAGCAATACAAAGCCGGTCTGGTGTTGTAGAACTCAAAAGCATTTACCATTCTGGTAATCTACACTGGCTGCGGCAAATGTAATCATTCCGGATTAAATTAAAAAAACGCTGAATCACAAGATTTTATAATTTCCCGCCCAAAATAAATATTAAACAGCCTGGTTATTAATTGTCAAAATAATGAAAAACGTTTTTAAAATCACAGATTTTTCTATAAAAAAAACGCTGTTTGTTTTTGCCCTTGCAGCCGAAGCTGCTGATGAATTTGAAGATTGTAGCAAACTAATTACAGGCATTGGCAAGGTAAATGCCGCTTATGAACTGGGGCGTGCCGTAAGCAAAGACCGCCCTGAGCTGATCGTAAATACCGGGTCTGCCGGCAGCAATGTTTTTAGCCGCGGAGAAATTGTTTGTTGCACCAGCTTTATACAGCGCGATATGGATGTGCGTGGCCTGGGATACCATTTATATGAAACGCCTTTTTCAAATGCGCCCATTATTTTAGATTACGGCATTGCATGGAAGGATTTGCCGCAGGGCATTTGCGGCACCGGCGATAATTTTGAGATGAACCACAATGCCACTGCTTACAACGTGGTTGACATGGAAGCCTTTGCGCTGGCCCATGTGGCCAAACAGGAAAACATTCCTTTCCTTTGCTTAAAATATATTTCCGATGGCGCCGATGGCGGCGCTGCTGATGACTGGAGCCTGCAGGTGCACCATGCCGCAAAAGCGCTGCGCAGGGTTTTATTTCATTAAAAAAGCATTTAAAAAAAATATGATCGCGTATATAAAAGGAAAATTTACAGGCAAAAACCCGTCAACCGTTATTATTGACGTAAACGGGATGGGATACGAATTGCAGATCAGCCTGAACACTTACTCGGCCATACTTTCGCTGGAAGAAGGCCTGCTGTTCACACATTTATTGATCAGGGAAGATGCACATCTTTTGTATGGCTTTGCCGATATCAAAGAGAAAGATATTTTCCTGGCGCTCATCGGCGTTTCAGGCATTGGAGCCAATACGGCCCGCCTCATCTTATCTTACATGAAACCTGATGAGATTGTGGCTGCCATTGTAAGAGGCGATAGCAAAAGCCTTGAAAAAATAAAAGGCATTGGCAAAAAAACTGCCGAGCGCGCCATACTGGAACTTAAAGACAAGATAGGCAAACAAACCGCTGCCGGCACGCTTGTTACTGTTGAGCATGGCAGCAGCATTAAACAGGATGCGCTGGAAGCTTTGCAGGCGCTGGGTATTAACCGCTCCGTGGCGGAACAGGCTGTTACAAAATCTTTACAGGCTGAGCCTGAAATAGAGCTGGAAGCGTTGATCAAAAAAGCGTTGAAGGCTATTTAAATGAAGCAGGATCGTTATTCATCTCAATCCAATACCCGTCAGGGTCCTGAATCCATATTTGCTGTACACCATCCGGGCGGTTGGTAATGCTATTCTTTTTGCCGGCAGCATCTTCATAAGAAATTTTATGGGCATCCAGCTTTTCAATAAATTCTTGTAGTGAGGGAACGCTGAAACAAATGTGGTGATTTTTGTAATATTCTTTTTTAGCCGGTGCGCCAACGATCAAATGCAGCGAAGTGGCCGGACCTGTTTTTAGCCAAATGTGTTTGCCCACTTTAAAAGGCTCATCAATTTGCTCCAGGCCAATTATATCCTTATAAAAACTCCCCGCTTTTTGCAGGTCTGTTACAAACAAAGCTATGTGGTTCAATACAGCTTTGAGTTGGTTGTTTTGAGCGTTGCTGTGTAACATTGATAATAAAAATATACTGGTGAGGATGAATGATTTTATTTTCATCACAAATGAATTTTTTGTACCCGTTATTTCTTAAACAACTCGTCCTTACTTACCACTTTTACTTTTGATCCATCCTTAAGCGTTTGGCTGATGACGGTATAAGGCCCTGTAACCACCTCATCACCCGCCTGTATGCCGCTGATCACTTCTATGTAATTAATATCCTGTATACCGGTTTTCACCACGCGTTTTTTTACGGTGCCATCCACCATTTTTATAAATACAATCTCTTCCATTTCATTGCTGCTGCTGTTGTCATCAGCAGCTTCGGTTGTTTGTGGTTGCTCCTTTTCCTTCCTGGTATCAGCCAGGCTTTTGTCACTTCCTATTACACGCGCGTTCACCGCTGCTATTGGCACTGTTACCACATTATCTTTCCGCTTTGTTTTAATATCCGCACGCGCGTTCATACCCGGCCTGAAAGGAAAATTTTTGGGGTTGGCCGGGTCTACCAGGTCGGCATAAGAGTTTTTGTCAATCCTTATCCGCACTTCATAATTGGTCACATCATTGGCAGCGCCACTTACGCCGGCAGACTTTACGCTGCTGGCTATTTTGGTTACAATTCCTTTAAACTTGCGGTCATTATAAGCGTCTACTTCAATCTCTGCGTTATCGCCAATATTAACTTTTACAATATCACTCTCCCCCACATCCACGCGCACTTCAAGCGTGCTCATGTCGGCAATGGTCATCATTTCAGTTCCCGCCATTTGCGCGGTACCTACCACCCTTTCGCCCTGCTTAATTTTAAGCGATGATACCACGCCGTTCATGGGCGCTGTAATGGTGGTCCTGCCCAGGTTGGTATTGGCAGAGCGCAGGCCTGTTTGTGCGCTCCTCGTTCCGGCCTGCAGGCTGCGAATGTTTTGGAGGCTTGCATTGTAGTTGGCTTTGGCTGTAGAAAGATTGGTTTCAAATTGTTCAAACTCTGCTTTTGAAATCACTTTGTCTTCGTATAGTTTTTTGTTACGGTCATATGCCTGCTGCGCCTGCTCTACCGCGGCTTTTTGAGCACCCAGCGCGGCCTGGCTGTTTGATACATTTGCCTGTGACTGGCTAACGCGTGCAGCGGCTTCATCTCTTTGCAAAGCATAAATATCTGCGTACACCCTGGCAAGCACCTGGCCGCGCGTTACGCTGTCGCCTTCTTCTACCCTTAGCTCAATTACCTCGCCGCTGATGTCGGGGCTGATCTTTACTTCATACTCCGGATATACCTGCCCGCTTGCAGTTACGGTTTCTATTACCGAGCGCCTGGCGGCTTTTTCAGTAGTAACGTTAATAACGTCTTTGTCTTTATTTTTAATTGCAATAAAAACGATCAGCAACAGCAACAGGCTGCATGCGATAATGAGTATTCTTTTCCATTTTTTGCTCATAAAGCCCTATTTATAACTTTATTCCCCTGCCTTTGTAAAACTCCAGCAATTTCATTTTAAAAACATAATCATATTGTGCTGAGATCATATTGATCTTGGAACGCGATAAGTTATTCTGATTAATGATCAGGTCAATGGGCTTTAACAGCCCCACTTCAAAGCGCCGCACAGCAAAGTCATATGCTTTTTGTGCCGATTGAAGAGCAATGACTGACGCGTTGTATTTTTCAATGGCTGACACCGCATTGGCATGTGCCTGGTAAATGTCCTGCTTTAATGTTTGCGCATCCTGATCTCTCAGCAACTGTTGCGATGTTACATTCAGTTGCGCTTTCTTCCAGTTGGTGCGCGACACGCCGGCATTAAATATCGGCACATTAATGCCTATACCAATGTTCTGATTAAAGTTATTGGTTAGCTGATTAAAATAAGTTCCTTTTCTTGAACGTACAGGAATATCCTGCGGCCAGGCTGAAAGCACGGGGTACGGCGTACCATTGATGGTAACATTACCAATCTGCAGCACCTGCGGCTCGTAAGCAGTGGGTATTACTTTTTGAAGACTTGAATAATTGGAACCCAATCCTCCAAAAGCATAAATAACCGGATACATGGAAGCACGCGCTACCTGCACATTTTTTTCGGCGGCTTTTACATTCAACTGGTTGATCTTTTGCTGTGGCAGGTTTTCTACAGCCGAGGCATAAACCGCGGCAGGATCTAATTCTGCCAATGGCTCTACTGGTATGTCTTCCACCGGCGGAGAAGCAATATCGAATGGAGTGGCGGCATCAAGGTTCAGCAATGCTTTTAATTGCAATAACGCTATGGCATAATTGGCTTTTGCAGTGATGAGCGAAGCGCTGTCGTTAGCCATTTGCGTTTCCATTTCGGCAAGGTTCAGTTCGGGCAATGCCCCGGCATCTACCTGCCGTTGAATATTTTCGGTTTGCACGCGGCTTTGGCCAAGCTGCACCTGCATAATGTTGATCTGCTCTTTGTTTAAAAGTGCTGCAAGATAGGCGTTGGCTACATTCAGCGCAATATCATTTCGGGCTTTTTCCAGGCGTGCGGTTCCCGCTTCAGCCAGCAGCTTATTGGCTTCAATGTTATTTCTTTTTCTAAACCAGTTAAACAATTCCACATCGGCATTCAGGCTGGGATTTGAAAAGAACATACTGTTGGTAGTAAACTGGTTTTGCGTGGGATCAATAGAGCGACCAAGCCTGAAACCCTGGTTGCTTTGAAAGCTGGCATTGGGATATAGGGAAAGTTTGGACTGGTCGTGCGTAAGTTTATCAATCCTGGCCTGAACATCTGCCTGCTTTACTGAAATATTATTTTCAATAGCATATTGCACACATTGCTCAAGTGTCCATTTTTGCTGGGCCAAACTATTTATGGCGCTTAATAAAAGGGCGGTTGTTAAGATCCAAACCAATTTCATGCGGCAAATTTAGCAGAAAACCCAGGAGGCCGGAAAGTTTTTCGGTGAACGGCAGGTTTTTTCAATTATGTTGTTACCTTAAATCCGGAATTCAATTTTTACATATGCCAAAATATTTTCTACTATTCCTGTTTTTGTGGAGCTGTTCTCCAAAAGCAATAAAGCCTCCTTTCGGGCAGCAACCGCAACAACTCATAACTGGTGCACAGTTTTACCGGCAGGCAATGAAAATGCAATGGAAAGAAAGAGATTCGTTTGCCTTAGAAAAAATTCTTAGCGGCAACATTCCATCATTTTTAAAAAAATTAAAAAAAATAAATGTTCAGGCAATTGATACCGCCACCGGTAAAACGATAAGGGCTTCCATCTATGTAATGCCGGATTACTTATCAATTGGAACGGATGCGGATTGGGCAAGAATTCCGTTAACACCCATCACGGCACAACAAATTGCAGATGCATTCGATTGTTTTTTACCTACTAAAAAAATAGTTGATATAATATATAATGCCGCCGCCGTTAAGCTGGAACCTGTTCCCTTGTATATTTACCGCGACAGTACCGTAACCATGTGGCAACACCACCTGATTATTGAAGGACAGCGGAACAAAAATAAAGGGCTGATTGCCGGTATTAAAAAAGACGTTGTCATCAGTGGCAAGATCAACCGGGATGCCAAACCTAACCGCGTGGCAATTTATGGCTGGCATCGGCTAAACGGCCAGCCTATACAACCGCTGTATACGGGCCATGTAAACTGGTACGCTGATTACAGCCATGGTATCAGGCTTGTGTACCGCAAAATAAATGTAAACGGTAACTGGATGGACTATACAGAAGTTTTAAAAGATCCTGTTCTGAGAAAAATTATTTGTGATGAAGCGCACTGTGATTTTTACAAGTATTGATCCTGCCCGGTTATTTTTCAGCACTACAGTTGGAAAAATTTCTAAAAACCTTTCCCGCAGATAACGCAGATGAAAAACAACGCAGATGTCGCAGATTAAACATCAGCGGAAATCTGCGCATAAAATCAGCGGCATCAGCGGGGAAACAAAACCTTTCCCGCAGATAACCCAGATGAAAAACACGCAGATGGCGCAGATTAAACATCAGCGAAAATCTGCGCGCAAAATCAGCGACATCAGCGGGAAACAAAATCTTTCCCGCAGATAGCGCGGATGAAATACACCGCAGATAACGTAGAAATAAAAGATCAGCGGCACCAGCGGAAAAAAAACTCCTGCCCGCTACTCCAATCTTTTTAACGCCTGTTCTAAATCTTTAATTAAATAATCAGCTTCTTCCAGGCCGATGTACAGCCTGATGTGCCTGTGCGCTTCACTGGCTTCGTTGAAACGGTCTTTTTGAATTCCCGCGCAGCGGGGCATGATCAGCGACTCGTGCCCGCCCCAGCTTACCGCAATAAGAAATGCATGAAGGCTCTCGCAGAATTTTACTATGGAATCGCGCCGGGGATCTTTTAAGACGATTGTGATGAGGCCCATAGCAGCTTTCATTTGTTGCTTTGCCAACTCGTATTGCGGAAATGATGGATGAAACGGAAAGATGATTTTTTCAACCGCCGGATGAGCATCTAAAAAATGTAGTACTTTATTGGTTGTTGCAATAACACGCTCCAGCCGGATGGGCAGCGTGCGCAGGCCGCGCAGCAACGCCCATGCATTAAATGGAGAAATGCCATTGCCCAAAGTCATGTACTCGCTTTCAAATATCTTTCTCATCATAGCGGTAGTGCCGCAAATCACACCGCCAAGCGTATCGCTGTGGCCGCCTATATATTTTGTAGCCGTTTGCATGGCCATATCAATTCCGGCATCAATCACATTTTGGTAAATGGGTGTGCAGTATGTATTATCAACAAGCGTCACAATGTTTCTTTCTCTTGCAAAACCGGCTATCTCTTTCAGCGGCTGCAACTCATAGCTCCAGCTATTGGGCGTTTCAAGGTAATACAACACGGTATTGGTTTTTGAAGCATCTTTCCATTCCTGCAGCGATGTGCCTTTGATATAAGTGCAGCTTACATTGAATTTCGACAGCAGCACATCAAACAATCTTTTTGTCCATGTGTAAGGATTTTCTACAGAAACGATATGATCGCCGGCTTTTACATTGGCCATTACAGCGGCCGTGGTTGCGGCAGCGCCGTTGTTAAAAACCAGGCAGTCTTCCGCACCGTCAAGCGCGGCCAGCTTTTTTCGCAGAATATCAACCGTAGGATTGTGCCCGCGGCTGTACACGTAGCCCTGCGCAGAATCAAATTCATCAGCAAAAGCTTTTGACAGGTCATCCACCGTGTTCAGCTTAAAATTACTGGCTTGTACAATGGGCGGGCTTACAGCGTTAAAATAGTTTTCACGCTCTTCGCCCAGTTCGTTTATGATGTATGAGATGTCCATAAAAATCACTTTTGTGTTTCATTGCCGCCGGCATGATGGCCGTTCCTTTTGATCTCCTTCTTCCTGTAAAAAATAAAATAGATAATGATGAACGCTACCAGCACGCCTAAGCCTGTAAGCGCCGCGTGATCATTGTTTTCATAATCCATGGCAATGGCAATGGCAACAAATATATAGTTGATGATAAATAAAATGGGGAGGAACGGGTACCACTTCATTTTATAAATGCCTTTGCTGTCAAGGTGTTTGGTGTGTTTGCGCAGCATAAAAATAGCGCCTGCAGAAAGAGCCATGCCAAAGCAATCAAGAAAAATGGTGAAGCTTAAAATCTTATCAAATTCTTCAGCCCAAAACACCACCAGGGCTGCCACTCCTGCAAACAAGCTTAGCGAAAGCGTAAGCGCCCCGTTTTTATTTTGCTGTGTAAACGAGCGCGGCAATATTTCATCCTTTCCCATGGCGTACATCACCCGCGGGTTGCTTAGCAGCGCACCATTGATATATGCCAGCACACCCAAAAACAGCAGTACCGAAAGCACCATGTCGGCCCTTGGCCCGAAGATGTGTGAGGCCATGATAGCCGCGATGTTTTTACTGCTTTTTAATTGCTCAAACCCAATCACTCTTACATATGCATAGTTCACCAGCATGTACAATACAATGATCAGCGCGATGGCCAGAAAAATGCCACGCGGAATATTTTTATTGGGATTTTTAACTTCCTCGCCAAAATTGATGGTTTGCTGGTAGCCGCCGTAGGTAAAGCTTACGGCTACTAATCCCACTCCAAATGCTTTAATGTATTCCATCATTGTGGGAGAAACATTTGCAGCTACCGACGCTGCTGCCGGCACCTGCGCAGCCTGCCCGGCAAAGAACAGCGGCGCTATCAGCAACAGCACCAGCCCGATCTTGATCAGCATTAAAACATTCTGTGTTTTGGAACTCATTCTAAGCCCCAGCAGGTTGATGAAATAAAAAATAATGATACATACAATGGCAACGATCATCTGCATGGTTCTTACACTGGCGGCCTGGCTGGCCACACTAAGAAACGCTGCATCTTTTGAAGCAGGCATCAGCACACCCACAATATATTCACTGCCCACAAGCGCCACAGCGCCCAGCGATGCAGCATTGCTGACCAGGATGATGCAATTAATGGCAAAGGCAATGGAAGGATGGTAAGCATAGGCAAACACTTTGTAATATCCGCCGGTAACCGGCAGCCGCGAACCGATCTCTGCATACGTAAGCGCACCGCTCAGCGCCACCAATCCTCCTGCAAGCCAGCACATATAAAATACAAAAGGCGTGGGTGTTGCTGCGGCCACATTTAACGGCGTGCGAAAAATACCCATACCTATTACAAACCCCACCACAATCATAGTGAGATCGAAAAGCCTTAACTCTTTTTTCACGTGTTTATTTTTATTGTGCCGCTATGCGGCTATATTTTAATGGTTACATGGAATACGCCAATCCCGATAGTAATCGGAATACCCCGCTTGGTATTCAATAAGGCTGATGGCTATTTCATCGCTATGAAGATAGGGAGATTCAGAATTAAGTTTTACAAAATTGACTTGCGATATTCAAAAAAAATCCATCCGGTTTTCACAAGCATCAACAAATATCTTTCAGCCTTTAACCGGCATTGCATACATTTGCACCCGTTCAGGTCCCGCCGCGGCGGGATAATAGGGAAGCCGGTGAAAATCCGGTGCTATCCCCGTAGCTGTAACGCCCACAAAAACTCTTACAAAAGGGTTTTGAAAATGTTTTACTAAAAACCACTTTCTTGATTTTGGAAGGGAAGGGTAGTAAAACGGGCGGAGCCAGAAGACCTGCCTGGATCCGATAATTATCGGGAAACAATATTCAGCTTTCGGGAGAAAAGTATGGTATTAGCAGTGTCTTTAAACTTGTATGGCTAACTGCAACGTTTAATTCATTCTATTATCCTTTTACCGGAAGCAGTCAAACTAAAAACTTTTTTTAATGAAAAGAAAAATTTTAGTAGTGGCTGCTGTTGTATTTACAACACTACTACACGCGCAGCAAGACAGTATTTCACAACTTGACAATGTTTCTGTAACGGCTACACGCTTTCCTAAAAAACTGAGCGAAACCGGCAAGATCGTTTCCATCATTACACAGGAAGAGCTGAACAGGCAGGGCGGTAAAGATATTGCCCAGATCTTAAACCAGCAAAGCGGCATCATCATTGCCGGCGCCAACAGCAACCCCGGAAAAGAAAAAGCGGTGTACCTCAATGGCGCCAACTATGGTTATACGCTGATACTTTTAAACGGCGTACCGGTAATTGACCCAACCGGCGTTGGCGGTGCGTTTGACCTGCGCATGATACCGGTGGAGCAGGTAGAGCGCATAGAAATTTTAAAAGGCGCGCAAAGCACATTGTATGGCTCTGATGCTGTTGCAGGTGTTATTAACATCATTACCAAAAAAGGTTATAACAAACCGGCCAATATCTTTGGCGGCTTATCGTATGGCAGCCATGCCTCACTAAAGGCAAGTGCTGGCGTCAGCGGCGCTTTTCAAAATTCTTCTTACAACATCGGGCTTGTGCACAGCGAAACCAAAGGCATATCGGAAGCTGTGAACGAGCGCGATACCAGCATTAGAAACGGGTTGTTGCAAAATGCCATGAACCTGAACATCACGAGCAATGTGGCAAAGAATTTTTCTGTAAAACCTTTTTTAAGATATGCATATTACAAAGGCTCCATACCAGATGACGCTTTCATGCCTGCAAACAATCCTTATACTTCTTCCATTTTAGGAACGGGCAGCCAGTTTGTTTATGATTATGCAAAAGGCAGCGCCACCGCGCTTATAGCGGTAGATGACGTAAAGCGCAACTATAACTTTTCTTATGGCGCGTTTGCGTATCACGGTTATAAAAAAACAGCCGAACTTTTCGGCACTTACCACTTTAGCAACTACTTTATGGCGCTGGCAGGTTTAAGGCATGACCGAATTTCGATGAAGCTGCCAACACCCACTGTGCCCGATACTAGCCTGCACATTACAAGCCCTTATGTTTCGCTGTTTTTAAAAAATCTGAAAGGTTTTCATTTAGAAGTTGGCGGAAGGCTGAACCAGCACTCAAAATATGGCAGCAATTTTACTTACAACATTAACCCGTCTTATTTGATCCATGAACAGATCAAACTGTTTGTAAATTATGGTACGGCTTTCAGGGCGCCCTCGCTTACTGAACTGTTTGGCCAGTTTGGCGCTAATCCTGACCTGAAACCGGAAACAGCTCACACCCTGCAGGGTGGTGTTCAGCTAAACGCTTTGCAGGAGCGGTTTACGGCAAGAGCTTATTATTTTAACAGGCGCATAAAAGATGTGATCACTTACAACAGCAGCTTTGTGCATGTAAATTACAACAGGCAAAAAGACCACGGCTTTGAGGTGGAAACGGACATGAAGCTTACCGGCGATCTTTCAGTAAAACTGTTTTACAACTTTGTTGAAGGTGAAGTAACCGTAAATAACAATGGCACAGATTCTACTTATAACAATTTATTCAGAAGGCCCAAACACAGCGGCGGTGCGGCTTTGAATTACCAGATCACACCACGGCTTTTTGCAGGAACCAATGTTCAATTTTATGGCAAACGTTACGAGCTGTTTGCCGACCCCAGGAACAGCTACGCCACCAGCGTGGTTGCATTAACCCCTTATACAATTTGGGACGCTTACGCGCAATACAGTGTTTTACAAAACAGGCTCACCTTCTTTACCCAGGCCAATAACATCCTCAATCAAAACTTCCAGGAGAGCGTGGGCTATGCAACGCTGGGGCGCACCTTTACCGGTGGTTTCAGGTTTCATTTTTAATATGGAAGAACATCATAAACACGAAACAAAAGTTTGCCCGCGCTGCGGGCAGGCTTTTGCGTGTAAAATCGGCGACATTTTAAAATGCCAGTGTTATGGTATTGCATTTACCGAAAAAATGCAGCAGGTGATTGCCGCAGCATATGATGACTGCCTTTGCAGGCAATGTTTAACAGAGCTTAGTGAAGCGACCTGAAATAATCAGCAGCCAGTAACATCCTGCTGCCATACCAGCTAAACATTTCGCCGTTTACCAGGATAACTTTTGAGTTTGGAAGCTGCCTTTGTAATTCCGCTGCATGTTTTTGCCGGAAAGGATAAGGCTCGCTGGATAACAATACATATTGGGGATTTCGCTCTTTGATCTCATCTATACTAATTTGCGGGTAGCGAAGTTGTTTTTCAAAAACATTCTCAAAACCTGCCCGCCGCATCATATTGCTGATAAACGTATCGCCGCCAACAGTCATGTATGGATCTTTCCAAATGAGGTACGCGGCCGTGTTTACTTTGGTAGCAATGGGTGAAGCAAATGCCACCTGGATCTGGCTTATGAGCTCATTGGCCTGGTTCGTTCTGTTTACAGCAGCTCCAACAGCCGCGATCATTTGCAGCGCTTCATCATAATTGTTCACATCGGTCAGCAGCACCTTGGCAGCTTTGGCCAGTTCTTCCACCTGCTCTTTTACATTCTCTTCTTTATTGGCAATAATGAGCGTGGGCTGCAGGGCTTTCACTTTTTCTATATACACATTTTTTGTGCCGCCAATAATTGTTTTGGTTTGCAGCCAATGCCTGGGATGCACGCAAAACTTTGTAAGGCCTGTCACTTCATCATTCAGGCCTAAGGTGA
Source organism: uncultured Niabella sp. (assembly GCA_934486785.1). GTDB lineage: Bacteria > Bacteroidota > Bacteroidia > Chitinophagales > Chitinophagaceae > Niabella. Next base: position 136,467 of record CAKSQK010000005.1, on the reverse strand, counting down.
ACAAAAGTTCGGTAATAGAAGGAACCAGTGAAACAACTTTCAAACCTTAGTGTTTTAACTATATTTTTTCTGCCCGGTATATACAACAAATACCCAGGGAAAGCGCTTTGTAATTTGTGTTTTTAAAACCAACATTCTTCAGAATATTCAAAAATTCTTCCCGCTCGGGAAAGGCTATGGAAGATTTGTTGAGGTACTGATATGCCTGCTTATCGGTTGAAAAAAGCTGCGCAAACTGTGGCGCTACTATTTGCATGTAAAATTTATACAGGCCGGAAAAAAGGGTTGATTTTGGTTTTGAAAACTCAAGGATCATCAACTGGCCGCCGGGTTTCAGCACGCGATACATTTCTGAAAGCCCTTTTTCAAGATCTTCAAAATTTCTTACACCAAAAGCGGCGGTGGCCGCGTCAAACGAATCGTTGGCAAAAGCCAGGTTTTCAGAGTCGCCTTTTTGCAAAACGATCTTTCCGTTCAGATGAGCCTTGTCCACCTTCACCTGCCCTGCCTTCAGCATTTCGGCAGAAATATCTACGCCGGTGATCTGTTGCGGCTGCAGCATTTTGTACATCATCAATGCAAGGTCGGCAGTGCCGGTGGCAATATCAATAATTTGCTGCGGGTTGTATTTCTTAAGCGAGTTGATTGCCTTTTTTCTCCAGGACAGATCAAGCCTGGCAGACAGGAACCGGTTCATGAAATCATATTTTCCCGCCACGCGGTCAAACATTTCGGTCACCTGTTCTTTTTTTGTTTTTTCCGATGTTTGGTACGGAATCACATCATCGTGCGGTAATTGCGCCATAGCGTGCAAAAATAACAAAATGCAAAATGCAAACCCGAAAAGCCTGATCGCATACGCCGGTTTTATATTTTATGCATCTTTGTACGTATGGAAATTATTTCGGCAGAATATGTAAAAAGCAGCCCCGATTATAAGCAGTGCCCGGAGGCCAGTAAACCCGAGTATGCTTTTATTGGCAGGAGCAACGTGGGCAAATCATCGCTCATTAACATGCTTTGCAATAAAAAAGGGTTGGCAAAAACATCGGCTGCGCCGGGCAAAACCCAGTTGATCAATCATTTTGATATTCTTTCAAATGAAAAAGGAGCTAAAACCCGCAGCAACTGGTACCTGGTTGACCTGCCGGGCTATGGCTACGCAAAAGTTTCGCAAAAGCAAAGGAAAAGCTGGTCGGCCATGATTGAAAAATACATTTTAAACCGTGAGAACCTGGTCAATTTATTTGTGTTGATTGACAGCCGCCACGAGCCGCAAAAAATTGACATTGAATTTATCAACCAGCTTGGCCAGTGGGGCGTGCCCTTTACCATTGTGTTCACCAAAGAAGATAAAAACAAACCCGGCGCTACAAAACATAATGCTGAAGCTTTTATGAATGCCCTGAAAAATACGTGGGAACAGCTTCCACTTTATGTCATCACATCGGCAATAAGCAGGTTGGGCCGTGATGAGTTGCTTGGCATGATCGCCGGTATGAATAAGCAGGTATCATGATGGTTATTTTAATGAAAAAAAATTACAACGTACAAGCATTGCTCGTGGCGCTGCTTTTTATAGCAGTAATAGTAATTTTTATTTTTGCAAATAAAGCATCTAAGGTTTTTGATGCGCACAACCCTATCAAATCAGCATTTACTTTTTAAACGGCCAGCAAACTGCAGCCTCTCAGATCGCTGTGATCCCGCCGGCCGGTTACTTCAAAATGGCCGTTGGCGTGTAACACACCCAGGTCATCCGTGGCAATAAAACTGCAGGAATAAATATTAGCCAGGTCAATTACATTGATCACACCTCTTTCTTTTGTTGCCGGTTTTATGGATTTGATCGTTAATGGGTCTTCTTCTTCGCGCAGCAAAATTTTCATCCATGGCGGCGATTGAAAGATGCCTTCACCTTTGGAGTACGCCTGGGAAAGCAGCTCGGTCATGCCATATTCTGAGTGGACAGCATTTAACTGGAAAGCGTTTTTCAAAACTGTGTGCACTACAGCTTTCACCATCTCCTCTTTACGCCCTTTCATACCGCCGGTTTCCATAATAATGGTATGCCGCAGCGGCATGGGAAAGGCTTCTGCAAAATCGAGCAACGCAAACGTAACGCCAATAACAAGTGTTTTTTGTTGCTGCTGTTCCAGTTGCTGCAACACGCCTGCCAGGCTGGCAAACTCGCTAAGGTAAAAGCCGCTTTTGGGGTGGCCGCTTTTTTCAATCAACTTATTTACCATATAAACCAGCGAAGAATGTTGCCTTTCCAGGTAGGAAGGCAGCAGGCCAATGATGCACCAGCCGCCGGCATCGCCGTAAAACATGTTGAAAGCGCTTAAAAAACTTTTTTCATATATCAGCCTGTCTTTTACAAAATGCCGGCTGTTGATGGTTTCGGTGGTGCCGCTGCTTTCAAATACCACCGCGGGCGTAAATTGTGTGGATATAATTTGATGCGTTTTAAAAAAACGGATGGGCAAAAAAGGTATCTGGCGTATATCGTTCACCAGGGCAGGATTTACTCCTAACGCGTTCACATAACTACGGTACACGTTGTTGTGCTCATATTGAAAATAAAACTGTTTCAAGGCGGTAGCCTCAAAATCGAAGGGGGAGGTAAAAATGTTTTGTATCAGCTCATCTGCGGCATTCATGCGCGCCAAATCTAAATAAAATAATTGCAATCGTTATTTTTGACAGCCCGTTCGCCCATGAAGAAAACCCGCATACATAAAAAAGTATTTGACTTTGTTATTTTCAGCAATCTTTTTATTGCATGCTGCGCTGTTTTGATGATAAGGTTTACCAAAGAACTTTTTGGCGCGCCGTTTTCTTATGCTTTCATTGGTTTTGTATTTTTTTCCACGCTGGCCAGCTACAGTGTGCACTGGTATTTAACAGATGCTGCTACAGAAGTACGGGATCGCAGAACCACCTGGTTATCGGCCAACAAACGCGTACATTTTGTGTTCCTGATCATTAGCGCAATGGGTTCCATCATTTTTTTACTGTTAGAAATTGAAAATTTTATATGGATCTTGCCTGCCGTATTTTTAACGCTGCTGTATTCTGCGCCAAAAATTCCTTTGCCCCTGTTTCAAAAACTGAAGCCGCATATTTGGGGCAAAACTTTTTTACTGGCCGCCATGTGGGCCTATATTACAGCAGCGCTGCCATTGCTTGCAGAACAAATGGTGTGGCAGCCCCGCCACTGGATATTTTTGCTGAACCGGTTTGCGCTCATATTTGCCATTTGCATCCTGTTTGACCTGCGGGACAGGGAGCAGGATAAAAGTGAAGGCATTAAAAGTATTGTAACGCTGCTAAAAATGCCCCAGGTAAAAATTGCATTTACCATCTCCATTTTACTCAGTATCATTTGTGGATTATTGCTATTCAATACATTACAAAATATATGGCTGGTATTCATATTGATCGTACCGGCATTTTTAACGTATTTTTTGTACACGCCTGCTACCCACAGTCTTAACGATTATCTGTTTTACTTTATCTTAGACGGCTTAATGGCGCTATCGCCCTTATTATATTTTTTTACGGAATATTTAAGCCCGGTACAATAATTAGCTTAATTATTGCATTATACACATCTTAATCACTAAATATGATCTCGTTTAATAAAATGATCCATTTTTCCCGTTTGGTAAAAATTGAGGGAAGGCTTCGTGAATTTAATTTTAGAAAAAACAATACTGCCGGCAACCAAGTATTTGATGTAGATACAGCCGATGACAGAAGTAACCGGCTTTTTTTCAGGCTGAGCAAAGACAGCGGCGAATGGGAATTGCATACCAGTCAAAACCTGCCAGACTGGATAACCGGCTATACTGCGCTGCTGGCAACCGAGCTGGAAGAAGGTTTGAATGAAAATAATTAATGTACCTTGCAGTTCAAATTAAAATGACTGTAAAACAAAGGGTATGCGAATTTATTTCTGGGCGTTGATTGCCCTCACCCTCACGGCCTGTGCTCCCGCAAAAAAAAATGTAAACAACGACGCCGTAAGCGAAATTGTTTTAAACGGCAAAATATGGTCGTCGTTATACCAGCAACAGGCAGCAGAGTATAAAGCGCTTTGCTACCAGGCTTATAATATTGCAAAACAACGGATTGATGAGGCGCTCACTAATAAAGGTGAGAAGCCCTTAGCTGTAATTACAGACGTTGATGAAACGGTTTTAGACAACAGCTACTACGGTGTGCACAATGCTTTGCAGGGAAAAGATTATGAAGCCGCTACCTGGTATAACTGGACTTCGAAAGCCAATGCCACTCCGCTTGCCGGCAGCCTTGATTTTTTTAATTATGCCGCCTCAAAAGGCATAACGGTTTTTTATCTTACCAACAGAGATGAAAAAGAGCGCGCCGCCACGCTTGAGAATTTGAAAAAATATAACTACCCTTTTTCTGAAAATGAAAACCTTATTTTAAAACAAACCGTTAGCTCAAAAGAGGCGCGCCGGCAGGGCGTGGCTGAAAAATATGATATTGTATTGCTGCTGGGCGATAACCTGTCAGACTTTAGTGTGTTATGGGATAAAAAATCTGTAGCTGAACGCAGTAAAAACGTAGATGACAATGCGGCGCTGTTTGGCAAAAAATTCATCGTATTGCCCAACATCAATTATGGCGGATGGGAAGATGCGATATTTGGCAACCGGTACGATCTTACGCCTGCACAAAAAGATTCAGCTATCAAAGCAAATCTTAAAGCATATTAAATATGACCAAACTTTCCGTTAACATCAATAAAATTGCAACGCTTCGAAACTCACGTGGCGGTAATAATCCAGACCTGGTAAAAATGGCTGTAGATGCTCAAAACTTTGGCGCTGATGGCATTACCGTGCACCCGCGGCCAGACGAACGGCATATCAGGTACCAGGACGTAAGGGATCTGAAAAAAATCATCACAACAGAATTTAATATTGAAGGCAATTGCAGGGAACAAAAATTTGTAGACCTGGTGCTGGAAGTAAAACCCGACCAGGTAACACTGGTGCCTGATGCGCTGGGACAGTTAACATCAGATCATGGCTGGAATACCATTGAGCACAAAGATTATCTTGTTGACATCATAAAGATTTTTAAAGTTGCAGGCATCAGGGTGTCAATATTTGTTGACCCGGATGTAAAAATGGTAGAAGGCGCTGCGCTAACAGGCACAGACCGTATTGAACTGTACACAGAAAGTTACGCACGGTATTACCATAAAAATAAAGATGCCGCTATTGCTCCTTATGTTCAGGCTGCAAAAAGAGCCGAAGAGCTGGGCCTAGGATTGAATGCCGGACATGACCTGGACCTTACAAACCTTCAATTTTTTAGCCGCCAAATACCCTGGCTGCAGGAAGTAAGCATTGGCCACGCCCTTATTTGTGATGCACTTTACCTGGGTTTTGAAAATACCATACAACTGTATAAGCGGCAGTTGCAAAACGATCCTTTCCCTTCGTAGCGCCTTTGAACAAACCTTTCTGGTTATAAAAACGTCATTTACATGACAAGAACATCAAATGAAAAAAATTTTTATAATCAGCTTATTGTTAACAGGTTTTATAACAGCCGGCGCGCAAAAAATAGAAAGCATTTACATTAACTTATATACCGACAGTCTTAAAAAAGGCGTTCATAATTATATTAATGTAGATGGTAAAATGAGCGATGGCACCTGGAGGCCCCTTACCGCCAAAGAATTAAAATTTGAAGCTGATTATGGAAAATTTGTGGGAAATGACCTGGTACTTCCCGAACATCCTGAAGTAAAAAAAGTAACCGTAACAGTTAGCCTGAAAGATGATCCGAAGAAAACAAAGAATGTTACCATTGCCATTAAACAAAAGCCCGATCCCATGCTGCCGCCTTACAATCCGGAGTCAGAAATGAAACCTAAAAGACGGAGAATGTAATTGATATATAATTAAAAGTTATGCCCTTCTGCTTAAAAAAAAGAAGGGCGTAACTTGTACATGATGCGGATAAAAAATCAGGCCTGGGCCGGGGGGCCTCCAAAGTTGACGGGTATCTGCATTTCTTCCAGGTCTTTAATGTTCCCGTGCATGGCTTCAAACTTCTCCACATTGTCAATTAAAGCTTTCATAAAACGTTTGGCATGCTGCGGGGTAAATATTACCCTGGATTTTACTTTGCTTTTAGGAGTTCCCGGCATTACATTTACAAAATCTATTACAAATTCAGCGTGTGAATGCGTGATGATGGCAAGGTTGGCATAAGTGCCTTCTGCAATCTCTTCAGATATCTCAATATTAAGCTGGTTAGGCTGTTGATCTTGTGTCATAAATAATATTTGAAGTAAAGGTAGTTAAATGATTTAAAAACAATGCCGGCAATTGCCGGCATTGTTTTTATACTTGCTTTTTTTAAATTACATACTAGCTTCTTTTTGCGCATCTGCTTTCATTTTTTCATTTGCTGTTATTGCAAATTCTACACGGCGGTTTTGCGCACGGCCTTCAGCAGTGCTGTTGTCGTATTTAGGTTGTGTTAGACCAAAACCACGTGTACTGATGCGTTCGATAGCAATACCGTTCGAGGTAAGATAACCTGCCACATTACCCGCACGCCTTTCGGAAAGCTTTTGGTTGTAATCCACTTTACCGGTATTATCGGTATGACCATCAATGGTCAGGTCCGTATCAGGATATTTGTTCAATACTTTGATTAAATCGTTTAAAGTTTCCTGCGCCTGCGGCGTAATGGTTGCCTGGTCAAACCCAAATAAAACGGCGCTGCTAAACTCCACCACAATGCCTTCGCCTACCCTTTCTACCTTAGCGCCGGCTACTTCTTTTTCAATTTCCTGTGCCTGCTGATCCATTTTTTTACCAATGATAGCCCCGGCAATACCACCCACAGTGCCGCCAATTACTGCGCCCATTGCTGTATTGCCAGCCGCTTTACCTACGGCTGCACCTACTGCAGCGCCACCGCCCACACCTATCATGGCGCCTTTCTGGCTCCTGTTCATTGAATCGCAACCAGCTAATACAATTCCTGATATAGCTAAACCGAATGTTATTGTTTGAAATTTTTTCATGTTTATAGATTTTTATAATTGACCGACAATGTTTTTTCAAAATACATGCCAAATAAACATAGGCATATCAGTTTGATTTTCAAATATAAATAAAAAAGGGAGCTAAAAGCTCCCCGTGGTTTAGTTGACTATTTAACATGAAAACTATTGTACTACGGCTGCATTGGCCTCAATTACCTTAGCACCTGTATAATTTTTTGCCTTGGAAGCCTGCTTTTTAGCTTTTTTCTGATTGTTTGCAGTTGCTTCTTCGTCTGTTGAAGTATTTGCTACATCCTGGAACACACCAAACGGATCTGCTTCATTAAACTTTGAACCAAAATTGATATAAATAGTGTTGGCATCTTTATCATATATCATTGTTCCTTCATTAACTGATTTGCCTGAAAACCTTTTGGCTGCTGCCTTACCATCATCCACTGCAGCACTTGATGCCGCATCATCGCTCATGGTTTCGGCTAACGGCGCATCATTAAACATTGTTTTTTGTGCAGGAATTTTATAAGTAGCCGGCGATGCCCTCAACACTGCTTTAAATTTACCTTCAGACAGGCCGCTAACCCATACCACACCTTTACTGCTCGAATCCAGGGAAACAAACACATCGGAACTGTCACCATTATCATTTAATACAACGTATTTGCCCAACACAGGAAAGATCATTTCGGTAGTCAGCTCGCCGGGCATGGGCAAAAGCTCTTTAGGTTTTGGTTTGTAATTGCGCGGCACTTCCGGAGTAGTTGATACCTGTGCAAATGTAGCCGCGGAAAAGAAAATTGCTGCGATAGCCAAAAAAATATGCTTTTTCATAATTTTTAAAGATTAAGCGTTTTGTTTTTTAAAAAATGTTCCAATTACGGCTGAAAGAATTATGCCAAACTTTATTAAAACTTTTTATATAACGCGACAGGAAACTTTTATTCCTTAAAAAAACCGTTAAAAAACCATTCATGCTGCATTATTCATTATTGATTTTTTAATTGTATTTTCACAAGGCAAAAAACTAATCTGATGATATACAGAAAATTATTGCTGCCCATTGTTTTGCTTATTTGCCATACCTTATATTGTCAAACCGCTGAAAACAATTTATTAAAATGGGCACAGATCAATCCTATTGAAAAAGTTTACCTGCATCTAGACCGCGAGTCATACACCGCAGGCCAAACCATCTGGCTCAAAGGGTATTTTCTGTCTGATTTTATTCCATCCTCTAAAAGTACTTCGCTCACGGTAGAATTGCTGGATCAAAACGGGCGGGTGATTGTCCGAAACGTGTTCCCGGCTTTTATGAGCGAAAGCTTTGGCCAGGTAGAACTTCCTGGCGAACTGGCTTCCGGAACGTACCAGTTGCGGGCTTACTCCCCAATTATGCTAAACCAAGAAGGTTTTTACTTCAGTAAAAAAATTACCATTTTTGGCAGGCAGCCCAAGGCTGGAAAGGCCGCGGACCGTGCTGTTAACATCACCTTTTTCCCCGAAGGGGGCAACCTGGTTGCCACGCTTATGAACAACGTGGCTTTTAAAGCCGTGGATGAAAACGGGCTGCCTGTCAATCTATCGCTCGAGATCAGGAATCAAAAAAACGAACTCATTTCCACAGTTTCAGGCAGCCATGACGGGATGGGTTTGTTTTCCATTGTACCGCAAATACAGGAAGTTTACCATGCAGTTATACCCGGCGACCCTGCATCAAAAAAATATGTGCTGCCAGCCGCCACTACACGCGGCGTAACCATCAACGTGCGCAGTTCTCCCAAAGGCAAAGTATACAAGGTAGAGCAACTGCCCGGCGACGATACTTTTAAAGCTGCTTACATGATCGGGCAAATGCAAAACACCGTGGTGTTTAGCCAAACCTTTGCCGGCAACAAAAATATTTACGGCGGAACGATCCAGACCAGCAACCTGCTTTCGGGCATTTTGCACATAACCATTTTTAATAAAGACCACATGCCGCTGGCACAACGCCTGACATTTATAGACAATAAGGAATATATTTTACCGGCAACATTTACGGCTGATACCGTTGATGCGGGCGAACGCAAACGCAATCGTTTTTCAATTGAATTGCCTGACACGATCATTGGCAATTTTTCTGTATCGGTTACTGATGCCGATTATGAGACAACGGAAAGCAGGGAGCAGAATATTTTTTCTTACTTTTTATTATCCAGCGATCTGAAAGGTTACATCAACAATCCTGCGGCTTATTTTTCGGCAAACGGCGTGGCCAAACCCGCCGCGCTTGAGCTTGTGATGATGACCAATGGCTGGACGAGGTTCAGGTGGGAAGACGCCGTTAAAAACACACTGCCGCCACCCGTTTATAAAGACAATGCATTTATTACCCTGAAAGGCAGAGTAACCCTGGAAGGCAGAAAAAAACCTTTTGCCAACAGCGAGCTTATTTATTTTATGACACCGCGCGATACATCATTAAGAAAATTTGGAATACCTAAACTCATCAAAACTGATTCTGCAGGAAATTTTGCAATTGATTCGATGGTGTTTTTCGGGCCTATGAACATTTTATTTTCTGACATTAAAGGCAGTAAAAGTAAATACATAAAAGTAACGCTTGACGGAGACTCGCTGTACCGCAACTACCATCCGCCATTAGTTAACATTCCTTTCAAAGACACTTTCAGCGTTGAAGCCATTACCAAAATGACGGATCATTACAACGACTACTTACGCGAACAGGGACTTATGCTTGAAAACGTAACCGTGCGAACCAGGGTAAAAACAAAAGAAGAGCAACTGGAAGAAAGATATGCCAGCGGGCTTTTTGCCGGCGGCATTAATACGCGCATACTTGATTTAACTGATGAAAAAACCGGCCTTAATATTTTTGAATACATACAGGGCCGTATTGCCGGCATTAATGTGAGAAGAGATGCCGAAGGAGATTACCAGATCACTTACCGCGATGGCGGCCTGGGCAACAACACGGTAGCGCTGTACCTTGATGAAATGCAAACAGATGCCGCCTTTATTGAATCGGTGCCCGTAAGCCAGATCGCTTATGTAAAACTGATCAACAATTTTGTTGGAACATCAGGCGCAGGCGCCGCTTTGGCTATTTATATGAAAAAAGGCGCAGAGCTGGCCGCAGCCACCGAATCGGCCACAGATATTGTACCTTACAAAGGCTATGAGATCATTAAAGAATTTTACAGCCCTGATTATAGTGTACGCCGTCCGGAAGATGCTAAAGCCGATAACAGGCTTACACTTTTATGGCTGCCTGCCATTAACCTTGCACATGTAAATCCTAAATTGCCCGTAGTGTTTTACAATAACGACAGAACAAAAAGATTTAAAATTGTGGCTGAAGGGGTTACCAACGATGGCCGTTTTCTGATGATCGAAAAAATAGTGAACCCATAAAAAATCCCCACGGTAAAGGTGAGGATTGTGTATAGATGTTTGTTTTTAATTAAGATAAATGAGCTTCGATCTTTTTAACAAAGTTGCTCTTTGGCTGCGCGCCCACAATCTTATCAACCACCTGGCCGTTTTTTATAAATAGAATAGCAGGAATGGATGTGATACCGTAATTGGTAGAAACCTGCGGGTTTACATCCACATTTACTTTACCTATATTTACTTTTCCTTCGTACTCTTTGCTCAATTCTTCAATTACCGGGCCTATTGCACGGCAGGGGCCGCACCACTCCGCCCAAAAGTCAACCACTGTTAGCTTGTCTGATTCAAGCACATCGGTTTGAAAATTCGCATCATTAAATTCTTTTGCCATTTGATATTGTTTTTAATATTTTATGAAAATAGAAGAACTGCAAATTTAGTTCCCAAACCAATAACAGGTAATTATGGCAGAAAGTTTTGGTAAAATTGGCTAGATCAGCAGTATCTACGGGGAAAATAATAACTTTCCCGCAGATTGCGCAGATGAAATACAGCGCAGATAACGCAGAAATAAAAAATCAGCGCAAATCTGCGTACCAAATCAGCGGTATCAGCGGGAACCAACCAGATCCGCCTGCGGCTCTTCCTTATGCTTAAACATAATTGCGAATAAAACAGCTACCACCAGCGCGTAAATGGCAAATACCATCCATATGCCCTGCCAGTCTTTATTGCCGTTGGGGAGTGTATAATATGCATCTATCAGCCAGCCGCTTACCATGCTGCCCATAATGGCGCCAAAGCCATTAGTCATCATCATAAAAAGCCCCTGGGCAGAGGAACGGATTTTGGCATCGGTCGAGGCTTCTACAAACAGCGATCCCGAAATATTAAAGAAATCGAAGGCCATTCCATATACGATGTTGGATAAAACGATCATCCAGAAAAATTCTTCGGGATTTCCATATGAAAAAAGCCCAAAACGCAGCACCCAGGCAAACATGGAAATGAGCATTACCTTTTTAATGCCAAATCGTTTTAAAAAAAAGGGTATCGCTAAAATGAACAATGTTTCTGATATCTGCGAAATGGAAATAATAATGGTGGAATATCGTACCACGAAGGAATCAGCATACTCCGGTATCTTTTCAAAATCTTTCAAATAAGTATCGCCATACATATTGGTAAGCTGCAGCGCAGCGCCCAAAAACATTGAAAATATAAAGAAGGTAGCCATCTTATAATTGCCAAAAAGCCTGAAAGCGTTCAGTCCAAGTATGTCTACAAAAGACCTGGAGCCACGGTTTTCATTTTTAGGCGGGCAGGCCGGCAATGTAAAAGAGTACACTCCCAGAAAGATGGCAAAAACCCCGGCCATGTAAAACTGGTTGGCATTAATAGCATGGCCGGTAATAGAAGCGATGGCCTCTCCCAGTTGCCGTCCTGCTTCCAGCGGAGAATGCGGATCGCTGATGAGGTTGGTAAGCCACATGGCAACAATAAAACCGATCGTACCCCACACCCTTATGGGCGGAAACACTTTTATCACATCGTAATTGTTGTCGTTGAGTATGCGGTAAGAAACTGCGTTTGACAATGAGATGGTGGGCATGTAAAAAAACATACTGAGCAGCAGCACCCAGAAGAACGCATCTGGCACATCTATAAAAGGCAGTATAAACATGGTAATGCCGTACAAAATATGCAGCAACCCGTAAAGCTTTTCGGCATTCATCCAGCGGTCGGCAATAATGCCTACAAGGGCGGGCATAATTAGCGAGCCAAGCCCCAGCGTGGAGAAAACGGCGCCAAACTCAGCGCCCGTCCAACTTTTAAAACCAAAGCCATATGAGCCCAAAGTGGTGAGCCATGCGCCCCATACAAAAAATTGAAAAAAGCTTAGGATTGTGAGCCTGAATTTGATACCCATAGCAGTAACATGATTTTAAAAAAATTACGGCATTGAAGTTAAGGCGAAATACATTGCGCAGCAAATCCCAATTTTAAATCGTTTATCTTTGCACAAATTTTTTTTTGATATGAGTGAAGCGTTTATTACAGAAGTACAGCCGGGCATTGACGCGTCTTTACAAACAATTGCAGATAAAGTATATAAAGGAGAAAGGATCAGTGACGATGATTGTTTAACGTTATTTGAGAAAGGAAGCCTGGGCTTTGTAGGATCGCTGGCAAACTATGTGCGCGAGCAAAAACATGGCGATATCACTTACTTCAACCGCAATTTTCATATAGAACCTACAAATGCATGTGTATTTCAGTGTAATTTTTGCAGCTACAGCCGCATTTATGCCAAGCGTGAAGATGCCTGGGAGCTAAGCATGCAGCAAATGATGGATATTGTAAAAAGCTACGATAACCAGCCGGTTACCGAAGTGCACATTGTAGGCGGCGTTCACCCAAAAATGAACATGGAATTTTTTGCAGATCTTTTAAGAAATATAAAATCGCACAGGCCCGATCTGCACATCAAAGGTTTTACAGCCGTAGAGCTTGATTATATGTTCCGCAAGGCAAAAAAAACCATTCGCGAAGGAATGGAATACCTGAAAGAAGCAGGGCTTGAAAGCCTGCCGGGTGGTGGCGCCGAAATTTTTGCTCCGGAGATAAGGCAGCAAATATGCCCCGATAAAGTGGATGGCGACGGCTGGCTGCTCATTCACAAAACCGCTCACGAGCTGGGTATGCAAAGCAATGCTACCATGCTTTATGGCCATATTGAAACATATGCCCACCGTGTAGATCATATGAGCAGGCTCAGGGCTTTGCAGGATGAAACAGGCGGCTTTAATACTTTTATTCCGCTTAAGTTTCGCAATTTTGATAATGACATGAGCCATGTACCCGAATCAACTCTTGTAGAAGATATGAGAATGTATGCCATTGCCAGGATCTACATGGACAACTTCTCGCACCTGAAAGCTTACTGGCCAATGCTTGGCAGGCAAAATGCACAGCTATCGCTTTCCTACGGCGTAAATGATATTGACGGAACGATTGACGATACTACAAAAATTTACTCGATGGCCGGCGCTGAGGAGCAAAACCCAAGCATGACCACTGAAGAACTTGTGGCGCTCATCAGGCAGGCCAACCGCAAACCGGTTGAAAGAGGCACGCTATACAACGTGATTAAGGATTACGGCAAATAATGTGATCCTAAATAGCAACTGGCTTTCTCAAACACAGCGCATCCCATTGCGGATGCGTAAAATATATTTCTGTTCTTATACTTTTTTCAATATATTAGCCCAAACTAAATTCACGCAAATGAGTAAGGTAGCAACTATTCTTGCCAGGAAATCGAAAGGCGCCTTTACAAGCCCTCCCGGCCTTACAGTGTTTGAGGCGCTTAAAACAATGGCTGAAAAAAACATTGGCGCTATTGTGGTAGCCGATGGCGAAAAATACCTGGGTATTATGACAGAAAGAGATTACGCCCGTAAGGTGATCCTTGAGAACAAGCATTCCATTGACACAAAGGTAGATGAGATCATGTCGAAAGACCTGCCAGCCGTAGGCCCTGATGATACGGTGGAGCGCTGTATGCAGCTCATGGGCGAGCACAACATACGCTACCTACCAGTTTTTGACGGCGAAGTATTTTCAGGCGTTATTTCCATTACCGATGTGGTGAACGAAACCATCCGCCAGCAAAAAGAAACCATTAATCATTTACAGGATTATATTCACGGCCAATAATTACCGGCCTTAGGGTATCTCAATTCCAGGCTGTTACAGCCTTTCCAGCACATTGTTAATGATCTTACTGATCTCGCCTGCGCGGTTCCACACCATCATGTGCGTACCGTTTTTTATAATGTGCGTTGGGCTGATGTATTTTATAGGGAATATCTGATCTTTATCTCCGTGAATGTGAATGGTTCCTTCGGGGCATTGTGTGTTTTGCCAGTTAAGTATTTTATCAAAAGACCAGTTGACATAATTAAGATCGGCACTTCTTCGGTAAGCATTGGCAAAGTCTTTTTCTTCCTGCGTTACAGCGCCCAGCCGGCGGTTGGCCACTTTGTAAAACCTGTCGCTTTGCTGCACTTTTTTTACCGGGAATATTTTATTTAGCCTCAGCATCCCAATGGTGCGCAACTGCGCCGGTAATTCGCTTCTTGACTTGACGCTTGAAATGAGGATGATTTGTTTTACCGGCCTAAGCTTTGCAATTTCCAGCGCAATCATACCGCCGAACGAAATACCCAAAATAATGGGCGCTTCATCATCTATTGATGCAGCCATACGAAGCGCATAGGCTTGCAGCGTTTCTTTGGGAAAAGGATCAAGCCAGTTTATAAAATGCAGGCTGGCATTAAGCGTTAGTTTGCCGAATATCTTATCATCTACGCCAAAACCGGGAATACAATAAAGCTTCAAGGTTTTATGGTTTTAAAGTTGACAAAGGACCGTTGTTAACTTATTATCCAATTTACTCTCATTTCACATTTCCACATTTGCACATTTCCTCATTCCCTCATTTTCACATTCTCACATTTTCACATTCCCACATTCACCCTTACAGCCCAAACATACCTTTATTCAACTGTTGCAGCAGTGTGTTTTTGTATTCGGCTGCCACCAATAAAGAAATGTTGTGCCTGCTGCCGCCGTAAGACACCATACGAATGGGAATATTGCGCAGTGAGCCAAACAGTTTTTTAATGATCTCCGATGTTTCGCTGATGTTGTGGCCCACTACCGAAATAATGGTTTGCCCTTCATCCACTTCAACAGCGCCCAAAGCGTGCAGCTCCTTTACGATCTGGTCAAGATGGTCGCTGGTATCAATGGTTAATGACACGGCCACTTCTGATGTGGTGATCATGTCAATAGGTGTTTTATACTTTTCAAACACCTCAAATATTTTTCTTAAAAAACCATAGGCCAACAGCATGCGCCCGCTTTTGATTTTTATAGCGATGATGTTATCTTTTGCTGCCACCGCCTTTACGCCGCTGCTGGCAGCTTCCTGCGTAATCAGTGTGCCATGGGCTTGCGGCTCCATTGTATTGAGCAGCCTCACAGGAATTTTGTATTGCTGCGCAGGCCATATAGATGCAGGATGTAGAATTTTTGCGCCAAAATAAGCAAGCTCTGCCGCTTCATCAAAACTCAGTTGCTCTACCGGTACCGTTTTATCAACAATGCGTGGATCATTGTTATGCATGCCGTCAATATCCGTCCATATTTCACATACAGATGCATTGATGGCGGCTGCCACAAGCGATGCTGTATAATCACTGCCGCCACGTTTCAGGTTGTCCACCTCGCCTTTTGAGTTGCGGCAGATATAACCCTGTGTTACCAGTAATTGCTTTCCTTTGTGCTGGTCGAGCAGGTGGGTTAGTTTTGTGCGAATGCTACCGATTTGCGGCTCCTCGTTCTCATCAATGCTCATAAACTCCAGGGCAGGAAGCAACGCGTGGCCAGCGCCAATTTCTTCCAGGTAAGTACAGAAGATCTTAGTAGACAATAATTCGCCCTGCGCCAGTATATCTTTGCTCAACGCTTCGCTGAAAGAGATTTTTAAGATGATATGCAGAAAGTCGAAATGCTCGTCTACAATGGCTTTGGCTTTGTGATACGTTTCCTCGTTTTGCAGCAATTCTTTTATAAAGGTGGCGTAATGCTCTTCAAGCTTTGCAATTACCTGCTGCGCAGAATGCCTATCGCCTTTTGCTATATTGTTTCCAATTTCTACAAGTGCATTTGTGGTTCCGGAAAGTGCAGAAAGCACTACGATAGCAGGTTCGGGTTGTTGTAAAAGCAGCGATGCGATCTGTTTCATCCTCTCTGGCCTTCCAACACTGGTACCGCCAAACTTCATTACTTTCATCTGTATAAATATTTTTGGTTGTGTAAATGATAATTGCCAAAGATACACGGCAATTTTTAAAATGTCAGTTCAAATCTTTGTGCCAGCGCCTTCAGATCATCTGCTACCTGCTGCACTAAGGGAATGCCTTTTACCAGCCTTTCTGCTTCCATTTCACGCTCGGGATCTCCAGGGACCAAAACCTTTTCGTGGCCCGGCAGCGGGGTGGCGTTTCTAAACCCTTCAATCCAGTCATCCATATCTTTTGTAAAATCGTCGGCAGGCCTGAAGGCATCTACCCGCATGGCGCCAAAAAAATGGCCAACGCCTTTGCCGGGCTGCCTTGCCGGCAGCGGCACATACGCTGGAAACGGTGGCACCCAGGGCGCGTAATTGGCCCCGCTTAAAACGCCGGAAAAAATATCAACCACGGCGCCCAGTGCGTAGCCTTTATGGCTGCCATGCTCGCGGTCGCTGCCAAGTGGCAACAATGCGCCGCCTTTTTTTAAAATATTCGCATCCACACTTTCTTTGCCTTCCGCATCCTGCACCCAACCCCGCGGGGTGTTTTTATTTTTTCTTTGCAATATTTCCAGCTTACCGTTGGCTGCCGTGGTTGTAGCAAGGTCTGCCACAAAAGCGGGCTGTTTGCCGGCTGGCACAGCCACGCAAATGGGGTTGGTACCCAGCATTTTTTGTATAGAAAATGTAGGAGCAACCAGCGGGCTTGCGTTTGTCATTGATATCCCGATCATATCGTGCGGCAGCGCCATCATGGCATGTGCCGAGGCAATACCATAATGATTGCTGTTTTGCACGCTTACCCAGCCTGAACCTATTTGCTTTGCCTTATCAATAGCTACCTGCATGGCAAATGGCGCCACTACAAGGCCCAAGCCGCTGTCCCCATCAACCACGGCGGTAGATGGTGTTTCATAAATAACCTTAAGCCGGGGTGTGGCGTTTACACGTTTTGCATCCCACAGGCGCACATAACCACTTAGCCTTGCTACGCCATGAGAATCAATGCCACGCAAATCGGCTGACAAAAGCACTTTAGCGGCCACTTGCGCATCAGCAGCAGGGCAACCCATTTTTGCAAATACACCTATTGTAAAACGGTATAAATCTTCATACGTAAATATTATTTCCTGCATGAAGCAAAGAAACAACATGCCATCCATTTTTTTAGTTTGTTTACAAAATTATTGGCACTGCTTACCGTTATGGCACAATATTCGGTTACACTATTATGTCCTCAAAATTTTATAACCCTAAATATTTACATATGGACATTTTATGGACTTTAATTATTGGCGCTGTTGCCGGCTGGTTAGGTTCTGTCATTTTTAAAGGCAGCGGTTTAGGACTTATCGGTAATATTATAGTGGGTATCCTTGGTGCATTTGTTGGTGGCTGGCTACTAGGCAGCTTGGGCACAAGCCTGGGCGGAGGTGTAGTGGGGGCTATTCTTACAGGCGCATTGGGAGCCATTGTAATCCTTGCCATCCTTAACCTTGTTTTCAGGCGCAGGGCGTAACACCTGGCAAACAACTTTTTAAGCCTTTTAGGCTTTATTCAAAACAAAAAAGCCTGGCCGCAGCGGCCAGGCTTTGTAATATTTGCTTTGTTTAAAACGGAAGATCATCACCGGCTTCGGTCAGGTCAGTAGGTTGTTGTGTATTTTGAGCGGATGTATTGCCATAGCCTCCGCCAGAGTAACTACCGGTTCCACCAGTATTAGAATCTCCTTTTGCACCTACCAGCTGCAATTCTCTTACACGTAAGGCTAATACAGCCCCGTTTGTACCATCGTTGCGTGTAAAACTTCTTACCTCCGGAGTACCGTCTACCCAAACTTTTGTTCCTTTGGAAAGATATTGGGCGATGGCGGTCCTGTCTGTCCACCATGCGCAATCTACCCAGGTTGTTCGCTCCTGGTTATTGCCCTGGCCATCTTTAAAACGCTCAGTATGAGCAACTGTAAAATTGATGACGTTTTTCCCGTTAACGCTATTCACAATGCAATCTTTACCAAGATTGCCGATAATTTGCATTTTTAACATAGTCCTGCTGATTTAAAATTATATAGCAATATAACGCTATTTTATAATGCTGTGAAAAATTATTTACGCGGCATCACTTTAAAAGCAAAAACCTGAACATAAAAAAAGAGAGACCACGGCCTCTCTCATGAAATATTTTTGGAACAGAAATTAATTCGCAGGAACAGCTTTCTCAGCGTTTATTTTTTTAGCCAGTTTGCTTTTCAGGTTCGCAGCTTTATTGCGGTGTATGATGCCTCTTTTGGCTAATTTATCTATCATGCTTTCTACAGAAGACAATTTTTCGGATGCTTCTGTTACTTCCGCAGCACGAATATCCCTGATGGCATTACGGGTAGTTTTACCATAATACCTGTTTCTTTCCCTGCGTTTTGCAGCCTGGCGTGCGTCTTTTTTTGTAGCTTTATGATTGGCCATCTATTGAAATTTTTGGACGGCAAAGGTAGGGTTTTTTATTATATAATACAATCTTTCTTATGAAATCTTTGTAATACGCCTGTCCTTCCCTTGCATTTTAAATAATCCCTGTTTTATACTATATTCCCTAAGTAAAAGAAACTTAGGATGGTTGTAAAACATTTTGGTAAAAATTTAGTTTTAATTTCGCTATTAATAACGGCATCCTTAATTTAGTTCACTCTTAATTTTTAGTATTTTAAACAAATAGTATAACTCATTAATAATGAAGGATTTTTCGTATATCACAAACTCATCCCCGGCATTTATTGAAAATATGTACAAAGAGTTTGTACAAAATCCCGGCAGCGTGGATGAAGAGTTCAGGAAATTCTTTGAGGGTTTTGATTTTGCCATGACGAACGGGCATGCAGCAGAAGCAGCCATTTCTTCAAACGGAAGCCCCGAAACACAAAAAAACACTCGCTGGAAAAAGGAGCTGGCCGTATACCGCCTCATTTTAGGTTACCGCAATAAAGGCCACCTGATTGCCAAAACAAATCCTATTAAGCAGCGAAAAGACCGCAATGCCAACCTGGGCCTGCCATTTTTTGGCCTGAGTGAAGACGATTTGAACACCAGTTTTGAAATTGGGAACACGCTGGGGCTGGGCACAACCACGCTTAAAAACATTCTTTCTCACCTGCAAAAAGTGTATGCGCACCACGTAGGTATCGAGTTTAAATACATTACCAACCAGGAAAAAATTGACTGGCTGACGAACGAGATAGAAAAAGAATTTTTCAGGCCGATCCCCATCAATCAAAAAAGAAGGATTCTTGAAAAGCTGAATCAGGGTGTGATCTTTGAAAAATTTCTTCATACAAAATATGTAGGGCAAAAAAGATTTTCCCTTGAAGGCGGCGAAACCACAATCGCGGCGCTGGATGCCATCATCAATAAATCGGCTGAGCTGGAAGTGGACGAAATTGTTCTTGGCATGGCACACCGCGGCAGGCTGAACGTACTGGCCAATGTAATGGGCAAAACCTATGAGCAGATCTTTAGCGAATTTGAAGGCACCGGGGAAATTAACCAAACCATGGGCAGTGGTGATGTAAAGTATCACCTGGGCTTTGGAAGTGAGGTAACCACGGAAAACGGCCGCACCATTCGCCTGAAGCTAATGCCAAACCCCTCGCACCTGGAGGCGGTAGGCCCTGTAGTGGCAGGCTTTGCAAGAAGCCGTGCCAATGCGCTTGCAGATGAGCGTTATGAGAGAGTAATGCCCGTACTGATTCACGGCGACGCAGCAATAGCAGGTCAGGGCATTGTGTATGAGTTACTGCAAATGTCTGAACTAAAAGGCTTTGATGTAGGCGGCACCATTCACTTTGTAATTAATAACCAGATTGGTTTTACAACTGATTTTTCTGATGCGCGCAGCTCTAATTATTGCACCTCACTGGCAGCAATGGTTGAAAGTCCTGTATTTCATGTTAACGGAGACGATCCCGAAGCTGTGGTAAAATGCGCTGAAATTGCAGCGCGCTACCGCGATAAGTTTAGGAGCGATGTATTTATAGACATGGTTTGCTACCGAAGGCACGGCCACAACGAAGGTGATGACCCCAAATTTACGCAACCATCAATGTACGAGATCATTGAAAAGCACCCCAACCCGCGCGAAGTGTATGTAAAATATCTGATTGAGGAAGGAGAAGAAGACGCCAAGCAACTTGCCAGGGAAATGGAAAAAAAATTCTGGGCCGATTTGCAGGACAGGCAGGATGAAGTGCGGCAAAATCCATTACCCTACCACTATCAAACGCCGGAATTGTTGTGGAAACAATTAAGAAAAGCCACTGCCGAAGATTTTGATAAAAGCCCTGCAACGGCCGTTAATGAAAAAAATTTTAAAACGGTTTTTGATTCCATCATGAACATACCTGAAGGCTTCAAACCTTTAAGGAAAGTGCAAAAGCTGTTAAACGATAAAATAAAATTATTTAACGAGGAACAAAAGATAGACTGGGCCACTGCCGAGCTGCTTGCTTTTGGCTCCATTCAGTTGGAAGGAGCCGACGTGCGCATGAGTGGCCAGGATGTTGGCCGCGGCACTTTCAGCTCGCGCCATTGTATTTTGCGCGATGAGGTTACCAATGAAAGCCACAACCGGCTGGCGCATATCCCCGGGGCAGAAGGCAAGATCAGGATATACAATTCTTTATTAAGTGAAAACGCCGTGCTGGGCTTTGAATATGGCTTTGCGCTTGCCACGCCTAATGCATTGGTACTATGGGAGGCTCAGTTTGGCGACTTTGTAAATGGTGCTCAAAGCATCATTGATCAGTTTATTATCAGTGCCGAACAAAAATGGAACCGCATGAACGGGATTGTAATGCTGTTGCCGCACGGCTACGAAGGCCAGGGGCCTGAGCACAGCAGCGGAAGAATGGAAAGATTTCTTATATCCTGTGCCGAGTTGAATATTGTGGTAACCAATATTACCACTGCTGCCAATTATTTTCATGCCTTACGCAGGCAGCTTGCATGGCCGTTTAGAAAACCATTGATCAATTTTTCGCCAAAGGCCAATTTGCGCCACCCGGGCAGTTATTCTTTAAAAAATGAATTTATAACCGGCGGTTTTAAAGAGCTGATTGATGATGATTTTATCAGCGATGCCGCTTCTGTAAAAAAAGTATTGTTCTGCAGCGGTAAAGTGTATTTTGACCTGGCAGACAGGCAAAAGAAGGAGAACAAAACAGATGTAGCGATTGTGAGGCTGGAACAATTATACCCGCTGCCTTCCAAACAACTGGATGCATTGTATGCCAAATATAAAAATGCCGTGTGGTATTGGGTGCAGGAAGAACCGTTGAATATGGGCGCTGCCTCTTTCTTACAGATGAATTTAAAGAACATCAATTACGGCATCATCAGTCGTAAGGCAAGCGCTTCCACAGCTTCTGGTTTTACACGCGTACACAAGGCAGAACAGGAAGAAATTATTAATACTGCGTTCTCTATTTAATTAAATACCAATCAGCTTAGCAGGTATGTTATAGTTATAATATCATTGCCTGCTAAGGCTGTTTTAGCATATGAATGTGTTCAATGCCGTCTTCATCATATACATCGCTACATGGCTCATAACCTAAAGACTGATAAAATTTTTTGAGGTAAAGCTGCGCACCGATCTTTATTGGGTTTCTTCCAAACAGCGCGTAGCTGTTCTCTGCGCTAAACGCCATCAACTGCCTGCCAATACCCGATGCGCGTGCAATTTTCTTCACCACTACCCTCCCAATTGATTGCTCTTTGTACGTGGCACTCGATGGTAATAATCTTGTATGAGCAATTAAAATATTTTCATGATAACCCATAACATGGTAACTCACTTTGTCCAGCCCGTCCATATCCTGAAAAATGCACTGCTGCTCTACTACAAAAATTTCAGACCTTAATTGCAAAATGCTGTACAGCTCATCGGCGCTAAGCTGGTTGAAATGTTTGCACTGCCAGTTAATGAATGGAAACATAATAACAATTTGAATATGCGCGAAAGTAAATCGTTTCAAACAGAAATCAATCTGGCTTGATCCAGGCTATTCATTTAAAAAAAAACGGGTTAATCGGTTAGAAAACCGCCAACCCTTTTTGTTGCTTGCTATATAAAGAAAAATGTTGTGCTCAATTATTAAGGAACCGCTACATTCCCTGCATCTGCCTTGTTCACTTCTTTGTTGGTAAGTTTATTTTTAGCTGCATCTTTAATATCCACTTCGGTATCGTCTGCCAAATAATGAAGGTTGGTCATGGCATCATTGCCATAGCTTACAGCACCAACTGCCGGCCCCCAGTAAATGCTGTAGAGATCGCCCGTTTTGTTAATGTTTGCAAACAGGTTTCCAATGATGGCCACACCACGGCAAACAGATTTCAGGTCACACCGGATATCGCCTTTTTTATTGCCCTCAAAATAATTACCACTGATATTAATGCCCCGCGATCCTTTGAACACGATCGCTGAGCCTTCCATGCCTTCTATTAAAGAACTTTGTATGGAACAACCGGTGGGATTGGTAAGATACAGGCAGGTGCCATTACCATGCTCGGCAATCGTTCCGATCATTTTAAAATCATAAGTGTTGGACAGGCAACTGAAAAAATAACCTTTAAAATTGCGGATATTGCAATTAGTGAGGTAGATCGTTTGCACATATTTATTGGCATTGAGCAGCTTAATAGCGTTAAACGAACAATTCACAAACTGTATCCTTAAAAATTTGGAGCTGTCTAATACAAAACAAGCAAGATCAGCATTGGTACTTCTAAATGTAAGATCTCTGAAATTTACCAACTGGCTAACCGGTTTACCAACAAATGGAATAGAACTTGTAAAAATAGGAATGGCTTTATCGGTTACAAACCCACCACCTGAGTTGGATGAAATAATAAAGTACTCGTAATATTTTGATGAGTCAACCAGGCGATCAATTACCAGTGGCGTTCTTATCATATGCATGCCGTCAACTTCAAGGTTCTTATGGTTTTCAACACACCACGTTATGGCCTTCTGCACAGCTTCAGAATCATCTGTCCGCCCATCGCCGGCAGCACCATACCAGCTTGTTTTTATCGCTCCGGAATATTCTCTTTTATAAAATTTGTTCTTTATTTTTTTATAAATTACCCCATCCACTTTCTGGGCATTCATAGCGATGCCGTCTTCAAAAACTTTTACGGGCTTATACTTCACACCATCTATCACCAATATCCCAGACTGGCCGTGTACGTTACCATAAAATGCCAAAAAAAGGGCGGTTATAAGTATGATCTTTTGCATTAATAAAATTTATGAATTGGAATAGAGGGCCAAACTTACAAAATTCCGTTTATACAACAACAAAAAAGAGGCTACAAATGTGCAGCCTCTTCACAAAAAATTATAACAATATTATTTTGCAATGGCATGCCTGTAGCCCTGAATTTTGTTCCAGCCGCCACGGGTGAAATCAGGTATCAGCACTGGCGCGCTGCCATTGTCTAAAGAGATCGCCGTCAGCTCTGTCAGGCAGCTCCATTCAGCCATATCATAAACATCCATATCCAAAGGCAGGCCGTTTTGAAGGCAGTAAGCAAGACGGTAGTCCATAATATAGTCCATACCTCCGTGTGCTATGGCGCCTAACCTCCGGGCGGTTTCCTGCATTTCCACGTAAAAGGGATGCCTGTATTTTTGCATCAGCGCTTTTCTTATATCATCTTTTACAAAACTATGGCCATCTAATTTTTGGTAGTCAGCGCCAGCTACATCTGCAGAAAGCTGAGAGCCTTTGATGGCAAAACCCTGAATGGGATATTTATTGGCAAAGCCTTTGGTGCCTGTAAGCTGGTACATGCGGCTGTAAGGCCTTGGCGTCATTACGTTGTGCTGTATCTGTATGGTTTTACCATTTTGGGTTTTGATCATTGTAATGGTATGATCCCCGTTTTTGAACGCAGCGGGATATTCACCTTTCAGCTTTTTCCACTCCTCTGGCCCATTGATAGGCTTCGTGTCAAAAGCTACAAGGTAGTTCATTTTATCACCCCGGTGAATGTTCAATGCCTGGGCTACAGGGCCAATGCCGTGCGTGGGGTACACATCGCCGCGGTGGTCTTTGTTATACTCCAGCCTCCAGTTATTCCAGTATGATTTCCAAAAACCTGACAGATCGTGTATATAGGCGCCCTCGGCATGAATGATCTCACCAAACACACCCTGCTGCGCCATGTTCAACGCGGTCATTTCAAATTCATCATAAACACAGTTTTCAAGCATCATGCAGTGCTTGCGTGTTCTTTCAGAAGTATTGATCAAATCCCATATATCTTTCATGTTCATGGCTGCAGGCACTTCAATAGCCACATGTTTGCCTTTTTCCATTGCATACAAAGCCATGGGCACGTGGTTCTTCCAGTCTGTAGCAATATACACCAGGTCTATGTCATCTCTTTCGCAAAGCGCCTTCCATGCATCTTCGGTACCCGAGTAGCCAACAGCGCGCGCTGCCTTATTCCTGTCAAGAATTTTTTGAGCAGCTTCCACTCTTTCCGGCCTTAGGTCGGCCAGCGCTACCACTTTGGTATGGGGAATGTTCAGCCAGCGCTCTACAGCTCCGGGGCCACGCATACCCAGGCCAATAAATCCTACGCGTACCACAGGAATCTTTGGCGCTGCATAATTCAGCATATCCATCTGGCCTGCCGGGCGGGGAGGTGCAGGAACTGCTATAGGCCTGACGCCTTTTTGCGCATAAGATGCCGGGGCGGCAGAAGAAGATGTTTGTTTTGAGTTTCCGCAACCTGCCAGTATCAGCATGGCAAGACAAGCGGTAAAAAATAAACCTGAGATTTTGTTCATATGTGTATCTTTTATACGAAATGTAATTATTAATGGCGTTGTCTAAGTTCAGCATAAATCAGCAAACTTGTGCACACAACCGTTTGCACAAGATGTAGGAAGCACTAATCTTCAAGCGTAGAAATATCCATTTTTGGTTTTGGCAGGTTCATAGCATAGGCCGTTGCTTCTATTTGGCAACAGATGTGCTTGCAGTGGGCTGTAGAAACAGGAGTGGATATTTCGCACTATAGCTTACAGTTATTTTGAAGTAGAAGTCAGAACACAAAAAGTTACTAACTCTTAAAGTAATTTTTAGTTTAATTCGCTGATACCATAAGTCACGGAATTACAAGTCTACCAATAGTATTTAAGGTGTTTTTAATTTCGCGGTAAGCGGTATATTGGACAATGCTTATATGAGTTTTGGGAAGCTTAAATTATTTTTGAAATTCTTTAATATTCCTGACAATAGTGTTCCCCCCTTTTCCAACTTTATTTAATGAAATATCGACCGGTTTATTATTTTTCCAGCCTCCACGTGTAAAATCTGGTATATCTACCGTTTTCGAACGGTTGTTTACGGACATTTCGCTCAGCGGAAATATACAGCTCCACAAAGCTGCATCATAAACATCCTGATCTAAGGGCAGCCCGTTGCGCAGGCAGTCTATAGTGCGCCAGTCCATCAAAAAATCCATGCCACCATGACCTCCTACTTTTCTGGCCAGTTCGCCGATCTTCTTTACAATTTCCGGCTGATATTTTTCTTCCACCTCCTTCATTTGCTCTTCGGAGAACCAGCCTTTATGGTCGGTAGCTATACGACCTGGTAAAGGATATTTTTGTGCTATGCCTTTTGTGCCGCTTACCAGATGGATTCGCGAATAGGGACGAGGAGAAGTTACATCATGCTGTAACATGATCGTTTTTCCTTTGTTGGTTTTGATTATGGAAGTATTCATATTCCCTCTGTAATCTTTTCCGGCAAAAGGTTTAAAGTAATTATCCTCTTTAGCGAGTTCATTTACTCTTTTACCAAGCATAAAGTCAGCACCAGACATAGACACCATATAATCCATTTTATCACCTCTATTAATATTCATGATCTGGCAAATAGGGCCTAAACCATGTGTTGGGTATAAATTGCCCTTTCGTTTATAATTTTCTTTGAGCCGCCACATATCCCATTTAAAGTTTTTTCTTGTATTTTGTTCTAGTAATTCATGAATATAAGCTCCTTCGCCGTGTATTATTTCTCCAAAGAAGCCATGCCTAGCCATATTTAAAGTGAGCAGTTCAAAAAAGTCGTAGCAGCAATTTTCAAGCATCATGCAGTGCTTTTTAGTGGCCTCAGAAGTTTCAACCAGCAGCCATGCTTCTTCGATTGTAGTTGCAGCTGGAATTTCTACACATACATGCTTATCCTGCTTCATTGCATACGCCGCTATAGGCGTATGTAATGCCCAGTGCGTAGCAATATAGATGAGATCAATATCATCGCGTTCACAAACTACTTTCCAATCCTCTATGCCTGTATAGATCTTGGGTACCTGTCCGAAATTTTTAATTCGGCTCAAGGCATAGTCTATTTTGCTCTGCTGTATATCGCATAATGCGGAAATAGCTACGTTCTCTAATTGGCTCATGCGGTATACTGCTGCTTGCCCACGATGCCCTACTCCAATAAAACCTATACGCACATTGTCTATTTTAGGAGCGCTGTAACCGCACATATTGAAACCAGGCTGTTTTCCATCAAACTGTGAGAAGGCACCTGCTTCATTGGCAGATAGTTTTATCGGCTGTAATAAAGCTCCTAATCCTAATAAACTTCCTGCTTTTATAAAATCCCTACGTTTCTTTTCCATATTGATTTATTGTGTATTTAGTTATTTATTTTGTTTAATGCAGCATTCATCATAATGCTTTATTATTTCACTCTTTGAGTAATTTCAATTCATTCCAAATTTTTCACCCGGCTTAGTAAAT
The DNA here is from genome assembly GCA_934486785.1 of uncultured Niabella sp. Lineage (GTDB taxonomy): Bacteria > Bacteroidota > Bacteroidia > Chitinophagales > Chitinophagaceae > Niabella. The sequence goes on along the minus strand of CAKSQK010000005.1, from coordinate 109,324 downwards.
CGGCCATTTCGTTCGCTTTGTCAGGATACTTCTTTACCAGATCTTCTTGTTCTTTTGGGTCCTTAGCGATATTATAGAGTTGGGGCTCTTTCAGATTTCCCATATCTGTTTTTGGATGGGTGTAGAGATTAAACTGCGGCTTATATGTTGGTTCTATATATTTCCAGCCGTCTTTTACGATAGATAAAGTGCTGCTCATATTCTGCTGAATTACATATTCGCGTCCTTTATTGCTGCTGCCAACAAGAACCGGGCTATGATCTCTGCTGTCCGCAGCTAACTTATCTGCATTTTTACTCCCCGCTAATGCTGCCAGTGATGCCAGCAGGTCCACTTGGCTGAAAAGAGCATCAGATCTGCCCGCTTTGATCTTCAACGGCCAGCGGACAATAAACGGAACTTTGGTACCGCCTTCATAGGCGCTGTATTTCCCTTCTCTAAGATTCCCCGACGGCTTATGGCCTCCCAGATTCTCATAAGAGCCGTCGCGGTAGCCGTCATCCATTACCGGCCCGTTATCGCTGGTAAGGATAACAATGGTATTATCGCTTAACCCAAGCTCATCGAGTTTATCCAGCAGCTGTCCTACAGTCCAGTCCATCTGCAGGATCACATCGCCATATACACCAATATCACTTTTTCCGGCAAAGGCTTTTCCGGGCACGCGGGGTACATGCAGGTCATGCGTCGCGAAATAGAGGAAGAAGGGATCTTTTTGATTTCGGCTTATGTAATCCAAGGCTTTCTGAGTTAATGTTTCGGCTATCTCTTCGTCTTTCCAGAGTGCGGCTTTTCCTCCTGTCATATAGCCTATACGCGGTATGCCGTTGATGATCGTCTGGTCATGCCCGAAACTTGGATGCATTTTAATATTTTCATCTTTTCTTTGTGTACTGCTGTCATAGCTAACAATGGTGCCGGGCGTAACATCGGGATTGTATATCGTGGAAACATCTCCAACAGGCTCACCATAACTCACATGGATCGGGTCGGCGGGGTCAAGTCCGGCCACACGCCGGTTCTCGACAAAAACACAAGGAACCCTGTCTGCGGTAGCCGGCATCAGGAATGAATAATCGAAACCAATATCCTGCGGGCCGGGGGCGATCTCACCATTCCAGTCAGGGCCGCCGGCCGACCCCAGCCCCAAATGCCATTTTCCTACTACACCGGTTTTATACCCTGACTGCTTCAGCATATCGGCCAGGGTTGCCTGGGCGGTATCAATGGTCAATCCGGCATCCCCGGGGGCTATACTAACGTCTTTGATCTTCCCGACGCTCCAGGTAGTGGTATTTCGCCAGTGGTACTGCCCGGTCAAAAAGGAATACCGGGAAGGGGTACATATAGAGGCTGCGGCATAGGCATTGGTAAACAGCAGTCCTTCATCAGCCAGCCTGTCCACGTTAGGAGTACTTATATCTGTTGCTCCGTAACTGCTTAAATCTCCATAACCCAGATCATCAACATAGATCACGATGATATTCGGCAGATCGGGCCCGCTTTTTTTGCAGGATATAAGTGTGTGCATAAGGAACACTGTCGCTAGAATATACAGCATCTTAACTCGATTCCGTTTCTTCATATTTCTAATGATTATTTGTAAAATGTTACTTGGCACAACATTCTTATTAAGAAGAATACTCTAAAAGAAAACAAGTTCAGGCAAGCTTTTAAGATCAGTGTATTTAAGCAGAGTGAGCTTTTGAGGTGCTAAGGAAATATCTTTTTTCACTTCTCCATCTAAAGATTTAATAACAGATGCTTCGGTATCAGTGCCTACATTCGCGACAGCGATCCACAAATGATCATTTAAAAAAGCTGATACTTTTATTTGTCCGGCGGCGGCGGGAAAAGGCATATTTTGGAAATTTTTCAAACCAATATACGCGATAGTATTATTAGTGGTCATCTGCCTGTAAAATTTAAGGTATTCAGAGAACCTTTCATACCCGGCTGCCCAGCTTGCATTGCCCAATGGTGTTAACCCCGCTTTCTTTTGGGCAATCATCCATTGCGTCCAATGCCCTTTATCCCAGGTGGTGCCTGGAATTGAAAACATATCTTCCACTTCGCCGTAAGAGCCGTCTTCCAGCCAGGGAAACTGCAGGTTCACTATAGAAGCAGCCATAGATAAATGTTCAATTTCTGCTGTTTTAGTGGTATCAGGTGTATAATCCTTATTGCGCCAGTCGGTAATCAGTCGGCTCCAGTCATTAAACCTCAATACATAAGGATCATATCTGCTTGTTTTTTCAATAGATCCCAGCACATCTGATACGGTTTCTCCCAACAGCAGGTAGTCCCACCACTTTTCCTTAAAGGGGTTCTGCCGGTCTCCGCCAATATGGGCTACTACTATCCCATCACGTTCTTTAACAACCTTGTACATTTGTGCAATGAAATCTTCCCATAACTCAAAAAAGCCTTCTTCGATCTCTGCTTTAGATTTTCCTGCTTTATCTATCAAGTGCACATGATCCTTTGAACTATCATTGTAGCATACAGGATTAGCAGAAATACCACCGTCCCAATAAATACCGTCGAAATCATAGTGGTCTAGCATTTTTGTTAAATGCTCAAAAAAGTACTTTCTCCAGGAAAGAGAGCCTGGACACATTCTGTCAAAATCATTTGCCAGTTCGACTAAGTGGGTAAAATTCCTGCTCCAATCCGGGTTGTGAATTATGTTGTTTACATCCAAAAATCCGGGGGATACATAAGGTATTACCTTAAGGCCGCGTTTATGGGCTTCTCTTACAAAACGCTGTACACCTTTTTCATTCAGCGCCTGGAACGGACTTTTACCAAACAGGCCGCCCCATTCGTTCCAATACCAAAGATGAATCACCCCTCCTCCCCAGGATGCATATCTATCAAGCAGTTCCCAGTCCTTTTCTCCGGGTTCGTATGGTTTTCTTGTAGGATAGTGGCCGAATTGATACCGTATATGAAACGGTTCATAATTGCGGATACGCAGCCTTCTCTCGGATAAGTCTTTCAGCTTATTGGCATACGCCCACTTTTGTAAGTATAAATTGTTAAGTGCGGGATCCAAAGTGGCCTGCTTTGTTTTATCAGCTTTATAAGATACTTGTGAGGTCTGCCCCTTTATTCCAGAAACAGAAAAGAAGAGGATGCCGGCAGCTAATATGATTTTAAGATCTCTTATCATAACATTATCTTTTTTTGCATTAATTAGTTAGAAGTAAGGCTATTGCTTAGGCATTTTTAACAGCTCCTGCTTACATAGTTCAATATGTTTGTTCTGCGTATCTGAGCCGTTTGCTGCCGCTGCACCTAATGTCCACGCTTTCTCTGCTTCTTTTAAACGGCCGAGCGCCGCGTATGATTTTCCGATCCAGTAAAGGCCCGGGGCTTCTTCTGAAGAATCGAATCTTCCTACTCCCATATTTGATGGGTAACTAACAGCCATTTTAAAAAATGCAAGCGCCTTATCAAACTGTTCATTTTTGAACTCAGCCAGGCCTTTTTCAATACTTGCTTTGTTAAACAACACCCATGGGGTCTTCTGCCCTTCCCATAAAACAAAATCTTCGTTCCGCAGTAACCCTAAGGCTTTGTCATACATTTTACTATCCACATAAGCGGCCGCCAGAAGAATGGAGATATCCGATCTTTTATGCGTATCAAAAGACAGATTTTCCAATAATGCGATGATCTCACCCATCTTTTTCTGCTCATAAAGCAATTGCGCTAAATCTCGGTAAAGTGTTTGATCTTGAGGCGCTTTATCGATGGCCTTTTGATAAAAAGCCTCTGCACTTTTTAGATCCGCTTTGATCTTCCACTCGTAAAGCCCTAAGTTTCTCAATACTATGCTTGATGCGGGGTCTGTTTTTAACGCATCCTGCCAATTACTGTACGCTTCATCGGCACGTCCTAAATTTGCATACAGGTTTCCTAATTGAAAATAAGCATAGGCGTCTTTCGCATTTCTTCTGACTGCATGTTTTAATATTGGAATTTCCTCCGGCCTGGAAGCAAAAATAAAATCCTTATTCAGTGAAGGAATTTTTGCCAGATAGGCAGCAGCCGCTTTTTGGTCCTTTTTTAGATCATGCAGAAAAGAAATATAGTATTGAGTCATAGGATCCTTCTCTTCTTTGCTTAAGGAATTATCGGCACTTTCGATCAGCTTCAAGGCTTCATCTACAAGCCCTAAATCCAAATACTTCAGGCACAGTTCCTGAAATTCAAAATTGAAACTGCCGAGTCCCTTTTTAAAGGCCGCGATAAAATAATCCATCTCACCCTCATTCTGCAAAGCGATAACCGAGCGGGGAACCAAGCTGTATGGATGCTCTGAAACGGTCTCTTCTGCTAAATTTACTGCTTCTGACAGCTGCTTATCTGCATAATAAGCTAACATAAGATCTTCTTTAGCTTTTAAACTGCCTGAGTTTATCCTTTGAGCTTCACCGAAAGAATGGATCGCTTTTGAATATTCCTTTTGTCTGAGATATGCCCGGCCAGCCAGATCATACCCTAATGCTTTATATTCAGGTAGCTGAATGATCTTAGATGCACAGTTGACCGCTTCTTCATAATTACCATCTTTTAAGTAACAGTTTCCTAAAAAATACCAGGATAAACCATCATTCGTATTTCTATTTAGGGAGGTTTTAAATTTTGACGCGGCTTCAACATACAGCGCAGATTCGAAATCCAAGATACCTATCGCCTGAAGTGACAAAGTATATCCGGGATCGACATTCAATGATTTATTATAATACGCTCTCGCTTTCTTTCTATCAGAGGCTCTATCGTATTTCTGCCCAGTTAGATAGAGCAGTTCAGCTGCTGCGCTTTCTTCATTATTGTCTTCTGAAATTTCAGGAGCTAATTCTTTTGGAATTGACAAGGGAGTCTCATATTGAACAAGCAGCTGGCCGCTGCCGGATTTTATAGTAACCTCTAAGGGTGTTCCGGGATCGGCAGTTTTAATAACAGCCAGCTTTTGAGGGGTAATATCAATTTGTTTTTCTAAACGAACACTGCCGTCTGATATTATTGAAAACGAGGCTCCTGTAAAAACTCCCGAGCCCAGAATCCGAAACTCGATATCCTTCCCTTTTCTGATCGTCTCTATTGCCGCATCCTTATTGGCATACTCAAAGCCGCTCTTAAATCCATGAATTGGATACCAGTATTCGGTCCAGGAGATCCCCTCATGCGGCATAAGGCTGGCATAGTCTGACTGGGTTGCTAAAGGGCCGCTTTGAACTTCAATATACGTATCGCTTCCGTCAACAAGTGTCTTCTGGCTTTCAACTCCATACTCCCAGTTTCCCCAGGTCCATGCTTTTTTCCCGCTTAAGGCATGCCTCTCGGCAAAATGAACGACCCCTTTCGAGCTACCCGTATCGTAGGCTCCAAAAAAATCAAAGGCGCATTTGTAAGCAAAAATGGGAGCCCAACTGTTATAGTTTTTCAACCAGGTCATATCCCTGCCCTGCACTCCTTTCAGCCACTTTGTATCATTACCGGTAAATACGGGCCACGTAAAAAACTCTTTGCCATCATGAAAAGTTGCTAAAGAAATAGGAAAAACAAACCGCTGTGTTTCTGTATTCTGAAGCGCCGCATTATTCCAGAAATAATAAGGGTTAACCGCATCTACCGGATTAGAAAGGGAAATAGTTTCTTCTAAATAAGCTCTGCCGGGCCGAAGTGTTACCCTGGCTTTCCACCTGGTCCGAAAAGTCTGGTCAAGATTCCCTACCTCAATGTAAACAGAGCCATCTTCCTCTTTCCCGATAAATGAATTAATGCGGGACATAATAGTTGTTGTATGCACTTGCGGTCCCGCGTTAAACGCCTTACCTCCTATTATACCAGCGCCACGCATAGCAATTAAACCCGGCTTAATGACCGGGTTAACCCAGAACATTTCCTTACCCGTAGATTTATCTAATACCGAGTGGAATTTACCGTTCAATTCAGGAAGGCAGGTGATTTTTAAATATTCGTTTTCGATAAACAGCGCTTTGTATGTAACACTGGTTTTAACAGGTATTATGTTATCCTCCATGGTGTAGGGATAAGTAATAGAGTTTACAATCGTCTCAGCACCATAAGGCGCATCTTCCATTATCCAAAATTTTGGGTTAGTATCTTCTGCTATACCGTATGTAGGAATTACAATTTCACCTTCCCATGCTCTGGTTTGCGCCCCGCAATACCCATAGCATAGAACTAAACTCATAATCACACCGAAAACACTCTTAATATACCATCTTTCCATCTTGCTTAGTTTTAAATATTTTAATCAATCCGTTTAGTTAAGAAGCTGGCGGTGCTGGTGTCTTCGCCAAACACCTCAAAAACTTTAACCAAACGACATTCATATTTTAATCGTATTTTTTGAACAATCATTAAACTTGTGTTTATCTCTTAAAATGGTTCTGGGAATTATCAGGTTACCCAATTCGTTTTGAACTGGCCGGACTTTGTCCCATTTTTCGATCCGGAAACATGATACCCTTTAGCAGGCAGGCCTTCTCTTTCGATCTCATCAAAGTTGACTGTAATTTTCACTCCTGAAATAAACTCACTTTGCTGCACCATTTGATCATTCGTGATCCATTTGTGTGAAAGCATTTCATCATACATTACTTCTTTAACAGTATCAGACATAACATTATAACAATCCAGTATCTTCTGGCGCCATTTATGATGATCCCACAGATTGATAAAAAACATAGGCGGGATACCACGCAAAAGGTCACGGAGTATCTTGTCCTCAAATGAAGTGCCCTCATTCATGGAATAATCATCTGCTGCATGACAGAATGGGATTAAGGCATCGTGAAAAACCAGCTGATATAAGGGTACCGGGAAAAAGTTAAAAAGATCCGCTCTGCTTCTCCCGCCAACGCCGTTGGTGTATTCCAATTCAGCGGCATTCCACCAGCCGGCAAATTCTCCGCCGAAGATCAATCCCAGGGAGTGTACGTATTGATAAAATTTCAGCCTGGCTTTTCGGTCTTCTGTACGAGTGAGGGGATGAACCGGGTCGTAACATTCAAACATTTTACCCGAATTGATAATATCAACATAACATGCTTCCTGCCCAAGGGTTCGAACTACTTCGGGCATATCCTTAGCCAATAGATCAACATATTGGCTGGAACATGTTCTTCCCCAGCGCATTCCTCTTCGAACCCTGCCGTCTTCGGTTTTCCACATCAGCTCCGGCTTCCACCAATCCGTCTCTTCCAGCTGTGCTGATATATCGTTATAAAGTGTAAAAAGGAATCCTTTTTCTTTACACTCTGCAGCGACAGCTTTTAATTTTTCAACAGAACCGGGCTGCGTATCAAACGGCAGACAGCCCGGAGGCTGCACCGTGTATGCTCCCCAAAAATGGACAAATGCCCGTTCCATTCCCATAGCATAAAGGTCGTTTACCACATCTATGAGCTGCTGATAAGTATAATTGACATATCCCGGAGATGTATGGGGATAACCTGCATAGTAAGCCAAATATGGGGCTCCGGCCATCTTATCTACCTGAGGACGCACTTTAGCCTTTTCATAAAGTGAAACATGATCGCTTTTTACGACCGCTTCTTTTCGATATACTTTGGCCATACCTACATAGTCTAAGCCATCCTTGAACTCGAAGCGCATTTTCCGCTGATATCCAAATTTCCCCTTTTGAGCAAGCCAGCATGGCCATGCACATACAATCCGTTCATAAGGCGACTGCATTCCACGGCTATCAAACTCGTGCTGAAAATTATAGTTCATCAGGTATTGAAACCCAAAATCATCGGTTGTTTCGATCACTGCAGTATATCCGGATCCATTTTTTTGTGCACCGTAAAAAGGCATTAGAGGCACTGACGCTGGCCTATAGGCCCGAACGCTGTGCGAGTCGTCATGCCAGGTCCAAAAAGATGTTGTACCTATTTTTTTGGACGCCGGGTCTTTTAAGGTCGGGATCAGACAGCCTTCTCCTTCTGCAAGTGCCAAATAACCTTCATCGGCATGAGAGCGCAGATAAAAAGAACGAAAGGGGTACTCTATAGATACAAGCCGCATGTCATTTGGAATAGTAAGATCGTTTAAAGCGACTCCGACAATACTTTTGTTAAGAGATATAGTAGATTTTATTGCGGCAGGGTAAGAGACTCCTTCAAACAGAATATCAATGGTGTTCTGATTTTTTACAATTTTAACCGCTTTCCTGCTGCCAAAATCAATGATATTTCTTTTCCCCGAGGGGTCTTCCAAAATAAGCCTGCAGGCGATACTTTCCCATGGATCTGACTGCCACTGCTGTCCCGAAGCCTTCATAGCCACTGAAAAACTGCCATTTTCATAAACTTGAACAATCAGTTCATCGCTTTCAATTCTCGCTACTTCTTTAAATTCTTTATCCTTGTCTAAGAAAACAAATGCTGATGCCGGCTGTCCCAAACTAATGGCACTGATAGTTCCAAATGATGCCTTCACAAAATTTCTTCTACTAATCGAATATTTCATATAGCTATTTACTGTTTTTACTTCAACTATGTTACTCAGTTATAGCCTGGATTCTGAATTAAAATGTCAGGTATTTTATCTATTTCTACCCTGGGAATAGGAAACAAAAACCAGGTTTCAGATACATTATTCTTGCCTTTAATTTTAAGCGCATCAATAGCATCCCCATTTCTTAATAAATCGAACCACCTGATTCCTTCAAAAAAGAACTCATTTCTCCTTTCTTTAAATAGCTGCGTCCTGAATGTATTGTAATCGGTTATTGATAGTGACGCTAAGCCGGCTCGATTCCTAACCATGTTTAAAATATTCAATGCCTCTGGCTTAACGTCATTAGCTTCTCCGCATAAAGCTTCGGCATACATCAGTAAAACATCAGTAAATCTTAAAACCGGTACGTCAAATTCAAATCCAAGACTTGGTACAAGCCCATAAAAAAACTTATTGATGTTAAGTTGTTTAACCACATTACCGGAAATATTTGTAAATACAGTATCAATTGAAACAAATTTTCGAATATCTCCTGGTTCGAACGAATCAAAAAAGGATCTTACGGGAACCTGAAAAAGTGCTGAATTACCGGGAAATTTAGCCTTAGGAATAAAAGTGGAGGCATAATTCGCATTTAACATACCCTGATTAGAAGTAAAAGGTGCTGTTATAATCATCTCTTTTCCCTTTTCTTGTTGCATACTAAAAATGCCTTTAAAATCAGGATGAAAGCCGTATTGACTTTTTTCTACTATATCTTTCAGCATGGGAACTGCTTTTGAAAAAGACGACCTGTCGTATAATGGCCACCCTGTTTTTTGCAAATACAATCGTGACATAATGCCTTTAGCCGCAAATTGTGTAATTCTGCCATAGTTGGCTGCACTATAACTCAAAGGCAACAGGGAGATTGATTCCAAAAGATCCTGTTCGGCTTTATTGTAAGTCTCTTCAATACTTGCCCGCGGTGTGGTATAATAAGCTGAAATTGGCGCATCTTCTGCAATAATTGGAATACCTCCAAAAATTCTTACACATGCGAAGTATGCCCAACCTCGGAAAAACAAAGCTTCACCTTTAAATTGCGCTACTAACTCCTGATTGAAATTAGCCCGGTGGATATTTTTTAAAATGAAATTGGATCGGCTGATTAACTGAAAAAGAGCATCCCACAAATTTTTTGTATCAACACCTTCCCATACATTATTACTAGAAGACCAGGGAATGGTACCCGAGGTATTTATGACATCCATATTGTCAGATCTGAATTCCAAATAGGTTACCCACAATCCTGAATGGATATTTCGAAATGAGGCGTAACTTCCCAACACGGCGCTGTTGAAATCAACCTCTGAACTAAAATAATTCTCTTCAGTAAGATTGGAAATTGGTTTTTTATTTAGAAAATCTTTGGTGCATGAAAAGCCCAATAAAATGGTTCCAAAAATTAAGATATAGAAGTTAAAAAAAGATTTCATGATTTCTGTTTTAAAACGTAATGTTAATGCCTATCGTATAACTTTTTGAATTTGGATAAGCCCCGCTATCCCATCCCTCCTGAAGAACTGATCCTGTATTTCGGTCATTTGTATCAGACTCAGGGTTGAACCCAGGAAAGTTGTCATGAAAAAATAAATTTTCGCTTGTGAAATATGGTCGGATCTTCTCGATTCCCGCTCTATTTAGTGCCTTACCTTTAAAAGTGTACCCCAACGTTAAATTTTTAAGTCTCCAGTTGTCTCCTCGAAATAACCAGGTACTATTTGGCTGAATTTGTGCCCCTGTTGGTGTAGTACTTGGGCGGGGGGTTTTGCCGTCGCCTCTGTCATCAGGCGATTTCCAATAATCTTTTACATAATCAGCCTGACCATTAAGAAACTGTAAGGACATATTGAACCGGGCAAAACCATAATAGATATGGTGTCCTCCCTCTCCAGTTAATAAGAGGTTAAGGTCAAAATTTTTATATTCAAAATTATTTTGAAATCCCCAATAAAATTTTGGCTGTGGTTGCCCTAATATCTGCCGGTCGTCCATGTTTATTACCCCATCCTTGTTGATATTTTCAATAATACGGGATCCGGGTTTACTGCCAGGATAACTTGGTCCGGCATTAATTTGCTCCTGAGTATCATAAATGCCTATCTGTTTAAAAAGGTAAAAAGAGCCAATAGGATAACCTACTTTCGTTATCTGCGTATTTATCGCGTAATTTTCACCTGTATAAATTGGAGTATTATCAGGGCCTAGTTTAATAACCTTGTTTTGATTATATGAAAAGTTTATATCGCTGTTCCACCTGAACATTTTGGTTAATATTTTGGAACCCAACTGAATTTCATAACCAGTATTTTTCAATTGTCCACGGTTTTCTAAGCTGGTCGCATATCCTGTCATAGTAGGTATGGGGATGTTCAATAACAATCCGTTTGTAGTTTTATCATAATAATCAAAAGTTGCAGAAAATCTGTGTTTATAAGTGATGTCTAAACCCACATCAAATGCGTTTGTCTGTTCCCAGCTTAATTGCGGATTGGCAATGTTGGATGAATAATATCCGATTACCGGCGTTTCTGATGTTCCTAAAATATAATTTGCCCTTTGTAAATTACTTTGCCAGGAATAATTGCCAATTTGGTGATTACCAGTACTACCATAGCTCATCCTTACTTTTAATAAATTTATATCTGAAATTCCTTTCATAAAGCCCTCTTCATTGATTTTCCACGCTACCGAGATTGAAGGAAACAAACCCCATTTCCTGTTTGGCCCAAATCTCGAACTACCGTCTCTCCTTATACTGGCCGACAACAGGTATTTATTCTTATAATCATAGTTTGCTCTGGAAAAGTAGGATAACAATGACCACTCACTTTCGAAAGTATTTGCGCTCACAATCTGGGACGCAGCATTAAGCGTTTGAATAACATCGTTTGAAAAATCACTTCCTTCAATATAAGAGCTTTGATTCTGAGTTTGTTGTGCTGTACTTCCAAACATAATTTTGAAATTGTGGAAATCAATTTTATTTTGGTATGAAATGTAGGACTCGCCTACAAGAGACAGATTCTGCGACATGGTATTCGACCCCGAGGGGTTAGCTCCATTCATAAAAGCTCTGTTTTTATAAACTTTATCTTCTGAATTACCGTATGAACTACCCCCCATAACAAAAAATTCTAATCCCCGCAGGATTTGTAAAGACATGGAAAGGTTGGCATTAATAGTTTTTCTTATATTCTGATTCTTCAAATTATGAAGGGCGTTCCAGGAAGCTGCCAGGTCTGCCGGAAATGTTCCGAAATTACCTGTAGGAACATCATCCTGAGGTTGCCCATATACACCTGTATTTAATGGATAAATAGGACTTGGATACCGCATCCCATTAATTATCCCAAATCTTCCTTCAGAGTTTGGGTCATTACCTACGGAATATGACGGGCTCAGGCCAAATTGTAATTTAGCTCTCCCTAAATCTACATTCAGATTACTTCGAAAAGAATACCTTTTGTAATCTGTTGATTTTAAAATCCCGTCTTGAGAGAAATATAAACCAGATAGAAAATACTGAGTATTAGAATTTCCTCCATTAACGCTTAAGGAGTAGCTTTGAATAGGAGCAACACGAAAATAATAATCATAAGGGTCATAAAATTTTACTTCTCCTGAGGTCCAATATGGATCGATATCATAAGTCACTCCTGGCCTCACATCATTATTATCACTGGCTGAACCTCCACGGTCTATCCAAGCGTTATTTTTTGCATCAATATAATATTGCAATAACTTTTCGCCACTCATTTTTTTATCCACCTTCTCTACTTTCTGCATCCCATAGAATGAATTAAAACTAATATTAGGGCTTCCTTTTTTCCCTTTTTTTGTGGTAATAATGATAACGCCATTGGAACCCCTTGACCCGTAAATGGCCGCAGAAGCGGCATCCTTAAGAATTTCAATTGATTCAACATCATCAGAATTAACATCTGATATATTTACTCCTGGTAACCCGTCCAGGACAATAAGAGGTGCGCTGCTAGCTGACAATGAAGCAACACCTCTAATCCTAATTTTTGGAGAACTACCTGGTTTTCCAGAACTTTCCCTTACCAATACTCCGCTGGCCTGCCCTTTTAAGGCTTTGCCTAAATCAACCACCTGACGATTTTCAATCTTCTCGGCATTTACACTGGAAACCGAGGTAGATAAATTACTTCGTCTGTCTGCGCCATAGCCTATAATAACTATTTCTTCGCCAATAGTTTCTTTGCCAGCCAATGTAATATTGAGAATTGACCTGTTATTGACCGAAACGATTAAATCCGTATACCCAACGCGGCTTATGATTAATTCAGCATTACCATTTGCTACTGTTAATACAAATACCCCTTCTTGGTTAGTTGTCGTTCCGTTATTAGTCCCCCTTTCAATAACACTAACCCCTTCAAGAGGAGCGCCTGTAGTGTCTGTAACCCTGCCACGTATTTCCATCACAGGAATTGATATTATAGGAACTATTTTTTCTACTTCCCTTTCCAGGCTTACTTGTGATTTTAGCGAAAGAAAAATCGTTTTTCGCCTGATACTATATTTAATGTTTGTGTCTAGAAATAGCCTGTCCAGAAATTTTGTCAGGTATTCATTTCTTGCATCAATACTAACTACCGGGCTATTCTCCCATATTTTCCCATCACCGGCAATATTATAGCCGGTTTGCGCTTTAATGCTGTTGAGTACTGTTTTAAGCGGGATGTTTTTTCCCGTATAACTTACTGTTTGGGAAGTTACATTTGCACTTACATGAAGACAGGAAATTAAAACTAAAACGGCGGTAAGTTTCATAATACGAATAATTTTTAAACGCTTTGCCTGTAGAATGCGCTTTCTTAGATCCTTATTAATAACTACACGTAACGGTTCGGCAAACAAAGGCAATTTTGGTATTGCATACCGGTCTCTTAAACGGATTTCAATTTTACATAAAGCAATAAATTGCATAGCTTTGTACTTTCCCGGTAACCCCGGGACAGGTTTTGGGTTGATGAAAACAGTTTCCTACTATTTATTGTAAGGGTCAGCCTGAAGCATTTATTCCGGAAGTGTTGCAAGCGCTTCCGGTTTTTTACCCTTTATATTAGTGTTGTTTAAGCATAAAAAAGGTTTGGATTATTTATGAATAATCAATCTTTTGCCTTCTAATTTCCATTTTATACGAGCCTCTGTTAAACTCTCCAGAACTTCGGCCAAGCTCAGGCTGCGTTCCATTTCCCCAAACAGCTTAATTTGTGGAACGCCTGAGGGGTACACTATTTCAATATCGTACCAGTTGCCAAACTCCTGCATTACTTCGTCAAATGATAAACTGTTTAAATTGAAGATGCCATTTTTCCAAGCAATTACCTGATCAATATCTGCTAAATTTAGAAGGCTTAAAGCAGTAGCTCCTGCAATACCTTGCTGGCCGGGTTTTATCATCAGACTCTCCGTATTACGTTTTAAACGAACTGCTCCTTCCAGTAAGGTTACTTTGATGGCCTTATTATCGCTATAAGCATTGATATTAAAATGCGTTCCCAGTACTTCTGTGTACAGGCCATTCGCCTCTACCACAAATTTTTTTGAAGGATGCTTTGCTACCTCAAAATATCCTTCCCCTCTTAACACTACTTTGCGTTCGTTATTCACAAAAGATACCGGGTAAGTAATTGAACTTCCCGCATTAAGCCATATATGCGAGCCGTCTGCTAATTGTATATCAACCACTTTACTACCACGTGGATTCGTAAGCGTATTGTGCTGCAATTCTTTCATAATCTGTCCATCAGCCATTTGATATACTATTTGGCCGTTAGCAAGTTTTATCAGTTTTATATTTCCCAGTTGCGCCAATTGCCCATTATCTACGCTATCCAGGTATACTCTGCTACCATCTGCAAGAGTAATCATAGCCCGGTTAGTAGCTGGAGCAGCAATATTATCATGTTCAAAATAAGCGGTAGGAGGCTGCTTTTTATCTTCCTGGTTTGATAAAAACCAGTAGGTTCCAAATATTATTACCAGCACTGCTGCAGCAACACTATACCTGATCCGCTTGTACTGACTTGCATAAATTTTAAATTTTGGCGTTTCTAAAGTTTCTTCCCTGTTGATCATGCTGAGCAAATTTGCAAGAATTTTTGAGCGTTTATCTTCACTTAAACTACCCGGGTGGGCCGATGCATCCACATAAGCTTTCTCTAAAATTTGTTCTATAGCGCCCATTGATTCAGGATCAGCAATACGCAACCACGCAAATAGTTGTGCCGTTTCTTCAGGGCTGGCAATACCTCGAATATACCTATCCAGTACCTGAGCTTCATATGAATAATCTTGCTGCATACATTATATATGACGAATGGGTAAAAGAAATGGGTGGAGACTTTTTTATTCTTTTATAAATTAAAAGTAACACACTAAGCAAACAAGTAAAGCAAAAACAATTTCGCCTTTCTCTAACAGAAATTTGCGAATAGAAGCAACAGCTAAAGAGAGGTGCTGCTTCAGCGTGTTACGACTTACCCCCATTATTTGGGCAGCTTCATCATACTTCTTTCCTTCCTGACGTACAAGCAGAAAAGCCAATTTACGTTGAGGAGGTAAAATCTCTAATGCCTGGCTAAGTAGTTGTTGATATTGCCGCCAATCATGATCCTGATAGGTTAGTTTATAAATACCTGTGGATAGTCGATGCCGGATTTCATCTTCTAGAAGCGGGTCCCGGGCTATGCGACGCAGCACATCAATTGCTTTATTACGAGCTGCCTGATACAAATAGGAGTGAAAGGAATTTGTAATATGGAGCTGTTTGCGGCCTTCCCATACTTTTAGGAATATATCCTGCAATAAATCTTCAGCAATTTCTGGAACTTTAACGATGCTTAGCAAAAAATTGTAAATACCCTGATGATGTAGCATATATAGCTCTGTAAAAGCATGCTGATCACTTTGCGCCATTCGCCTCATCAATTCAAGGTCAGTATATTTGTTGATTTTTTGCATTCTATGAAAAGTTGACTTTATAAAGGAGCCACTAATACTAAGTTAAATCAAAATTGGCAACATAACAGATAGTCTGTTTAACTAATCAACTGTTTTAACTGACAAATTTGTGTGCAACCGTGTGCACAAAAAAAATACAAACGTTTGCGCAAATGAAAGCAGCTTAATAAAATGCAATTCGTTAAGCAAAACGGGGTTACATGAGGCCGGTTTTTGTATAGCAGAACCTGTTATCATGAAATAAAAAAGCGTTTGTATTGCTACAAACGCTTTGCATAAAACACGAACTATTGTAATTACTTCAGCGGCTTTATCACATAGCTGTATTTATATGTGCCGGGCCTGGTCCAGTATTCGCGCAAGGGCCACGAACCCCAACTGTCTATACCCTGCACACCTAACTGGCGCAGGTCTACATGCATAAAAATTTTATCACGCTCTACCAACTCACCGGAGTGGTATTGCCGCTTACGCGCTTCGGGGTCAAGGTCGTCAATATTATAAGGCAATGCCGATACAGATAACAGGCTGTCAGCAAATTCAAAACGCAAACCCTTACCCCGGCTGTTGGTAAGGCTTATCCAGCGCACATCGGTTTTATTGCCACTTTCCTGCGGGCGGGCGTAAGGAAAGTATTGCTGGCTCAGTGTTTGAGTGTACAATCCCACGTTACTGGCTGCTTTTCTGTCCTGGTAATTTTCCCACGGCCCGCGGCCATACCACTGTATGCGGTTGTATTGTTTATTCACCTGCAAATCGTTTCCTGCGCGCATCACGGTCCTTAATCCATCAACAGCTTCTATGGTATAGGAGTTGCCCACCCTGATGCTGCCATCAGCAAATATGGTGAACTGTTGTTTTGTATGCGCCTTACCATTTCGTAGCTTTTTTTCAAAGCTTATTGCATAAGAACCATCCTGATTCTTTTCCTGAGTAAAACCGGCTACCGCGCTGCTGTCGTACACATTTCGCCAATCACGCAATGACCTGTTCATGCCCGCACCAATATCATTATCCGTTGGCGCACGGTAAAATGCAGGCCTGGGGCCGTTTTCAAGCATTTGCGTGCCTTTTATTTCATACGAAGTAAGAATGCCTGCCTGTGTATCGAACGACACGGAAAAATCTTTGCCTTTTATAAGCAGTGTATTGCCTGTTTGTTTGGCAGAGATGCTGCCATCTGCTTTTACATTAGCCGCAGGCTTCATGGCACCGGCATAAGCAAACTGGTCATAACTGATCTCATAACCTTTTTCCAGAAAAGGCTCTGCCTGCTTTAGTTTATAGCTAATATTTAAAAAATATTCTTTTCCATCAGTTGTTTTTCTTTTTACAGGCAAAACAATATTGCGGGATTGCCGGGGTTGTATATTAATATCCTGAATAGATCCTTTTTCCACAACCAATCCATCGGCTATCAATTCCCAGTCAAGTTTTACATTATTAATATCTCTGAAGAAGTAACTATTGGTTATGCTTAGTTCGTTATTGCCGGGGTATTTTGTTTTAATAAACTGATGCACTTTTTTTAGCTCAACAGCCATTGGCGTTAATTCGCGGTAAGCTGTAACCACGCCTTTAATGCAAAAGTTATTATCACTGATGTTCTCATCCACCGGGCCTTGCAGCGGAAAATCGCCACCATAGGCCATAATGCGTTTTCCATTCTTTACGGTATCTATGGCCTGGTCAATCCACTCCCACACATAGCCACCCTGCACACCTTCGGTGCTTTCAATAGCATCCCAATATTCTTTAAAATTACCCAGGCTATTGCCCATGATGTGTGCATATTCGCTCATGATAAGCGCTCTGCCATCTTTGCTGTTTTTAAAATTGGCCACCCATGCCGGTGAAGGATATTGCGGTGGCAGCACGTCAGTATTATAATCCAGTTCTGCACGCTCATACTGAACGGGGCGGCTGTCTTTTTTCTTCAGCCAGTCATAAGCTTCATACATGTTTACACCGTTGCCGGCTTCATTACCCAGCGACCATGTAATTATGGATGGATGATTTTTGCCACGCTCATACATTCGCTGTACCCTGTCAATATGCGGCATGCGCCAGTTTTTTTTATTGGCTAAAGAAACATCAAGTAAATATCCAAGCCCATGTGATTCTATGTTGGCTTCTTCTATCACATACAATCCATATTCGTCGCAAAGCTGCAGCCAGTAAGGGTGCGGCGGATAGTGCGAGTGGCGCACAGCATTCACGTTGAGCTTCTTCATCATTTCCATATCCTTGTGCATATCCTCTTTACTTACCACGTGGCCTTTGGTGGCATTATGCTCGTGACGGTTTACACCTTTAAAGAAAACACGTTTGCCATTTACCAGAAAATCACGCCCTTTTATCTCCACACTTCTAAAACCCACGCGAACCGGCACTACCTGCAATACCGCGCCATCCCTATCTTTCAACGTTATGTATAAAGTATACAGGTTGGGTATTTCGGCAGACCAGGCTTTTACAGCGGGAATGATCTTTGCAAAACTAACATTGCTTTTATACATGCCTAAAACCGTATGAACACCTGATGCTTCAGTAAACACAATTTTACCATTGGCATCAACAAGTGTTGCTTCCACCGAAAATGTATCGGGGCGTGAATGGTAGGCCTTTGCATCTATTTTATAACTGTTCACTTCTACGTCCAATTGAAAGTTGCCATCTGTATAATCATTCAAAAGGTTTGACTGAACTTTAAAATCGCGGATATCCAGTTTGGGTGTGGCGTACAAATACACTTCTCTTTCAATACCGGAAATACGCCACATGTCCTGGCACTCCAGGTAGCTTGCATCGCTCCAGCGGTAAACCTGCAGTGCAACAAGGTTTTCACCAGGTTTTGCATATTGGGTAATATCAAATTCTGCTGCCAGCTTGCTGTCTTCGCTGTAGCCAACATACCGGCCATTTACCCAAATAAAGAAAGCAGATTTTACAGCGCCAAGATGGATAAAGATCTGCCTGCCATCCCAATCTGCAGGAATGGTAACTTTTTTGCGGTATGAACCTACAGGGTTGTTATCAGCCGGAATATCGAAAGGAGGATTTAACTGTGCACCACGTTTGGCATGACCGGCAAACTCATAAGGCTGGTTCACGTAGATCGGCAATCCATAACCGTTCAGCTCCCAGTTGGCAGGCACGGGAAAGTTCACCCATTTGCTATCGTCAAACTGATTGGTATAAAAATCTTTTGGCTTGTGGTTAGGATTTTGTACCCAGTTAAACTTCCATTGGCCATTGAGCGATAGAAAATATTTTGAATTTTCTTTCACACGTTTTTCAGCAAGTGCACGGTTTTCATAGGCAAAAGCATTTGCCCGCATGGGCATTCGGTTTACTGAAACGATCTCCGGTGTCAACAATTCTACCGGTAAGTTTTGAGCGTTTACATACGACAATAAAAACAAGCTGATGGTAAGAAAAGCAAGCCTCATAATAAATAATTAAAGCTGGTGAAACTGCAAAGTACAGCTTTAATGAATGAGAATACTGCGCAAACGATTGCCAGGCAGGCACTACAGCGAGTTGCTTTTTAAGCTTTTCACTTCGGCCTGCAGGTGTTCAATTTTTTGCAGCAAGTGCCTGATCACTTCCAATCCTTCCAGATTTATGTCAAGCTCGTAATGCATGTGCGTGTATTTTTCCAATAGGGATAGCTGCTCATAATCTATTGCATAGGATTGCTCTGTCTGAATAAGATTGATGAGGCCATGCTCGTTTAAACTCATAATGAATGAGGCTTCAATGCTGTAATGACTGCAACAATCTTCTAATAAAATATATTCCCTGTTTTCCATACCTTATTTTTTTGAAGCCTCTGCGGCTAATTGTTCAAATAATTCTTTTTCTTTTTCAGTTAGATTTTTTGGCATTTGTATTTGCCAGGTAATGTACAAATCGCCAAACTCGCCTTCTTTTTTATACACCGGAAAACCCTTTCCTTTTAAACGCACTTTGGCGCCGTTTTGTGTTTCGGGCGGAATGGTGAGTTTTACTTTGCCGCTAAGCGTATCAATGGTTTCTTCTCCGCCAAGCACTGCTTTGTAAAAATCCAGCGGAACCGTAAGCTGCAAGTCATTTCCGGTTCTTGTAAAACTCGTGTTATTTATAATATTAAAGGTGATGTATAAGTCGCCGTCCGGCCCGCCATTCACGCCTTTGCCACCGTGCCCTTTGATTTTTATTTCCTGCCCGTGCTCAATGCCTGCCGGTACAGTAATGCGAATATTCCTGCCGTTTACGGTAAAAGTTTGCTGATGCGTTTTATAGGCATCTGTCAGGTTCAACTGCACTTCAGCCCTGTAATCTTGCCCACGAAACTTTGTTTGCCTGCCGCCTGCACCACCTGCGCGTCCAAACATAGATGAAAAGAAATCGCTGAAATCAGCGCCTTCTTCATCAGTATAAGTATAGTACTGGCCATGTTCCCCAAAAGGGCTTCCACCACCAAACCCGCCGCCACCCTTGCTTTGGCGCTGCTGCTTTGCCTGTTCAAACTGCTCGGCATGCTTCCAGTCCGCCCCGTACTGATCATACTTTTTACGCTTTTCAGGATCACTGAGCACTTCATTGGCCTCATTGATTTGCTTAAACTTTTTCTCGGCTTCTTTATCGCCAGGGTTCAGATCAGGGTGAAATTTTCTGGCCAGCTTACGATATGCCTTTTTTATATCGTCTGCAGAAGCATCTTTATTCAGATCTAAAACTTTGTAATAATCTATATATTCCATACTGTAAAAATAAGGCTACTATCGAAAGTTTGCAACACCCGTCCTGTATCACCTATTATATAAGTACATTTTAATTAATACATTTTTAAAACATTGAATATGAATAAAATATATATATGCATGGTTGTTCCTTAGCTATAAATTAATTATATTGCAAGTAATACGCAGGCAGGACTTACTACTTTCGAACACTTAACTAACTCTGTTATTCTTCAAAGGTTTCATAGATCGGTTCCAAATAAAACAAAAAATTCAACAATTAAAGACTCCTATTATGGCAAAAATTTTCGTTATTGATGATAATAAGGAGTTCTTAGAGATCATGGAATTGTTGTTGGGCACGAGGCACAGTGTTAAAAAATACAATGGCTTCAATAACATGGTTACAGATATATTATCGTTTGAACCTGACCTGATCCTTCTTGATCATTTCCTGCGTTCCCACACATCAAAAGATGTGGTTGAAAAGCTTAAAGAAGGCATCATGGATTTTAGCGTTCCCGTTATTTTAATTTCGGCAATGGCACATATTGAAATGCATGCGAAAGCTATAAATGCCGTTGATTATATTGCAAAACCATGCGGTATTGATGACATAGAAAACTGCGTGGAAAATGTTTTAAGCAAATACACCGTCGCCTCTCATTAGCGCTTCTTCAGTGTATCTTTGATCTATGGGCACTGCAGAATTTTTACCGGGGAACACCATACTTATTTCTTCTCACATCATCACATACGGCAATGCGGCGGATGCGCTCATCACCGAACGCATCCGCAGCGAAATTGAAACCATGTGGAACGAGCCACAGGGCACTATTGTGGTTCAAAACAAATCCTGTAAAGTATTTTTTAAAATTACTGCCGTGTGCCAACCCGATATAACCCCTGGTGAAATAATGGGCAACGACGATCCTTTAAACAATTATTTCAGAATAGAATTGAAGGCGCGTGGCAATATTTCTTTTGTAGATGGCCTGGGTTGCAACACGGGTTATTTTCAGTTAGATAATTTATATGAAGGCTCCACAACAGCCGCGCATGAGTATGGCCATACGCTGGGGCTTGACCATCCGCTCAATCTTGATTTACGTGGCAAAGGCAGGCCGGGCATTATGTACCCGCGCGGCACGCTTGTAGATCGTGAATTCCAGTACAACCCCGCGGCAGCACCCGGTGAGCCGGGCCACACCATGCATCCCATGCACCGCAGGGTTTTAAAAACAGATATTGCATTGTTAAAACTACACCGGCTGGAGTTTCATAACAATGTTGCCGTAGTAGGAAATTTCAGCAGTGTCTGGCATCCAGATCACAACCATTTTATGTAAAAGCGATTTACAGCTATCAGCCCAAAAAAACCCGTGGCAATGACCACGGGTGGGATAAAGTTTCAAACGGCTGGATTATTTATAAAACTCTTTGTTTACATTTTTAATCCTGTTCTACCGATAATGACTTGATCAGTATTGGTTTGAACGATGAAGCAAATGTAAAGCAGCAAACCATGTGAAGCGTATTGAAGATGTTAAATTTGTTTTATAAAAATCTTAAATTGCCATTATAACAATTTGAATTTAAAAGCAACAACTCCGATTAATTGAACTACCGCTGTTAACATAGAACACGCGCATTACCGGGGAAGGCCGACCCTCCCCAATGTCATTCCGAACCTTCGCCTGTCTGGCTGTGAAGCCTGGAGGCGAAGTGGAGGAATCTCTGAAGGCATGACGGTGATAAGAGATTTCTCCGCCGCCCTTAACGCAAAATGCCCTGCACGCGGCATCGAAATGACTGAGAGAAGGGAAACAAACTTGTTGTTGAATACAAAGAACGGCAGCATACAGAAAGTGTAACGTGCTTTGATAAACCAAACGCTTGCTACAAGCGGTTTGGTGTTATGGCGGCTTGACCTTAAATGCTCAACTTCGGTAATTCTCTTTAACTTTATTGCAGCATCATATATCAACCCAAAGAATGTTTCCAATTATTGAAAAAATGACGATAGGCCAGTTTCACTATATTCTTTCAGACAAGCGCAGGTGGAATATTTTCCTGGCAGCCTCTGCATTGCTATTGTGTTTTATTACCGTAGTGTCAGACCTGTTTTTTTCTTATTGGCAAGACACCAGGTTTTTTCTTTCGGAATCACTGCTGTTTAGTTCTTTTTGGTTGCTGTTCCTTCCCATTTTGAACATACAGCTAAAATTAATACCTTCTGCGAGTTCAATATGGGTTCGCGTACTTTTTACAGTAGCAGCCACAGGCAGTCACCTTTTTGCTTACCCGGCATTGGTTTGGTTGTTATCTCAGTGTTTCTATGATCATACATTCAGTTATTGGCAGACGTTCAATTTCGGGTTGACGGAACACATTATTAAGGCAGTCATTATCTACAGCATTCCGTATACGAGTGGCTTTTTTTATAAGAATAGATTAGTGCAAGAAGCTGACATTGCCGAAAATGTCGAGGTTACTACCCCGGCCTCCTGTACATCAATTCTCGTTTCGGATGCCAACAACAAAAAAGTTTCAATAGCAATCAACGATATTCTATACTTCTCCGCCAATCCGCCTTATGTTAACATCCACCATCCTGCAAAAAAATACCTGCATTCGGAAACATTAAAGTCGTTGGAAGCTAATTTGCCTGCACAGACTTTCGTACGCATTCATAAATCATTTATCGTCAATATCCGCTATGTTGTGTCTTATCAATCCCGGCTGAATGGTGATTACGACCTGTCGCTTGTTGATGGCACCGTACTAAGAGTGAGCCGCAATTACGCCGCTACCTTTAAGAAATCCCTTGACGAGCGCCATCAGGTCAATGCAAAATAGCCTCATCTTACACTATTCCGTTTGGAAACAATCATATAGCTAATAATTTTTGCCGAAACTTAAAGCAATGAATAAAATAATTTCGGCAGTGTTACTGTTCATTCAGTTGTGTATTGTACTTGGCTGTAACGGTCAAAGCAAACAAAGAAACAAACCCACTCATGTTGGCGGTGCATTTGAAAACAGGGAATTCACTTATTACGGCATTCCAAAAGTTGTCAGCGCCACAGATACCAGTGCGGGTTGGAACCAAAATGGCCAGAAAATGCTTCTTACGGGAACTGTTTACCAGTCCGACGGAAAAACACCTGCGCCGGACGTTCTGTTGTACTATTACCACACCAATACAGCCGGAAAATATTTGCACAGGCAGGAAGAAAAGCGAAGCATGCCGCCAAATGACCTGGGGCAAACACATGGATACATCCGGGGCTGGGTAAAAACAGACCAGCAAGGTAAGTATTCCATTTACACCGTACGGCCCGGTACCTATCCAACAAGGGATGAGCCCGACCACATTCATATAACCGTGAAAGAGCCGAACGATTTAAATGAGTATTATATTGATGATTTTGTTTTTGACGACGATGAACTTTTGACCTCAAACAAAAGAAAGGCCCTGGAAAATCGCGGCGGAAGTGGCGTATTGCGAATGGTGCAACAAGGCAATTTGCAGGTTGGCGAACGAGACATCATCCTGGGCCTGAACATTCCCAATTATCCCAAAAAACAAATTTTTACGCTTAACTCCGGGAAAAATATAGGCGAAGACATTGTTTCCTTTACTCCCTATCACGCATGGGGGCCTGACTAGGGAACACGCACTTGTCCTATTTGCAAATACGGTTGGTATCATGGGATTCTCTATTTCGTTGGAAACAAACCCGATTGGGCTGAAATAAAGCAATGGCTATTGTTTTTAGAAGCAGAAAGCAAAAGCAGAACGAAATATCTAAAGGCGTATTTTATCTATGGCGACGATAACGACTATCAAAAAAGCAACCGGGAAAGCAAATTGGCAAGCCTGGGTAAAGAGTTAGGCCTGGAACATGTCGCCTTAACCTTTGTTCCCTCTTTTAACGACAGCGAATCAGAGGTAGATTTAAACCGGATCAATCCCCAGGCTGCCAATACAATACTGATTTACAAAAGGAGCAGGATAGTTGACAAATTCATCAATTTAAAACAGACTGGCGAGAACTTTAACCAGGTAAGAAAGCGTTTGGATGCAACAATCAATGAGTACTTCGCATTGCCAAAGCCATCGCAAGATTGAAGAAGTCATGTACATACATTGCATTGGCAATATAGCAGGGCGAGGGATATATTCTCTGCTTTTTGTTAGCTACCCAACTCCGGTTTCGGCAGCCCCCGCTGTTCGGTATTGGAGCGCGTTGAACACCGGCAACGATACATTGGGTATTTCTTTTGGTTGTGAGGCCAAGAAGCAAGTATATTTACCTAAACAAAAAGTATTGTACAAAAAGTATCACCATATTTGTAATTTTTTTTATTCTTTTCAAATATTCTGGCTTATATTGCACACCTGTTCAAAAAAATGAATAACAGCTTAGAAAATATCAACCGCTCTTTTGTTGTGGTAACAGCTACAACTACCACTACCACCACAACCCGTTAGGGTTGTACTTTGCTTATATTATACACGGGCATCATGCCGCATCTATACAGATGATTCTGTTATTCACCCCATTCTTTCATTTAACTTTTTATACATTTTATGCAGGTTCTCAAATTCGGAGGCAGTTCGGTTGCCAATGCTGAAAACATCAGCAGGGTTGCAAAAATTGTGGCAGCAGCCATTCAAAAAGACAATACCATTGTTGTTGTATCAGCCTTAAGCGGCGTAACAGACCTTTTACTGCAAAGTGCGGTACTGGCATCAGAAGGCAGCGAAGATGCTTATAAAGAAAAGATACACATCATTCAGCAAAAACATTTTGATGCCGTAAAACAATTGATACCGGTAGCCAGCCAAAGCCAGCTGCTCAGCCTTGTAAAAAGATCAGTGAATGAAATAGAAGACATCTGCAACGGCATATTTTTACTGCGCGAGGTAACGCCACGTACCAAGGACAGGCTGGCAAGCTATGGCGAATGGCTTTCATCGCAGATCATCGCATCAAAAATGCAGCACGATGGCATTGCCATACAATGGAAAGACGCGCGTGAGCTGATCATCACCAACAGCCAGTTTACCCACGCTGCTGTTGATTTTGACATCACCAATCAAAATATTGAAGCCTTTTTCAAAAGCGCCGATAGCAGGGCTTTCATACTCCCGGGCTTTATTGCATCAGATAAAAACGGCGTTACCACAACCATCGGGCGCGGCGGTTCCGATTATACAGCCGCCATTATTACCGCGGCGCTAAACGCTGATGCGCTTGAAATATGGACCGATGTAAGCGGCATGATGACAGCAGACCCCAGGCTGACCGTAAATGCCAAAATCATTCACAATATTTCTTACCAGGAAGCAATGGAGCTTTCGCATTTTGGCGCAAAGGTGATCTACCCTCCCACCATTCAGCCCGTCATGAGCAAAGGCATACCGGTATGGATCAAAAACACTTTTGCTCCCGAAGATTACGGTACACAAATTACCAGCCATGTGGCGATAGAGGCGCCGGCTGATGAAAACATCGTTCGCGGCATCAGCAGCATGAACAATATCGCATTGCTAAGCCTGGAAGGCAGCGGCATGGTTGGCATTCCCGGTTTTTCTAAGCGATTGTTTGAAGCGCTGAGCAAAGAAAAGATCAACGTGATACTGATCACACAAAGCTCTTCCGAACATTCCATTTGTGTGGCTGTTAACAGCGCCGATGCAGACAGGGCTAAAGAGGCGGTGGATAAGGCATTTACTGATGAGATCCTGCTGGCCAAGCTGCAACCGCTGATCATTGAAAAAGAACAATCCATTGTGGCGCTGGTTGG
The DNA here is from genome assembly GCA_934486785.1 of uncultured Niabella sp. Lineage (GTDB taxonomy): Bacteria > Bacteroidota > Bacteroidia > Chitinophagales > Chitinophagaceae > Niabella. The sequence goes on along the minus strand of CAKSQK010000005.1, from coordinate 83,237 downwards.
CGAAAACATGAAAAGCCACCCCGGTGTAAGCGGCAGAATGTTTGGCGCACTGGGCCGCAATGGCATCAATATAAGAGCTATTGCACAAGGCTCTTCCGAAAAAAACATCAGCGCCGTAATTGCAACAGGCAATGTGCGCAAAGCCATCAACGTGCTGCACGAAGAATTTTTTGAAACCACTTACAGGCAGGTGAACCTGTTTATTATGGGCACCGGCAATGTTGGCTCCAAGCTGCTGAACCAGTTGCAGCAGCAGCAGGAAATGCTGCAGCAAAATTTAAGAATGATATTGCGCGTGGCAGGGCTAAGCAACAGCAGCCATATGCACATTGATGCAAACGGGATTGACCTTGACAACTGGAAAGAAACTTTGCAAAACAGCGGGCAGGCATCCATCAGCCAGTTTGTACAAAAAGCAATTGCATGCAACCTGCGCAACTCTATCTTTGTAGATATTACCGCAAATAGCGCCGTTGCCCGCGTGTACGAAAGCTTTTTATCCAAAAGCATTTCAGTGGTGGCCTGTAACAAAATCGCGGCCTCATCGCCGTTTGATGATTACAGGAAATTAAAAGAGCTCGCAAGGGAATACAATTGTAAATTTTTATTTGAAACCAACGTGGGCGCGGCATTACCGGTCATTGGCACTTTAAGCGACCTGATGCAAAGCGGCGATGAAGTGCACCGCATAGAGGCTGTGTTAAGCGGCACGCTCAACTATGTATTTAATAACTATGACGGCACTAAAAAGTTTGCTGATGTGGTAAAACAAGCTCAGCAGGAAGGTTATACCGAGCCCGACCCGCGGCTTGACCTGGGCGGCACGGATGTGATGCGCAAGATACTCATCCTTGCTCGCGAGGCAGGATATCAAATGGATATGGAAGACATTGCCAACAACTCTTTCATGCCTGAAGAGTGCATGCAGGGAACCGTGCCGGAATTTTACGAATGTATGGCCAGGCATGAAACGCACTTTAAAAACCTGCTTGATGAAGCCACCGCAAAAAACTGCAAACTTAAATTTGTAGCCACTTTTAATGATGGCAAAGCAGCAGTAGGTCTGCAGCACATCAGCCCTGAAAATAATTTGTACCACCTTTATGGCAAAGACAATATTGTGTTATTTTACACGTCGCGCTATGCAGATCATCCATTGGTAATAAAAGGCGCCGGCGCGGGCGCTGATGTTACGGCCAGCGGTGTGTTTGCTGATATTGTAAGAGCAGCCACCCATTAAATTTTTATGAGTAACGAACAAAAAAATAAATCCGCAGCTCCATCTCCTGTTGCCCAAGCTTACAGGAAAAAGGTGGTGGTCAAATCTCCGGGAACAGTGGCCAACCTTGTGTGCGGCTTCGATATACTGGGCCTTGCGCTTAACGAGCCTTACGACGTGATGGAGTTCAGGCTAATGGACGAACCCGGGGTTACCATCATCAACCGTGATGAATTCAACCTGCCAACAGACCCTGAAAAAAACGTGGCGGGCGTGGTATTACTGGCAGCATTAGAAAAAGCAGGCAGTAATAAAGGCATTGAAGTAACAATTGAAAAACGCATCAAACCCGGCAGTGGCCTGGGTTCCAGCGCGGCAAGCGCGGCTGGCGCGGCTGTTGGCGCCAACCATTTATTGGGCGGAATATTTCCTGCTGATGACCAGGTGCAGCTTGCCATGATTGGCGAAAAGCTGGCAACCGGCGTAAAACATGCGGATAACATTACGCCCTGTATTTTAGGCGGCGTCACGCTGATCCGTTCTATTCACCCGCTTGATATTGTTCCGCTGGCCGCTCCTGATCTTTTTGTAACCGTTGTGCATCCGCAAATAGAAGTGCGCACTTCTGATGCAAGGCAAATCCTGCGCAAGCAGGTATTTTTAAAAGATGCCATAAAGCAATGGGGCAATATTGCAGGGCTGGTAACAGGGTTTATGAAAAATGATACCGGCCTGATCGGCCGTTCGCTGGAGGACGTGATCATTGAGCCTATACGCAGCATTTTAATACCGGGGTTTGATGAGGTGAAACAAAAAAGTAAAGAAGCCGGCGCACTGGGCGGTGGCATTTCAGGCTCCGGCCCATCTATATTTATGCTGAGCACTGATGAACCCACGGCACGTTCTGTTGGCGCCATCATGAAAGATATTTATGATAATATCGGCATTGATAATAACGTGTATGTAACCACCATCAATAAAAAAGGAGTGGAGCTTATGAATGATGAATGTTGATTACTACTGAATACTTAAAAAATCAACATTAAAAATTACTGTATGAAATATTATAGTCTAAATAAACAATCTCCTGTTGTTAATTTTAAAGAAGCCGCCATACAGGGGCAGGCGCCTGATAAAGGCCTGTACTTTCCGCAGGCATTACCTGCCGTAGACAACGCGCTTATTGAAAATATTGAAAACCTGCCAAACGCTGAAATTGCTTTTCGTGTCATCAACCCGTATATAGGAAACGAAATTCCTGACGACATTCTTTTTGGCATTGTGGAAGAAACGGTCAATTTTCCCATTCCTTTACAACCCATTACTGAAGACATTGCTTCGCTGGAATTATTTCATGGCCCTACGCTGGCGTTTAAAGATGTGGGCGCAAGGTTTATGAGCCGCTGCCTGGGTTATTTTTTAAGAAATGAAGAACGCCATTCCACAGTGCTGGTGGCCACTTCGGGCGATACGGGCGGCGCCGTGGCTAATGGCTTTTATGATGTAAACGGCGTGAATGTGGTGATCCTTTACCCCAGTGGCCGCGTAAGCCCGGTGCAGGAAAAGCAATTAACCACCCTGGGCAAAAACATCACCGCGCTGGAAGTTAACGGCTCTTTTGACGATTGCCAGCAAATGGTCAAACAGGCTTTTAACGATGCAGACATCAATCAAAAATTATTTTTAACCTCTGCCAACTCCATTAATGTTGCCCGCTGGCTGCCGCAGCAGTTTTATTATTTCTTTGCCTATAAACAATGGCAGAAAAAAAACATGCCCCCGGTCATTTGTGTCCCGAGTGGGAATTTTGGAAATATTTGCGCGGGCATCTTAGCAAAGGTTACGGGCCTGCCTGTTGATCATTTTATTGCGGCATGCAATGTCAACAATATTGTTTCAGATTATTTACAAACACAGCAGCTACAACCCAGGGAAGCTGTTGCCACGCTGTCAAACGCCATGGATGTGGGCAACCCAAGTAATTTTATAAGAATTATTGAGCTGTTTCAAAATAAATTTCCTGTACTCAAAAGCAATCTTTCTGCCCATACGGTTACAGATGAGCAAACCCTGGAAACCATCAGATCTGTTTACAAAGAACATCATTACACCTTGGATCCTCACGGCGCCGTGGCATACCTGGCGCTTGAACATTACTTACAGCAGCATCCGGGCAAAAAAGGTTTTATTTTAGAAACCGCGCATCCTGTAAAATTTCCTGAAGCAGTGGAGCAGGCAACCGGGCAAACCATTGCCATTCCAGATTCATTGCAGAACTTAATGGCAGGGCAAAAACATTCTATTGAAATAGAACCGGTTTTTGAAAGCCTGAAAGAATACCTGCTGCGCTAAAGCAATTTCTGCCACTGTACTTTTTAGTAAAACTTTACCGCGGCCTTTTTGTTTTAATGTTTCCCGTGCGCGATATTTATTTTTTGCGCGCAGCGCGATACCTTGCAATGCAATACTGCATATTTTAGCGCGATCAAATTTGTATTTTTACACTATGCACGACCTGGAACCCTTTTATAACTGGCAGCATATATACATCAGCGAAGAGGATGAACGCTCGCCTTTCTACGGCGTGGAGCACTCCCAGTTTGAATACACAGATACGGTTTACAACTTTTACATTCATCCCCAATGGGACTATTTTGGCAGCCGCACGCTGTATATGAAAATACTGATGGCCGATTATGATGAAGGCTACGCCGTAATTGAATTAATTGGTGAATGGAATGATGCTGTTGAAAACGACGTGATGACTGTAAAGCGCGAAGTATTGGAAAACCTTATGGATGAGAACATTCATAAATTTATTTTGATTGCAGAGAATGTGCTTAACTTTCACAGCGGTGATAAAGATTATTACGAAGAGCTGCACGAAGAGCTGATGGATACCAACGGATGGATTGTGTGCCTGAACATGCCGGAGCAAACGCAATACGAATTCAGGCATGCAAAACTATACCAGTATATTGAGCTGATGAATCTTGAGAACTGGCGCATTTACAAACCTTATCATCTTTATAAAAAAATAGACAGCCAGATAGCTACCCGGCTGGGAGAATAAAAAACCAAAACGATTGACCATGCCAAAAGTTGTTATTACAGGTGGTACCGGCCTTGTGGGAAAAGTGCTCACACAGGCTTTGTTACAGAAGGGTTATGAAATAACTGTTTTAACCAGGGATCCGTCAAAAGCTCCGGGCAAGCAGGGCGTTCGCTATGCAGCCTGGAATGTGGAAGATCAAACAATTGATGAAGCAGCAGTTTCTGATGCTGAATACATCATACACCTGGCCGGCGCAGGGGTGGCTGATAAACGCTGGACCAAAGATCGTAAGCAGGAAATTATTGACAGCCGTGTTAAAAGCGGCGAGCTGCTGAGCACAACCATTCAAAATAACAATCGTGTAAAATCATTCATCAGCGCCTCGGCCATTGGCTGGTATGGCCCTGACCCCGCAATACCCAATCCCCGCCCGTTTACCGAAGACGACCCTTACTCAAAAGATTACCTGGGCGCCACCTGCCATAAATGGGAGCAAAGTGTGCAACCGGTGCAGGATGCAGGCAAGCGGCTTGTAAAGCTGCGCACGGGTATTGTGCTCAGCAATAACGGTGGCGCGCTTAAAGAATTTATAAAGCCGTTGCGCTTTGGCATAGCCCCTGTTATGGGCAGCGGAAAACAGGTTGTCAGCTGGATCCATATTGACGATCTGGTAAACCTGTACATTACCGCTATGGAAAACGAAAACTACTCAGGGGCTTACAATGCAGTGGCGCCCTACCCTGTAAGCAATAAGCATTTGGTAGAAGAGCTTGCCAAAAACATAAAAGGCAAATTTTATACACTGGCAAATGTGCCGTCAGTGGTTTTAAAAATAATGCTTGGCGAAATGAGCATAGAGGTTTTAAAAAGCGCCACGGTAAGCGCGCAAAAAGTTTTGGCTGAAAATTTTCAATTCAGCTATCCTTCCATTACCGCTGCACTGGCAGATCTGGCTGCAAACAAATCCAAATAACGCCTTATACTTCGCGCTGCACGCCACCCGCCTGGCAAGGGGTGTACCATCATTCCCATAAAAAATTTCCATTACGCACCTTTCGACATCGTTTGCGTAGTTATTTTATTCTATTCCTTTTTAATTTTCTAAGTTTACAGTCCTTTAACTACGATCAAACAGATTAACGATTCAAATAAAAATAACGGCAAAATATGTCACTCAATTTAAAAGAAAACGCAAAATACGCTTTGCTTGTACCTACCAGTATGGGCGTACGCATTACCCCGGTAAATCATGCCCCGGTACACGCTTCCAGTCAATTTGAAATGCAGGCCACAAGCGCCGAAACCAACGTGGCCAGTGTGTCATCTTACCTGGGCTTGCCCGTAAAGGTGTTAACTGCGTTTGTAGAAGACAGCTCTATTTCTCAATTTATAAAAAACAGCCTGGGCAGCCGCGGTATGGATTATGAAGGCCCCGAAGTGCCGCAGGGAGGCCCCTGGGGCTACCGCCACCAGTTTAATATTGCAGACAGCGGGTACGGCCTGCGCGGCCCGCGTGTGCTGAACGACCGTGCCGGCGAAGTAGGCAGAACCCTTAATGTAAAAGACTTTGACCTTGAAAGGATCTTTGGAGAAGAAGGCGTGCAAATCGTTCATCTCTCCGGCCTCATCGCGGCTCTGTCTCCCGATACAAAAACATTTTGCCTTGAAATTGCAAGGGCAGCCAAAAAGCATGGCACTTTAATTTCATTTGACCTGAACCATCGCGCTACCTTTTGGAAGGACCGTGAAGAAGAGCTGCGCGAAGCGTTTACCGAAATCGCTTCCATTTCAGATATACTTATTGGCAACGAAGAAGACTACCAGCTTTGCCTGGGTGTTGAAGGCCCCGAAGCCGGTGGTAAAGACATTACATCAAAAATTGAAAACTTTAAGGAAATGATCGGGCGCGTAAAAGCCAGGTTCTCCAACGCGCAGGTTTTTGCTACCACGCTCCGCCAGGTGATCAGCGTCAACGAGCACCTTTGGGGCGGCATCATACTGCATGGCAACGACTGGCAGGTGGTAGAACCCCGCACCATTTATGTGCTTGACAGGATTGGCGGCGGCGATGGTTTTGTGGGTGGCATGCTTTACGCCATTTTGAAGAAATGGCAACCTGAAAAATGGGTGCAGTTTGGCTGGGCAAGCGGCGCGCTGGCCACTACATTTCTTACCGATTACGGCCAGCCTGCAGACGAAGACATGATCTGGAGCATTTGGGAAGGCAATGCTAGGGTGAAGCGATAGTGAACAGGCTGTTTTAATTTTTGTAAGCCGGCTTCAGTGCTGCTATCGGCTCTTGTTCCGATAGTGACCCGAACAGTTGCACCAATCAGTAGTTACCGGCCATAAAGTTTTATAAGAATACCATTCATCCCCTTCAATTTTTAAACCACAAACATGAGCAAGGGGATGAATCATATTATAAAATAGCCATAACAAATGCCTGCAACCCGGATGATGATAAGGCGTACATGTGGCCATTAAAAAACATTAAAAATATACACATGAACTTAGGCAAATACAGCTTCGGCTTAGGTGATCGCTTTGGGCGCCAGGGTGTGGCGCAGCTAAAAGCCATTATGAAAGCGGCAGAAAAAGGCGTGGATGTTGTACCGGTTTGGAACAAATCAAATCGTGAGCACCATTACGTACACACCAAGCCGGCCAGCGTGCGCAAAGAGGCCGACGATGCTGTAAAAGAGCTGGGTTATAAAGGAAATTATTTTGTAGATGCTGACCACATCAATCTTTCCACGGTAGAACCTTTTGTAGCGCATTCAGATTTTTTTACTTTGGATGTAGCTGCTTTTATTGGACAGCACAGTAATGAAGCAGATGTAACAACCTTTGTTAACTCCTGCGAAAAATACACAGGACAGTTACAAATCCCCGGTATTGATGAGCCGCTTCATGTAACCCGCGAACTGCTGGAAGAGATCGCTGCAAAATTTTTAGCCGCAGCCGAACAGGCATCAGCAATTTATAAATACCTGCTGCAGCACAAAGGCGAAGGCAATTTTATTACCGAAGTGTCAATGGATGAAGTGGAAACACCGCAAACACCAGTGTACCTGCTGTTCATTTTAAAAATGCTTGCGGATAAAGGGGTAAAAGCTCAAACCATTGCGCCAAAATTTACCGGCCGTTTTAATAAAGGTGTTGATTACCGTGGTGATTTGGACCAGTTTGCCCGGGAATTTGAACAGGATGTGCTGGTGATTGATTTTGCGGTAAAGGAGTTTGGCCTGCCCGAAGAGTTAAAACTAAGTGTACACAGCGGCAGCGATAAGTTTTCCATTTATCCTGTTATGTACAATATTTTAAACAAGTACAACAAGGGCCTGCACATTAAAACAGCAGGCACTACCTGGCTTGAAGAAGTGATTGGGCTGGCGCAATCAGGCGGCGAAGGGCTGGAACTTGCCAAAAAAATTTATGCCATTGCGTACGACCGCCGCGAAGCGCTTTGTGCACCTTATGCCGACGTAATTGATATTGACAGCGCCCTGTTACCGCCAGTAGGTGAAGTTACCGGCTGGAATGGTGAAACGTTTGCCAATACACTGCGCCATATTCCTGGCCATTCGCAATTTAATTCCAACTTTCGCCAACTGATACACGTAGCCTATGCCGTAGCTGCTGAGCTGGGAGATGAATATTATTCTCAGCTTGAAAAAAATGCCGGCATCATTGGGCGCTGCGTGGAAGAGAACATTTACGACAGGCATTTAAAAAGATTGTTTAATTTGTAAACCGCAGTGCTTTGTACGAGATTCTGTATAATAACATCCTAAATATTTAAATCATTCAATGAAAAATTTATTCGACATTAAAGATCGTGTGATGGTCATAACCGGCGGTACAGGCGTGTTAGGCACATCCATGACGGAATATCTTGCTGAGCAGGGCGCAAAAATGGTAGTGCTTGGCCGCAACAAAGAAAAAGGCGAAGGCATTGTAAATAACATTCAAGAAAAAGGTGGCGAAGCCATCTTTCTGCAATCAGATGTAAACAACCTGGAAGTGGTGCAGCAAAATGCTGCCGATGTGGTTGCAAAATACGGCAGGATTGATGTGCTGATCAATGGTGCCGGCGGCAATATGCCAGGCGCCACCATTGGCCCTGATAAAACTATTTTCGATCTTGACATCAGCGCTTTTAAAACCGTGGTTGACCTGAACCTGATGGGCACAGTCATTCCCACGCTTGCATTTGCCAAAGTAATGGCCGACCAAAAGCAGGGAAACATCATCAACATCTCTTCAGAATCTGCCCTGCGCCCTTTAACGCGCGTGGTAGGCTACGGCGCCGCAAAAGCCGCAGTCACCAATTTTACCAAATACCTGGCTATTGAGCTGGCACAAAAGTTTGGGCAGGGAATGCGTGTAAACGCCATCGCGCCGGGCTTTTTCATTAGTGAGCAGAACAGGGCTCTCTTAACCAACCCAGACGGCAGCTTTACAGCCCGTGGCAATGCCATCATTTCGCACACGCCATTTGGCCGCTTTGGCGAACCTGAAGAGCTGCTGGGCACTTTGCACTGGCTGGCAAGCGATGCTTCAAAATTTGTTACGGGTACGCTTACGGTTGTAGATGGCGGGTTTGATGTATTTTGTATTTAGGCATTTATCAATTCACTAACAATAAGAAGATAAGATAAGCAATAGTCATTCGTCAAACAGTAAATAAAATCATGTTATACTACTCTCAGGGTTCCCCGCAGCATTCTCTTTCGGCCGATGATTTGAAAAAAGGGCTTTACGAAGCATTGGAAAAATTAGGATCAAAAAATAAAGTGCTGGCCATTCCGCCGGATTATACAAGGCTTCCCAGCCGTGCCGGCGAACTCACCGAGTTTGCCTGGATGTATTACGAAGATAACCTGACAGACATACTCCCGGCATTAGGCACCCACACGCCTATGACGGATGACCAGATTTTTCACATGTTTGGCAAAACGCCCCGCAGCCTTTTTCGCGATCATGACTGGCGCAATGATGTGGTAACGCTGGGCACAGTGCCTGCGTCATTTGTAAAAGAAGTTTCAGAAGGTGCGGTAGATGACCCCTGGCCAGTGCAGGTGAACAAATTACTGGTGGAAGGAAATTTCGACCTCATCCTCTCAATAGGCCAGGTAGTACCCCACGAAGTAGTGGGCATGGCCAATTACAATAAAAATATTTTTGTAGGAACAGGTGGCGCTGAAGGCATCAACAAAAGCCATTTTATTGGAGCGGCATATGGCATGGAACGTATGATGGGCCGTGCGGATACGCCGGTAAGAAAAATTTTCAATTACGGTTCTGAACATTTTGCCAAACACCTGCCCATTGTATATGTACAAACTGTAGTGGGGCTGAATAAAGAAGGAAAACTGCAAACCTATGGCCTCTTTATAGGTGATGATTTTGAAGTGTTTGATAAAGCGGCAAAACTATCGCTTGAAGTAAATTTTGAAATGGTGCCAAAGCCATTACAGAAAGTGATTGTGTGGCTTGACCCCACTGAATTTAAAAGCACCTGGCTGGGCAACAAATCGGTGTACAGAACCCGCATGGCCATTGCCGATGGCGGAGAGCTGATTGTGCTGGCGCCTGCTTTGAAAGAGTTTGGAGAGGATAAGGAAATTGACAGGCTCATTAGAAAATATGGCTACTTTGGCACACCGGCCACGCTGAAAGCGACTGCTGAAAACGAAGAGCTGCAAAACAACCTCAGCGCTGCGGCACATTTGATACATGGTTCATCAGAAGGCAGGTTTTCTATTACCTACTGCCCCGGCAAGGAATCCTATAATCTTACCAAAGAAGAAATTGAGAGCGTGGGCTTTCAATACGCTGATATAGATGAAATGATGCTCAAATACAATCCTGACAAAATGAAGGACGGGTTTAATATTATGGAGGATGGCGAGGAAGTGTTTTATGTTTCCAATCCCGCCATTGGCCTTTGGGCGTACAGGGACAGGTTTGAGTATTAAGAAAACCCGAACTTTACAGAGGGCAGCGTATAACTACCGATATCAAATAAATTATAAAAATAAAAGCCTTATACGAAGGCGGTACGACATTTAAAAATATACAAATGAAAAATTTAGCTGACATTGGATTGATTGGTTTAGCCGTAATGGGCGAAAACCTGGTTTTAAATATGGAAAGCAAAGGCTTCACCGTGGCGGTGTACAACCGCACCACCAGCCGGGTTGACGATTTTGTGAATGGCCGCGGCGCCGGGAAAAATTTTATTCCCGCCCATACCATTGAAGAATTTGTAAGCCGGCTGGAACGGCCACGCAAAGCGATGATGCTTGTAAAAGCCGGCCAGCCTGTAGACGATCTCATTGAACAACTGATCCCACACCTGGAGCCCGGCGATATTATTATTGACGGTGGCAACAGCCTGTTTACTGATACAATCCGTCGCACGCAATATGTAGAAAGCAAAGGCTTGCTGTACATTGGCACGGGTGTATCTGGCGGTGAAGAAGGCGCTTTAAAAGGCCCTTCCATGATGCCGGGCGGCTCGCCGGATGCATGGCCGCACGTAAAAGAAATTTTTCAGGCAATAGCAGCTAAGGTAGATGATGGAACACCCTGCTGCGACTGGGTAGGCGAAAACGGCGCAGGCCATTATGTAAAAATGATCCACAATGGTATTGAATATGGCGATATGCAGATCATAAACGAAGCTTACCATATTATGAAAGACCTGCTGGGCATGAGCGCCGACGAGCAGCACGAAGTATTTAAAAAATGGAATACGGAAGAACTGGATTCTTACCTCATAGAAATAACACGCGATATACTGGCTTTTAAAGATGAAGACGGCCAGCCTATGCTTGAAAAAATTCTTGACAAGGCCGGGCAAAAAGGAACCGGTAAATGGACAGTGGTTTCAGCGCTTGACAACAGCATTCCGCTTACGCTTATTGCGGAGTCGGTTTTTTCCCGCTTTCTTTCTTCACAAAAAGACCTGCGCGTAGAAGCATCAAAAGTATTGCACGGCCCCACTCCAAAATTTGAGGGCGATAAACAACAATTTATTAATGACCTAAAGCAGGCCATTTACGCAGCTAAAATTATTTCTTATGCACAGGGTTATGACCTGATGATGGCTGCTGCCAAAGAGCACAACTGGAACCTGAACCTGGGCGGTATTGCTCTTATGTGGCGCGGCGGCTGTATCATTCGGTCGGTTTTTCTGGGAGATATAAAAAAAGCTTTTGATAGCAATCCACAGCTTAAAAACCTTTTGTTGGATCCGTTCTTTACGCAACAAATTACCGCCGCGCAGGATGGATGGAGAAAAGTGTGCACAGCCGCTATGAGCAATGGTATTCCGGTACCGGCCATCAGCTCCGCGCTATCTTATTTTGACGGCTTCCGCAGCGAAAGGCTTCCTGCCAACCTGTTGCAGGCGCAGCGCGATTATTTTGGCGCACATACCTACGAGCGCATTGACAGGCCACGCGGCGAATTTTTTCATACCAACTGGACGGGAGAAGGCGGCGATACTACATCCAATGCTTATGTAGTGTAACGTTATACTACGACAGGTGCTTTGTTTTCATTGTAGGCGTTATTCATTGTGGACACGTTGTTTCCATTGCATGGTGTTGTTCCATTGTAGGCGCGTTGCATTTCATTATTTGTAGGAGTTATTTTATTGTAGGCGCGTTGCATTTCATTATTTGTAGCGTTATTTTATTGTAGGCGCGTTGCAATGCAACGCGCCTACATCGTATTTTTTAAAAATTCCGTTCATTAAAAAATTTATCCTGTTTCCAATGTTTGGGATTGTTGATAATATAATTTTTAATGCGAAAATATTCTTCGTTATTACGAATGATATGATCGTAGTACCGCGGTTGCCAAAAAAACCCATGATCAGGAGTGATAAGGTTGATATGTTTACTGCACGATGATTTATAGGAGCGAATTATGGTGGAGATGGAGCCTGCCTTAGGAGTTATTTCCTTAAAATATTCATTCTTTTTCCTATCGCCATCATTATCATTAATGCTATAAGAGTTTCGGGCTGTTATCAGATCGCCTGATAGTATGATAATTCCGTGAATATGATTTGGCATTACCTGGAAAACATCCAGTTTCGCATTGGGAAAATGACTGGGTATCTGGCTCCAAAAATCATGTGCGACTTGGCCTATTTGTGATAATGCCATCAACCCATTTTTACATTTTCCAAAAAAATGCAACCTGCCACCGCAACAAATAGTTATAAAATATCTACCCTGATTTCTATAATCCCATCCGGGCAGCCTAACAGAACCATCAGTATATTTTTTAAATGAAGACATTCACAAATGAATCAGGGCAAATGATACGTTATAGGCACGTTGCATTTCATTATTTTCATTGTAGGTGTTATTCATTGTAGGCGTTATTCATTGTAGGTGTTATTCATTGTAGGTGTCATTCATTGTAGGTGTCATTCATTGTAGGTGTCATTCATTGTAGGTGTCATTCATTGTAGGTGTCATTCATTGTAGGCGCGTTGCAATGCAACGCGCCTACAATGAATGGAAATAATTACGATTCTAAATAATCAAAAAACAATTTGTATTCAATTATGATCAATCATCCACATGGTAATGCCAAAACCGGTGTAGGTACCCTGCGGATTATCAGCATGCGGGCCCTGGTATTCGTATAGATCAAACACCCTGTACACCAGCCCGATGTTTTTGGCATACTTCTCAAACCCAACTTCTTTCAGGGCAATTCTTGTATCAGGCGTTACGGGAAAATTTAAAACATGATTGTTTTGTGAAACCGTCCACACGTTTTGATATTGCTGGCCATTCACTGTAGTATCTCCGGAGCCGGTATAAGAAAACACCCACTCGTTCATATCGCTGCCTGCATCCATATCGTATGGAGGCTTGTAGGGAGAAGCCGGCAGGTAAGCGTTTCCACGCCAGCTAAAACCCGCCTTCACAGGATCAATCAACTTTATCACCCGCATATTGTTTTCCGTTACCTCCACGCGGTCGCTAAGCGGCGTTACGCTATAGCTGCCATTTTCAAGCCATGCGCCTGTTCCCGCTTCATCGCGGACGAGCCGGTTTACCAAAAAAACTTTACGTCCCAGGTTGTCAGTTGTTTCAGAATGCACCGTATGCTTTACCTGGTACTTATGTGTTTCAATCGTGCTGCCGCTTTTTGTAAAAACAGTTGAGTCAAGACGGTAGGTGATGTACTTTCCCACCTGCAGCGGGTAATAATCTTTATAAGATTCTGCAACCAGTTCTTCGGTAGTGTTTTCACATGCCGTAAATACGGTTATAAAAAAGACGAGCAGAAAAAAGCTGTATTTCATAAATTGTCAATATGAGATGGCTGTAGTAAAGCTAAACCGGCGAATGATTGCTGATCAATGCGCAATAAAAATACATCACAACAGCGAACAATCAACTGTTTGCTAAAGTAATTTTTGTAAAAGGCTGCCGCCCTGTATAATACCGCCGCCAATCACATCATCTCCTTCATAAAACACGGCGCTTTGGCCGGGGGCAATTCCTTTGGCCTGATCGTAAAATGAAACCTTTACTTTATCTCCTTCAGGATAAAGGTTGCTAAGTGTACCGCTGTCTTTATAACGAATCTTTGTTACTGCTTCCATGCCGGGTGTAATGGCATCATATTTCAGCATATTGATCTTACCTACCATCATTCCGCTCTTATTCAGATCTTCTTCATCGCCCAGCATTACGGTATTATCATCAGGGTTGATATGCGTTACAAATACGGGCCTGCCCAAGGCAATGTCAAGGCCTTTGCGCTGCCCGATGGTATAAAACGGGTAGCCTTTATGCTGCCCCAGCACATTTCCGAATTTATCAATAAAATTACCACCATTCACTCTCTCATCTAACCCCTGCACTTTACGGCGCAAAAAATTACGGTAATCATTATCCGGCACAAAGCAAATTTCGTAGCTCTCGCTTTTTTTAGCCAGTTCAGGGTAGCCATAATCCACGGCCATTTGCCTGATTTCGGTTTTATGGTACCCTCCTAAAGGTAACAGGGTGCGGCTGAGCAAATCCTGCTCAAGCCCCCAAAGCACATAACTTTGGTCTTTGGTATGATCTACCGCTTTGCTGATAAAATAGCGGCCATTGTAGTGTTGATGAATTTTAGCATAATGGCCTGTCGCAATATAATCGCAGCCCAGCGCATCTGCCCGTTTAAGCAAGGCGCGCCATTTAATGTGCGTATTGCAAAGCACACAGGGATTGGGCGTGCGGCCTGCCAGGTATTCATCTACAAAATTATCAACCACAAAATCGCCAAACTCATCACGGATGTCTAAAATAAAATGGGGAAAGCCGTGCTGTACGGCAGCCATGCGGGCGTCGTTAAAACTGTCTACATTGCAGCAGCCGGTTTCTTTTTTACCGCCGCCGCTTTGTGCGTAATCCCAGGTTTTCATGGTTATGCCTACCACATCGTATCCTTCATCATGCAGCATAAGAGAGGCTACGGTACTGTCAATACCGCCGCTCATTGCCATCAATACTTTTCCTTTTTTGCTCATTGCTGCTAAAATAAACGGCAAAGATACAAAAAGGTTGACGGAACATACTGCCTGTTGTAACTCCTTACTGTAAATGAATGGTTTACCCCGCAAAAAGAAGAATGAGCAACTGCGCGCCAACAATTCTCAATATCATTGTAAGCGGGTACACGGTTGCATATGTATTGGAAGGAATGTCGTTGCCGGCTGTTTTAATGGCAAAAGCCAGCGCCGGAGGATCTGTTGAGGCGCCTGCGAGCAAGCCACAGGTTTCAAAATAGGTTTTCTTAAAATATTTATGCGCGATAAAACCCACAATAAGTAACGGCACAATAGTAATGACCGCTCCCATACCCATCCATTTCCACGCTACACCGGTGGCAAAAGCATCGCCCAGGTTTGCGCCGCTGGCAAGGCCCACACTTGCAAGAAACAGGCAAATACCCAGTTCCCTCAGCATCAGGTTGGCGCTGTAAGTAATATAGTTATTCAGATACAATACTCCGCCAAACCTGCTCAGCAACAGCGCCACAATAAGCGGGCCGCCCGCAAGGCCTATTTTTACCGGGATGGGAATACCCGGCACCATAAACGGTATGCTGCCCAGCAAAACGCCCAGTACAATACCAAAGAAGATCGGGGCAATTTCAGGCACATCCAGTTTTTTAACAGAGTTGCCCAGCAATTTAGTAGCTTTCTCAACACCTTCGTCTGTACCAACAATCTTCACCCTATCGCCAAGTTGTAAAAACAGATCGCCGTGAGGCAACACCTCTATGCCTGCCCTGCTAAGGCGTGCAAGCGTAAAGCCCTGTTCGTGCATTCCGGCAATATCTCCCAACCGCCTGTGCGTTACTTCTGCCCTTGTTACCACTACTGTACGGTCAATCAATACGCTTTGCGGGTCGGTTTTCAGGTCTACATCACTGGGTTTTCCAACCAGTACGTTCAATTTTTTCCTGATGTGGCGCGGCGCTACAATCAGCAATACATCTCCTTTGCCTAAAACAGTATCGGGCGTAGGCGTAATAATTCTTCCGTCTGCCAGCATCATGCGGGATACAATGATCCTGTCGCTAAGCAGGTCAAACAATGTTTTCAACGGCTGGCCGTGCAGGCCTTCATTGTCTACGTTCAGGTGAAAGGAAACAACTTTTTTAGCGCTCAAAGCATTCAGCCTGCGGTGCAGTTCCTGCTCGCGCTGAATGTTTACACCAAATACTTTTTTAAGAATGATAAAGCTTAGTATGATGCCAAAAACACCAAAAGGATAAGCCAGGGCGTAAGCCAGCGTCATATCCGACCCGCTCATGCCCTGTATCTTCAAATCGTTAATGGCTGCCTGCGCAGCGCCAAGGCCGGGTGTATTGGTAACAGCGCCGCTCATTACACCGGCCATTACATTTACCTGCGTGCCGGTTGTATAAATAAATAATATGGTAATTAAAATGCCAATACTTACCACGCCTGCTGCCAGCAGGTTGGTCGTAAGCGCCTGGCTTTTTAAAGATGAAAAGAAACCTGGCCCTACCTGCAGGCCGATAGAATACACAAAAAGTATGAGGCCAAAGTCGCGCAGGAAATGAACGGTTTCAACATTTACGGTGGCGCCAAAGTAAGATGCAATAAGGCTGACGAACAGGATCCAGGTAACACCTAAGGATGTACCGAAAATTTTAACCCGCCCTAAAATAATGCCGATGGAAATAAGCAGTCCGTAAATGACAACGGTTTGAGCTACACTATGTTTTGTAAATAATTCAATAAACCAATCCATAATTAAACTATTAAATCTTTTTTTTGGTTCATCACACAACCTGGCAGCCTTCGTAAGCCGCAAAGGTAGCTGAAATAAGTCAGGCCGGCTGGTTTAATTGTTATGATAATTATCATTAGCAGGGCTTATTCTTATCACAATCACGTGCAGATCATCAACTGCGCATAAACAGCAATCAAACATCAGCCCAAAACCTGCAATGCCGCGTAAAACCTAATCAATGAAATGTTTTAACCTGACGTACGTCATATTTTACGCTAAGCGATAATGGTACTTTTGGCTTTCAAAAATTTTGAATATTATGGAAAAAGATCATCCTGCTATAAAGCCCGGGCTGGAAGTAATGGACGGCAACGAAGCTGCGGCTTATATAGCATATAAATGCAGTGAGGTTTGTGCTATTTACCCGATTACGCCTTCTTCAACAATGGGCGAATGGGCTGATGAATGGAGCGCTAAAAATTTAAAAAACGTTTTTGGCGCTGTACCCCGTATTATGGAAATGCAAAGTGAAGCCGGCGCTGCGGGCACCATTCACGGCGCACTTCAGGGTGGTGCGCTGGCATCCACATTTACGGCATCGCAGGGATTGCTGTTAATGATCCCCAACATGTACAAAATAGCGGGCGAGCTTACCCCGGCCGTTTTTCACATTGCAGCCAGAACACTTGCCACACATGCACTTTCAATTTTTGGCGATCACAGTGATGTGATGGCCTGCCGCTCCGCGGGATGGGCCATGCTGTTTGGGAACAACCCGCAGGAAGTGATGGATATGGCAATGATCGCTCATGCCGCCACGCTTAAAGCAAGAATTCCGTTCTTAAATATCTTTGATGGCTTCCGCACCTCGCACGAGCTGAATGAAGTGGAAGTGCTGAAAGATGATGTGATCCTGCAAATGCTGGATATGAATGCCATACATGCGCATCGCAACAGAGCATTAAATCCTAAAAAACCTTTTATCCGGGGTACGGCACAAAACCCTGATGTATTCTTTCAAAGCCGCGAGGCTGCTAATATGTACATGAACAACCTGCCAGGCATTACGCAGGAAACCATGAACCAGTTTGCAAAACTCACCGGCCGCCAGTATAAATTATACGAATATTACGGCGCCGAAGATGCCGAAAAGGTGATCGTGATTATGGGTTCGGGAGCCTGTGCCGTAAAAGAAACGGTGGACCATCTTAACGGAAACGGGCAAAAAGTAGGTGTGGTGATCGTGCGGCTCTTCAGCCCTATGGATGTACAGGCTTTTGTAAATGCTATTCCCAAAACCGTACAGCGCATAGCGGTGCTTGATCGTACAAAGGAACCCAATGGCGTAGGCGAACCGCTGTATATGAACGTCATCAACGCATTTAATGAAACTGATAATATCATTCGCCCAAAAGTGATTGGTGGCCGCTACGGCTTATCATCTAAAGAATTTACTCCGGCAATGGTTGTTGCCATATACAACGAACTTGACAATGAAAAACCCAAAAATCATTTTACGGTTGGTATTGAAGATGATGTGACCCACTCAAGCCTTTCTTACGATAAAAATTTCAACCTTGAAGACCAACACTTATTTCGCGGACTGTTTTACGGGCTTGGCGCCGATGGCACCGTGAGCGCCAATAAAAATTCCATTAAAATAATTGGCGACGAAACCGATAATCACGTACAGGGTTATTTTGTATATGATTCAAAAAAATCAGGCTCTCTTACCACATCGCACCTGCGTTTTGGTAAAAAGCCCATTCATTCCACTTACCTCATCAACTCGGCTAATTTTATTGCCTGCCATCATTTTAACTACCTGTCTATTTATGATATTTTAAAACACGCGGTGGATGGCGCCATTTTCTTACTGAACACCCCTTACGACAAAGAAGAGCTGTGGAGCAGGATACCCAAAAGAGTTCAGGAAGACATTATTCGCAAAAAAATAAAATTTTATGCCATCAATGCCTACGCCGTAGCTAAGGAAGCCGGTATGGGCAACCGCATCAATACTATTTTACAAACCTGCTTTTTTGCCATCAGCAATATTTTGCCACGCGAAGAAGCCATTGCAAAAATTAAAGAGGCCGCTTACAAAACCTACTCTAAAAAAGGCGATGCCGTGGTTCAGAAAAACTATGAAGCCATTGACCTTGCCGTGAATGGTTTGTATGAAGTAGATTATAGCCAGTACCCAATTGGTGATACCCCACTGGGCAACCCTGTGGCACCCGGTGCGCCTGAATTTGTGAATGATGTGCTGGGCCGCATTATTGCAGGTGAAGGTGACGACTTGCCGGTAAGCGCCTTTCCGGTTGATGGCACCTACCCAAGCGGTACTACCAAATGGGAAAAAAGAAACATTGCAGATGCCGTACCGGTTTGGGACCCCAACCTTTGTACTCAGTGCGGGAAATGTTATCTTATCTGCCCACATGCATGCATCAGGCCCAAAGTTTATGATAAAGCATTGCTGGAAAATGCACCCGAAACATTTAAACACGCCAACCCAATTGGTAAAGAATTTAATAAAGAAACACAGGCTTACACCCTGCAGGTATCTACTGATGATTGTACCGGCTGTTCGCTTTGTGTAGAATACTGCCCCGCTTTAAGCAAAACTATACAGGGACACAAAGCCATCGATATGATGGATAAAATTCCCATCCAGGAAGCAGAGCGCCAAAACTGGGATTTCTTTATGTCGCTCCCGGTAATGGATCGTACCTCCATTAACAAAAACACGGTAAAAGGCTCGCAATTTCTTGAACCGCTGTTTGAATTTAGTGGCGCCTGCTCCGGATGTGGAGAAACACCTTACATCAAGCTGGTTACCCAATTGTTTGGTGAAAGAATGATCGTGGCAAACGCCACAGGTTGTACGTCAATTTTTGGTGGCAACCTACCCACCACACCGTGGACACACAATGCAAAAGGTCACGGACCTGCATGGGCCAACAGCCTGTTTGAAGACAATGCGGAATTTGGCCTTGGCCTTGCGCTGGCAAGCAATAAGAAAAAGCAAATGGCCATGCAGCTACTGGATGAACTGCGCCCCTTTATTGGTGAAGAACTGGTAAATAAAATTCTTAATGCACCCGAATCATCTGAAGCTGAATTGCAGATCAGGCATGAGCTGGTCAACCTGCTGAAGCTGAAGCTGGAAAGCATAGGAACGCCCGCGGCGAAAGATCTTTATCACCTGGCTGATTTCCTGGAAAAAAAATCCATCTGGATCATTGGCGGCGATGGCTGGGCTTACGATATTGGTTTTGGCGGCCTTGACCACGTGCTGGCAACCGGCGAAAACGTGAACATACTGGTGCTGGATACCGAGGTGTACAGCAATACCGGCGGACAGACTTCAAAATCCACACCGCTGGGCGCCAGCGCCAAGTTTAGCGTGAATGGTAAAACCACCGGTAAAAAAGACCTGGCCATGCAGGCCATTGCACATGGCACAGCTTATGTGGCACAAGTGGCCATGGCAGGTAATGATGCACACACTTTGCGCTGCATTCAGGAAGCTGAAGCTTACCCCGGCCCATCTCTCATTATTGCTTACGCGCACTGCATTGCCCACGGCATTGATATGAGCAAAGGAGCAGAAGAGCAGCAGTTTGCAGTTAAAAGCGGCTACTGGCCACTGTTTCACTACAATCCTTTAAAGCCCAAAGGCCAAAGATTTGTGCTGGATACCAAAGACCCGTCAATACCGCTGAGCGACTTTATGTACCACGAAAACCGCTATAAGATCATACTGCAGAAAAACCCTGAAAAAGCAGCAGAGTTTTTAGAGCTGGCTGAAGAAATGAAAACCAATAAATGGGACAGGCTGCACATTTTAACCGGCCTGTAAGATCATATTTAATAATCATTTGCTGAGTGATTAAGACTGTTACTTTTTGTAGCAGTCTTTTTTTATCTTCACCATGCAAAGCGTTTTGTTTCACGGTTATTTTCTAAAACTTATATATGAGCAGCAGAAGACATTTTATACAAAAAATATCCTTAGCGGCTACGGGCCTGGCATTTTTTTCAAAAGACGGGCTGGCCGCACTCAGCCAGCAGGCAACTGGCCCGGTGCTGCGCGTGGCACTAATGGGCCTGGGTGGTTATGCCAACCGTGTGGCAGAATCTATGCAAAATTGCAAGCGCGCAAAAGTTGCCGGACTGATAAGCGGCACACCGTCTAAAATTGAAACATGGAAAGCCAAATACAATATTCCTGATAAAAACTGTTACAATTACCAAAACTTTGACAGCATTAAAAACAATCCCGATATTGACGCGGTTTATGTGATCACGCCAAACGGGTTGCATCACAACCACACCATTAGGGCAGCCAATGCCGGCAAGCATGTGATTTGTGAAAAACCCATGGCCAATACCGCTAAAGAAGCTGCAGAAATGATTGCCGCCTGCAATCAAAATAAAGTTCAATTGCTTATTGGTTACCGTATGCGCTTTGAAGCCAATACGCTTGAGGTGATACGCATGCGCAACGCCGGCGAGTTGGGCAGGATACGTTTTTTCCAGGGACTTTCGGGTTTCAGAATTGGCAATCCCAACCAGTGGCGGCTGGATAAAAAACTCGCTGGCGGCGGCTCATTAATGGATATTGGCGTGTATGCCATCAATGGCGCACGGTACATGGTGGGCGAAGAACCCGTGTGGGTAACAGCGCAGGAAACCAAAACTGATCCGGAAAAATTCAAACCCGGCATAGACGAAACCATTCAGTTTCAAATGGGATTTCCATCGGGCGCAGTGGCCTCCTGCCTGTCTACTTACAACATGAATTACTTAGACAGGTTTTTCCTGAATGGCGAAAAAGGTTTTGCCGAATTGCACCCCGCTACAAGCTATGGCCCCATCAGGGGCAGAACCCATAAAGGAGAGCTGGCATTGCCACACGCTGTGCATCAAACCGTACAAATGGATGAGATGGCGGCAATTATTTTAGATGGGAAAAAACCCGTAGTACCCGTAGACGGCGCTGAAGGGCTGAAGGACATGCACATTATAGAAGCCATTTATACCGCGGTTAAAACAGGCAGAAAGGTGCCGCTGAAACTTTAGCGATCAGTAAGAATAAACCCGAAAGCCATACATTTGCACAAATTTGCCGGTAATGCCCCAATTGAACTTTAATGCCATACTTACTGTAACATTTACGCTGTTCGCGATCATTGATATTATTGGCTCCATACCTGTATTGATCTCCATTAAAAACAAATCCGGCGGGCGCATCAGGGAGTTTAGGGTTACACTCATAGCGGGCATCCTCATGATCTTATTTTTATACCTGGGCGGACCGGTATTGAACATATTGGGGCTTGATGTAAAATCTTTCGCGGTGGCAGGCTCTATTGTAATTTTTATTTTAGGCCTTGAGATGGTACTGGGTATTGAGTTCTTTAAATCTGACGGAGATGTAAAAGCAGCTACAGTTGTACCCCTGGCGTTTCCACTTATTGCAGGCTCGGGAACGCTTACCACAATCATGTCTTTAAAGGCCAATTATTTGTCAAGCACCATTCTTATTGGCATTCTCATCAACCTTGTTATCATTTACATCGTTTTAAAATCGCTGTCGTTCATTTCAAGGCTGCTGGGTAAAAGCGGGCTGATTGCCGTAAGAAAATTTTTTGGCGTAATATTGCTGGCCATAGCTGTAAAAATATTTGCCGCCAATGCGGCGGGTTTATTTAATGCGGCCCCGTAGTACAATGCCTGCCTGCCGGTAGGCAGGGATAGTACAGGAGTTTCCGGAGCTTCTGATCCAGCGTTCCCTGCCTGACGGAAGACAGGGATTCCTGACCGCAGGGATAGTAAAAAACCCTATGGTTTACAAATAAGTTCTTAAAAATATTGGCCCCGTAGTACAATGGATAGTACAGGAGTTTCCGGAGCTTCTGATCCAGGTTCGATTCCTGGCGGGGTCACTAATAAATCAGATAACTCCTTGTAAATAATTAAATTACAGGGAGTTTTTTATTGGTGGTAAAACATATGTAAAACAACTGCTGATAGCCTTAATAGCGGACATATTTCTATACGAATTTAGGTATATATTGTGTACCAATCTAACATCAACTATTAGAAATCTGAACATAATTAATACCTGCTTTAATCTTCTTTAGCCTAACCCACAAAAATATTTTTGTAAAAGAAAAGGAAAAAAGAAAGCTGTTAAACAGGTGGCGTGGCTTGGGTGCAAAGAAGCAACGCAATAAATGATGGCGTTGTGTGGTAGCTTTGCGTTTATGGCGGAATTTCTTTGCAGCCAAACGATACGCTATTGTGATAGCCACCTAAATTGCTTCCTTTTTTATTTCACTTTTCATAGCCCAAAATCTATTCACAATTTGGTCTATCTCTTCAATTGAACTTGCAATTAATGATAGTTCCGATAAAGTAATAACTTCCCTCTTGAAAGAAGGGGAAAGTTGTTTAGTGCTGATACGAATCAAAGCTCGCGAAAGACTCCTTTTTACATTATTAAAGGCTACTACTGGTTTGGTTTTAATTACTGCGTAACCCGTTACAACATTTATGTAATGGATATACGCAGAATAAGAACTTGTGTACCTTATTAAATCCTGCTTAGGAAAGCTCTCTTTAATTAATTTTTCATAATCAAAGCCTTTTGTGTAGTTTTTTACTTCCATAATATTAATTTTTGACAATGATATATCCATAGCATTTAGTGGAAAAGGACAAAAAATGAGGGATAACGGTTATACAGCCTTGAGCCAAAAGAAGTGTAGCCTTGTGGCAAACCTGCCCACAATGAGCAGGGGCACATGCGTGCCATAAGCAAGTGACAGGAATGAGGAACGAATGAATGGAACGGCGTGCGCCTGCAACAGTGCTGGCTGAGGGAACCCAAAGGGTGGCAGACAGCTACAGTGTAACGCAAGTGGCTGGCGTGGTTTTTTGCTTATCTGTTGGCTCTGTGGTATGGCCTGCAAAAACCATGACCGGCACGAAGCTGGTGCAGGCCGCAAGGCACGCAAAATAATGGGCAGCGGGTGGACTGTAGCCTACTGAAAGTGAAGAAAGACGTAATGAGGCGGTAATGAAACCAAGAGAATTATGAAGCCCGGCGATCCTGGCAGTGATGAGCAGAAACAAAAATAAGCAGCAATGTGCAAGGCTTTGTATTATCTGCCATTGTTGGCAGGATCATTGCCCGGAATGAGCATGGTGTAATGATAGAGGAATGGAGGATGGATGAAACTGAAGTGGGCATACAGGACACAGGAGCTGCCGTGACGAATGAGGCTGCGCTGCAAGGAATGTGACATACCTGCCTAAGCAGCCTGAAAGGCATAGCAAGGAAAGTAATACCTACAAAGAATTGCTACCAGTAATATTGCTTTGGTTGCAATGGTATGGCGCATTTACTTGCCGAAGCTGAAATGAGGAACACCTTATAACCTTGCTCTATGGAAGGAGGTCTTTCGGGGTAACACCCAGTGCTTCTGCTACACGAAATAAGTAAGATATTGTAAAATTAACCTGGCCTGTTTCCATCCTCGCTAATTGAGAATAATCCATACCACTGGTGTTTGCTAAAGTTTCAATTGAAATGTTTTTTGCCTGCCTAATTTCCCGCATTTTATTACCAATCAGTAACAATGCTGTTTTATTTACATAATATTCTTTCTTGACAGACTTATTCACCTGTCAAAGGGAAATATTATAGAAAATATTTACAATAGAGAATTTTCTATATTATATTATAATTCGTTATAGTTTCTATAACTTTGCGATTTATTTAACTCAAATGAAACGTTTTTTAATTTTCGCGACAGTTCTTGCCTTAATAACAGCTTGTTCAAAAAATGACACAACTTCAAAACAAGAGCAAAAGGAACCCGTTCAAAATGATGAGTTCCATGTGTATTCAAGTATTGCTGATACTGTAATTTTAGGAGAAACAAATCAGCAGTATATTACGATTACACCTTTAAATAATAAGAGTGCAGATTTTAAACTTTTTGTAACAATCACCAATCAAAACGCTTGCTTGGTTGTGAATGGTGTAAAACATAAAAACGGAGAAGTTATTTCTAATTTAAAGGAAGGGAAAACTTTTTTTGCTATTCAAGATATAACTGTCGGTAAAGTAAATTTACAGCTCAAGATTATAGATGAGTTCAAAAATAGCACAACTGTTGAAAAAATCGTGAACGTTGTTCCCAAACTCTTTGATTTTACAATCGGTGCCAGCAATACAAATTTAGATTTATCCCAAACAGGAAGCATTGGTGTCACCATTGACAATTCTAAGCATTTACCAGGAAATACATACAAGGTTGGTTTTTCAGGCGATGGAACCATCACCTATAATAATAAGAGTTATTCAGCTGGGAGTGACTTATTCGATCTTTCTAATTCCGGAAACTATACATTTGGTTACAAACCTTCACAAAAAGGAACCGGCGTTGTAACAATTTCCTTGAAAGATGCATACAATCGAACAATATCAAAGTCCATAACGCTAAAAATATATAGCAATGAGTTTGAAATAAATGGATATACCTTTCCATTTCGAGCTTTAATACCCGGAGAAGCCGGAATTGTAGGCTTTGATATAAATGCTTACGGTGTTACAGGTATATCTTACCAGGCAAAGATAGTAGGGAATGGAACTTTCAAATTTGATAACAAGATTCAGCTACCAAATCAGTATTTTAATTTATTGCCGAACAGTACAATGGATTATGGTGTAGAGTTTACTCCTTCTGTTAACACAATAGGAAAATGGCCAATTATACTTTATGTTAAAAATCAATTTGGTCTTGAAAAATCGGTCCCTTTGGAATTTAACTATCAAAATGGAAACCTGCAAACTACAATTTCAACCGATGGCTCTGGACCTTTCAGTATAAATGAATCAATATTTGTTTTACTTACTGTAGTTCCCAACCCTACGACTAGTGATAAAGATTTGCTAGCCAAATTCAGTCTAAAAACGGGAACAATCTTAACAGTAAATGGATTGTCAGCATCTAGCCCGATTCCCTTACAAACTGGTTATACCAAGATTTATCTTAAACTTGACCCTGCTCGTTCACAGGCAATTGTAGACGAACTTACAGTGACAGTGACCAAGGATAAATATAATACCTCAACTGCTACAAAGACACTTGACTTAACCAAATAATATTTTTAAAAAATGAAAAGAATTGCTTTACTTGGATTTATATCCTTTCTATTTTTAAACGCTCTTTCGCAAAATGAATTTGTTACTGTCTGGAACACAAACGCACCTGTTACTGTATATGGGTCAAAAGCGAACCAGATAAAAATACCCGCAGTTGGTAATAATTATAATATTTATTGGGAGAAAGTAGATAACCCCTCTATAAATGGAACGTTAATCGGTAATGGAGCCACAGTTGTTACAATGCCCGAAATTGGAATTTTTTTGGTTAAAATCACCCAAGGGAATGGTCAATTCAGTGGACTCAGATTTGGTGAAGAATGGGATGCAACATCATGGGACGCTCCAAAATTAATGGAAATAAAAAAATGGGGCAGCTTCAAATTAGCAACTTTAAAATTTGCCTATAGTAATTGTCGTAATTTAAAAATTATTGCAACTGATATTCCAGATGTTTCAGCTGTAACCGACATGAGTTGGGCATTTTATAACTGCGTTAGTTTAACTACAATACCCAATATGGAAAACTGGAATACTGGTATGGTTAAGAGAATGGATTTGATGTTTTCAGGTTGTACAAATTTTAATCAGCCAATTGGGAATTGGAACACTTCCAACGTAACCAACATGACAAGTATGTTTTCAGGTTGTACAAATTTTAATCAGCCAATTGGAAGCTGGGATGTTTCAAAAGTTACTAACATAAACAGTATGTTCTATAATTGTAAAGAATTTAATCAACCGTTAAACAATTGGAATACTGGAGCTATCGAAATAATGGTTGGAGCATTTTTAGCTACTGAAAAGTTTAATCAGCCGTTGAACAAATGGAACGTTTCTGCTTGTAAAAACATGAACGGCATGTTCCAAAATGCTATTGCATTCAACCAACCTCTTAACAACTGGAATGTATCAAATGTTGAAAATTTTCAGCAAACTTTTGAGAACGCTAAAAACTTTAATCAAGAGTTGGGAAGTTGGAAAATTAATATACTCGCTAATTTCAAAATGGCATTTAACGGTTCCGGAATTGATTCAACAAATTATTCGAATACGTTAATTGGTTGGAGCAATAACAGTAGTACTCCAAATAATATATTACTAGATGCAGTTGGAAAAAAATATTTACCATACGCACTTAGTGCAAGAGAAAAGCTTATCGCGAAAGGATGGACAATAAACGATGGTGGACTTTTCGCAGTAAACTTTAATCTAAACCAAATAAACGCAATAAAAAATAGCGAAAGTATTAGTGTATCCTGGACTGTGGAGGGAGATTCTCCTGATAGAATATATTATCTTGAAATTAATGAAAATAATGGAGCATGGAAACGAATTGGAACACTTGCGTCAAAAACAAAAAGCGATTTTTCGAATATAAATAATTCCTACAGTTTTATTTTTAATAAAAATGGGAGTGTAACGACGGCGTCACTGGGATTTTTAGCTGCTTTGCTTATTTTTTCACTACTCTACAGCCGTTATAAACGAAAAATTGTTTTTGCACTCATTCCCATATTTATAGTTTCAATAATTTCCTGTTCAAAAGATAATTCAACAACTAATAACCCAAAAGAGCCAGTCACCCCTTCTTCTAAAAATAAAGTGAATATTAGAGTTGTTTCTAAAGATAAAAATGGTACTGAAACGATAAGCAATGTTGTAACTATTGAGGACTTCGATATTTCAAAATTTTAGTGGTTAATATTAAAAGATAAACCGTATAAATTAATATTTCTTTTGGTATAAATTATTCAATATATTATACTGAATAACTAAAACCTTTTCAATGTTTGGAGATATAATTAACAAAGAAACAAAATTGATGGAGCAACCACTTTTTAAAACAGGGATGGTGGTTAAAATGAAATCAGGCAGCGAAAAAATGACCATATTAAGACCGGATGTGAGAGGATTTGAAAATATCTTTATGGGGCTTTGGTATGTACAATTTTTTTCCAAAGTTGTTTACACTAACGTAGACGGATCCAGTGTAACTAAAGATGAAATACAAACAAAGAAGGTGCATCAAAATATTCTTGAGTTAGCAGAATAACAAACCAAAATGAGGGGGGCAGATCGGTGTGAGGTAAGTTGTGACCGGCATTATTGAGAAGAGTACCTGTCTTTAACCAGCCCATAAGAAAATTTTAAGGGTAGGCGAATAGCCCATGATTACTTCTATTTCAGTATGAAGAGTATTTTTAACGAACTCTACATGTTCCTTTGTCGTATTCAGGGAATCATGTAATGTTATCAGAGGTACTTCAGGATGGGAGTTTACAATTTTTGTTGTAACAGTTTTAAGAAAAATCAAGCTTTCCAGCCTTTGCAACATAATAGGGAGCAACGATGAAAATTTTTCAATGGTTTTTGCATCATCAACGTTTAAAAACAGACTTTCTTTTCGTTCGGTTTTGATTGC
The DNA here is from genome assembly GCA_934486785.1 of uncultured Niabella sp. Lineage (GTDB taxonomy): Bacteria > Bacteroidota > Bacteroidia > Chitinophagales > Chitinophagaceae > Niabella. Next base: position 55,052 of record CAKSQK010000005.1, on the reverse strand, counting down.
TTTGAAAACATTATACACGGTGGGGAATATTTTTTTAAACAGCTTCTTGGGGTTTGCCTGTTCTGATCCCAAGAATTTATTTGATGTGAACAGCGTTAAAAAAAATTGTGTTTTAACGTCATCCCGTTCAAGGGCTAACCCCAGTTTTGAATAATATTCTTCCTGCATATATTCATAAATGCTACCTGCACAACAATGAACCCTGAAGTTTTCATAGTCCGCGGCAAGATTTGAAATGGCTTTCTGTATTCTTTTAAGCACACTTTGATTGTTAAACAAATGTTCCATACCAAGTGTGGAAATATTAACGACCGGCGAATTAATATCCCAAAATTCTGGAGTAAAAAGTTTAAGCGTAAGGAATACCTGGCTACATTTCAAATCAATACTGTAAAGCTCCTGGCCGCGAAACGTGATAAATTTTCTGTACTCCCTCGGTAAGATTGTAAGGGGTGAATGTAAACGCCAACCGCTCGTATCAGTGTGGCAGTAATAAGTATGATCATTTATCATATCAATTACTTTTGTTTCAAAATTGTATTGTGCCACTCTATCCAAAACCTTTGGTGATGGTTTGTATTCCCATTTACCAGCAGTAGTTACAAACCAGTCCCAATGTTGCATATCAAATTCAGGGTTGTAAAAACGTGTGATAAACAATTCATCTTTTAACTGGTTAGCTGCTTTGCTGTCAAACTTCAAATAAAAAAGATAAAGCTTCAATTTCTCAATCACTTTATCCTCCATATAATTATTTGCAATATCACCATTTATTACAATATCATTATCATAAGGAATATTTACATTCTTTATAATGTGGGAATAAAAAAGATTTTGGTGGTAATAAAAGGTAAACTGGTACAAATATGATTGTTCTCCTACCTTAAAAAAATCATTTCGTTCAATAAAATTAACGTCCTCCAGAAATGACAAATAAGCCCTGTAGTGGGAATGTATTTTTTTGAATTTTTGGGAATGAATAGCTGAAGGATAATTCATATAATAGCTCCTGAAGGTTGCATCCTGTATCAGATATATTATTTTATAGAAAACTGAAGAGCTAAAGCCGGGTATTATTTGCCGGGCCTCATTATATAACTGTTTTAAATCAATTTGCTGTGGTAAATATATTCGCATAAAAAAGAATACCCGCCCATGATTTCAGGGCGGGGCTTTTTGTTAGTAAATTGTTTAGCCGTTCTCTATGTTTGTAAAATATAGCTCATTGAAGCACTCAATAACCCCGCCGATTTCAGACGGATATAATGATAGTTTCATTTTTACTTTTTTAATTACTGCTTCACGAAATATATCCTTATTACCTGTTATCACCTCGCCTGTTTTCCGTATTTCGTTGAAAAACTTTCTTGTCCAATAAGAAATTTGCATAACCTTAAATTTTGAATTTTTTCATTGTTTTGCTTTCCTTATAATCCATTATTTGGTCCCAGGTAAACCTTATAACCCTGCCGTCCTGAATAAAATCAATCCTACCATCACGCCGTAAGTTCTTCAGCGTGGATTCGCTAACTCCTAATATGTCTGCGGTTTCTTTTGAATCGTACCACCTTAGTTCTGCTGCACCGCCGTTTCTTTTTTGAGCTTCTACCAGCCCTTTTAAAATTTGCAGGATCATATCTATTTTACCCTGCTCTACTAAAATCATTTTTTCATCCATTGTATTTTTTAATTAACCGAGTTGTCCGCACGCCAGTGTTTCAAGCGCTTTGGACGATTAAAGTGTAAAGGTCGTTACTGCAATGATTTTAGGTATAAAAAAAGGTTACCGAAAAAATGGTAACCTTGAAATGATTTAGATTTGAATTCTCAAAGAGTAAATTCCCGATCCTCTACCCAAGTTTTTTCTTTACGACATTTCTTAATAAATTCTTTTAACTCCTGATTTAGTGATTCACATTTTGGCAACTTTGTTTTACCATTAGTATCTTTAACTTTAAAGTATTTTGAAGCAAACGCTAGCAATTGTTTTCTATTTGAGCTCACCATCCCAATGCTATTTAAGAGATAATATAACCGCACTAACTCAGCACCCTTTAGATTAAATGAGATAAAATCCTGATTTGTAGCCAGTACTTCCTGAACCTCTTGGAGAAACGTATATGTTTTTTCAATTTCCTCAAGTAAATTAATTATAAAAATTTTATTGGTAGGTGCAGGATTTGAGTTTGCAGGTTTGATAGCATCGTTTAACAAATTATTGGTATAAGTGAGAATCTTGGTTTTGTCACCAAAGCTGGTTACGGAATTAGTTGATTTTTCAAGTACGTTTAATATTGATCTTTTATACTTGCCATATGTTATTGCAGGATAAAACTTATTTGACGTCTCGTACACCTCCCCAGCACGAACTTCATATTTCCACTCGTTAACGAATTCGAGTTTATCGTCATTCAAATGGTCAAAATAATTGTCAAAATCTTCATCCCTCACTCCATATAAAAAATCAAAAAGTTTGACTTGAATTGGGTTCCAATTTTCTTCCTCATCAAGCTGACTAAATTCAACTGTATCTTGTCTTTTTTCGTTAGACGGATGATTATAAAATAACGCTTTAGAATTATCGTACCAACCTTTGTTAAATATTATAGGAATTTCCGAAATAAGATTGTCCAAGCGGTCCATAATGATAATTTTAATTAAAAACTTGCATCGCTTTATTGAGTTCCGAATTTACGATTTTTGCGTAAATCATAGTGGTAGCGAGCGAACTGTGGCCTAATAGCTTTGAAACCTTATCCAGCGATATGCCTTTTGAGAGTGCTCTTGTGGCGAACGAATGACGGGCTATGTGGCTGCTGAGATTTTTATTTAACCCACATTTCTGGGCTATCGTCTTTAAATCTTTATTATAGTATGCCGTAGCGGAACTGATTGCGGCATCATACAATACAGGGTTATCAGGAGTAACAGCGTTATCCAAAATGGGGAATATAAAGTCGTCGGGGTTGGATTCATCGCTTACATATTTATCCATTATTGCCCTGGCTTTGTTTGGTAACATAAGTGATAGCTGGCCGTTTGTTTTCTTAATGTTGGTATGAATATATTGCCCGTCGTAATTACCGACTTTCAATGCCAATACATCTGAAACCCTAAGCCCTGCCGCATAGCTGGCAAAAACAAACATATCCCTGTGAACATCCATTTTGTTGCCGGCTGTAAGATTCACGTTTTCAATAAGGGTCAATTCTTCATCGGTAAGATAACTACGCTGGGTTTTTTCATGTTTAATTCGGTATACGTTAAACGGTATTTGTTTATGCTCTATTAACCCTTCGCGATAAGCATCATTAAAAATTTTACGGATATATTTCATGCTCACTGCAACGGTGTTTGTTTTGTTACCCTTTTCTCTCAGGTAACGTTCATAATTATCAAGGTAGCCAGGGGTGATGTTTTGCAAATAAAGTGGCTTCTGCTTGTTGTAGAAAAATAATTTGTTGATCACAGCTTTGTTTTTATCATAAGTGCCTATGTTACCCGCTTGTATCAACTTCTGGTTTATTTCATTTGCATACCTGAAAAAATCGGTAGGCTCTTTACCAAATACTGAGTTTCGTAAATCCTTGCTGGAAAGATTATTTTCGGTTATTTCAGCAGCTATTACGCCTTCCTGAATTTCCTGAAGCTTCGTTGTAAGGTATGCATTGAGCCTGCTGCTATAAGGATGATTGGCCTTTACTTTGTTCTTTGTAAAGTCCCAATACTTTGCCTCAACCTTTTGCCCTGACGATACATAAGTATGCTTCCTGTTCTTGGTGATCCTAAAATAAATTGGGCATTTACCATCTTTTGTTACTGTCTGTTTCCTAAAAACAATTGTTACTGTTGCCATAGTCTTTTAATTTTTTGCATCTCTGACGACAGATATAATACCAGTGTAACAGTAAAACAATGGGTAAAACAATAATTGTCTTTAAATGTACTTGGGTGTCTTAATCTGCCTGTTAGAGAATTGTTAAATAATTGATTATGTGGCAGTTAAGACTATTTGGCAGTTGTTGAAGGCAGGAAAATAATTCCTGGCGGGGTCACTAATCAGTTTACATATATTAGTACAGGAGTTTCCGCAGCTTCTGATCCAGCGTTCCCTGCTTAACGGCAGTCAGGGATTCCTGGCAGGGTCACTGAAAAGGACAAGTCTAAAATAATAAGACTTGTCCTTTTTTATTTCCTTATCATTTACTGATATTCTGATAGATATACGTTGACGCTAAAATGTCTTCGGGGTTCTGAAATTTGAAAAAGCGGATTTTTTCTTCGTCGTTTTTAAATCCCCTTTCAATGATATGTTGTTTACTTCCGATAAACATTCCCAAAATCAGATGTATAGTTTCTATCTCTTGCATAGAATAACCTGCTTCAATCTCCATCATCTTTAGTTTGGTTTCTCACTTTTTATGTGCTTCAATCGTTTCAGTCAATACAGTGTATTTATCTATGATTCTTTTGGCTTAATCCAGCCCCTTTTCTTTAAGCCATTTGTCCATAAGATCAGCCATTTCCAGATTGTTTAAATCGGACATCGGAAAGTGTGTATTTCCTTTAAACCCTGCTTCAGGAAGATGAACAACGGTAACATCGCCACCCCCCCTGTTTACTGCTTCAGCCCATTTCCTTGCTAACTGCAAACGCAGTCCCCATTCGTCAATTTCGGGATTGCCTGACGGTTTTGCAGGAATGTAATCGCCATAAATGATAATAATATGAATTTTGGTAAACCTCTCAAACTCTTGGGGTGAAACCATTCTGTATTCCCCGTATTGCTGTACCAATTGAAGCATCGGGAAATTATAAACAGGATGTTTTATATTGTCAAAGTCTGTAACAGGTTGTTTTTCATCATTTGGAAATGGGTAATATCCTCCTGCTTCCCAAGCTACAACAGCTTTTATCTTGTCTGATTTAGCAACAGATAACCAAGAGAACAAACCGCCCTGCGAATGTGAAACCAAAATGCCATTACCTATTTTTTCAAAAAGTGAAACGACTGCATCGGAAACCATATTAAAATCAAATGGACCGATATTTTGGCGTTATCTGCCTATAAAATTGTTCAAGTGTTTTGTCATCCTGTTTGAATTGTACTCCCTCAAAGTAATTCGGATAGACACCCAAACGGAAACGGTTAAACCAAAGCTGTTCGTCATAAACGGCAGGGATATTTGCATCAACGGTTGCTCTGCCCGCATGCCCCCTGCGTGGTGTTGTAAAGTTATAAGTGCTATAACCTTTCCGCAGGAAAATATTTTGAAACCCCTCACGTCCGTCCGGTGTAGTTTCCCAAGTTTTTGAAAACTGAAAAATTCTGTGTAAAAACACCAAAGGATATTTACGGGGATTCACGGGTTTCTGATAAAAAACATAACCGTGATCGCCATGCAATGTCTGTCCTTCTGGTGATGTAGGTGTGGTATAGGTTCCTGGATAGGCTTTTATGGTACCGCCCACAGCAAAACTTCCTTGTTCTGCAATGGTCATGGGTGCTGTTTGTTTCTTTTCCTGCGCAGATGTGCTGCTGAAAACGAACAAAGATATGCTGAGTAATAAAAGTTTAAAACGATAGTTCATAACTGTAAATATTATAGTGCAAAATTAAATATCCAACATTTTGGTTAAGGATAATATCTTTTCTCAAAAAGAGTGCGAGTTATGTACCAGTCGGTTCACTCTGCTATTTTCACAACCTGCTCGTTACAGGCTGTATCATCAAATCCTCCAAAGTTGAAATACACAATTTTATTTCGCTGTCAATTGCGCTGTTATAAATTTTGCCGCAGTTTCATTTATCGTTTTCCAATTGCGCCTGCCCGTAGGCAGTTGAATGCTGGCAGGTGTTGTATGTGTAATGAATAATTCAACATCATCAAAAGTTTTGGCTGCTAATGGTATAAAAAGAATAGCCACATCACCATTCAATCCCGCTGATTTATCAACACGCCCCTGCTCAGTAAAGCGGCCATAAAGCGGTTTTGCTGTATAATGCCCGTAAATATGATCCCCGATTTTTACCTCATGAAAGTTATTACGGTGCAAAGGATAACGAAAGTAATATCCAATCCGGCGCGTTTTCCGCAGCTTATCCAGGTCAAGGTCATCAATCATTAAACCAAAGTTCCTGTTATTGTTAAATTGTAAAAATGCCTTCCCATATCTTTCAACACCGTTTTCCAAACAGATCTTATTTTGTTCTGGCCCGGTATCGGGCCTGATATAAAGTTTCACTCCTTCGTTACAATATCATTTATATCCCTGTTCTCTTCATGCTCCCGGCTGATGTCTTCTTCCTGTCCTTCCGGTACGCCATCGTCGGTTACGTGCTCATCGGCAGGTACGTCTAAAAAAGATTTTTTTTGATCATCATTATCTTCAAAGCGTTGCTGCCTGTCTTCCATATCTGAAATAGATTTGTCTGCTCGTGGGTCTTTATGATTTTCTTGCATAATTGATACATTTTAAAGAAAGCGTACCAATTTTCATGCCGCCGGATGTATGCAGGCTACATGTTTAATATACGCGCATGGCAATGGTTTTGTGCTTGTAAGCTTCCAGCGCGCTTAACCGGCTTTGTATACGGTTGTTCCATTCGCTTTGTTCTGCAGCGTTGGTGCCATTCCCGGTCTCTTTATCGTATAGATCGTGCAAGGCTTCAGACTGCTTAAAAATCCCCTGCATCAGGTTGTTGACCTCTTTGGTATAATTCTTTGTAAACCTTTTACCGCGGATGGCTTTGACGGCTTCGCGGGCATATATTTCAGAAATATCAAAATGCTTTTGCTCGTGGTTCATCAGGTAGTTGATGCTGCCCCTGGGCGCATCCAGCACCCTTTCGCGAATAAACGAATTGGGTTTGTGCATGGTGGCATAAATAGTTATTTCAAAATTTTTAGAACCGGGTTTTGCCGTAAGCGAATAGGTAATTCCTGTGCGGGTAACGGCCATGTGGTCGCCGGTAATTCTGGTAGAACTGTCTGGCACTACAATGAAATCGCTTACAGAGACCGTCCTGGCAGGGTTCCAGAGAATAATGCCCGGGTTTGCTTTTTGGGAAAAACCAGCGCTGGTTAAACCTGTCAGTAAAAAAAGAATGAATAATAATTGCCTCATGAATCAGAACCAGAAATCGCGCCGCCCCATATTCCACCTTACGCCCGCGCTAAAAAGCGTAGCGCTTTTTGTTGGAACCGAAGGAGGAGCAGCATAACGCTGCTTTCGTATGAGAAGGTTGGCATCAATAAATAAATTTTCCTTCAGTTCGTAAGACACCAAAAGGCTGCCAAGGGCTGCATCGCTTTTCCAGCCGCCACCCACGCTATAGCCGTATTCTGAGGTGCGGCCAAAGGTATTTGGCAAAAACAGGTTGCTGCCATAGTTTACATCGGCCGTACTGTCAAGCCCTTGTGTATAATAGATCAGCCGGCCCTCTATCATCCACCTGGGCAGCGGACGGTAGCGCAGCACTCCCATTACTTCGTTAAAATTGGACATGAGCGGGTGCGCCAGCGGCTGGTTGTAATGTGAGTAGTTAGCCACGGAATCGTTGTGGGAATAAGTAAAAGGCCTGACGCGGTTCAATTCCAGTTGCAAGTCTAAATTTTTTATGGTAAACGCATCAATGTATTTGGCTCCTAACTGGTAGCCAAATTTATTGGCCCACCAGCCGTCTCCGGCCCTTAGCTCAGCTAACTTAAATTCATCAAACATCAACTGGCCATACAACTGCGCGGTTTTGGCAATGTTGGCTTTAAAATCAAGGCCGGCTACGCTATTGTCGGCGCTGCCGTTGTTACGCTCCACTGATCGCAGGAAAATTAAAGGAACCAGGTAGCCCAGTTCAAACTGGCCGGACCTGCCAAAGATCACGCCTTCAAAAAGGCCAATGTTCAGCCAGCGGGTCACGTCAATATCCAGGTGGTGCATGGCAGCGTATTTTTTGCCCAGCAACTGGTCGGCTCCGCGCTGGTAGGCATTATGCAGCTCCATAAAAATGTTCTGGTAGTTCACCCTCCAAATGCGGGTGTTGAGCTTTAAGAACAAATAATTATTGCCAAAATCGCTCAGGAACAAACTGCGTTGCCCGTTACCAATAAAATTTTTATCGTATCCAAAAACCACATCCACATACTTAGTAACGCCAAACGTAAGATAGCCCCTTGCATCAAAATAATCCACACCGCCTGCAGCTTTAAATTCTTTATAATAACCAGCGCCCGGAACTGCCTGCCTTTCACGCGCCCAGTCCTGAACGTACAGCGGGCTGCGCTCCTGGTTGTCTGTCAGCGAGCCGGCAAAGCCTATCTTTTTAGCAATGCGCCCTCTGAAAGAAAGCCCTCTTGTATTATAAAAAAGAGATTGATCATTGTCCATCTCTTTCATCAATCCAAAATTGAGTACGGGGTTTACCACTAAATCAAAATCGTTGCTGTGTGTTTCAAGCAGCCCTGCGGGGTATTTATAAAAAGCATTCAGGATGGGTTTTTTACTCAGGTACTCGTTTTGCTCTTCTTCAGGTATCCACTCCAGGTTGTTCCTCAAAAGGCTTTGCATGTAATATTTATCTACCTCTGTAAGGTTAGCCTGGGCCGAATCTTCTTTTAAATATGCACGAACCGCAGGCACATAAGCTTCTCTGCTATAAGGCTTGGTTTTTGAAAAATTCAAAACTGAATCTCTCTGCGCCTTAATTTCAAGTCTTTCTAAAAGCACCTCCTGTTTATCGCCACGGGGCAGGTAAGTGGTTTGTGCAAAACTCCATAGTGGCATTAAAATAAGCACAAGCCTTAGTGCAGATTGCTTAAATTGCATACATTTATTTGACAAGGTTAAAAATTTTGGTTTGAGATGTTAAATGAACGTCGCACACCAAGCAACAAACATCAAACCAATATGCAAATATATCTTATAAAAAACATACATATAGTAAACGAAGGCCAAATAAAAACCGGTGACGTACTCATTAAAAATCAAAGAATTGAAAAGATCGGAAACAATATTGCAACCAAAGAAAATGTGACAGAGATTAATGGAGAGGGAAAGTTTTTACTACCTGGCGTAATTGACGACCAGGTGCATTTTAGAGAGCCGGGACTTACGCATAAAGCCACAATTTATACTGAAAGCAAAGCCGCTGTGGCAGGTGGTGTAACCAGTTTTATGGAAATGCCCAACACGGTTCCGCCCGCTTTTACGCTTGACCTGCTGGAAGAAAAATACAATATAGCAGCGCAAACTTCGCTGGCTAATTACTCCTTTTACATTGGCACCAATAATGAAAATGCTGATGATGCGCTGGCAGCCAATGCTCATAAAGACAAAATTTGCGGCATTAAAGCTTTTATGGGCAGCAGCACGGGCAACCTGCTGGTTGATAACCCACTTGTACTGGAAAAACTTTTTTCTGAAAGTGAAATGCTCATTGCCACGCACTGCGAGGATGAACGCATCATTAAAGCCAACCTGCAAAATGCACTGGCAGCCGGGCGCGGGCTGACGGCAGCCGATCATCCCGTGATCCGCGATGAAGAAGCCTGCTTTGAATCCTCGTTTTATGCCGTTCAACTGGCTAAAAAACATGGCTCAAGGCTGCACATTTTGCATATCAGCACTGAACGCGAGCTGCGGCTGTTTACCAATATGTTCCCGGTGCAGGATAAAAAGATCACGGCTGAAGTATGTGTGCATCACCTGCATTTTACAGCCGATGATTACGCTGAAAAAGGCAATTTTATAAAATGCAACCCGGCCATTAAGGCGCCGCATCACAAAGCAGCGCTGTGGCAGGCTTTGCTTGATGACCGCCTGGATGTGGTTGCTACAGACCACGCTCCGCATACCTATACAGAAAAAATGAATCCCTATGAAAAAGCGCATGCCGGCCTGCCACTGGTGCAGCACTCCTTACCGCTCATGTTGTATTACCATGCCGCGGGTAAAATATCGCTTGAAAAAATTGCGCAGAAAATGAGCCACACTGTAGCAGAGTGTTTTCAAATAAAAGAGCGTGGCTACCTGAGAGAAGGATATTTTGCTGACCTGGTAGTGATTGATCCTGAAAAACGTTTTACAGCAAACAAGGAAAACATTTATTACAAGTGCGGTTGGAGCCCCTTAGAGGGCTTTGAATTTCCTATGTCTGTGGTACAGACATTTGTAAATGGCCACCTGGCATATGATATTTATGGAAACACGGCCTGGAACGAGTCTGTAAAAGGAAAACGGCTGTTGTTCAACAGGTAAGGCGTCACTACTCAAACTTATACGGTATGCAGATAGATAACATTTCGTTTAATGATATTTCTATTTTCCATCACGAGGAAAATTATTCCATTTTTCACAAGTTGAATTTTACCCGCACCGAGGGTGGAAAGGAATGGCTGCGCCGTTATTTTTCAACACCGTTCAGCGACATCAATAAAATTAAAGGCACGCAAAATATCATTAAAAAGCTGATAGAGCGCATTGATGAGTGGCCTGAAGAAATATCGAACGGCACAGTGCTGGTGATGGATAAGTTTTTAGATTATGCGCTGGACACTATTGGCAACAATCCCGGCACGGTTGAGGCATACATGTACAGGGTGCTGCACAGCGCCGATTATGCTATGGTACGTTTTTCCATCAGGCACTTTATTGATTTTTTCAGGGGATTAAAAAAGATCGTTCAGCTACTTGGCGGGCTTGCCCTGCCCATGAATTTTCAAATTTATATTGACAGGATCGAAGGCCTGCTGCGCAATGATGTGTTCAGGCAAATGTCTGAAACCGGCGCCGATGCCCCGCTTTCCATCAACCGCAATTTATACTTTGCCGCCAATGTGCGCGGGCTATATAAAGACAATGTAATTGAGCTGATGGATATTTACAGCCGCCTTGATGCGTGGTATTCCATGGCAATGGCTGTTAAACGCTACAACCTGGCGTTTCCTGATTTTATTGAAAGTGAAATGCCCGTGATAGAAGCCAAAGGGCTGTACCACCTGCTGCTTGAAAAACCCGTTCCTTACAATCTTACGCTTGACCCCGACAACAGTTTTTTATTTTTGACCGGCGCCAACATGGCTGGCAAAAGCACGCTCATTAAAGCCGTGGGCGGCGCTGTTTTCCTGGCGCATATTGGCATGGGTGTACCAGCCAAAGAAATGAAATTAACGATGTTTGACGGGCTGATCAGCAATATTAACGTAGTGGATAATATTGTAAAAGGCGAGAGTTTCTTTTTTAACGAAGTGCAGCGCATTAAAAGCACCGTAGAGCGCATCAGCGATGGCCGCAAATGGCTGGTGCTGATTGATGAATTGTTTAAAGGCACCAATATCCAGGATGCCATGCGTTGCTCACTTGCCGTAATTGAAGGCCTTATAAAAGTAAAAGGCTCGTTGTTCATTCTTTCCACACACCTGTATGAAATTGGCGAAGAGCTCCGCGAACACAATAACATCACCTTCCGTCATTTTGAAACTACAGTAACAGATGATGCCTTGTCTTTCAGCTACCAGCTAAAAGAAGGCATCAGCAAAGACCGCCTGGGCTACCTGATCTTAAAACGCGAAAAAGTAGTGGAGATGCTGGAACGGTTGTAAACATTGGCACAGTTATGGCCCGTGTACAGGAAAATCATTATATGAAAACGGTTCTGGCTTACACATTTGGGCTTTTTTTCATCCTAAGCATCAGCTATTGCAGCACGCCGCGTGAGCAAATGCCTTCTTCTCAAAAACAAAAAGGCGTGGTAAAAGAAGTGTATACTTTTAAGGCTGATGCCAAATCGTTTCAAAAAGAGTTGGCCGGAACGTGGACGGTGATCTCCATGCGCCGCCAGCAAAAGGCCGAGCTGGAAACCCTGAATCATGTAACACTTACTTTTCCTGAAACAGGAACAAGGTTTACCGGTAAAGCGCCGTGTAATAATGTTTTCGGAACCATTCAGTTAAATGGCTACAGCATACGCTTTCAAGGCATTGGGGCCACAAGAATGACTTGCCCCGACATAGAAAAAGAAAACGCTTACATCAATCTTTTGGAAACAAGAATCAGCGCGTTTACCATTGAAGGTGACAAGTTGTACCTGCGGGATGGCATCAGCAATATTGTTTTTGAATGCCGCAGGTAAGTTTACCAGTTATTGCCGATCTGTTCGTTGATGCGCTCCGATACATCCTCCGGGGCACGTTCCTGCCAGTCAGGATCATATTTCACAAACCAGGAGATCCAAAGGCTTCTGGCCAGCCGCATAAGCCAGGGCTGCAGCACTCCCAGCAGCAGCGCATTGAAAATGATCCAATAAATAAATCGGTTATCATTCACCGAAAAACCAATAATCACCCACCAGGCCACCGCGCTGGCTACGCTTATTGCTACAGCAAGTGCATAACTTACATAACTTGTTCCATAATAAAAGCCAACTTCAATTTCGGTAGGCTGGCCACAAACAGGGCAGTTTTTATTCATTTTTAAAATGCTGTTGAACTTTGTGCTCAGTGGCCTTTCAAATAACTTTCCCTCTCTGCACCTGGGGCAATAAAATCCCAGCACTGATGCCAGGTAACCTCTGCTGTTTTTTTCTTTTGCCATATGATATAATAAACCGGTGAATGTATAAATAGTTGCGAAGCCTTTGTAAAAATGACTGAGATCACGTGCCGGCAATATTGCCTGCTGCCAATATCTTTTCCATGTGCGAACTGCGGCTGCCCTTCACCAAAAAATAAGTGCCCGTAAAATTTTGTTGTGCAAACCATGCGCCGGCCGCATCTGCATTTTCAAAATAGATAAACTCATTTTTAAATCGTTCAAAATGGCTGCCCACCAATAGTACAGCGTGCCATTTGTACTGCTTAATAAGATCTACCAAGCGTTGGTGCTCTGCCTCTGTTTGCCGGCCCATTTCTGCCATAGCGCCCAGCATTAAAACTTTTTTATCTGCCTGGATGGCAGCAAAATTTTCAATGGCCAGTTGCATGCTACTGGGGTTGGCATTATAGGCATCCAGTATGAATTTGTTTGTTCCGTGCTGCACCAGTTGCGAGCGGCTGTTAGAAGGTGCATAAGCTTCAATGGCATCTTTTATTTTGCTCATACTGATTTTCATTTCTCTGCCAACAGCCACGGCAGCCAGCACATTCGGCAAATTATAATCGCCAACCAGTTGTGTCTGAATTTCTATTCCAGGGTCAATCTTTACCCTTAAAAAAGGTGAAGATTGTACAATGCTGCCTGTTACATCCGCATCGCGTGTGCCGTAGCTTACTATGTCTTCAATGCCTGCACTTAGCTCGCGCAGGTAATCATAATCCCACATTACAAAAGCAGTGCCCTGAACATTCCGTATATGTTCAAACAATTCTCCCTTACCTTTTTTCACACCTTCCAGGCTCCCAAAACCTTCCAGGTGCGCCTTACCGCAATTGGTAATAAGGCCATGCGTAGGTTCTGCAATTTTGCAATAACCTTCAATTTCGTGTAAATGGTTGGCTCCCATTTCAATTACAGCCATTTTTGCATCTTCCTGCACTTTTAAAATAGTAATCGGCACACCTATGTGGTTGTTCAGGTTGCCTTCGGTAGTATAAACATTATAAGCTGAGCTAAGCACTACATGTATCAATTCCTTAGTTGTGGTTTTTCCATTGCTGCCTGTGATGGCCAGAAAGGGGATGTGAAACTGCCTGCGATGGTGGTGTGCCAGTTGCTGCAATGCCGTTAATGCATCATGAACCAAAAAAGTTTTGCCGGGATTTTCATATTCTTTTTCATCTATTACAGCGCACACGGCGCCGGCATCAATAGCCTGTTTTGCAAAAGCATTGCCGTTAAAATTGGGACCTTTGAGGGCAAAAAAAATGTCGCCCGGTTTTAGCTTTCGCGTATCTGTTTGCACTGACGGGTACTGCTGGTATATTTTATAAAGTTCTTCAATGCTCATACAGCAAATGTAAATAAACCGGGTGAGTAAAAGAATGATGCTATATTTGATGCGGGCCGTAAAGGCGCTTATTTTAAAAACGTAATAACTATGTCTTTCAGAGTTGGTACAGGGATCGATTTTCACCAGTTTGCACCAGGCCGTGATCTTTGGATTGGCGGCGTTAATATTCCTCATCACAAAGGCGCCATTGGTTACAGTGATGCTGATGTGCTGTTACACGCCCTTTGCGATGCCATGCTGGGTGCTTTGGCGCTGGGCGATATAGGTGTTCATTTCCCCAACAATGACGTGCGTTTTAAAGACATTGACAGTAAAATACTTTTGAAAGAAACTGCCGGGATGATTAAAAACAAAGGTTATAAAGTGGTGAACATTGATTCAACGCTTTGCCTGCAGGAACCCAAAATAAAACCTTATGTTCCTGCCATGCAGGAAACCATTGCAGGTATATTGAAAATAGAAATTTCTGATGTTTCCATCAAAGCTACCACCACCGAGCACATGGGCTTTGTGGGCCGCGAAGAAGGACTGATGGCTTACGCAACCGTTCTTTTACAAAAAGCCTGATCAGTGTTTCATATCGTTCACTTCTTTCCTGTTCCTGGCCCGGCGTTCCGCATCGCTCAGCGTATCCACACTGGCAATGGAATAAGCCGGGCATTTGCCTGAGACGCTTGTAATGATGAACATGCCGCTCATTATTAGAAGCATATAATCAAGCATTGATTTTTTCTTTTTAGTGCCAATTGCAGCGCTGATAAGCCCTGCTGCTCCGGATCGGATCATCCTGTCGGCCACACCCATATTTTTTCTGTATAACATAAACTGGTTTTATTATCACCGTAACAATTACCATACCCAAATAAAAAAGCCTCCCCGCACAATGCAGGGAGGCATTTATGACGATTTTGGTATTTAGCTATTTTTCGTCGGCAGCTAACCCGGCGAGAGTAAACTCTCTGTTTAGACGGCTTATGTTCGTAATTTCAATTTCCTTGGGGCAAACGGCTTCGCAGGCCTGGGTGTTGGTACAACTGCCAAATCCTTCCTTATCCATTTGCGCCACCATGGCCAAAGCTCTTTTCTGCCTTTCGGGAACGCCCTGCGGCAACAATGCCAGGTGCGAAACTTTTGCAGAAAGGAATAATAATGCAGAGGAGTTTTTACAGGCAGCCACGCATGCGCCGCAACCAATGCATGCTGCTGCTGCAAATGATTTATCCGCCTCATCTTTCGGTACAGGTATGGCATTGGCATCTACCGTTACGCCACTGTTTACCGATATATAACCACCGGCCTGTATAATGCGGTCAAAAGCGGTGCGGTCTACCACCAAGTCTTTAATTACGGGGAAAGCTTTAGCGCGCCAGGGTTCTATCACAATGGTATCGCCATCTTTAAAAGCGCGCATGTGCAACTGGCAGGTGGTGGTGCCGTGCCACGGCCCGTGCGGGCGGCCATTGATGTACATAGAGCAGGTGCCGCAAATACCTTCGCGGCAGTCATGATCAAATGCGATTGGTTCTTTACCATCGCGAACAAGCTGCTCGTTCAGCACGTCAAACATTTCGAGGAACGACATTTCTGATGAGATATCGCTTACCCGGTAAGTTTCAAAAGCGCCCCTGCTTTCTGAATTTTTTTGTTTCCACACTTTAAGTGTGAGGTTCATATTGTAATGTTCCATAATAATATTAAATGTGTAAATTAGAAAATGTGATGAATGTGAAAATCGTAACCTACACGCTTTTACTTGTAATTATTATCTTAGAAATAATTTTAATTAACTGTTCAACTTCCTGTTTAAAAAAGCTAACCTCACCATAACCATCGCTTTTCTCACAAATCATCAACCAATATAAAGTTTCATTTGCTTCTTTTACCGCAATCTTCATTTTGTGAATGAAGTCTGCCCTACTTTCGCAATGTTGAGCCTCAAAAACATTTGCTCCTATTGATGTTCCACTCCGAAGCAACTGATTTGCTATCACAAATTTTCTTTCCTTCTCTAGAAGTTCACAATATTTGACAAGATCTATTGAAAACTGTAATGACCTGCTGATAATGATATTTTCTTTTTCGTTCAATCAATTTTCACATTTACATATTTCCCGATTATCACATTTCAAAATTGCCTAATTATCAAATTGCCGAATTACTTATAGTTCCGCTGTGAAGGTTTGATCACTTCGTAATTCAAATTTTCTTTATGCAACTCCCAGTTTTCCGGGCCTTTGTACTGCCATGCAGAAACATACATAAACTCCTCATCATTTCTTAATGCTTCACCTTCTTCGGTCTGGCTTTCTTCGCGGAAGTGGCCACCGCAGCTTTCGGCTCTTTCAAGCGCGTCAATGCACATCAGTTCGCCCAGCTCTAAAAAGTCTGCCACGCGGTTGGCCTTATCCAATTCCGGGTTCATTTCATAAATACCGCCGGGTATGCGTACGTTCTTCCAAAAATCTGCGCGCAGCGCACGTATTTCCTGAATGGCTTCCTGCAGGCCCTGCGCGTTGCGTGCCATACCGCATTTATCCCACATGATCTTGCCCAGGCGTTTGTGAAAACTCTCAACTGTTTGAGTGCCTTTCACATTCATCAAATGTTGTATTCTTTCGTTCACTTCGGCTTCGGCCTGAACAAACGCCGGGTCTGTGGTTGGAATGGGTTTAACGGCAATTTCATCAGCCAGGTAATTACCAATTGTATAAGGAATTACAAAGTAACCGTCTGCCAGGCCCTGCATCAACGCTGATGCCCCAAGGCGGTTGGCACCGTGATCGCTGAAGTTGGCTTCTCCCAGGCAATACAGGCCTTTTACGGTTGTCATCAGCTCATAGTCAACCCACAGGCCACCCATAGTATAGTGCACGGCAGGGTAAATGCGCATGGGCACTTCATAGGGATTTTCTCCTGTGATCTTTTCGTACATATCGAAAAGATTACCATACTCTTCTTTTACTACTTCTTTACCCAGCTTGATCAGGGTTTCGGTATCAGGGTTGGGAATGCCGCGTTTGCTGGCTTCTGCCCTGCCGTATTTATTAATCAGATTGTATTTAAAGTCGAGGTAAACAGCCTGCTTGGTAGTACCCACACCATAACCCGCATCACATCTTTCTTTGGCGGCACGGCTGGCCACATCGCGCGGTACCAGATTGCCAAAAGCAGGGTATCTTCTTTCGAGATAATAATCTCTTTCTTCTTCAGGAATATCGTTGGCCTTACGTGTTTCGTTTTGATTTTTTGGAACCCAGATACGGCCATCATTACGCAGCGACTCTGACATGAGCGTGAGTTTGCTTTGGTGATCGCCTGAAACGGGGATACAGGTGGGGTGAATTTGCGTCATGCAGGGATTGCCAAAGAAAGCGCCTTTTTTGTGCGCCTTCCAGATGGCGGTAGCATTGCTGCCCATGGCGTTGGTAGAAAGATAGAACACGTTCCCATATCCACCGGTACAAAGCAACACTGCGTGACCAAAATATCTTTCCAGCTTACCGCTTACCAGGTTGCGGGCAATAATTCCGCGGGCTTTGCCGTCAACGATCACTACTTCCAGCATTTCGTGGCGGCTGTACATTTGCACATTGCCCAGCGCTACCTGCCTTTCCAAAGCCTGGTACGCTCCAATAAGAAGCTGCTGCCCCGTTTGCCCGGCGGCATAAAAAGTACGTTTTACCTGTGTGCCGCCAAAAGAGCGGTTGTTCAGCAGTCCGCCATAATCACGCGCAAAGGGTACGCCCTGTGCCACGCACTGGTCAATAATGTTAACGCTTACTTCGGCCAGGCGGTGCACATTGGCCTCGCGTGCGCGGTAATCGCCACCTTTAATGGTATCGTAAAACAAGCGGAAGATAGAGTCGCCGTCGTTTTGATAATTTTTGGCAGCATTGATACCGCCCTGTGCCGCAATGGAGTGCGCGCGCCGCGGAGAATCCTGAAAGCAGAAGGCTTTTACCTTATAACCCAGCTCACCCAGCGATGCGGCGGCTGAAGCGCCTGCAAGGCCTGTGCCTACAACGATCACTTCAAGCCTGCGCTTGTTGGCAGGGTTTACCAGTTTTGAATGGCCTTTGTAGTTGTACCATTTTTCTTCTAATTTTCCTTCAGGTATTTTAGCGTCTAACATAAAAAATCGTTTCTCGTTTGAAGTTGAATGTTTGGAGTTGCTGATGCTACATATTCTGCTGTTGAAGAGTGCGACGCAACGAAGATGCCATATGTGCCAAAGCCGGGCTCATTATTGCAACCAGCCAGCCATGAAGCTAATGGGCATCATAATGAATGCAAGGCAAATAATGATTGAAAAAGCCCAACCAAAGCCAATCAGCATGTTCAAATATTTATGGTTGGTAACGCCCAGTGTTCTGAACGCGCTTTGAAAACCGTGTACCAGGTGCCAGAACAGCGCGATAACACCTATGATGTAAATGACCGGGATCCAGGGGAAGGTGGTGAACTTGTATTGCATTTCGCCATACAGGTTGTGGTATACGGTATCATCTTCGGGGTAAGTGATCTCTTCCAGCCCCCCAAACCTTGAGGGGATCCAGAAATCAATTAGGTGAATGACTAAGAAGATGAGCAGGATGGAACCAAGTACACCCATGCCGCGACTGTACCATTTACTGCCACGGTTGCCAAGGTTGATGGCATAGCCTTTGCCGCGCTTGCTGCGGTTTTGAACTTCTAAAACCAGCCCCTGGATGATGTGAATGAGAAAGAATACAAACAGGCCAATCTCCAGTATACGCGGCACAATGGTTTGCCCCATCCAATGGGCTGCTTTATTAAACATGAGGCCGCCATCGTTAGCCCAAATGCAGGCGTTGAGGCCCGCGTGAACGACTAAAAATGCAACCAGGAACAAGCCTGACAGCGCCATTGTAATTTTCTTTCCGACAGATGAAGTGAAAAATTGAGACCAGTTCATATTAACAATAGTAAATAGTTATGGATGGGCAAATTTAAAGGAGAAATATTATAAATAGCGATAAAAAAGGATGATATATATCACTAAAGCATTTGTTATTGCTGATTTCGTTTCTCTTTTTCGATATTCCGGAGATAACGGCGCTGCTTGCCTTTTGTTCCCGGCAGACCCACGCCTGATTTTATACCGCTTAATGATGTTTTGATGAGGAAGTTAATGGCTGATTTATCTTTTAAGCGTACAAAAAAGACCAGGGACTCTTTACCGCTGTTGTTCTTTCTGACAATAAAAGTATTGGCTACCCATGACAGCAACCTGTTAGCAAAGCCCTGTTTTTGAAAATCATTTTTATTCATCAGCCTTAACCTGAGGCCTTTGTAATACATACGCATCTGGCCAGTAGAGTAGTTATTGTTTCCAACAGCTTCAAGGCCCAGGCTGTCTAACCATCCGTCCAGTACTTCAATAGCTTCAAGCGGCAATAAAACCTCGTTGAACTTTTTCAGATCCACAGGCCCTGTTTGCAACTTCATTAAAAAAGTGCCCAGCGAGTCGGTATATGATTCCCGCATCTCCAGCCGGGTGTATAGCTCGTTGATCACATTAGCTGTAGCCAGGATGTATAAGCTATCGTTATCCTGCAGGTTATGGTTTTTGATATTCCGCATCAACACATTTAAACCCGATACTGGTACAATGCCCAGCGTATCGGTTTTGGGATTGATCTCATGATACTCTACGTACATGTTTTTTATTCTTACACTGTCAATATCAATTTTTGCAGGTATTTTTAAAATTTGCGCTACGGGCAGCGGTTTTTCCCTGCGGGCGGTATCTTCCTGTCGTTTGTCTTTAAAAGTAAGCAGCCTGATGTTATTTGCTTCAATTCCGCCAATTGCCAAAATGCTGTCGCCACCATATTTCACCAGATCAAAGGGGCCGCCTGTGATGAGCCCTCCCTTCACGGTAAGATAATCCTGCTCAAAAGCTTTTTTGATCTTATAGTCATCTATGCTTTGCAGCGGCCTCAGGCTGAAAGAATCGGCGCTAAAATAACCATTGGTGAAAGAAAGGTTGTACCAGTTAACTTTATTGAGCGCAGAAGTAAACTCGCCATCGGTGCCGGTAAGCTGTAGTTGGTTGCTGTTTTGAAGGATCTCCATCGCGCTGCCCATGAATTTTGAATTGAGCGTGATGTTGCGCACATCTCCTTTATCAAGCTGCAGCACGGCATTTTTTTTACCCAGGCTGTCAAAATATAATTTGTCTAAAGAAAGAATGCTGGCATTTGTTTTCCATTCTATATGATCGCTGTCGTTTTTTTGCACCAGCAGGTCATCAAACTGCAGGTTCAGCTTGTTATCGTTGGTAGCAGTTTTTTTACCCGCCGCGTTGATGTATTCAAAATTTGTAAGAAAGACGTCTACCTGCTTTGCATCTATTGGCTTTTCATTGTGCGATTCAAAATCTGTAAGCCTTATGTAACTGTTTTCCTTTACGCCGTGCCAGGTAACATAGCTGGGCTGGCCGTTTTTATTAAAAAGCGTCAGTTTTATTTCGGGCCTTTGCAGCAGCGCCGTGCCTATGGTAATGTGCGGCATGGGCTTTTGCTGTGCAAGCGTGGCCGAATCTTTTTTGCCCAGCCTTGCATTGATTACCGGATCGGTTAAGACCAGGTTTCTGAAAAAAACATTGCCGCCGGCAATTTGCGTAATATCGGGAATGATGGTAAGCTGCGGAATGTTTACATAAATGGAATCAAATTCATCCGTTTTAGAAAAACTAAAATCACTGATCACGCTATTGTCATTGTCAGAAACCGAAAGTTTTGCAATGGCCACACGCTGGCCAGGCGATAGCATAAGCGCATCGCGGCCCGTAACACGCAGGCCGTTAATGGCCAGTGCGCCACTGGCTGGTTTAAAAATTTCTGCAACGGAAATGGTGTTTAAAAAAGCTGAAATGTTTTTATTGCCCTGGTGCATTTTAAAACCGGTAGGGCCGCCTGTAATGTTTACAAGCGCCAGGTTGTTGGCGCCGGGGCGCCTGGCATTTTTAGCCTGGGGCTTATTATCTATTACCACATTGCCGCTGCCCCATGTAAGCCCGTTGATAGCAATGGTTTGATCAGCGCTGTCGAGAATAATGGCATTGAGCCTGATGTCTTTTGCACGCGCATCTATACCGGCATCTTTTAAAAAAAGAGCTGATGCCCTGATGCCGTTGTTGTTTTCAATCAAAGCAATATCAGTAAGCGTGGCATTGGTAAGGCCTTTTTTAAAAATGCCTTTTTTAACATGCAGGTGCTTGACAGAATGCTGAATGTTTTTGATCCTTTTTGAAGCAGTCAGCTCATCAGCAAAAAGCGACAGGTTTGTTTCCTGTAATTCAAGCGTGGCGCCCTTTCCCAGGTTTAGCGTCACGTTACCATTTTGTATACCCAGATCTGTTAGGTTTAAAATATCGCCTATATCTCCAAGGGTTTCAAATACGCTTTTAGGCCTGGCAGCCCTTTGCTTTGCAGCAGTAACGCTGATGTCCGGATCATAAAAATAAGCGCTGCGCGCCTGGAATACGTTGTCGTACAAAAGCGATTCCCACGAAAGGCCGCGCACTTCAAACCGGGGCATTTTTAAATTGTTTACCAACCCGCCGGCGCCGTATTCTTTAAACGCAAAATCGTTGAGCGTGATGGCATCATCTTCAAACTTCACGCTGTCAAAAGCAATAGCATACCTGCCGTTCTGCAGTTGGGTTTCATAATGGTGCAGCGTCATCAACAGGCGCTCTACCCTGACCGGCCGCTCATAATTTTGGCGGATCATCAAACCCTGCAGTTCAAAATTATTATTGGCAGAAGAGAATGTATTGGCCTTTCCGTTTTTGATAGTGCTGATGTTAATGTCTGCATTTTTTACCACTACATAGTTCAGCATTACATCGCCCAGCAACTGCTGCACCAGCTCATCAATATTCTGAATTTTTTTACGGTCGCTGGCCGTTTGCACATCGCCGTCTATATCAAGAAAAATATCGGGATTGGTGCTGAAAACAGAATCGGCCTGTATGACTTCTGCAGCGTATAATGTATCAAAATTAATATTGGTCAGTGCCAGTTTATCAAAAAAGATCCTGAACGAGGTTTTTGAACTATCGCCCTTAATACCCCTGACGGTGCAACTGTCAAACTCCACGCGTTTATCAGTAAGGCTGAACCTGAAATCTTTAAAACTTAAAAAATGCCTGCCGCCGGGAAAGACCATATCCTGGTTAGTAGTCCGGATCGCAATATCATCGGTAAAAGAAATTTCCTGCTGTATTTTTTTCCCTACGGTTTCGTTCACCTGCAAATTATCCAGCCTGATACTTATGTTGCTCACCACAAACGGAATGTCGTTCTTTTCCGTTTTGTCAATGAGTGAAAAACTGCCGTTATGAAGCACAAAGCGGTTTATTTTCAGGGCCTGTATGGCGTCATTAACTGAGTTGGCCACTTTGCCCAATTCCCTGGCTACGGAAAATTTACTGCTGCCCGGCGCGCTAAGGGTATCAACAGTTTTTTGTACCGGCGCAGCCTGATTGATCCTTGTTACAATCACATTCGGGTCAAAAATATGAATGGAATCTATCAGGATTTGTTTGGAGAAAAGCAGCGGTAAAAAACCTCTTGCCTTGATATCAATAAGCCGGGTTTTTAACTGTGTAAGCGTGGGCGCCGTACTGTCTGTAGTATAAAGAAGGGCGTTTTGCAGGCGTATGCGATTGCTCAGCCAGTTAAATTCAAACTGCTCCACTTTCAGCTTTATTTTACCTTTCGATTGGGAAGCTACAATGTCTTCCAATGCTGATTCGGAATGATCAATAAACCAAAAGTTGAAGCCGATGAGCAGCGTGGCCAGAACACCAAGGATCACCAGGCCCACCCTGTACTGCCTTCTTTTAAAGCGAAGGTTTACCCGTTGCAGGTCTTTCAGTCTGATCTTTGTTTTCAATAGTATGCGGATTCATTTTTTAGTTAGCCAAAGCATTTACCAACTATTAAAATTATTGAAAAAGGTTGAATGAAAATCCAACCTTTAATAATTTTATCATATCAGCGCTTTAACTTACTCCCCAACCGTTGGCCACTTCATCATCAGCATTTACAAATACCAGCTTACCGCCGGCATCTTCCGCCATTAAAATCATTCCATTGCTTTCAATGCCGCGCATTTTTCGTGGCGCCAGGTTGGCCACTACTACTACTTTTTTTCCTACGATTGTATCAGGTGCAAAGTGCTGCGCAATGCCTGATATGATGGTGCGTTTTTCAAAACCCAGGTCTATTTCAAGCTTCAGCAGCTTATCGGCTTTTTCCACTTTTTCTGCTGAAAGAATAGTTCCGGTTCTCAGGTCAATTTTTGCAAAATCGTCAAATTGTATCTGTGGTTTTAAAGCCATCGGCGCTGTTTCTGCTGCTGCCTCATTTGCTTCAGCAGCGGTTTGGGGCGCCAAGCTGTTTCCACCGCTTCTTAGTTTTTCAAGCTGTGCTGTAATTTCTGCATCTTCAATTTTACGAAACAGCAACTCGGGCGCACGCAGCGAGTAGCCGGTTTTTAAAAGATCAATCCTGCCCGCATTTTCCCACTCCAGCATTCTTGCCACCACCTTCATCATGTGCAACATTTTTTTTGCCGTGTTAGGTAAAAAAGGATTGATTAATATAGACAGGTTGGCTGTGAGTTGCAGGCAAAGATGTAGGCAATTGTCAATGGACTGCTGGCCTTTGGGCTTTTCTGCAAGCGTTTTGGCAACGATCCACGGCTCTTTTTCCTGCATGTATTTATTGCCTTTGCGTGCAAGGTCTATCACCTCGTATAAGGCATCTCTAAAGCGAAAATGTTCCAGCGCAGTTTGCACTTTAACGCTGGCCTGCTGAATGTCTGAAATAATGGCTTTATCATGTTCATCCAAAATATCATGGTGCAGCTTAGGCACTTTACCTCCGCACAGCTTATGCATCAGCACCCATGTGCGGTTTACAAAATTGCCAAAGATGGAAACCAGCTCGCTGTTATTACGCTCCTGAAAATCCTTCCACGTAAAATCGTTGTCTTTGGTTTCGGGCGCGTTGGCGCAAAGCACGTAGCGCATCACGTCTTCGCAACCCTCAAAATCCTTTACATATTCATGCACCCATACCGCCCAGTTACGGCTGGTAGAAACTTTATCGCCTTCAATATTTAAAAACTCGTTGGCCGGCACATTGTCGGGCACTACAAAATTGCCGTGCGCATGCAGCATGGCAGGGAAAATGATGCAATGAAAAACGATGTTGTCTTTACCAATAAAATGAATGAGCCGGGTATCATCTTTACACCAGTAATCAGCCCAGTTCTCCGTTAATTCTTTTGTGGCAGAAATATAACCGATTGGTGCATCAAACCACACGTATAATACTTTTCCTTCGGCATCAGGCAATGGAACTTTAATGCCCCAGTTGCTGTCGCGCGTCATGGCACGTGGCTGCAAACCATTGTCGAGCCAGCTTTTGCATTGGCCATACACGTTGTTCTTCCATTCGGTATGATCTTCAAGTATCCATTTCTTCAGCCACTCCTCATAGTTCTGCAAAGGAAAATACCAGTGCTTGGTTTTCTTTTTTACAGGAATGGCATCGCTAAGCGTGCTGCGCGGGTTGATGAGCTGTTCGGGCGATAAACTGCTGCCGCATTTTTCGCACTGATCGCCAAATGCGCCGGCATTATGGCACACCGGGCATTCGCCGGTGATGTACCTGTCGGCCAAAAATACATTTGCCTTTTCATCAAAATATTGTTCGGTTTCCCTTTCTTCAAAAAGGCCTTTATTGTAAAGCGTGGTAAAAAAATCCTGCGAGGTTTTATGATGCACTTCATTTGACGTTCTGGAATAGATGTCAAACGAGATGTTCATCTTTTGAAAAGTTTCTTTTATCTGCTCATGATACCTGTCAACAATCTGCTGGGGCGATACGCCTTCTTTCATGGCGCGGATGGTGATGGGAACACCGTGCTCATCGCTGCCGCCTACAAACTTCACATCTTTATTCTGCGCTCTCAGGTAGCGGGCATAAATGTCTGCCGGTATGTAGCAGCCTGCCAGGTGACCAATGTGCAGCGGCCCGTTGGCATAAGGCAGCGCCGCCGTGATCAACGTTCTCTTAAAATCCTTCATAACCCGCAAAAATACAACTATGCCGTGAGCTTTGAAATTTCTTGTTGCGCTAATATCATTTGTATAAGCAGGCGGGTTGCAATGCAACGCGTCTGCTTAATAAATTTTATTCATTGAGAATTTATCCTTTTCCCATTGCCTGGATTGCCTATAATATAATTTCATCAAACCATGTATCTTTAGCGATCATCCATCAATCACCACTAAACATCAGCATTAGGCAAATGGATCGAAAAAAATTTATCGCATCATCAGCGGCAATTGTTGCGGCGGCCTGCTCGCCGTTTGGCAGCGTGCAGGCATTGCCAAAAATGGAGCCCGCCAACGGCATCATTCCACCTTATTTAAAACCCGGCGATATGATCGGCATCACATCTCCCGCCGGTTATATTTTAAGAGAAGGGATTATACCAGCCGCCACGCTCATGCAGCAATGGGGTTTTAAAATACGCGTGGGCTATACCATTGGTAAAAAAAAATTCACTTACGGGGGCACTGATGATGAGCGGCTGCGAGACCTGCAACTGATGCTTGACGACCCGCAGATCAAAGCTATTATGTGCGCGCGCGGCGGTTATGGCGCTGTTCGCATTGTTGATAAATTAAACTGGGCGAAATTTAAAGCCCATCCCAAATGGATCATTGGCTTTAGCGATATTACCGTGCTGCACAGCCACCTGGGCAGGCAATTGGGCATTGCTTCCATTCATTCAAAAATGTGCAACAGCTTTCCCGACAACTGGGAGCTGGCCAGCGACCTGCAAAAAGATACGATCCTGTCCATACGCCGCGCGCTAACAGGTGAAAAGATGTTATACCAGGCGCCTTTTAACCACTTCAACCGGGCGGGAACTACGGCAGGTGTGCTCACGGGCGGCAATTTAAAAACGCTCGAAAGCCTGGCGGGCTCTGCATCTGACATTCATACCGAAGGCAAAATTTTATTTGTAGAAGATACGGGCGAGTACCTTTACAGCATTGACCGCATGTTCTGGAACCTGAAACGCAGCGGCAAACTTTCAAAGCTGGCCGGCCTGGTGGTGGGCGGTATTAAAACCAAGCAGGATGCGCCTGATGAATATTTTGGCAAAACTGTTTACGAAATTATTTCGGAACACGTAAAAGAATATCGCTATCCTGTTTGCTTCGACTTTCCCGTGGGCCACCAGATTGATAACTTTGCATTAAAATGCGGTGTGAAGCACAGGCTCGAAGTGGGGACAACCGGAACCTCTTTGTCTGAAGTATAAAAAATTAAATTCAATAGAAATATATGTCAATTCAACTACCACCTTATTTAAAAAAAGGAGATACAATTGGGATCACCTGCCCCGCGGGTTATATGGATGTTGTAAAAGCCGAAGAGTGCATCAAGGTGCTGCAGGAGGTATGGGGTTTTAAAGTAAAGGTGGGCGCCACGCTTGGCGGCACATCCCAAACTTATTTTTCCGGCACTGATGAAGAGCGCCTGGCCGATTTGCAGGCCATGCTGGATGATGAGGAGGTGAACGCCATTTTGTTTGGCCGCGGCGGTTATGGCATGGGCCGTATCATTGAGCAGGTGAATTTTAAAAAATTTAAGAAAAAACCCAAGTGGGTAGCGGGTTTCAGTGATATTACCATTTTTCACAATCACGTAAACAGGAACCTGAAGATTGCCACGCTGCACGCCCCAATGGCTGCCGCTTTTAACGATGGCGGCTATCAGAACAAGTATGTAAAATCCCTGAAAAGCGCTTTGCTTGGCCAAAAGGCCGCATACAAAACCACGGCAAACCCGTTGAATGTTGAAGGTGAAGCCACCGGGCAACTGATTGGCGGCAACCTGGCATTATTTACACACACCATTGGCACCAGCTCTGAACCTAAAACAAAAGGCCGCATACTTTTTTTGGAAGATATTGGCGAACAGAAATATAATATTGACCGTATGCTGACACAACTGAAACGTTCGGGAAAGTTAGACAAACTGGCGGGGCTTATTTTTGGAAAGTTTACTGATAACTGCGACACAGAACGGCCTTTCGGACAAGATGTACCTGAAATATTACACCATATTGTAAAGGAATACGAGTACCCCGTTTGCTATGATTTTCCGGTAAGCCACGATAAAGAAAACTATGCGTTGAAAGTGGGTGTGGAATACAGGCTCAACATCAACAAGCGCCAGGTAACGCTGGCAGAGCTGTAGCCAGCTATTCTATCCTTGTCAATTTTATATTGGTAACCGGCGAAACAATCAGCGGGAATTTTTCAACCTGTACATTTGCCTGATCAAGTCCAAAACCTTTTGATTCAGAAAGGCTGATGCCTTTGATGAGCAGGTTCAGCTTCATAATGATCTTTTCAGAGAACGGCAGTTCATTATCAGAGCTCAGGTATTTTTCCATTACCATAAACTGAAAATCGCCCACGGTGTTGCTGTTGGCAAGGCTTTCATACCGGCTGATGATGTTCACTTCTTTATTGGCCACCAAATCTTCCACCACTTTTTTAAACAGCAAATGCACCCGCGGCTGCACCCTAAAGCCCAGCTTGAAATCAATGCGTATAATATCGTTCGGAATAATATGCTCCACCTTATACTCTGAAGTGTACGGCGCGTCAACAGTATCAACATGAATGAACCAGTAAATATCAGCCCGTTTGGGTTTTCGGTTCAAAATTGAATAAATGATTTTATGTTCAATTTCTTTGGGATTATCGGCGCTGGTAAGATAAATAAGGTGCGTGGCAAATTTTGGAACGCTGCGATCGTTGCTCAGCTCCTGTATTTTTGAAATATAATGTTCCATCCGCACAAACTCCACATAGCGGTTTTTAATTTTACGCGCCCGGAACCACACGTACATTACCGTAAACATCACACCGCCGATCAAAAGAGTTATATAACCGCCATGCGGGAATTTTTCCAGCAGTGCAATCAGGTAAGCCGTTTCTACTATAAAATAAATTCCCAGAAAGATATAAATATAAACCGGGTTGACCCGTTTTAACACCAGGTAGTTGGCAAAAAGCATGGTGGTGGCTATCATGGTTACAATAATGGCCAGGCCGTAGGCGGCCTCCATTCGTGATGATTTTTGAAAATACAAAACCACAAACGTACAGCCGGCAAAGAGTAAAAAATTAATGGCAGGAATGAATAGCTGTCCCCTGGCTTCAGATGGGTAACGTATCCTGAGCTTGGGCCATAAGTTCAGCCGCATGGCTTCGCTGATCAGCGTGTAAGCGCCTGAAACCATGGCCTGGCTGGCAATGATAGCGGCAGCGGTTGCTATAATCACGCCCGGCAGAATAAACCAATCCGGCATCAGGTTAAAAAAAGCATTGATGCCCATATCCTGCTTAGTCTGCTCGGTTACATGCACGCCTTTAAGGTGTGAAATAAGGTAAGCGCCCTGGCCAAAATAATTTAGCAGCAGGGCAGTTTTTACAAATATCCACGATACCCGGATGTTGCTTCTACCGCAATGCCCCAGGTCGCTGTACAACGCCTCGGCGCCTGTGGTACAAAGAAATACGGCGCCCAGCAACCAGAAACCGTGCGGGTAAGTGGTTAAAAACTGTATGGCATAATGCGGGCTAAGCGCGCGGAAAATGGAAAAATCATCTGAAATATGCAGCAGCCCGAAAATGGCCAGCATGCTAAACCAAATCAACATAACAGGACCAAATATTTTTCCAATAGAAGCAGTACCAAATTGCTGCAGGAAAAAAAAGATGGTGAGGATGCTCAACACAATGATCACAATGGTTTGCGTGGGCATACCCCGCAATTGCGGAAGTATAGACAAGCCTTCAATTGCCGAGGTAATGGTCATGGGCGGTGTTATAATTCCATCGGCAATTAATGCTGCCCCACCAATCATGGCGGGCAATACCAGCCACTTTCGCCTTCGCCGCACAAGTGCATATAGTGCAAATGTTCCTCCTTCTCCCCTGTTGTCTGCCCTTAAAATAAGCCATACATACTTAATGGTGGTTTGCAGCGTCAGCGTCCATATAATACAGGAAAGCGAACCAATGATGAGGTCTTCTGTAACTACCCTTGTGCCTATAATTGCGTTGAATACGTATAATGGAGATGTGCCTATATCGCCATAAATAATTCCCAGAGCGATTAATAAACCAGCTGCTGTAGCCTTGTCTGTATTGACTTTCACTTTCCTGTTTGTCTTATTTTATTGAGACAAGCTGCAAAGTTTATACAATTCCACGGTTCCAACATCAAATAACCAAAAACTTTATTTTTCCGGCCCCCAACTTTATTTTAAAAGAAAAGTTATATTTATGCAACGCGTAAGCGTTTTTGGCAATGCACTGATTGTATCATATTTATCCGTATTAACTTTACAACAATAAATGCCGCCATGTACAGCCATAAGAATAATTTAGATAAACCGTTATAATTATGGCGTTTGCAGCCTACCGGCAGGCAGGTACGTGGCCATTAAAACATAAAAGAATAACACATGAAAAAAATATTTTTACCAGTTTTACTGCTTTTAACCGCTCATTTTACAAATGCACAAGACATTATTTATGCCGATGTGGACAAAGCAGATGTGCAGCGCATGAACTTTGAAATCCTAGGCCGGATTGCCAATAACTACCTTGTGTACAAGGAGGTGAAAGGCAAAAACCGTATCAGTGTGTATGATGAAAACCTGCGCCTTTTGGAAGATGTACCCATCAGTGATCTGCCCGACAGGCAGAACCTGCTGGATATTTCTTTTTTTTCCACAAGAAGCAATGCCAACCTTGTATATCAATACCAGGATGGCAACGTAGTGTACCTGATGGGTGCAAGAGTGGAACCCAACGGGCGTATACTGGAGGCTGCAAAAGTGCTTGACACAACAATGATCTCTTACAAAGCAGAAAGTAAAATTTATAATTCTGTAAGCAGCGAAGATGGCCGAAGAATAATGCTTTTTAAAATCAACCGCCGCGACAGGAGCCTGTATAACTTTACAACAAAACTGTACGACAACGATCTGAACTTGGTTCAGGAAGAACAGTTTACAGTTCCCATGGAAGATGACACGTACCGCCTGGGCAATTATCACCTCACCAATGAAGGCAGTTTTGCGTTTATTAAATACAACAGGTTGAAAAGCGGGAACATTGCCAATGCCAGCCTTATTGAAAAAAGCGCCGGCACGGATTTTAAGCGGTACGACCTGGGCAGCGCTATTGGCATGGGTGAAATATTCCTGGATGATATTAAACTGAAAGTGGATGAGCAAAACCAGCGCTACCTGCTCACGTCTTTATTCAGCAATACCGCAAAAGGTGGCATGGATGGCTTGTATGTATCAGCCTTTCACAAGGCAGGCGGCCAGCGGATTTTTGAAAAAACCTGGCTTTTTGATGAAGACCTGCGCAAGCGGGCACGAAATAAGGGCGCATCTTTAAAATCAGTATTTAACGACTACTTTATTAATAACATTGTATTGCACAATGATGGCAGTTTTACCGTAAGCAGCGAAGCCTTGTACAGCACCGGAGGCAATGCCTGGAACAGGTGGGGCTACTGGGGTGGCGCTTGGGGGCCGGGCTGGGGCGCCTGGGGACCATGGGGATATGGCGGTTATGGCTCATGGGGTTACTGGAGCCCCTACCGTTTTTACTCGCCTTATTTTTACCGCAGCTACTGGTGGGGCGGCCCGTGGGGATGGGGTGGTCCTGGGTATTACGGCGGCTACTCTCGGTACCATGCTGATAATATCGTAGTGGTTTCTTTTGACAGTGATGGCAACAAAACCTGGGATAATGTAATTGTTAAGCGCCAGGAAGACACTGAAACCGATGGCAGCATTTCTTACCAGATACTGAACAGCGGCAACGATATGCATTTTTTACTTAACAATGCCGGTAAAATTGCCATGCTTGAAAATATTGTGATCAGCCAAAGCGGCTCCATGCGCGAGGCAGAGGGCATTCAGGCAAAAGATAAGCACGTTGACTTTATGCCGCGCTATGCAAGGCAGGTGGGCACTAATGAGCTGCTTATGCCTTACCGCTATAAAAACAACATCTCCTTTGCCAAAGTAAGATTTTAAAATTCGATCCTGCTAAAAATAAAAATCCCGACTTCAACCGCCGGGATTTTTTGTTTCACCCACAACTTGCGACAAGAACATTATTTTTGTCACAATAATTTTTATAGTGATAGGCGTATTCAGGCAAAAAAATCCGGGCAATATTTTCATGCTTTTCATCATTGGCGTTTTGCTGAAACTGCCTGCGTTTTTTGAAAGCGCGCCGGCCATTGTTAAACAAAGAGACAGCGAGACCTACCGTTATATTGTAAATTTTTTTGAACCGGCTGCCATTGTCTTACCATCGCTTTTTGCCATACTGGCTTTCCTGCTGGTTTTTTTACAAACTTACCTGCTTACATTATTCATCAACAACAACCGGTTGATGTTGAAAGCCAATTTTTTACCAGGAATGGCGTACATGCTCATCACTTCGCTGCTTCCGGAGTTTAACAGGTTTTCATCGCCGCTCATTGTTTCCACTCTGTTTATATTACTGTTCATTATTTTGTTTTCAGCACATAACGAAAAAATTACGCGCGGCAGCATTTTTAATGCAGGCCTGATTTTAGGATTGTCTGGCCTTATATTCTTGCCTTCTTTAATTTTCCTGCTTTGGGTGTACATTGCGCTGGGCACATTAAGGCCATTTAAATTAAATGAATGGCTGCTGCTACTGCTGGGCCTGCTCACGCCATCTTATTTCCTGATTCTCTTTTTATATTTAACTGATTCTTTTTCATGGAGCTATTTTTATAATGGCTTTATGATGTCGCTGCGCCCTGAAAAATATACCATCTGGCACGCCGGGGCTTTATTTTTAGTGCTGATGCCCTTGCTGGCAGGTATTTATTACATACATGCTCATTCCGGCCGCATGCTGGTACACGTAAGAAAAGCCTGGAACCTGTTTCTTATTTATGCCATTATTGCACTGGCAATTACATTTTTTAACGTGGGTACAGGTATTGAAAACTGGGTGCTTATTTTATTGCCTGCAGCTGCCATTCATGGTTACGGATATTTCAACAGCGAGTTAAAACTTTACCCCAGGATCGCCTTCTGGCTGTCGGTAGCATTCATTGTGGCCGCACCTTTTTTAAGCAACCTGTGGCAATAGTCATGGCAACCGGTTGCAAACAATTACCGTCCTATAAACGTTTATAATTTGTATTTTTTTAAGATGGCCCGCATGTTATTTTAATATCTTTACGGCCTAAAACCACAGCATCATGAAAAAATTTTTACTGTCTGTTATTGCAATTGCATTTTTTATGATAGGGGCAAACGCCCAGCCAGATCCTGTAAATTGGAAATTTTCGGCTAAAAAAATAAGCGATAAGGTGTACGACGTGTACATGACGGCCAACTTACAACCCGGTTGGCATATTTATTCGCAAACCCAGGCCAAAGATGCTATAGCCCTGCCAACCGAGTTTAGTTTTACCAGCAACCCTTTAATGGTTTTTTCAGGCAAAGTGAAAGAAGTGGGCAATATGGAAAAATTTTATGATAAGGTATTGAAAGCCAGCGCCAACCAATATTCAAAAACGGTTAGTTTTGTGCAAAGAATCACCCTGAAGGCAAACGTAAAAACCACTTTAGCCGGCACGGTGGAGTACCAGACCTGTGATGATAAAAAATGCCTGCCTCCTAAAAAAGTACCGTTCAAAGTTCCGGTGGGTTAATATGTAAATGCATTTATGTTATTCAGTGCCAATCTTTTTTATAAGGTTGGCATTATTTTTTCCTGACGTTTTTAAAATGATCAGATGAACGAAACTAAAACCCCTTTTTTTGAACGGTTTGCCAATGCGGTTACACAGGCCACAGGCACCTCCATAGCATTTGGTGTGGCCATTATGCTGGTTCTTACATGGGCCATTACCGGCCCCATTTTTCAGTTTTCAGAGGCATGGCAACTGGTGATCAACACCGGAACCACCATTATTACATTTTTAATGGTTTTTTTAATTCAAAAGTCGCAGAACAAAGAATCTAAGGCCATCCAGTTGAAACTGAACGAGCTGATCGCATCAGTAAAGGGCGCCAGCAACCGGCTGGTAAATATTGAAGACCTTAATGAAGATGAACTGGACCAGTTGCACAAACTCTACATCAGGCTGTCGCATAAATCTAAACGCGAAGCCGATATAAAATCTTCACAATCAATTGAAACAGCTATTGAAGATATTGGAGAAAAAGTTGATGATATAGAAGAGAAAGTAGATGATATCTCAGAAAAAGTAGATGATATTTCGGATATTGTAACTGATAAAAAAAGAAACGACTAACCGTTCTGCCCCCACCTGTACGTTTTGATATCGAACCCGGCAAGGTCTAAAACCCTGTCAACAACCGTGTCTGTAACTTCTTCCACAGTTTTTGGCACACTGTAAAAAGAAGGCGTGGCCGGGCAGATAATGCCACCTGCCAATGCTATTTTTTCCATGTTTTGAATATGAATGAGGTTGTACGGCGTTTCTCTTACTACGCAGATCAGTTTTCGTTTTTCTTTTAAAATTACATCTGCAGCCCTGGTAATCAAATCGTTGGAAATTCCATTGGCCACTCTTCCGAGTGTTCCCATGGAACAGGGAATAATGATCATCGTATCATACTTGCCGCTGCCGGAAGCGAAGGGCGCCGAAAAATCATTCTTATCAAAATAACCAATTCCATTTTGCTGTGTAAAAGTTTCACCTGTTTCAACACGCCATACCTCTTTGGCATTGTCTGTTGCCACTACGGCCAAAGCGTTCCATTGCTCATTTATTTTCAGCAGTTTATTTATAAGCCGCCGCGGGTAAACAGCACCGCTGGCGCCGGTAATGGCAATTAATATTTTCCTGTTATCCTGCATAATGATCACTTAATGGTAAGACATTGAGTTCTAAAAAAATGTGAAAATTTATGTTTAGAAAAATTTCCTGCTGAAAATATAAAAATGTTTCGTAGTTTTGACTTAGAATTTTCATAGGATAAGGTTTAATGGTTAATGGTTTTTGATGAGTCCCCAATACTGATAAAGTTTTGGGGATTTTTGTATCCTGTCATCCCCCACTTTTCTTCACATTTGTATAGCCGTTTTTTTCAAACCATTGCAGCAGCCTGTCCCTTTGGTCGCCCTGTATAATTATTTCCCCATCTTTGGCCGAACCGCCGGTTCCGCAAAATGATTTTAATTTTTTGGCAAGTTCAGCCAGGTCGGCATCAGTACCGGCAAAACCCAAAACTACGGTAGCTGTTTTACCGCCCCGGTGTTTTGTTTCCAGTTGCAGGCGAAGTTTTTGTTGTGCCGGCAGCAGCGTTTTCAACTCATGCGGGTCTTCATCCTGGTATTGGTTTGCATTAAACCCCGGGTCAGTACTGTACACAAACACTTTGTTGCCTGATTTATTTTTAGCCATTATAAATTCTTTTAAATCACTGCTTTTAAGCTCAAATCCAAACTCCTTGCCTGGTGTACCAGGCCACCTACACTTACAAAATCCACACCTGTGGCCGCGTAACTTTCTATCGTATCTAAATTAATGCCACCGCTTGCTTCTGTTTCAAACTTTCCGCTGATCAGGTCCAAAGCCTCTGAAATTTGTGCAGGCGTGTAGTTATCCAGCATTACACGAAATACTTTGCCAATGCCCACCTGCAGCACTTTTTTCACATCTTCTATGCTGCGCGTTTCCACTTCAATTTGAATATCAGGCTGGTTTTTTTGCACATACTCATAAGCTTTGTTGATGGCAGCTTCAATGCCGCCGGCATAATCTATGTGGTTGTCTTTCAGCATGATCATGTCATACAACCCAAACCTATGATTTACACCACCGCCAATACGAACGGCTTCTTTTTCTAACAGCCGAAAATTAGGCGTGGTTTTACGCGTATCGAGCAACCGGGTTTTATATCCCTTTAATTTATCCGTGTATTGCTTTGTAAGTGTGGCAATACCGCTCATGCGCTGCATACAATTCAGCACCAGTCTTTCGCATTGCAAAATGGTATGTATTCGGGCTTCAACTTCAAAGGCTTGCTCACCTGATCTCATGGTTTCACCATCCTGCTTTAAAGCAGTAAACCTGATGTCCGGCTCCTGAAATTCAAAAATTTCTTTAGCAATTGCCACCCCGGCCAAAATGCCGTCCTGCTTGATTTTTAAAACAGCTTTACCCCTTTCAGCGGGGCTGATGCATGACAGCGTGGAATGGTCTCCGCTGCCAATATCTTCTTTTAACGCTTCCCGGATTAAGTGATGAAGTTTTTTCCTGAAATCATCTGTCATGCTGTAAAGATAAAAGGCTTTTGCAAACTCACGCTGAACCATGGCGGGCAACCATTAAAAAACCTCCGATAAGGAGGTTGACCAGGTTATTAAAACAATAATTTATGCAACTGTAATCATTACTCAATTAGTTGAAAACGAAGTTCTTTGATCACTTCTTTGCCACCCTCTTGCTTCATAAAAATGTTTACACGGTAATTGCCCTGCGACGTGGCCAGTGTACCAATTGCATAACGGCCTTTTGGCGAGTTGCCTTTGTGCTTTACATCAAAACCCTTCACGCTTGCCTTGTCAAAAAAGCTTTTGATTACTTTTTGAGCATCTGCGCTGTTATATGAGCCGCTTTTATCGGCAATGGTCAGCAACAGGTTACCACCCACATTCGAGGTGATGGTTACAGCATTACCCTGTTTGATGCCATTAATAACGCCATCAATATTTTGTGCGTTTACATGTACAAAACCCCAAAATGCAAGACTTAGCGCCAGAAGAGTTAAACTTTTTTTCATTTATCATTTATTAAATAATTCCGTTCCGTTGGTCTTTATTGCAAATGCCTGATAATGTTCAAAAATATGCCATAATTCATATTCTGCATCAGGATAATTAATTAATTTTAACCGTTTTAAACGGCACCCTGCCCGGATGCATTGTTTTAAAAAATTATGATTTTCAAACAGTTAAAAAAAATAATATGTCGCAAAAAAGAGCTATTCTTATCATAATGGACGGATGGGGACTTGGAAAAGTTGCTTCTGCAGATGCCATTCAAAATGCTAATGTACCCTTTACCAATTCTTTATACAGCCAGTATCCCAATACCACGCTTACCACATTTGGCGAACAGGTGGGTTTGCCCGAAGGGCAAATGGGCAACAGCGAGGTAGGCCACCTGAACCTGGGTGCTGGCCGCATTGTGTACCAGGAGCTGCAGCGTATTAATGTGGCTATTAAAAGCGGCGAACTTGCAGCCAATTCTGTGCTGCTGCAAACCATACAAACCGCCAGGGAAAACGGCAAGCCGCTGCACTTTCTGGGGCTTGTGAGCGATGGCGGCGTGCACTCGCACATCAATCATTTAAAGGCGCTGATCAATATTTGTAAAGACAACGGGTTGGCGGAAGTGTATATTCACGCCTTTACCGACGGGCGTGATTGCGACCCTAAAAGCGGACTTGGTTTTATTGAAGAACTGCAAAACCACCTGAATGAAGTGGGCGTAGGCAAAATAGCCACTGTTGATGGCCGGTATTATGCTATGGACCGAGATAAAAGATGGGAGCGTGTGGCCCTGGCATATAACGCCATGGTGCATGGCACAGGCGCCACGGCAACCTCTGCCATTGATGCCGTAAAACAAAGCTATGAAGAAAATATAACTGATGAGTTTATAAAGCCCACCGTCATTCTAAATGAAAACGGCATGCCAACGGCTACCATTAAAGAAGGCGACCATGTGCTTTGCTTTAACTTTCGCACTGACCGCTGCCGGGAAATAACCGAAGTGCTAACGCAAACCGACTATCCTGATTTTGGCATGAAAGCCCTGAGGCTGGACTATACCACCATGACGGTGTACGACCAGAAATTTATTGGCATAAAATCAATTTTCCTTAATGAAGACCTTACCAACACCATTGGCGAAGTAATTGCACGCAACGACCTGAAGCAAATAAGGATTGCCGAAACTGAAAAGTACCCGCACGTAACTTTCTTTTTCAGCGGCGGACGTGAAACGCCTTTTGAAGGCGAAAGCAGGATATTAAAAGCTTCGCCCAAAGTGGCCACTTATGACCTACAGCCCGAAATGAGCGCATACGAACTGACCGAGGCAATCTTGCCTGAAATTCAAAATAAAACTGCCGACTTTATTTGCCTGAACTTTGCCAATGCCGACATGGTGGGCCACACGGGCGTTTTTAGCGCAGCTATTAAAGCCGTGGAAACAGTAGACCGCTGCGTGGAGCAGATCGTTACCGAAGCGCTAAAACAGGATTACGTCATTTTTCTTACGGCAGACCATGGCAACAGTGACTTCCTGATCAATGAAGATGGCTCGCCCAACACAGCGCACACCATGAATCTGGTGCCGCTTTTTATTATAGACAACAACTGGCGTGGCGAGATCAAAGAAGGAAAACTTGGTGATATTGCACCTACAATTCTTACCTTTATGAAGCTGCCCATACCGGAAAATATGACAGGAGATGTACTGGTAGATAAGACAAGCGTATAATGGTTTTCTTTGCGGGGAGCATTAATGGTGGCCTTAAAATGCGAAGGCCACCCACTATTTTTTCGTTCAAAAGTTTTAACCATAAATTTTATAACGATGCTAAAAAAAATTTTGTTGGTATTGCTCATCGCATTTGTAGTAATACAGTTTTTTCGCCCGGCAAAAAACCAGAGCGCCGGCGCTCAGCCTCATAACATTGAAACCAAATACGCTGTACCGGCAGATGTAAAAGGCATTCTGCAAAAGGCCTGCTACGACTGCCACAGCAACAATACCAATTACCCCTGGTACAGCCAGATACAACCCACGGCCTGGTGGTTGGCCGATCATATAAAAGAGGGTAAGATGGAATTGAATTTTGATGAGTTTACTAACAGGCCGGTACGCTACCAATACCGCAAACTTGAAGAAGTGGAGGAGCTGGTAAGAGAGAATGAAATGCCTTTGAAATCTTACACGCTGGTACACCGTGACGCTATTTTAACCGATGCTGAAAAGAACACTTTATATAGCTGGGTGGCCAATACAAGAGCCGGCATAGAAGCCGCATACCCGATAGACAGCCTGGTAAGGAGATAATATTTTTCAACAGCACCAGCAAAAATGAAAGAAGAATTTAAGGAGTTGTTTGATTATAACCATCATTATAATCAAAAACTAATTGCTTTAATTTCTGAAAACCTGCATGTGGTTTCTGACAGAACTTTGAAACTGATGAACCATATTATTAATGCGCACCAGATATGGAATGCCCGTATCATTAAGGAAAAGGAGTTGGCTGTATGGCATGAAAATGAATGGAAAATGCTTGTGGATATTGATAAAAAAAATCACATTAAAACAGCAACCATCATTGCCGGCAGCGCAATAGCAGATACAATTGAGTACACCACATTTGCCGGAACAACTTTTTCAAACAAAATCCAAGACATATTATTCCATGTTATCAACCACTCCACTTATCACCGCGCTCAAATAGCAACCGAACTGAAGCATTCTGGTGTTCCGCCTCTTCCATCCGACTACATTCTTTACAAAAGACAATATGACAAATAAACGGAATAATAAGTACAGTAAATTCATCGCTCTCATTTTATGCAATGGAGCCTTGAAACCGGCGTTAAGGCAAATTGTCCTGCCGTTGTTTTTATTG
This sequence comes from uncultured Niabella sp., assembly GCA_934486785.1. GTDB lineage: Bacteria > Bacteroidota > Bacteroidia > Chitinophagales > Chitinophagaceae > Niabella. The sequence continues at coordinate 16,258 of CAKSQK010000005.1, read as the reverse complement.
TTTATCACATCTTATTCCTTCGCCCAGCAGCAGGATCATCCCATTGGCGTGTTCGATTCCGGAACGGGCGGGCTAACTGTTTTGCAGGCCATTGTAACGCTGGATGCATTCAACAATAGGTCTGGTTTGCCCGGTGCAGATGGAGTGCCTGATTTCAATAACGAATCTTTTCAGTACCTCGCAGACCAGGCTAATATGCCTTATGGCAATTATGCATCTGTCAACAAAACCGATCTTTTAAAAGAGCACATTTTAAAAGGAATGAACTTTTTCCTGAACGGGTCATACCAAACGCTGCTATATCAAAACCATCTCAATCATAAAAAGGCTCCTGTAAAAATGATCGTTATCGGATGCAATACGGCAACGGCATATGCATTGGAAGACATTATAGCATTCACAAAGAAAAAAAATGCATCAATGCCGGTTGTGGGCGTCATAAGTGCCGGGGTAAAAGCAACAATGGAATACCAAAAAAAGTATCCTGGTACCATTGGCATTTTTGCCACAGCGGGAACTGTGGCATCAAACGGTTACCCGAATACTATAAAAATGATGGCAAAAAAATACGGCTTGCCAGAGCCATCCATCGTGAGCCAGGGTGGTGTTGGCCTTGCTGAGGCAATTGACAAAGACTGGAGCTATATTGGCGATACGGTTACAACCGTAAGAACATCGTACAAAGGCCCATCATTCACTAATACACAGCTAAAAATAGATCCTTCACTTTTGCCTGTTTACAATTTCAATACAGAGAATAATAAACTGCTTTGTGAAGCAGGCCCGGCCGGAAACTGCCTGGAAATGCAATTGAATGATGCAGTCAATTACGTGCGTTACCATCTTGTAACATTGCTTGAAAAAATGAAACAGGAAAATTACAAGGCACCGATGAACACTTTGCTGCTCGCCTGCACACACTATCCTTATTTGCGTGATACGATCAGCGCGGTGCTGCAGGAACTGTATCACGTTAAAACCGACAGCGGATACCGATACCGCCATGTGCTGGCTGCTCATGTGGAATTGATTGATCCTGCTATTGAAACAGCCAAAGAAGCTTATATAGCACTGCGTAAGCATCGCTTGCAGCGACAAGATGATACAGCTCCCCAGCATGGTTTTTTCATCAGCGTACCCAACCCTTCTTTAAAGGAAATTGAACTGCAGCCAGACGGCTGGTTTACCTATGAATACAAATACGGGCGCGTGGCCGGAGCAGGAAAAAGTTATGTAAGCTATGTTCCGTTTGATACAACAAATATTACAGCAGACACTTACAGGCGTTTTAGCACGGCCATACCGAACGTGTACGATTTACTAACCGGTCTTATAAGTGGACTGCCCAAAAATTAAAAAAATACTGAGGCTTCATCAACTTAACAAAAGCTGACAGAACTCTACAATGTAGCGCAATTTTTATATGCTTAATTTAATCCTTATATGTTATAAGGCCAATGCCCGCTACCTATCAAGCAACTCAATTTTACGAACGACATCCACGGACAGTCAATAAAAATTGAGCATTATTAACAATACTTCTCTGTGCGAAATGTTAGCTTTGACCATTAGTACAACAAATCTGTACAAAACAAAAATGAATAAAGATTTAATACTACGGGAAAAACTGGCTTTGCAGAGAACAACACTTGCAAACCAATCTACTCTTTTAGCTTTCATAAGAACTGCTATGTATTTTTTAGTGGCAGGAGTTAGTGTAAATAATTTAACCAGTGTGAAATACGGTAATTTAATTGAAATTACATTTACTGGCATCTCTGTGATCCTTTTACTATCAGGCTTTATAAACTTTAAACGGCAAAAGATAAAAATTAATGATAGCGAAAAACATATTGGGCAGTACAAAGATGAATATGAAACATCAAAACCCTAAAAAATATGTGTAATGAAACATTTTGGGATTCAGTAACTCCCCAAGATAACAGCGGGTTTAATTTTATTTTGTACCAGGCTCCCATGCCCACCCACAGCCAAACAAATTGTAACTTAGCTGCATGGAAGAATTACAACAGATAACAGAGTTTAAAACATCCCCAGAATTAATAGAAAAACTACAACAATACAGCATACAAAAGAGTTACAAAGCAGGCGATATTATCCTCAACGAAAATGCGCACATTCGGTCTATTCCTATTGTTATTAAAGGCACTTTAAAAGTTATCCGAACAGAAGAATACGGCAGGGAAATTTTATTGTATTACATCAAAGCCGGCGAAAGTTGCATCATGTCGTTTTTAGGAGGTTTGCACAACGAAACAAGTAAAGTGAAAGCAGAAGTTGAGGATGTGGCGGAAATACTTTTTTTACCCATCGAAAAAGTATCGGTATTTATGAAAGAATATCCGCAATGGTTGGATTACATATTTCGGTTGTACCACAAGCGCTTTGAAGAACTACTGGACATTGTAAACGCCATTGCTTTCAAAAAAGTTGATGAAAGAATGTTGGCTTTACTCAATAAAAAAACAGAACTCAACGGAAACAAAACTTTGAACATAACGCACGAACAATTAGCCAACGAATTAGGAACTGCCCGTGTAGTAGTTTCAAGATTGTTAAAACAACTGGAAGAAATGGGAAAAGTGAAGCTGGGCAGAAACAAAATTACGCTTGTGTAACAAAAGTGGCTATATAGGTATTTGAATTGTTTCACTTTTGCAGCAGCAATTTCAAAAAGCATGGACGAAGTAGGTTACCTGGCATCAATTTTTATTGGCATTTCATTAGGACTGATCGGTGGCGGCGGCAGTATTCTTACTGTTCCCGTTTTGGTTTATTTATTTAGGGTAGATGCAGTATTGGCAACCGCTTATTCGCTTTTTATTGTTGGAACTACCAGTATTGTAGGTTCATTTTCATACTTCACAAAAGGTTTGGTTAATATTAAAACGGCTGTAGTATTCGGTATTCCGTCTATTGCAGCCGTATTTCTTACAAGAGCTTTTATCGTTCCGGCCATTCCACCGGAAATTTTTCACATCGGAAACTTTATCGTTACCAAAGGCATTTTACTGATGTTGCTTTTTGCCCTGCTCATGATTTTTGCCTCTTACAGTATGATAAAAAAGGACAAAAAAAGCTGGGATGAACTACCAAAAAAACAACAATTCAATTACCCGTTAATTATTGTAGAGGGGGCAGTTGTTGGAATTTTAACAGGGCTTGTAGGTGCTGGCGGGGGTTTCTTAATCATTCCCGCGTTGGTAGTGCTAAGCAAATTACCCATGAAAGAAGCTGTTGGAACTTCGTTAGTCATCATTGCAGCAAAATCTTTGATAGGCTTCTTCGGAGAAAGTGGCCAAACCCCAATTGATTATATCTTCCTTACAAAAGTTACTGCATTTGCTATTGCCGGAAATTTTATTGGAATAGCACTTTCTAAAAAAATTGACGGTTCAAAAATCAAACCCGCGTTTGGTTGGTTTGTGCTGGTGATGGGCATTTACATCATACTCAAAGAAACGTTGTTACAATAACTTTTGCTTGTGTAACAAAAGTGGCTGTACATGCAAAATCTAAATCGCAATTTTACAGTAATTAAAAATATATACATGTCACAAACTCATTTTTACGAAGTAAACATACAATGGAAAGAAGCAAGAATTGGTGAACTATCATCGCCTGTTTTGGAAAAAACAATAGAATGCGCCACACCTCCAGAGTTCCCAAACGGAGTACCCAACATTTGGTCGCCTGAACATTTATTTGTAGCGGCTATCAACAGTTGTTATATGGCTACCTTTCTTGCCATAGCACAAAACTTTAAAATGGACGTAAAAGATTTTAGCTGTAAAACAATTGCTAAATTAGAAATGACAGACGGGAAATACCAGATTACACAAGCTGAAATGTTTCCGAAAATAACACTTGTAAACCCCGGAGCTGACAACGAAAAAGCAATGCGTGTTGCCGAAAAAGCAAAAGCCGGATGTCTTGTTACTAATTCTATGAAAACGGAAATTTTATTGAATACAACGATAAACTGACGACCTATTTCAACTCAAAAATTATGAAAGTAGAACAAATTTATACCGGGTGTTTGGCCCAGGGCGCCTATTACATCACGTCAAATGGTGAAGCAGCCATTATTGACCCGTTACGAGAAACGCAACCCTACCTTGACCGCATAGAGAAAGACGGTGTGCAACTCAAATACATTTTTGAAACACACTTTCACGCAGATTTTGTTTCGGGGCATATTGATTTAAGTAAAAAAACAAATGCTCCTATTATTTATGGCCCAACTGCACAACCCGAATTTGAAGCGATAGTTGCAGAAGATAACCAGGCGTTTGAAATCGGCAATGTAAAAATCAAAGTGCTACATACGCCGGGGCATACAATGGAAAGTTCTTGCTATTTATTGTTGGATGAAAACGGAAAAGAAGCGGCTTTGTTCAGTGGCGATACGTTGTTTTTGGGAGATGTGGGTAGACCCGATCTGGCTCAGAAAGCAGCAAATATGACACAGGAAGCATTAGCAGGTTTGCTTTACGAAAGCCTTTACAAAAAGATCTTACTCCTTCCCGATGACGTAACCGTTTATCCTGCACACGGAGCTGGTTCAGCTTGCGGAAAAAACATGATGAAAGAAACAGTAGACAGTTTGGGCAACCAAAAGAAAATGAACTATGCTTTAAATCAGCCGAACAAAGAGGCTTTTATCAAAGCTGTTACGGATGGTTTGCTTCCGCCACCTGCCTATTTCGGAATGAATGTTGCCATGAACAAAAAAGGTTACGATAGTTTTGACGTAGTTCTGAAACAGGGAATGAAAGAACTTTCAGTAGAAGAATTTGAAGCTGCAGCCGAAACATCCGCAGCATTGATTTTAGACACGCGAAGCGACAAAGAATTTGCAAAAGGGTTTATTCCGCAATCTATAAACATTGGTTTGAGTGGCGATTTTGCACCCTGGGTAGGAGCAATGATTGTAAATGTAAAGCAACCTATTTTGTTGGTAACCGACAAAGGAAAGGAAGAAGAAGCTGTTACACGTTTAAGCCGTGTAGGTTTTGACAATGTATTGGGGCATCTGAAAAATGGTTTTGAAGCATGGAAAAATGCAGGAAAAGAAACAGACACCGTAACCCGAATTACACCTGAACAATTTGCATCGGAAATAAAAATTGACGAACACAAAATTGTAGATGTTCGCAAAGAAAGCGAGTATGCTGCTGAACACATTGAAGAAGCATACAGTAAACCTTTGGCCTACATCAACGATTGGATAAAAGACATCAACCCACAAGAACATTTCTACCTGCATTGTGCCGGCGGCTACCGCAGTATGATTGCAGCGAGCATTTTGCAGGCAAGAGGCTATAGAAATTTTACAGAAGTGGGAGGAGGTTTCAACGCTATTGCAAAAACCAGTGTGCCCAAAACAAACTTCGTATGTCAAAGCAAAATATTAAACTAATTTAATCATAATAAAACAGTATCAATAATGTTTGGGATTTTCAAAAATATGTTTGCACCAACAGACAACAGCGCATTAACAGAAGCTGTAAAAAATGGTGCGTTTTTAGTAGACGTTCGCACACCCGGCGAATTTTTGGGAGGCAGCGTAAAAGGTGCTGTAAATATTCCGTTAGACAAAATATCAAGCCAGTTATCCAAATTTAAAAACAAGAAAAACATCGTTGTTTTTTGCAGAAGTGGCGGCCGCAGCAGTCAGGCAAAAAGTATTTTGGAACAAAATGGTTTTCAAAATGTAATCAATGGCAAAACGTGGCAAAATGTAGATCAAATAACTAAACAATAAACAGATGAAAAATAATATGGGAACAACAGACAAAGTATTTCGTATACTTATTGCAGTTTTAATTGGTGTTTTGTTTTTTACAAATGCCATCTCAGGAACGCTGGCAACCGTGCTTGGTATTTTAGCCGTAGTGTTATTGCTCACATCGTTTATCAGTTTCTGCCCATTGTATTTGCCATTTGGCATCAACACCATTAAAAAGAAAAAGCAATGACAAACTATCTGAAGGGTTGGAGCTTTATGCGGGTGCTGCGATTAGCTTTGGGCATTTTTATCATTGTGCAAGGCATTGTTGTTAGAGATTGGCTATTTGTTGGTGCAGGTGTATTATTCTCGCTAATGCCCATACTGAATACTGGTTGTTGCGGTGCGTCTGGTTGTAATGTACCTGTTCGCAAAACAAAATCAAATGCAGAATAAGCAAGCTATGAAGAATTTCAGCAAAAAATATTTACTCATCATTATTGGTGTATTTTTGGGGGCAGTAGCAGGGTATTTTTATTGGCAGCAAGTGGGCTGCATTTCGGGAACTTGTGCAATCACTTCAAACCCTGCTAACAGCACCATTTACGGCTCAATTATGGGCGGACTTTTGTTCTCAATGTTTCAAAAAGACAAAGAAAAGGCAGAATAAGATTTCAGGTAATATAAACCCTTATACTTCTGCATCGCTGGTTTTATACTTCCGGTGCAGTCGTGATTAACAAAACAATTAAAACAAAAATGATAGAGTTTCTAAAGCAGCCCTGGCCATGGTATGTGGCGGGCCCCTTAATTGGTTTAACTGTTCCTGCGCTTTTAATTATTGGCAACAAATCTTTTGGCATCAGCTCGTCCTTGCGTCACATTTGCGCTTCATGTATCCCTGCCAATATTCCCTTCTTTCAGTACAATTGGAAAAAAGAAGTATGGAACCTGGTTTTTGTGTTCGGTATTTTTTTAGGCGGGGCAATAGCAATCAACCTTATGTCGAATCCTCATCCTGTTGAAGTCAATCCAAAATTAGCAGCGGAATTGGCTGGTTACGGCATTACAAACTTCAATAGCCTTGTTCCGGAAGACATCATAAATTGGCAGTCGTTGTTTACGCTGAAGGGATTTTTGATTATGGTTGCCGGAGGTTTTTTAGTAGGCTTCGGCACACGTTATGCAGGCGGTTGCACAAGCGGGCATGCCATTATGGGATTGTCCAACTTACAACTTCCTTCATTGATCGCGACCGTCAGTTTTATGATGGGCGGTTTCATAATGGCTAACCTCATTCTACCTTTAATTCTTTCACTTTAATCACAACAACAAATGCAACAAGGCATAGACATAGAAAAAGATTTACAACTTCGTGAACTGGACGCAATGTGCGTGAACGAAAGCAGCTTAGAACATAAGTGGTATCACAATTTGAAATACTTAGTTGTAGGAATTTTATTTGGCATTGTGTTCGTAAAAGCAGAAGTCATCAGTTGGTTTCGCATACAGGAAATGTTTCGCCTACAGTCTTTCCACATGTATGGAATCATTGGCAGTGCGGTTGTTGTAGGCATGCTTTCCGTTTTCCTGATTAAGAAGTTCAACATCAAAACCATTTATGGAGAACCAATCAAAATTCCGATCAAAAAGTTTAATAAAGGACAGATCTATGGTGGTTTAATTTTTGGTTTTGGCTGGGCAATTACAGGGGCATGCCCCGGTCCGTTATTTGCACAAATCGGTATAGGCGCAACTGTTATCAGCATCACGCTATTGAGTGCCATAGCAGGAACCTGGGTTTATGGCTTATTAAGAGAAAAACTTCCTCATTAAAATTCACTTATGGCAGGTCACAACCCGTTCTCGCAAAAATCCCCTAAAAACTTCGTTTCAGGGGATTGTGAATATATTGTGATGTTTGCTTCGCCTCCATCAAAAAAAACTTACCGGCATCTACTCACCTCTGCCGTGACAGTTTTTGTATTTTTTGCCGCTACCGCAAGGGCATGCGTCATTTCGGCCAATTTTTGGCGCCACACGCACGGGTTCCTGTTTCACGGGCGCACCTGACGGATCAAAATAATCATTTTCATTCGCGCCGTAATCATCACCCGCCGCGTCTACCTGCGCTTTGTTGCTGCGCATTTTGCTGTAATCGGTTTTTTGCTCGCGGCCTTCGCGAATATTATTTTGTTGTTGCACCGGCAGGTTTGCCTGTGTAAGAAAAGCAATAATATCTTTATTCAAACCGGTACTCATGCTGTTGAACAATTGAAATGCTTCCACTTTAAAAATTACCAGCGGATCTTTTTGTTCAAGGTAGGCCGTCTGAACGCTTTGCTTTAAATCATCCATAGCGCGCAGGTGTTCTTTCCAACCGTCATCAATCACAGCCAGTGTAATAGATTTTTCCATGCTGGATACCAGCTCTTTGCCATTGGTTTCGATGGTTTTATCTAGCGGCGCCAATACATTGATGGTTTTGCGGCCATCGGTAAACGGAACGATCACATTTTCAATATGGCTGCCCTGCGTTGCCCTGATATCTTTAAACACAGGAACGGCTTCCCTGCTCAGCATTTCCACACGCTCGTTATACTTTTGGGTAGCCTCCGTATACAACCTGTCGATCAGTTTGCCATCATCTTTACTCCGGAACTCTTCGGGGGTAATGGTAGTATCCATTCCAAAATTTACAATACAGGCCAGTTTAAAGCCTTCGTAATCTTCCTGCTCCCTGAATGAGTTTACCAGGCTTTCTGCCACGATGAAGAAAGCATTATCAAGGTCAAGCGACAATCTTTCACCAAACAGCGCGTGGTTGCGCCTTTCGTATATAGCATTACGCTGCTTGTTCATTACATCATCATACTCCAGCAAACGCTTACGAATGCCAAAGTTGTTTTCTTCCACTTTCTTTTGCGCTCTTTGAATGCTGTTGCTGATCATGCTGTGCTGGATCACATCGCCTTCTTTATAGCCCAGTTTGTCCATCATGCCGGCAATTCTTTCGCTGCCAAACATGCGCATCAAATCATCTTCAAGCGATACAAAGAACAGCGAACTGCCCGGGTCGCCCTGCCTGCCCGCACGGCCGCGCAACTGTCTGTCTACCCGGCGGCTTTCATGCCTTTCCGTACCAATAATAGCAAGGCCACCGGCCTCTTTTACGCCAGGCCCCAGTTTAATATCGGTACCACGACCGGCCATGTTTGTGGCAATGGTAACTGCCCCGGGCAAGCCAGCTTCTGCAACCACCTGCGCCTCGCGCGCGTGTTGCTTGGCGTTAAGCACATTGTGCGGAATGCGTTTTTGCTGTAGCATCCGGCTGAGGAGTTCACTTATTTCAACAGAAGTAGTACCTACCAGCACCGGCCTTCCTGCCTCGCGCATTTTTTCAATTTCGTCTATAACTGCTTTGTATTTTTCACGCTTTGTTTTGTACACCAGGTCCTGCATATCGTTTCTAATGATAGGAACGTTGGTAGGAATGGAAACCACATCCAGCTTATAAATGCTCCAAAACTCGCCTGCCTCTGTTTCGGCAGTACCCGTCATACCCGCCAGCTTGTGGTACATACGGAAAAAGTTTTGCAGCGTAATGGTGGCATAGGTTTGTGTGGCTGCCTCAATCTTCACATTTTCTTTGGCTTCAAGCGCCTGGTGCAAACCATCGGAGTAGCGGCGACCTTCCATGATACGGCCGGTTTGCTCATCCACAATTTTAATAGCGCCGTCAATCACCACGTATTCATCATCTTTTTCAAACAATGAATAAGCTTTTAATAATTGCTGTACGGTATGAATGCGGTCGGCCTTATTGGTATAATCGTTAAGGATGGCTTCTTTTTGTTTCAGTTTTTCGTCGGGTGATGCTTCACTTTTTTCCACGTCTGCCAGCTTTACGCCTATATCGGGTAAAACAAAAAACTCAGGATCTTCACCCGCTTTGGTAATGGCGCTTAAGCCTTTTTCCGTAAGGTCTACCGAATTGTGTTTTTCATCAATGCGAAACAGCAGTTCGCTGTCAACCAGCGGCATGTTTTTTTCCTGCTCCTGCAGGTAAAAGTTTTCTGCTTTTTGCATTTTTACTTTTACGCCGGGCTCGCTTAAAAATTTGATCAGCGGGCCATATTTTGGCAAACCCCTGTAAGCACGGTACAGGTGTAAGCCGCCGGTTTTAGGATCATCTTCTCCTTTTTCAAACAGGCGGCGAGCCTCGTTCAGCTCATGCCTTACAATACGCTCCTGCTCCTGGTAAAGCTGCTGCACACGCGGTTTGTGTATGTGGTATTGCTGGTCGCCACCTTTATCTACAGGGCCGGAAATAATGAGCGGCGTACGCGCATCGTCAATCAGCACGCTATCCACCTCATCAACCATGGCATAATGGTGTTTGCGCTGTACCATTTCGTTGGCAGTGTGCACCATGTTATCGCGCAGGTAATCAAAACCAAATTCATTGTTGGTACCGTAGGTAATATCGGCCAGGTAAGCATTTCTACGAGCTTCGCTGTTGGGCTGATGCTTGTCAATACAATCTACACGCAGGCCCAGCCATTCAAATATAGGGCCGTTCCATTCCTGGTCACGGCGTGCCAGGTAATCGTTCACGGTTACAATATGCACGCCTTCGCCGGCCAGCGCATTTAAATAAGCCGGAAGTGTAGATACGAGCGTTTTACCCTCACCGGTTGCCATTTCGGCAATTTTACCCGAGTGCAATACCGCGCCTCCAATCAACTGCACATCGTAATGCACCATGTTCCAGGTTACCTTTCCCCCGGCAGCCGTCCAGGTGTTTTTAAAAACAGACTGGTCCCCGTTAATGGATACGTATTCATTTTTGGTTACGCTTAGCTCGCGGTCGTAATCAGTGGCGGTGGCAATGATCTCGGTGTTTTCCTTAAACCTGCGCGCGGTTTCTTTCACCACGGCAAAAGCTTCAGGTAAAATGTCTTCCAGCACTTTTTCTATTTCTTTATCGCGGTCTTTTCTTAGTTCATCTACCTGCTTATAAATAGCGTCTTTTTCAACCAGCTCGGTATGCGAAAGGCTTTCTGCCCTGGCATTCAGCTCCGCAATCTGGTTGTCAATAGCTGTAAGATGCTCTTTGATGCGCTGGCGGAACTGCTGTGTTTTTCCCCGCAACTCGTCGTTGCTGATGGACTGGTATTCAGCAAAATATTGATTAACTTTTTGTACGGTGGGTTGAAGTTTTTTGGCGTCTTTTTCTGATTTACTTCCGCCAAACATTTTCGTTACAAATCCAAACATAATATCTTTTTAAAATACTTTTTTTTGTTGACCGGCTGTTGGTGGCGCGGCTGCTTACATAGTTGACAGCGCTGCCCATGCCACGGTTTTCCTGCGTGATTACTGTGAAACTGGCAACAGGCATGTTCAAAAACAATGCTACAACACCAGCAAGCCAATTTGGCAGGTGTGCAAAGATAAGCATTAGCGATGAGGGATTTGGTTAAAATATTGCTATTGAACGACCAATTTATCGAAACAGGTTGAGCTTATTCAACCACTTCAATATCATAAAAATCGCTGGCGAAATTACCTGGCAATATGCTGTTTACAATAGAGAAAAGAATTTTATAATCATCTCCCGCGGGCGGTGCGGTAAGCGGTAGGCTGATGCGCTTTTTATATCCCGGTTGTAACACCGCATCGGGCAGGTAAAAAGCATTTGTTGAATTGATAAAATTAAACTTAGAAATAAAGAACGCGTAATCTACTTTCAACGCCTGCGCCTCAACAGGCCTGTTGCCTGTGTTTTCAAGCTCAATGATTGCCATGCCTGTTTCGCCGGCCTTTAATTGCGTTGGCAGGCTGATGGCTTTTATTTTAAGCGCGTTAATACATTTGTATTGCACGGGAATTAGATAGCCGTTCCTGTACCTGGAGCGTACTTTTAAGGCAGTGTCGGCGCTTAGCGCCTGCTCCGTAAATATCAGCACTTCTTTACCATCAAAAGCACAGTCAGATGTGCCCAGCGAGAAATTTGTTTTCCGGTATTGCTTGGTGCTGTAACCATAAGCCGTGGCATCTGGATGATAAAAATTATACACAGAAGCGGTGGCATATGCATTGGTAAACACCACGGGCTTTCCTGCCGCTTTCGCGTAAATATCTTTTGCCCATTCCTTTCCCCAAAAAAATGAACTGTAATGTTTTAATAAATGAAACGGCGACTGGGGCAGCAAAAACAATACGCGAGCCAATAAGATTAGCCCGATATTAACGTAGGCCAGTTTTAAAAACAACGCTCTGAATTTATAGCTACTGTTTCTAATGAGCGTCATAAACAGAACGATGTAGGACACACCTGCAATCAGCGTCCAGTGCGGCTCCACGGTATTTTTAAAAGATGATACTACAAAGAACAGGAGCACGCCCGAAAAATTAAAAAGGTGTGCGCGGCTGAGTTTATCCTTAACCCGCACGCTGATGACTTTGAAAAAAAACAACAGCGATATGATGGGGCCCCAAATGAGTAATTGGCCCAAAATATAATCTGTTGTAAAATTAATGCGATACTGCTTGCTAAGTCTTTCTACCAAATGATAACGAACCGTGGGCCAATCGTGCTGGTGCTGCCAGTAAAGGTGTGGCAAAAAAAGTAGCGTAACCATGATGACCATGAGCCAGAAAAATTTATTGAGCAGCAACCTTGGGTTAGAGAGTACCACGAATGCCACCGGCAGTATGCCGTGGTATTTGCTGTAGAACATACCTGTAATGGCAACGGTCATGATGAGCGTATTTAAAAAGTTATCCTGTTTTAAAAAACGCTTGTAGCCATAAAAAAATACAGCAGAAAAAAATAAAAGTGGGGCATCGGGCGTGGTAATAAAACCATACACGCTTAAAACCACAGCACCTGCATACAGCAGTAAGAACCAGCGAATGCTTTTGAGGCTGTTGGGTAAGGCTGCATAAACAAAAGGAATGGTGAGCGTGCTTAATATAATAGTGGAAAGCCTTGTAAACAAAGGGCCGTGGCCAATACTCTCGCCAATGTTGATTAGCAATGGCGCCAGTGGCGGGTGATCAAAATAACCCCAGGACGGCTGCCTCGAAAGCATCCAGTAATAAGCTTCATCTCCATCAAGACCCAGAAAAGATGCCTGCAAACAATTGATGATGAACCAGCCCAGCATGAACCATAACAGCAGTTTTCGCTCCCTGGTAATATTCCGTGCTTCAAAATAATTGCCTGTCATATAAGCGACAAAGCTAATGCGAAAGTTTTAACCAAATCTGCCAGTTTCTGGTTTTTATTTTTAGAAGTTGCCAATTTTGTTAATCATTTACTTATTTTTGTTTCTTCTAAATCAACAAAACAAACTCGAAAACCAATCACACTTATTTTTAAACCAAGCTACACCCTGTACAGACGTGCATTAAAGTGCTTTCTTTAACCAGGCAAATAGCAGGGCTATAAAGCGCAAGCTCTTTTAAAACTTTAAACCAAAACCAAACCCCTCCAAATTACATTTGGCCTCCACTGAAATTTTAATTACTACCAACTTAGTACGAATATTTTTTTTAACCCTCATTTTTAAACAATTAAAACTCTAAATCATGGACGAATTTTTGGGCATCATCAAACTTTTTGCAGGCAATTTTGCACCCCGCGGATGGGCATTTTGCCAAGGGCAGCTATTAGCTATTTCTCAGAATACAGCGCTGTTCTCAATTCTTGGCACCACCTACGGCGGCGATGGCAGAACCACTTTTGCCCTGCCAGACCTAAGAGGCCGTGTGCCTGTAGGCTTTGGCAGCGGGCCTGGCCTGCCTTCTTTTGAACAGGGGCAGACAGGCGGAGAAGTTGCGCACACGCTGCTACAGCCAGAACTACCTGCACATACCCATGCCCTTGCAGTTACCAATGCCAATGCCAGCGTTTCTACTCCTGCACAAGGCAATACTATTGCTACACCCGGCGCCATGTCTGGCAGAGAGTTTATACCAACACTGGGCTATACCAACACGCCACCTAATACCGCATTGAACCCGCAAAGTGTAGGTGTTGCCGGAAGCAGTATGCCACATAATAATATGCAGCCTTACCTGGGCTTGAACTACATTATCTGTTTGCAAGGTATTTTCCCTTCAAGAGATTAATAATTTTTACTCCTGAAAATGCCTCAAGAGGGCTGTATGATGAAACTTTCACCAATAGGTGCATTGTAAAAATAAAGCCAAATGTTTTGAGGCATTTTCTTTTTAAACCTAAACAGAATGAAAAAACTATTTCTATTTTTAATGGCAATCGCCATACAGTTTTCAATAACAGCCGGGGCGCAAAACTATACGGAAACATTTGAAACGGCTACTACCGGCGCTACCACTTTTACCAGTAATAGCAGAACGTTTACCATTACATCAACAGTTCCTAATTCAACCGCATTTAAAATTGTGAATTATGCAGGTTTAGGCTGGAATGGCACTGCCCCGGATAATAAGTTCATTGATAATTCTGGTGCTGGCAATAGTAACGATGGTACCGGTGGGCAATTCACCATTTCATCTGCCAGCGCTTTTACTTTAAAAAGCATGTATTTGTATTTGTCAAGAGCTAACACTACGTTTCAAAACTTATCAGGCTCCTGCACTATTACTGGTAAACTGGCCGGTGTTACAAAATTTACAGCTACTTCGAGCAGCGGTTTCAATACTGATTTGGGGTTTCAAAACGGATACACTTTCATTAATATGACTACGTACGGTGGAAGCAACAACTCTAATATTTCTATTGATGCATTTACAATAACAACTACCTCTAATATCGGGTATATAGCCTTAGATGCTATGACCTGGGCATCCGGCAGCAGCTTATCCACCAGCATCACGGGTACAACTTTCTGCTCTGGCGCCCCGTTGTCTGTGAGTTTTTCATCCAGCGGTTATACGTTTGCAGCAGGCAATACTTTTACCGCCCAGCTTTCTGATGCAAGCGGCTCTTTTGCTTCTCCGGTAAATATTGGAACCCTTAACAGCACAGCAACAAGTGGTACGATTCAGGCAGCTATTCCTGTAGATAGGTCAACCGGGTTCAACTACAGAGTTAGAGTTGTTTCATCTAACCCTGGTGTTACGGGAATAGATAACGGCACTAATTTCAACATTATAAAAACCTCTTCCGGAACCACCTCTTACCTGGCTGCAGGGAATGTTGTAAAAAATATTAGTGTTTCAGGCACAGGTTTCAATTACATAACAGATGATGACTGCAGGGCTGTTGCAGGCATTACACCAAACGGAGCTGCGCCAGTAAGTGGCACTACAAGTGTAAAAATGTGGATTGATGGCACACAGCCTGCTACTTTTGTAAGAAGGCATTATGAAATTACGCCAGCCAGCAATGCAACCACCGCCACCGGGCGCGTAACGCTATATTTTACCCAGGCAGATTTTGACGCATTTAATGCTGTTAATTCTCTTAAGCTACCCACCAATAGCAGTGATAATACTAATAAAGCTAATTTATTGATTGAAAAACGCAGCGGAACCGGCAATGCCAACGGCGATTTTTATTCCTATCCCGGAGCCGGTTCAAACATCAATCCTACTGACGCAGATATTGTATGGAATGCCGATGCGCTTAGATGGGAAGTGAGCTTTAATGTTACCGGCTTTAGCGGCTTTTGGGTAAAAACGCAGGCAACAGTTTTACCGGTAACTTTTGGCAGCTTGTCGGCCGTGGTTCAAAATGATCAGTTGCGTGTTAACTGGTCTACACAAACTGAAAGCAACAATGATCATTTCCTGGTACAGGCATCTGCCGATGGCGAGGGCTGGCACACCATTTCAACCATACAAAGCAAGGCCCTGAATGGCCACAGCAGTAATGAACTGAAATATGAATACAGCACGCCAATAACCAGCCTGGCATTAGGCGCTTCACTGCTGGGCTTATTGCTGTTGGGCTTTAGCAAAAACAGGCCACGCACTTCTGTCAACAGGTTAAAGGTTGCCTCGTTTGGTATTTTGTTTTTAGTGGTAACAATGATATCGTGCCAAAAGACAGAAAATTTTAAAACAGACAGTAACTCCAAAATATTTATCCGTATTGTGCAAGTAGATAAAGACGGTAGGCAGGATACGAGCAGAACCATACAGGTAGTAAGAGAATAGTAGATTGAAACTGAATGATAAAGCCACTCTGAATTACGGAGTGGCTTTTTTTATAATTGCAAGATTGCGGAATACGCTGAAGTGATACAAGTAAATAAGTTTCGCATACTTAATAATTTCATGTACGTATTTTGTATAATTTAAATAAATTAAGGGCAAATAAGCGAAACAGGTATTATATAAAACGCGAATGTGAAAGGTTTTCTCTATAATATTGACTATGAAGGATTACATAGTTATCTACCGGCGGCACTAATGTTTTTTATAAAATTGAAACATTCGTATATTTCCCTTGTAAATAAAGATTGCTCCCCACTGCTATTATAAAAGAATAAAATTTCCCTTTCGTGC
>CAKSQK010000004.1 GCA_934486785.1 uncultured Niabella sp. | reverse complement strand
ATTTCATTTTTCAAATTATGAATATTGCCCCAATTCTCTACTTTTAATTGCTACGGTTTTTCGGGAGGAGGTCAAACCTTAAAGCTGACTTTATTTTATTTCTAAAGATTGCTCCTTATACCATCGGGCAAACCGGCACCAATTTCGTTTAAGCTCACCTATTTCGGTTTTAAGGGAGCCTTTATTAGGCAGAGTTGATTTGCCTTTTTTTGTCACTTTAAAATATGTACTTGCAAAAGACAAAAACGAAGTTTTATCATTTTTTAATATCTCTGCTGTATTTAAAAACAAGTACAGCTTGGCTAATTTTGCGGTATCAATATCGAATTCCAAAAAGTCTTGATTATTATTAAGTACTTCTAACACTTCTTCTAAAAAGCTATAACCTGCGTCGATTTCATCAATTAAGTACTTAACGAATTTATTATTGTAGACAATGTTTTCTACTTGGCTTTTCAAAATAATTTTCTCGTTCAATAATCTTCTTACATAACTTATCATTTTTCGTTTTTCAACATGACCATTTACCTGGCTTATCATTTTTTCTAAAGTAGCTAATATTTCATCTTTAATTTTTCCGTAGGTTATATTAGGATAGAATTTTGATGAAGGAATCAACGTACAACCTACCTTGACTTTATAATCATACTCTCCAACTTGAATCATTTTATTGGTCCGCTCCCAATCATCGTGTATCTCATCATAATGAACATATTTAGCACCTAAAAGGAAGTCGAATAGAGTGATTTTTTTCTTTAACCCGTGATTATTTTCATCTCCTTCCAAGGACTCAATTTTCATCAGCTTTTTTAACATTCATTGGGTGGTCGTAAAATAGTTGTTTTGACTCCGTAAACCATTGCACATTGTATATAACAGGAATGTCTGATATGAGATCATCTAATCGTTTCATGGTAATATTAATTAAAAACCTCCATTGCTTTATCCAACTCCGAATTTACGATTTTTGCATATAATTGGGTAGTGCTGATATTGGAATGACCAAGAAACTTTGAAACTTTATCCAGGGAATTGCCTTTTTGCAATGCCCTGGTTGCAAATGAATGACGGGCAACATGGCTGGTTATGTTTTTGGCAATACCGCACTTCTTAGCGATGGCTTTTAGATCCTTGTTATAGTACGCAGTGGCTGAACTTATCGCAGCATCAAATCCCTTAGGATCATCCTCGTTAAAGCCGTTTGGAAGTATGGGGAATATATAATTGCCGGGCAGACAATCTGACTGCACATAGATGTCGGCAATAGCTTTTGCCTTTAGCGGTAATCTTACGGAAAGCTGCCCACCGGTCTTTCTGGTTTGCGTGTGAATGTAGTGGCCATCATAATTCATAACCTTAAGGGCTAACAAATCACCGACCCTCAAACCCGCAGCGTAACTTGCTAAAACAAACATGTCACGATGAACCTGCATCATACTGCCTGCTTTTAGTTTTAAATCTTCGATTAAGCCTAGCTCAGCATCGGTCAGGTAACTCCTTTGTGTTTTTTCGTTTTTAATTTTGTAGATGTTAAAAGGGATTTGTTTGTGCTTTATCAATCCCTCCCTGTAGGCATCGTTGAAAATCTTCCGGACGTACCTCATACTCACGCCAATCGTGTTTGTCTGGTTGCCTTTAAGCCTTAAATAATCCTCGTACTTTTCTAAAAAAGCCGGGGTGATCTGATGAAGGTACAACGGTTTGTCATTATTATATTCCTGAATCTTTGCTATGACGGATTTGTTTTTATCATAGGTGCCGATTTTACCTTCAGCAATATTTTTATGGTTGATGGCAGTTGCATACGCAATGAAATCTGTAGGGTAATAACTGAATATTGCATTCCGGATGTCTTTGCCCGTCATAAGCTTCTCTTCCGTTTCTGCTTTCAACACTTCTGCCTGGATCTCCTGCAATTTTAAAATAAGGTAAGCATTCAACCGCCCACTGCTCGGGTGATTTGCCTTTACCTTGTTCTTTGTGAAGTCCCAATACTTTGCCTCTACTTTCTGCCCCGAGGAAATGTAACTGTGTTTTCTGTTTTTTGTGATTCTAAAATAAACCGTAGATTTACCATCTTTAGTTACCGAGTTCTTCCTAAATACCATTGTTACTGTTGCCATAGTGCTACTTTTTTTGTTCTCTGACCGGCAAATTTGGTACTCTATTTTTTGTAAAACAATAGGTAAAACAAAGTGTACCTGATGTTATACCACGTTACTTGAAGCTGCCTGTTAGAGAGTTGTTAAATAATTGATTAAGTAGCAGTTAAGGCTAGTTGACAGTTATTTAAGATTGGAAGAATATTCCAATCCGGATCACATCAAAAAGCATAAGCCGCGTCGTTAATGATGCGGCTTACTCTTTTTATTAAATCAATTAATGTTCTATGGAAAAATGCCAAGCTCGGCATACGTTGTAGCTACTTTATTGATGGCAACCACATACGCCGCTGTGCGCATGTCAGGAATTTCGGGATTGGCTTTCCACGTGTTCATTACCTCGCGTGTGGCATTGATCATGGTTTCTTCCAGCCCGCTGTGTACAAGGTCTATTTCATCTGCGCCATGCTTGATGAGCTCCTTATTTTGCCGGCCAACACTTTTGCCGGTAAGCGCTTCCATTTCATCAAGAATTTTGCCGGCCACATTTTCATTAAAGCGTTTTTCCATGCGGCCATAACGTACGTGGCTGAGGTTTTTCAGCCATTCAAAATAAGATACGGTTACACCACCGGCATTCAAATACATATCCGGCACTACCAGCACGCCTTTGGCTGCCAGTATTTCATCTGCTTCTGGCGACAGTGGGCCGTTGGCGGCTTCGCCCACTATTTTTGCTTTAATGCGTGGCGCGTTCTCAGCATCAATTACGTTTTCAAGCGCCGCGGGAATTAATATATCGCAATCCAGCTCCAGCGCAGCTTTATTGTTTTCCAAATTGGTACAACCTTCAAAGTTGAGGATAGAGCCGGTTCTTTTGCGGTGATCCATCAGCGCGTAAATGTCTATACCGTCTTCCTTCATAATTGAGCCTTCATATTCTGCAACGCCTACAATGATGGCGCCGGCTTCGTAAAAAAACCGCGCAGCATGGTAGCCTACGTTTCCAAGCCCCTGTATAACAATTCGCTTGCCTTCCACACCGGTAGCCAGGCCTCTTTTTTCCATCTGGTCTTCCATTCTGCACACTTCCCTCAGCCCATAAAACACGCCCAGGCCCGTGGCTTCACGGCGTCCGTTAACGCCTCCCTGCGAAACAGGTTTGCCGGTTACACAACCATAGGCATCAATATTTTCAGGATGCAGTGTGGCATAGGTATCCACAATCCAAGCCATTTCCCTTTCACCTGTGCCGTAATCTGGCGCAGGCACATCAGTAGCGGGGCCAATGAAATTTTTCTTTACCAGCTCGGTGGTATAACGCCTTGTAATTTTTTCAAGTTCGTAGGTGGTGTATTGTTTGGGATCTATTTTGATACCGCCTTTAGCGCCGCCAAACGGCACGTCAACGATGGCGCATTTATACGTCATTAAAGCGGCAAGCGCCATCACTTCATCCTGGTTAACGCCGGTAGAAAAGCGGATACCGCCTTTACAGGGTGTTTTGTGATGTGAGTGTTGCACACGGTAGGCTTCAATCACTTCAATTGTTCCGTCTTCTTTTTTTACAGGAAATCTTAATCGTAATACCGCATTGCAGGCGCGGATCTGTTCCAGCAGGCCTTTATCCCACTTTGTAAACTGCGCTGCTTTTTCAAAACTCTTTTCTACAGCGGCAAAGAAATTGTACTGTGACATAAATAATATAATTTTTCAAATGAGCAATTCGTATTTCTGATGCAGAGAAAGGCTGCAATTTGTTTTGCCGGCAACCGGGCAAAAAGTTCGGTGGCGCTTAATGGTTGGCCTGCTCCCGTTTTCTCAGCTTATCTACTTTCCTGTCAATCCTTACCAGGTAATAAATAATGCCGATAAAAATCGTAAGCAGTACCGCCACTACCACGTAAATCCTGCCGCTACTGTACATAAAATTTTTTGGCTGTGCAAGTAATGTCAGCGGCGCTGCGAGCATGAATAATATCATCAATAACCTGTTCATTTTATCAATTGGTTTTCTTTAATTAAGCCTAATTTGATCTTGATCGTTGCTATCCATACACCCAGCAGAATCCAGCCTATCATGGCGGGGTAATATACGGTTCGCATGGTGGCATCAAGGTCTCTGAAATTCAACGCTGGGTTGCCATCCTGTCCCGGATGAAGGCTTGGCAAAATACGTGGCACAATCCAGATGGTGGGAAAAAGCATGGCAAAGGCAAAAATGTTATACACGGCGCTTATTCTTGCTCTTTTATCAATATCAGGAATGGAATCGCGCAAAATAAGATAGGCCAGATAAATGAGTAAAGCCATTGCTGAACCAATAAGCTTGGGTTCGCGCGCAATGGCGCTGAATGATTCAAACGCGGGGTTGTTGGGATCGGCCCAGGTGTAGCTCATCCATACGGCGCCGGTGGTATAGCCTAAAACGCCAAACAAAATGCCTGTAACAGCGTAGCTGCGGGCGGCCAGGTCTGAACGTAAATTATTGGTACGCAGGTATTTTATAGAGTGATAAAGTGAGCAGGTAAATAAAACCATCATGGCCATCCACATGCCAACGTGATAAAAGAGGTTGCGGATCGTTTCACCCAAAACAGGCAGATTTGGTATCTTAATAAGCAGTCCGGCTACGATGGTATATGCTAATAAAACAATACAAAGTATTTTCCACCACCATTTATTCATATCACGATTTTGTTTTTGCTATAACATAAAACGCAAAAGTAAGGCTAAAGTTGTTGAGAAAAGTAAGTCAGGCAGATTATGGTTATATCATTTTTTGATTTGGAGTACGCTATCGCTTTTATAGATCATGGCTTTATTAGTTAGAAAATTTATCTTTAAGATCAAACCTTCCATGAGTTATCGAAACTTTATCTCCGTTGTTTCTTGTTATTTCAGCCTGAAAAACGCCCGACAAAAAGTAGGTTAAACGTCATCGTCATTTCGACGAATTTTTCTGAAAAGAAACCTGCAATCAAGAGGGATTCTTCACTGCGCTTCGCTACGTTCAGAATGATGAATGGCGGGTAAGCAAAATATTTTCAAATCAGTCTTTCCATAAAAACGGGAACAATATTACGGCCAATATGCCCACCAGAAAATCGAGCGCAATAAGCAGCAGGATGTCGGTTGTCATGATGCTGATGCCTTGTTTAAAAGTGGCTGCTGAAAGTTTCATTAAAAGCATTAGCTGCGGCACAATAAGCGGGAAGCCCAATATGGCCATGATGGCCGCGTTTTGCTGAGCTTTTGCAGCAATGGCGGCCAGAAACGTAAACACCATGCTAAGGCTCCAGCCGCCAAGCAGCGTAAGCCCAAAAAAGGGGAGGAGCTTGCTAAGCGGGTTGCCTAAAAACGCCAGGAACAATGCCATGGCAATCACCGTCATCAGCAACATTAATAAAGAGTTGAACAGCAGCTTAGCAAGTACAAAATCTACCGGCGAAGCAATGGAGTAGAAGTACAGCATGCGGCCTTTGGTTTCCTGCAAAAAACTTTTAGCCACAGCGTTCACACACACAAATAATTGTATGATCCAAAACAGGCCGCTCCAAATTTCAGCTTCAGGTTCTTCAATAGCCAAAAAGAGCATGTAAATGGTGGCGCCCACGTACAGCAAGATGCCGTAAAAGCTGTATTGCTGCCGCAGTTCCAGCAGCAGGTCTTTTTTAAACAGTGTTAATATGTGCGAGGTACGGCTGATGGTTTCTAATCTTTCTTGTCAAAATAACATTTGCGGCAGCGGGGTTCGTAAGCGTCAAGCGCGCCCAGCATTACCTGCTCATCATCGGGTATTTTGCGGTAAGAGTAATTGGCTATGGCGCCACATTTTTGGCAAATGGCGTGCAGCTTTGTTACGTAATCGGCCTTGGCCAGGATATAGGGCATCTGCCCAAAAGGCTTTCCTGTAAAATCCATATCCAGCCCCGCCACAATCACACGCAAACCCTGGTAGGCCAACTGGTCGCATACATTTGGTAATTCGCTGTCAAAAAACTGCGCTTCATCAATGCCAATCACATCGGCGCCCTGCGCCATTAATAATATTTTTTGAGAATTATCAACCGGTGTGGATGGAATCACGTTAGTGTCATGCGATACAATATTCATTTCATCATAACGCGTATCAATAGCGGGTTTAAAAATTTCTGCTTTCAGGTTAGCAATTTTTACCCTTTTCAGCCGCCTAATGAGTTCTTCAGTTTTACCACTAAACATTGAGCCGCAGATCACTTCAATCCAGCCCCGCCTTTCGCCTTTAAGGTTTGGTTCAATAAACATGGTATGCCATTATGCCGTAAACAAAGCATAGTTTTTGCGGTTAATTTGGTAAATTGAATCTTTCCGCAAAAATTTTATCAAATGTAGGGATAATGCAAAGAATTAAGGCTCTCATAGAAAAATTAAACGTGCAATACAGGCAAAAAGCGTCGCCTGGAGAAATGCTTATAACGCTGCAAATGCTTCAAAAAGAACTAACAGGTGGTATAAAAGAAGCAGAAATGCTTGGGAATTCTGCTGTTACCGTCATCATTCCCAATGCGCCTGCTGTACACCGGCCCAAAAGCGTTGATCTATTTGGAGACGATGAGGAGAAAGTAATATTTGAGCTACCGCTGGATGAGGACATCAGTGAAGAAGAGATCAATGAATTATTATTGCAGCAATCCAAAGCTGCTACGCTGGCTGAAATGGAATCTTTAATGAATCTGCAGAAAGAAGAACAGAAAAAAAGCAGCAGGCAGGGGCCGGCAACAACAGCCAAAGCTGATCTGCAGAATGTTGTAAATGAAGTACCCACATTTACACAATATGCCAAAATAAATACCACAGAAAAAGCCAGGCCTGCGGCAGAAGCAAAGCAATTGCCAAAGCTTTTAAAGAAATCCGTTACGGACGAAGACAGGCAGTTGTTTTTAAAAGATCTTTTCAGGGGCGATAAAAATATGTACGAGCGCAGCATTAAAACCATTGATAATTTCCAGGCTTATGCCGAAGCAGAATACTGGATCAGGCGGGAGCTGAAAACAAAGCTGGGCTGGCTGCCCGATGACCCGGCTGTACAGCAGTTTGACCGGCTGGTTAAAAAAAGATTTTCCTGAAAAAATCAAGAATGGTACGGGTGGCCCCGGTATGGGCCCTTACAAAATTGCCGGCGCTTTCTCCGGCCGCTTCCAATAATGATGTATGACTAAGCAGGTTGCTGACAATGCCTGCCAATTCATTTTCAGTGGTATAAGAAAAGCCACCTTTATTTTTTATCAGTTCCACGGCCTCTGAAAATTTCTGATAATTCGGGCCGAAAATAACCGGCTTGCCATATACCGAGGCTTCCAGGGTATTATGAATACCCGATTTGTTAAAGCCTCCACCTATATAACAAATATCAGCGTAGCGGTACAGTTTGGCTAACATGCCGATGTTATTAATAATTAAAACATTTTTACTGCTTAGATCACCTGCAAGATCATTTGCCGCAAGCTGGGAGTACAAGATATGATCTGAAAAAAGACTTTGTATAAAATTGATATGACTTACTGTAATTTCATGAGGTGCAATGATTAAGGATAATTCATTGTTTTTCTCCAAAACTGTTTTCAGATGCTTTTCATCTTCGGGCCAGGTGCTGCCGGCTACCAGTATTTTTCGCCCGGCCGCAAACCATTCAATTGCTTCAACCGGTTCAGATTGAGTGGCAATTTCCATCACCCGGTCAAACCGCGTATCACCCGCCACCGAAACTTTTGCTTTAGGTATAATGGTATGGAGCAGTATTTCGCTTTGAGCATCCTGCACAAAAATATGGCTGAAAAAATGCAGCATCCGGCGGTGCAACACGCCGTACCATTTAAAAAATATTTTATCTTTTTGAAAGATGGCAGAAATTAAAACAGCCGGAATGTGCCGCTGGTGCAACTGGTGCAGGTAATGATACCAGTATTCATATTTTACAAAAATGGCCAGGCTGGGTTGCACAATATTCAAAAAGCGCTTGGCATTGCCGGGGCTGTCATGCGGCAGGTAAAAAACCCAGTCGGCGCCGTTATAATTTTTACGGATCTCATAACCGGAGGGTGAAAAAAATGTCAGCAGTATTTTATGGTTGGGATATTCTTTACGCAGGCTTTCAATTACCGGCCGCCCCTGTTCAAACTCGCCCAGCGAGGCACAATGCACCCAAATGACGTGCCGGCTGCCGGGAATGTCCTGCTTCAGCCGTTCAAAAATATTTTTACGGCCCTGTTTCCAAAGCCTTGCTTTTTCATTAAAAATTGCAGCCACGGAAATGCCTGCCACATATAATTGTAAAAAAATATTGTATAGTAAAACAGCCACAAACAGGTTTTCACAAAAGTAAGCGTTTCACACAAAGCCTGCAACCGGCATTGGTTGTAGTTGTATTTCGCTAATTTTGCCGCGTTTAAAAAATCAATCTTATGCGGGCAATACAAATGGTAGATACCAAAACACAGTATCATAAAATAAAAGAAGAAGTAGACCAGGCAGTCTTAAATGTAATGGAAAGCAGCGCGTTTATCAACGGCCCTGTGGTGAAGGAATTTGCTACCGCCCTGGCAGCTTACCTGAACGTGAAGCATGTCATTCCCTGCGGTAATGGCACCGATGCGCTTCAGATTGCATTGATGGCCCTTGACCTGCAACCCGGTGATGAGATCATTACGCCGTCATTCACGTTTATAGCCACAACCGAGGTGATTGCGCTGCTGAAGCTTACCCCGGTTTTTGTAGATGTGGATAAAGAAACATTTTGCATTGACCCCGAAGAAATTAAAAAAGCCATTACGCCAAAAACAAAAGCCATTGTGCCTGTGCACTTATACGGCCAGTGCGCCAACATGGAAGCCATCATGCAAATAGCAAATGAGCATGGGCTATACGTGGTGGAAGACAATGCGCAAGCGATTGGCAGTGATTTTACATTCAGTAACGGCAGTGTGAAAAAAGCAGGAGCCATTGGCCATATTGGCTGTACTTCTTTTTATCCCAGCAAAAACCTGGGAGCGTTTGGCGATGGCGGCGCTATTTTTACGGATGACGCCGCGCTTGCTGAAAAACTGCAAATGATTGCCAACCATGGAATGAAGACCCGCTATTACCATGATATGGTGGGCTGTAACAGCCGCCTCGACAGCATTCAGGCAGCCATTTTAAATGTAAAGCTCAGGCATCTTGATGCGTATGCCGCGGCGCGCCAGGCGGCAGCGGCGCATTACGATAAAGCATTTGCCGGTTGCGATAAAATTACCGTTCCCGCCAAAACCCCTTACAGCACGCATGTGTACCACCAGTACACCATTGTACTCAATGATGTGGACAGGGATGCGCTGATGCAGCATTTGTCAGCCAAAAGCATTCCTGCAATGATCTATTACCCGCTGCCCGCGCATAAGCAAAAAATGTTTGAACAATTTAATGTTCAAACTCTTGAGCTTCCCATAACTTCGTGGCTGAATGACAGGGTGCTTTCGTTGCCGATACATACCGAGCTGGATGAAGAGCAACTGGAGTACATTACATCAGCCATTTTGGATTTTGTAAACAGGTAATCCAACACCTGCATCGAAATTAACAATTTAGAATTTTAACATCCATGCCTTTTACAGAAACAGGATTTGAAGGATTATTGGTTTTTGAGCCCAGGGTATTTGCAGACAACCGCGGCTATTTTTTCGAAGCTTATAACGAAGCCGTTTTTCATGAAGCAGGCGTAACGTACAGGTTTGTTCAGGACAACCAGTCTGCTTCTACATATGGCGTTATTCGCGGCCTGCATTACCAGTTACAACCACACGCGCAGTGCAAGCTGGTTCGTGTAATTGAAGGCAGCATTCTGGATGTGGCGGTAGACATCAGGCGCCATTCGCCCACGTTTGGGAAGCATTTTTCTATAGAACTTTCTGCAGAAAATAAAAAGCAATTGCTCATCCCGCATGGTTTTGCACACGGTTTTTCTGTGTTAAGCCCCAAAGCGGCGGTAATGTACAAATGCGATGCCCTTTACCACAAAGAAAGCGAGGGCGGCATCATTTACAACGATCCCGATCTGGCTATTGACTGGCAGGTGCCCGCCGAAGCGGCAATCATTTCTGAAAAAGACATCGCTTTGCCCCGGTTTAAAGATTGTATCAATAATTTTTAAAGCAAAAAACAGGCCTGCATGCTGTAAAAATAGATTCAATGAAAAAAATATTAGTAACCGGCGCCAACGGTCAGCTGGGTTCAGAAATAAGAGAGCTTGCCGCAGATCATCCTGCGTTTGAATTTATATTTACCGACTACCAGGAACTTTCAATCACTGATGAAAGCGCCGTCAATACATTCTTTGATGCTGTTCAACCACATTATTGCATCAACTGCGCGGCTTATACCGCTGTGGATAAAGCCGAAGATGTTGCGGAGCGCCAATTGGTTGATGACCTTAATGCCCACGCGGTAGGCTACCTGGCAAAAGCTTGCCAGAAGCATGGTACCAGGCTCATCCATATTTCAACTGACTATGTATTTGAGGGCAATGGCACGCGGCCTTACCTGCCGGATGATGCCACCGAACCCGTAAGCGTGTACGGCATCACCAAATTAGCAGGCGAAAAGCAGGCGCTCCAACATACGGATGTTATCATCATTCGCACCGCATGGGTGTACTCAACGTTTGGAAAAAATTTTGTCAAAACCATGTTGTCGCTTATGAGCAGCCGGCCATCCATCAGCGTGGTAAGCGATCAGTATGGTACGCCTACTTATGCGGCAGACCTGGCTTCGGCTATTTTGCAAATCATTGCTTCGGGTAAATGGGCGCCGGGTATTTACCATTATACCAACGAAGGCATGACCAACTGGTATGAGTTTGCTTTGGCTATTAAAGAAAATGCGGGCGCTGCCTGTGAAGTGCATCCCATTCCTACTTCGGCTTATCCTACGGCTGCCACACGCCCGGCTTATTCGGTTTTAGACAAATCAAAGATCAGGGAGGTATATGGCATCAACATACCGGAATGGAGCGATAGCCTGAAAACCTGTATGAAAAAGTTAAGCTGAAATTACAATTTTATAATTCCTTTTACCCGCATGAGCGATCAGCGAAGATCAGCAGGAAATAAAAAATATTCCCGCGGATAGCGCGAAAAAAAGACCGCGCGATCAACCGAAAGTGCAATGATTTGTTAATCAAAAGCAGGCATTTGCCCGGCGGATTTTAAATATTTACTTTTGCGCGAATTGTAAATGAGGTTTCATGAAAAGATTTCCGGTTTTATTATTGTTGATTTTTAATGCATTTATACTGCATGCGCAGGATTCTTCTGCTATCATTTTTTTATATACACAACAACGCATCAATGATAATGAGGTAGCCCTTACCATTACGGCAAAAGTGGCAAAGCCTGGTGTAAAGCTGTTTGCCCTGCAAAAAACGGCTGATGACCCTGTATTTTCCCTCATACAATTTGATTCAGCCGCATCTGCTTATTTAAAAGATACAGTAACTGAAAAAGGCAACGTGGTAACAGAAACGGATCCGCTGCTGCAAATGGAAGTGCAAACCGTGGCAGATTCGGTGCATTGGACGCAGATCATAAATATCGGTGCTGAAGATTCGGCCATTATAAAAGGCACGGTGGCTTATATGTATAAAAACGGTGAGGAATTTCCTTTAGTCAATGAGCCTTTCCGGTTTGTGATCATGCCCGGCCCCGATTCGGTAAACGCCGGCGCAGCACCGGCAGAAGCGGGTAGGAGCTCCACTCCTAAAGAAAACAACTCTTTATGGTGGGTCTTCCTGGCGGCTTTTGGCGGCGGGCTTTTGGCGCTGGTTACGCCATGTATTTATGCCATGATACCTGTAACCGTTAGCTTCTTTTTAAAAAGGAGCAAAAATAAAAAAGACGGCATCCGCAATGCGTTGATCTACGCGCTTTCGATCATTACCATTTTCACGCTGGCTGGTTTTCTCATCACCATCATTTTTGGTCCAGCGGCTTTAAACAACCTGGCCACCAACTGGATCGCCAACCTCATCTTCTTTGCCATATTTGTTTTATTCGGGTTTTCTTTTTTGGGCGCTTTTGAAATTGAGCTACCCAGCTCCTGGTCAACCAAAGCAGACAGTAAAGCGGGCACCGGCAGCATCATGGGCATCTTTTTTATGGCGCTCACGCTGGTAATTGTTTCTTTTTCCTGTACAGGCCCCATCATTGGCCCTTTGCTTGCCGTGGCTTCTATGGATAATTATTATGGCCCGTTGGTTGGCATGTTCGGGTTTTCGCTGGCGCTCGCTTTGCCATTTGCGCTGTTTGCTTTTTTTCCCGAAAGGCTGAACATGCTGGGCAAAGCAGGCGGCTGGCTAAACTCGGTAAAAGTTACGCTGGGCTTTTTAGAGCTGGCGCTGGCGCTGAAGTTTTTGTCAAACGCTGACCTGGCGCGCAACTGGCGCATATTAGACCGTGAAATTTTTATCGTGCTGTGGGTGGTGATCTTCCTGCTGCTGGGGATTTATTTGTTAGGCAAATTAAAATTCAGGCATGATGATGAATTGCCAAAAAATGATTTTGGCGTACCGTTTTTAACTGTTACGCGGCTCATGTTTGCCATTGCATCGCTATCCATTGCGCTTTACATGATACCGGGTTTATGGGGCGCGCCTTTGAAGGGGTTGAGCGCTTTTGTGCCGCCCATGGGCACGCAGGATTTTAATGCGGATGACATACCTAATGGTTTTAATATACAGAACCTGAAAGAGCAAGGCGCATCTGCTGACGGTGGCACCGCAGCAGCAACTGGAGGCTTGCCCAAGGCTGTACGGTTTGCCGATATCATGCATACAAAGGAACCGCAGGTTGTGATCAGCAATGATATGACGACCTATTTTGATTATGAAGAAGCTATGGCTGTGGCTAAAAAAGTAAACAAGCCATTGATGATTGATTTCACCGGTGTGAACTGCGTCAATTGCCGCGAGATGGAAGGCCGCGTGTGGAGCGATCCCGAAGTGATGAGACGGCTGAAAGAAAATTTTGTGATTGCCTCTTTATACGTGGATGTGCACCACGGAGTTGATTTGCCCATCAGTGAGCAGTACTATTCAGATGCGCTTAAAAAACAGATAGAAACCCTGGGCGATAAGAACACAGATATACAGGTAACGCGCTTCGGGTCTAATTCACAACCGTTTTATTTTTTCCTTGATCATAATGAGCAGCGGCTGATACAGGAAGGCTATCCGTATGATCCTTCCATAAGCAAATTCATTGCGCATTTGGATAAAGCACTGGAAGAATTTAAAAAAAGGCAGCCGTAATAGCTGCCTTTTTATTCATTTCTTTACTT
The DNA here is from genome assembly GCA_934486785.1 of uncultured Niabella sp. GTDB lineage: Bacteria > Bacteroidota > Bacteroidia > Chitinophagales > Chitinophagaceae > Niabella. Next base: position 205,795 of record CAKSQK010000004.1, on the reverse strand, counting down.
CCTTTTTTACCACTTCACATACCTTACTAAATTTCTATTATAATGCCCAGCGTTTCTACAAAAGATTTGAATTTGTTTTCAATGATCTTGGTTTGATAACGAGGAGGGTTGCTGCCGCTTACTTCTTTAGGTGAACCATCTGTATTGCGCTCTACAGTAAGCATAGGCACACCGCTTGTTCTGGCTTGCGTGGCATTTTGCATATCAAAATAAACGTTCAGGTTCCACTTATTAAAAAACCATTTTTTATCAATACGAAAATCCACCTGGTAGTTTGAAGGAATACGCAAAGTATTGATGCGGTCATAATCTAAAAATCCTCTGCCGCTCACATCCCAGTAAGATTGTAAAGAAGACAGGTCGGTATCATAAGGTGTGTAAGGGCTGCCGCCGGAGTAGCGAACTTTCATCCCAACTTCCCAGTTCTTTTTAAAGCGCTTGCCCAGCACGATGTTGACCAGGTGCACCTGGTCCCAGGAGGATGGGGCGTATCTTCCATCAGCATTAGAGAAAAAACTGCGCACATAAGTATAGGCCAGCCAGCTATAAAAGTTGCGCCATAATTTTTGCTGCACAAAAAGTTCTGCACCATAAGATTTTCCTTTACCATCGAAGCTTACGGGTTCATTGCCAACAATGCCGTAATCCGCGCCAATATTGGCAAGGCTCATGCCTGTTCGCTGGCTGATGGGGTAGTGGTTGTATTTTTTGTAAAAGCCTTCCAGCGAAACTTTCATGTTGGACGCGATCCTTTTTTCAACACCTAAAACGCCGTGTGAAGACTGTGTGTATCGCAATGCATCCGATTGATTTTGCAACTGGCCGCTGTTATTTCTGTAACCTAAAATAGTGGTGGCGGGTAATTGTTGATACAGGCCTGTGTTGCCATTCAGGCTCCATCCATCACCCATATTGTAAGACAGTGAAAGCCTCGGGCTGGGCTGGTTGAATAAGTTTTGTGTGTGGCTGGTAAAATTCGCTCCATCAAATCTTACGCCCAGTGACGCGCTGAGGCGATTGGCCAAAAATGAAGTGGAAGTTTGTGCATAAACGGCATACCTGAAAAAATTGATCGCATCATCAATATTGCTTTCCACAATTCCATTTTGTGTGGGTATTTTATTGAACGCGTCAACAATATATTTGGCAAAAATACCACTGGCGCCAACATTTGTTTTGAAATTATTCTTGTAGATATTCCTTTCCAGTTTCAAATGGTTCTCAATATCCCGGCTGGTATTATCGCTCACTTTTTTTGCAGGGTTGTTGTCTTCATTGTTGGTGTATTTAAAAAACCGGTTGTTGATCATGCTTCGGCTTAGCACAAATTGTGTATTACCGTTATCGTGGTTCAATCGCAATACAGAACCGAGTGTATAATTCCACTGCTCAATATTAGGGATGTTACCCAAAATGTATTGTTGTTGTTCGCTTTTGTTGGCTTCCTTGTTCAATCTGAACTGATCGATTGCGCCGAGGCCCAGGAATGACAATTCTGTTTTTTCGTTGAACCTGGTATGCGTTTTAAACTGAAAATCATTGTATGTGGGAAGAAACGGAAGTTTTAAGAGTTTAAAAAGCAGTTGTAGGTATGACCTTCTCGCAGAAAAAATGGCCGATGTTTTTTGGCTCAGCGGTCCTTCTCCACGCAGGCCAATATCGGTTGTGCCCAGTGTAAATGCGCCCGACCACCTGTCGGTTCTTCCTTCTTTCAAAGTAATATCCATTACCGAACTTAATGCATTGCCTTTGCCAGCTTCAAATGCGCCTGTAAAAAAGTTCACGTTCCTGATCAGGTCTACATTAATAAGCCCCACCGGTCCGCCGCTGGCGCCCTGTGTTGAAAAGTGATTGATGGTAGGGATTTCAATGTTATCAATGAAAAAGCGGTTTTCAGAGGGACCGCCACCACGAATGATGATGTCGTTTCTGAAGGAACTGGAGGTGTTGTTGGAGCCCGCCCCCGGCATAGCCTGAATTACTTTGGAAATATCCCTGTTGCCACCGGGGTTCCTCTGAATTTCGTTGATGCCCAGATTGCGGAGTGATACCGGGCTTTCGCGGGTCTTATCCCTTGTAGACCGCACCACAATTTCTTCCATTGAAGTTTGCGAGGGCTTGAGGAGTATCTTCAGTTGTACAGGATTTGCGATGCTTGTCTGCACCTCAAATTGGCTGGCAGTTTCAAACCCGATCGCGGAAATTTCTAAGTTGTAAAGGCCCGGTACAACTGTCAGTTGAAAATGTCCTGAGTCATTTGCGACTACAGAAATATCAGTCGCTTCAACTTTTATTGTTGCAAAAGAAACGGGTCGGTTATTAGATTCGTTCACTACAATACCTTCTATTATTGATTGATTTTGAGCAATTGAGATTAAACTACATAAACTTAAAATCAGTACAAATAATCCTCTTACCCTGATCAAATTCCAGCCTAATACCATAAATACGTTTTTATTTAAATAAAATATCATGACAATTTTATGACAAAACTAAAACAGGATAACAGGATCAGCTTAAAAAGGTTCGGCGTTCGCTAAACTTTTCTAAATTAATCTGGCACCACTTGTTTGTCGGAGTTTTATGGCCGACCCATAACGTAAAAAATATTATCTTGCCCTAACAATTATTGCTTTATGCGTTTTGTACTTTTTATCCTGACTGCTGCTATCACCCTGCTTTTGATCTGGGCGTTGAACAAGCCATGGGGCAACGCGCTGCCAATGCCGGTGGGAAAGTTTTTAAGCCCGCAAAGCGGTTTCTGGCAAAATGCTGAAAGCGTGGAGCATGATTACAGCGAAGTACTGTTAATGCCACAGTTGAAAGGTAAGGCTTCTGTTTATTTTGATGAAAGGCTGGTGCCGCACGTGTTTGCCGATGATGAAGAAGACCTCTATTTCATTCAGGGATTTCTTCATGCCAAATTCAGGTTGTTTCAAATGGATCTGCAAACACGCGCCGCCGAAGGCCGCGCCAGTGAAATTGCCGGGGATATGGCTGTAAATTTTGATAAGGAACAACGCCGCTTGGGCATGAAGTATGCTGCTGAAAACTCTTTGCGTGCCATGGAGCAAAACCCGCAGGCGCGCAGTTTTTATTCAGCCTATACAGCGGGCGTCAATGCATACATTCATACACTTAATCAAAGTACGCTGCCGCTGGAGTATAAGCTCCTCAATTTTCAACCTGAAGAATGGACCAGCCTGCGCACCGCGCTGTTGCTTAAAATGATGAGCAAAATGCTGGCTTCGGGAGAAAAAGACCTGGTGTATACCAACCTGCGGGCTGTATTGACACACGAGCAGATCAGCACTTTGTACCCCCAGGTGCACGACTCGCTGGTACCCATCGTGCCCAAAGGCACCATCTTTCCCACGCCTTTAGTGCAGCCACAATATCCAGCCAATGCAGATGCTGTTTATTTTGGCAGCAGTTTTACCACTGAAGCGAAAGAAACTGATAAGCCAGACACCGGCAATGGCAGCAACAACTGGGTAGTGGCAGGCATCAAAACGGCCAGCGGTTTTCCTATTCTTTGCAACGACCCGCACCTGGAATTGTCGCTGCCTTCTATCTGGTACGAAATGCAATTGTCAACGCCTGCCAACAATACTTATGGTGTCACGCTGCCCGGCAGCCCTTACATCATCATCGGGTTTAATGACAGCATTTCCTGGGGCGTTACCAATTCCCAAAGAGATGTGAAGGATTATTACGCCATCAGGTTTAAAGATGCTTCGCGTAAAGAGTACTGGTTCAATAACCAATGGCGGCCCACGCAGCAGCGCATAGAAAAAATAAACATTAAAGGCGGCGCCGTAGTGTATGATACGGTGGCATATACCGTTTTTGGCCCCGTGCTTTATGATGGAAGTTTTGCTGATACTGTAGCGCATAGCAATGCCGTGGCTGTTACCTGGGCAGCACATAATACCGGCGATGATGGCTACAGCTTTTATAAGCTGAACCACGCCGCCAACTACAGCGAGTATGTAGAAGCGATTAAAACTTTTGAATGTCCCGGGCAAAATTTTGTATTTGCGTCAAAGACCGGTGATATTGCGATCTGGCAGCAGGCAAAATTTCCGGCCCGCTGGCAAGGGCAGGGCCTGTATGTGATGCCCGGTGAAGACAGCAGCTATATGTGGCAGGGCTTTATTCCGCAGCAGGAAAACCCTCACATGCTCAACCCCGGCAGGGGCTTTTTGCAAAGTGCCAATCAAAGGCCTGCAGATGCCACGTATCCCTATTTTATTCCAGGCGGGTACCTTACAGCCAGGGGTATTGCAGTGGAAAAATACCTTTCGCAAATGAACAGCATTACGGTGCAGAACATGATGGAGCTGCATATGAACAACTTTAATGTAATGGCTGAAGACATGCTGCCGGTGATGCTGCAAAACACAGACATTGCAAACCTTACAAGTGATGCGCGTAAATATTTTGAAGAAGTAAAAAACTGGGACCTGGCGGCCGGGCCTGCATCGCGCGGGCAAACCATTTACCAGGTGTGGTTTGACAGTATTCAACACGGCATTTGGTACGATGAGCTGGGCGCTTATGCCGGGCCGGCGGGGCTGCCTGACGAGCAAACCACGATGGAGCTGATGAAGAAAGATACCTCGGCGCTGGGCTTTGTCAACAATGTGGGCAATGCACAGCAGGAAAGCCTGAGAGATGTTGTAACCGATGCCCTGAACCGCGCTGCCGCAACGTTATCGGAAAGCGACCGGGCGGGAAGGCTGTCATGGGCAAAATATAAAGATGTATCGCTGTTTCACCTGCTGAAAACCATAACGCCCTTTGCAAGAACCGGCTTGAACGTGGGCGGCTGGGGCAATACCATCAACGCGATGAAAAAAAGCCACGGGCCAAGCTGGCGGATGATCGTTCACATGAACTCGCCCACAGAAGCTTTTGGAATTTATCCCGGTGGGCAAAGCGGCAACCCCGGCAGCAGGTTTTACGATAATGCAGTAGACACCTGGGTGGCAGGAAAATATTATCAGCTATGGATGATGCAGCCCGGCGATGTAAAAGACAGCCGCGTAAAATGGATGATGCAATTCAATTAACAGGTACAATCTATAAATATCATGCGTTTGATACTAAATATTTTACTGATAGCCATTATAGCATTTTTTGCAGGGCTGTATTTTGCGTGGTGGACAGTTGCCGTGGCTGCTTTTATAGTTGTATTGTTTTTACCTTTAAGGCCTGCAGCGGCATTTGTTGCCGGCTTCATGGCTGTTTTTTTATTATGGGTTGTACTGGCAGCATTGATCAATGCCGCTAATGACGGCATTCTTGCAAGCCGCATCGGGCAGTTGCTATATACAGGCCGCAATCCTTTTATTTTAATTTTAGTCACAGGTTTAACAGGCGGCATCGTTGGCGGTTTGTCTGCGTTAAGCGCATCTTACATCCGTTTCAAAAAATGGTAAGAAACAGCAAGATAATTTTGTATTACGAATATTTTCTTATATTGTTTCTGTGAACGAGTCAATACCTACCATAAAAGAAATTGCAAAAAGGCTGAATGTTTCAGTGTCAACGGTTTCAAGGGCGCTGAGCGATCACCCGCGGATAGGTTTGAAAACCAAGGAAGCCATCAGGAAAATAGCCGAAGAGCTGGGTTACGAGCCCAATCCCAAAGCCATATTTTTCAAACAGCAAAAAAGCTTTGTGATCGGTGTGGTGGTTCCGCATATCACAGAAGATTTTTTCTCACACAGCATTAATGGTATTGAAGATACAGCCATTGAATACGGCTACACCATTTTATTTGGGCAAAGCCACGACAGCCTGGAGAAAGAAAAACAGGTGGTGAACGCCATCAAACGCCAACGGGTAGATGGGTTGCTTATATCTTTATCAAAAGAAACCAATCACTATGAACACCTGGAAACACTCGAGAAACTGAATATTCCCATCGTTTATTTTGACCGCGTTCCGCCAAGAGATAAAGTAAACAAAGTGTATTGCAATCTGTACACTGGTATGGTGGAAATGATCGAATGGCTTTTTAAAAATGGACGCAAGAGAATCGCATTTATCAATGGACCAAATGAAATTGCGGCCAGCCGTGACAGGTTTGATGGCTATGTGCAGGGCATTAGCAAAAGAAAGTTGAAGGTTGATATGCAAATGGTAGAACAAACTGATTTGTCGGAAAAAAGCACCGCCGCTGCCGTGGAAAGGCTGCTGGCCTTAAAAAGGCGGCCTGATGCCATTATCACTTTCAACGATTATGTGCACCTCGACGCTGTAAAATATGCGCGCTATATGGGCATAAAGATCAATGATGAGATTGTGTTTGCAAGTTTTGCTAACATTTCCATGAACAAATATGCCGCTTACCCTCCTGCTGTTTCTATTGATCAGTTTCCTTACAAGCAGGGGAAAGCAGCTATGGGACTTATTATAGATATTTTAAAACATAAAGAACTTTCAGGTTCTAAAAAACTCTATAAAGCCATTGAAATACCCTCAACACTGGCACTGAATCACCCCTCTAAAAAATAGTACAAACGGTTGCGCTCAAAAGTTTTTCATTGTTACTTTAACTTTAGAGGAAATTTTTATTTGCCATGATCAATGAAGTTTTGAAGGAATATGGGTTTAGCGGTAACGGCTATCGTGTAGATAAATATGGCAGCGGCCTCATCAACAAAACCTGGGTGATTGAAAAAGATGATGAGAAATATATCCTGCAAAAGGTGAATACATCTGTATTCAAAAAGCCCCAACATATTGCTGACAACCTGGAGCTGATAGACGGCTATCTGAAACAAACCAGCTCCGGTTACTTATTTACCGCGCCAAAAAAAACGCGCAGCGGTAAGGGCATGGTAAATGTGGGTGATGCGTATTACAGGATCTATCCGTTTGTAAAAAACAGCCGCTCATTTGATGTGGTGGCCACGCGCGATCAGGCTTATGAAGCTGCCCGGCAGTTTGGCAGGTTTACCCGGTTGCTTTCCGGTATTGACATAAGTAAAATCAAAGTAACACTTCCTGCATTTCATGATTTGTCTTTAAGGTTCAGTCAATACCGCGAGGCGCTGCAAAAAGGTAATCCACAGCGCATCAGGCAAAGCAGTGACCTGATTGAAAACCTGAACCAGTATGCTCATATTGCCGAAGAATATGAAGCCATTAAATCCAATCCCGAGTTCAGACTGCGCGTAACGCATCATGATACCAAGATCAGCAACGTGCTTTTTGATGATGATAACAAAGGCATTTGCGTGATAGACCTGGATACGGTGATGGCGGGGTATTTTATAAGCGATGTGGGCGATATGATGCGCACGTATTTAAGCCCCGTGAGCGAAGAAGAAAAAGATTACAGTAAAATTGAGATTCGCGATGATTTTTATAAAGCAATTGTAAAAGGCTATCGTGAGGAAATGCAGCTTGAGCTTACCGAAACCGAAAAAGGGTATTTTTTTTATTCGGGTATGTTTATGATTTATATGCAGGCATTGCGTTTTCTTACTGATCATTTGAACAATGACCTTTATTACGGGGCTGCTTATGAAAACCATAATTTGGTACGTGCCGGCAACCAAACCCGGCTGCTGCAAAAGCTGATTGCCAAAAAAGATGTGCTGGAACCCTATGCAGGAGATTAAAAAACAATTTCTTTCTCTTTGATTATTTTCGTTAAATCCCTTACATTTGCACCCGCTTTGGTACAAGGCGCCGGGAAGTAGCGCAGGCCGGTAGCGCACCTGGTTTGGGACCAGGGGGTCGCAGGTTCGAATCCTGTCTTCCCGACAAAAAGAGAGATCAGCAATGGTTTCTCTTTTTTGTTGTTGATACTAACAGTTTTGTTACATTTATAATATGAAAAACATTACAATTGAAATTAAATGGACAATTATTTTTTGTGTGGTTGTACTGTTATGGATGCTGTTGGAAAAACTATCCGGCCTGCATGGCAGGTACATTGATTATCATATTTATCTCACCAACCTGTTTGCCATCCCTGCGATTATTGTAATGGTTCTGGCCTTAAAAGACAAAAAGAGAAATGATTACGGCGGGAAAATGAGTTATACACAGGGGCTTATTTCGGGCATAATCCTGTCACTCATTATCGCTTTGCTAAGCCCGCTTACACAATGGGTAACATCTTATGTGATCTCACCTGAATATTTCCCAAACGTTATCAAACGTTCCGTAGAACTTGGCTATTATGATACAACAGCCGAAGCGGAAGCTAATTTTAATTACCCGGTTTACGCAAAGAAAGGCGCGATTGGCTCTTTGATAATGGGTATTGTAACAACGGCAGTAGTGATGATTTTTTTACGGACAAAGAAAAGGCAGATGCTGTAACATGAGATGAAAATCTTTCTTTATAAACCAATGGATGAAGGTTAGTAAAGTTTTGTAACTAGTTTGTTATTGCACATTTTTTATTTTGTCTTTTTGAATGGGAGAGTAGTTGGTTTTTAATTGCCCGTTTACAAGTATTTTATCAAAGTAGCATTTTACACCAGTTGCCATATTCATATCCTCCACGTTTTGAATGTGAAAATGTAAATGCGGTTCAGAAGAATTTCCTGAATTGCCGCAAAGCCCCAGTAGTTGCCCGGTTTTCACTTTTTGTCCCGGCTTTACCACAATTGAATGTTGTTTAAAATGGGCAAAAAACAAATACTCATTATGTGCGGTTTTTAAAATCACGGTATTACCCGGAACATACATGGGGTTTGCTGTGCCTGGTATATTGTCTTTGATGCCGTCAACCACCAGCACAACCTCGCCATCGCAGGGAGCGATCAGTTCTTTACCAAAAGCATAATAATCGTCATTCGTTTTTCCGTTTGTTTTAAATGATTTTCCTTTTTCGTTTGTAATCACAAAGTCGAAGGCGTTTTTTTGAGCTGCATGCTCTACGTGGTAGTTGAGTTCTTTAGTATCGCCACCCCAAACTACGGTCCATTCTTTTTTAAAAGGTAGTATCAGCTTTGATGTATTTCTTTCAAGCTTTGGAAGATTGTCTGGCTTGTAAGGCTCAATAAAAAAGCCGTTGATCTTAGACTGACCGTCAACAGAAATATTTACCGCATACAGGTTTTTCTCAAAGGTTGTTTTGTAAGAAGCATATGTTTGCACATATTTTATAAATTCACGTGTAGTTATATTCCCTGCCTGCTTTTTCAACCCGTTTAAAAAATCCTTTGTCTGGGCAAGCGGTAATGCGGCCTGCATTTCCGGTGAGAAGTTTGCAAAAATTGCTTCATACCGGCCGGCATTATAGTTGGCCTCAAAGCTGTCAGCAGCCATTTTATAAGCTGCTTTTTCAGTTTGTGCAAACGTAAAGTTTGCCGTAAGTGTAACGATTAAAATGGCCAGGATTGTTTTCATTAAAAAACTATTGATTAGTCATTTTGTATTGTCAAATTCCTGCAGGCGCTCGTTTACGCATTATCAATACCTGGTTGCTCCTCATTTAAAATTTCTTTCGAAGTCTTGTCCCCGAGTTGTTCTGCCAGCCCAATCAAAAGCCCTTCCACTCCACGAATGTAGCAAAGCCGGTAAACATTCTCATAGTTGACAACTTCTCCTTCAAGTGTGGCACCTTTTTGTATCAATCTGCCTAAAAGTTCATCCAGGTTGTTCACCCGGAACATAACCCGCAGATATCCCAGGGAATTTACCGGTGCTTGCCTGTGATCGGATATGGTGTCCGGCTTAATAAACTGTGATAGTTCCAACCGGCTGTGGCCATCTGGTGTCACCATCATAGCCACTTCCACAGTCTGGTCTCCAAGCCCGGTTACACGGCCTGCCCACGTGCCTTCTACCATTCCGCGCCCTTCAAGTGTTAGCCCTATTTCAGAAAAGAAAGCAATGGCTTTATCCAGAGATGCTACAACAATGCCAACATTGTTCATCTCTATTAAATTACTTTTTGTTATTTGTGGCGGATTCATGTGCATGATACGGGCAGTTTTTAATGCAGTTTAGCTTTTTGGAGAAGATTACTATTTCGCTATAAATGTAATGACGCTGTTGCGCAACACTTCTTTGGGAAAGAACGTAACAGAATTTTCATCTACCGAGATCTTAAAAAAATCGCCCTTGCCGCGTGCAATGCTTTCTACAGATTCTTTCAGTTTATCGGCAGATTCATCGCTCATCTCTTTTTCAATACTTACGTATTCCCGCCCGTTATGATCTACTTTTATGATCACTTTTTTCATGTGTTTATTTTTTTATGTTTTTATTTCAGCCGCAGGCTGGTAATAATACCCTGTTTGTATGCCACAATATCACAGCTATTTCGCGCCTGTAAATTATAGCGTTTAAAGATAAAAAATTATCTTTTGCTACTATTTTAAATCATTTATATTTGCAGCCCCGCCCGGGTGGCGAAATTGGTAGACGCACTGTCTTCAGGTGGCAGCGTTCGAAAGGACGTGCTGGTTCGAATCCAGTCCCGGGCACAAAGCCTCTCTGCAAAAGCAAAGGGGCTTTGTTGTTTCGGACAAATTGCCGAATGATCAAACTGTCAAATTGTATCTCAACGACGGTTGCTGATATTTTCTGAAAGATCAATCGCTTCATTCAGCAGTTCTTTGGCCACCCTTGCCACGTTTAAAAACAACACCATTTCCGGCAAGCTTTCTTCTTTTTTCAGTTTTTCAATTTCCAGCTCCAGCTCGCCGTGGTCAATGCGCGCTTCACCCGGCCTTGCGGTTCCGGCCAGCACATTCAAAGTTTGCTGCAGCAGCCCGCTGATGAGGCGGTACACGTTTTTCAGTTCAGGCGTCAGCCGCGTTTTAAAATCATGAATGCCAAAGGCCGAAATATAGGAAATGAGCGAGTGGTTGAGATAAGTAAGGTTGAATGCCGTTTGCTGAAAACCTCTTTTACTTTTAGGTTCTAATTGCATGCCGCGCCAGGCCCTTGTAAGCGCACTGTCAGCATAATGCGCCCGCCGCCTGATGTGGTTATAGGTTTCTTTGTCCACGTCAAGATTGTAAACACTATCAAAATAATTTTTATTCTTTTCAATGGCGGTCAGCAGCAGCACCGGCAATTGTTTGTATTGCCAGTCGGGCCACAAAAATCGCACTGCTGCAAATACGATCAGCGCGCCCAGGATGGTATCAATTAGCCGCGGCCCCATAGCAGGCACGCCCTGTAGAGACTGTATATTAAATGAGGCTAATACAAAAATGGTAATGAAGATCACGGCGCGCGTGTACCTTGTTTTTACCCACACAAAAAAAGCGTAAATGGATCCCAGCAGTAAGATCACTTCGCCGGATTTGGTAGTAAGTATCTGCGCCAGCAACACGGCTAAGATCACTCCGGCAAAAGTACCCATAACACGGTGCAGCAACCGCTGGCGGGTGGCGCTGTAGGTTTGCTGGCATACCAAAAAAGAGGTGAGAATGATCCAGTACCCATTTTCTATTTTTAAAAAATGAAGCGCCAGGTAGCCTGCCAAAAAACAAAAGGCCATGCGCGTGGCAAACCTGAACCGAGGGTGTGCGGGGTTTAGAATATTTTTTAGCGATTCCCTTACCGGCCGCCCTTTGTAATTGATTTCGTAAGAAATTTCACCTGACCTGATCAGCGGTATGTTTTGCAGAATTCGCTCTAGTTCGGTCAGGTTTTTCATTAGCAGCGTGAGCGATGTGTACAGCGGGTTATCCTGCTGCGTGGCCACCATTTTTTGCTGGGCGGCAATGGCCCATTTTAACGACACTGGGTGCGTGTAGGGTGTCTTGTCTAACAGTGAATGGGAATAAGTCAGCAGTGTATCGCCCATGGTGGAAAGAATCTGGCCAAAGCCCATCATCAGTTCACTGTCGGCGGTTTTTTCACTCAGCAGGTCATACTGCTCGTGGCTGGATGCCGCCCTTTCGTGTATTTCCTGCAGCACCATCCACAGCCGGTAAAACGAATCAATTTTTGCTGAAAAGGCTGCGCCGGAAGTTTCTTTAAAACGATTTAAATCATTTTTATAAAGTTCAATCTGGTCTACCACGGCAATATTTTGCAGGGCAAGCTGGTTGCGCAGGCTTTCCTGGCTTTCGGTTTTGCTGGGAAACAATTTTGCCTTCACTTTAAAATACCCGCCCAGTTTGGCAAAAGTGGTGGCCAGTTGTTCTTCCAGCAGGCGAAAGGGCCGGCTGTACAAAATAGCTACTGAAACAATGCCGTAAAACAATCCGCCTAATGGCAGTAGCAGCGGCTGGTAATACCATGGCTTGCCCAGGTACATGCCTAAGGTAGTATAAATTGTTACCAGTATAATACCAAAGGTTACGCCCTGTACACGGCTGCTGATGCCGCCAATTATGGTGAGCACAAACGACATGCCCGTGAGCCACAGGCCCAGCCACACGGGTTCAAATTTTAAAAGTTCGGTAATGGCGCTGGAGATCAGCACGCCAATTAATGTAGCAGATAAGGAAAGGGCGCGGCTTTTAGGATGCACATCTGTTTCGGAAAGGGCAATACCTACCACGCCCATGCTAAGCGTGGCGCCAATAAAATATTCACCCGCCATCACACAGGGAACCAGCATCAGGGCTATGGTTCCGGTTACTTTTAAAGCCCACAGGCGGTTGGGATGCTCCCAGAAAATATCAATCCACCAGGTTTTTAAATCTTCCAGCCTTCGTTTGATCAAAAACATAGCCCGCAAGTTAAACATTAGTTTGGCAGGTAAGCCAAATGCTGATGCGGTATTTACTCAAAAAGCCAAAGGAAGAACACGCTAAAATAGTTTGTAAATTTGCAAATATGGCTGATAAAAAACTTTATATTATCGCAGGTTGCAATGGAGCAGGTAAGACTACAGCTTCGTTTACGATTTTGCCTGAGATTTTGACAATTCAGAAGCTAAACACGTTCTTATAGCAGATAAGCAAATGCATTCTTCGCTCAATATTGTAAAAACTGATAAGTTTAATCTTTTAAAAAATTACTATGACAACAACTGAAAAACACTTAGAAGAAAAAGATAAAATTCTTAAAGGATTGGAAAAAGTGTACGAAAAGCTATTAGAATTTAAAAAGGCTAAAAACAGCGAATTGGTTATTATGCGTGACAACAAAATTGTAAAAATAAAGCCTGATTAAAAGTACAGCTGCCCATAGTGAAACTTCATGACGTGTATTGCCCCGCACCCGGCCATACACTTTTTATTATTTACCTATCTTAGCGGCTCATTTCAATCATTCATCAAATGGATTCATTGTATTCAAAAAGGGGCGTTTCCGCGCAAAAAGAAGAGGTGCACGAGGCCACCCGGCTGCTGGATAAAGGACTGTATGAAAAAGCTTTTTGCAAAATTTACCCCGATGTGCTGGTGGGTGATGATGACTGGGTGAACGTGATGCACGCCGACGGCGCCGGTACCAAAAGCATACTGGCTTACCTGTACTGGAAAGAAACCGGCGATATTTCTGTATGGAAAGGCATTGCGCAGGACGCGATCGTGATGAACCTGGATGACCTGCTTTGCGTGGGCATTTACGATCAGTTGATCTTTTCTTCCACTATTGACAGGAATAAAACACTAATCCCCGCCGAAGTGTTGAGCGAAGTGATCAACGGCAGCCAGCAGTTTTTTGATGAAATGAAAAACCATGGCGTAAACATTACCTACATGGGCGGCGAAACGGCTGACGTAGGCGATGTGGTGCGCACCATTGCTGTGAACGGAACGATGACAGCGCGGTGGCCAAAACAAAAACTTGTTACCAATGAAAATATAAGGCCTGGCAACGTGATCGTGGGGCTGGCCTCATTTGGCAAAGCCGTTTACGAAACAGAATATAACAGCGGCATCGCCAGCAACGGCCTCACCAGCGCCCGGCACGATGTGTTACAAAAGCACTATGGCAAAGCTTTCCCCGAAACGTTTGAACCATCATTGCCTGAAGAGGTGGTGTACATTGGCCCGCACAAAATGACGGATGCCATTACGGTGGATGGTTTTGAAACCAACATCGGGAAATTATTATTAAGCCCTACCCGCACTTTTGCGCCTGTACTAAAAATTTTGCTGCAGGAGCATTTCAGCGATATCAGCGGCCTTATCCACTGCAGTGGTGGCGGGCAGACAAAATGCCTGAAATACGTGCCTGAAAATGTGCGCGTAGTAAAAGACCATTTATTTGAGCCGCCTGTTATTTTCAACATCATTCAAAAAGCCAGCGGCGCCGATGCACGGGAAATGTACCAGGTTTTCAACATGGGTACCCGCATGGAAATTTATACCAATGAAAAGGCAGCCGGCAGCATCATTGGCATTGCCAAAGAACTGGGTGTGGAAGCGCAGGTGATCGGCCGCGTGGAAGAAAGCCATAAAAAAGAATTGATCATTCAAACCCGCGATACGCAAATTCAGTTTTAACCGGCTTCGCGCAGCGCTCATGGTCTTCATTAAAAAAAGAACGACCTTTGCGGTGCTATGAGATGGACTAAAAGAAGGATACGGTTTTATACCCTGTCATTTTTTAAGCACGATTTCCGTGCGAGCATCACCGTATTTTTTGTAGCGCTTCCTTTGTGCTTAGGCATTTCTATGGCGTCGGGCGCGCCAGTGTTTGCGGGCATCATAGCGGGTATCGTGGGCGGCATTGTGGTGCCCATTATCAGTAAATCAGAATTGAGCGTAAGCGGTCCTGCGGCAGGGCTTACTGCTATTTGTGCCACGGCCATTGCTTCGCTTGGTTCTTTCGAAATTTTTCTTTTATCTGTTTCACTGGCAGGCGTTTTTCAATTGCTCATTGGTGTTTTCAGGCTTGCTGGCTTCACCCACTTCATTCCGTCAACTGTTATTAAAGGTATGCTGGCTGCTATTGGCATTATGCTTATTTCTAACCAGATTCCTTTACTGATTGGTTATGATGAGCCTGATTTTTACAAAGGTGTTTTATTCAACATTATTACTTTCGATCATATTTACCAGAACGTAACAGACCTGTATGAGAAGACTTCAGTGGCAGCCATTATACTGGTAATTGTTTCATTCTTGGTTTTGTTTCTGTGGAATAAATTCCTGAAAAAACACATTCCTTTTCTGCCTTCTTCTTTTGTGGTAGTGCTTGCCGGTATGGTGCTGGCAATGGCTTTTGAAAAATGGATCCCTGCGTTTCAATTGCGACCCAACCAGTACGTCAATATTCCTGAAGGTATTTTTTCAAGCATCCGGTTTCCTGATTATAAAGCCATTTTCAGCAACGTGGCAATTTGGAAAACCGGTATAGTGATTGCATTTGTCGCCAGCCTGGAAACCTTGCTGAGTGTGGAAGCCATTGATAAGCTTGACCCTTACAACCGCATTACACCGCAAAACCGTGAAATGGTGGCGCAGGGAACGGGAAACGTTATGAGCGGCTTGCTGGGTGGCCTGCCAATCACCGCTGTTATCGTTCGCAGCTCTGCCAACGCCGAGGCAGGTGGCAGAACAAAATTATCGTCCATTACGCATGGCATCTGGCTGTTGCTGGTGGTATTGTTTGCAGTTCCCTTGGTCAACCACATTCCTTATTGCGTGCTTGCAGCAATACTGATACGCACGGGTTATAATTTGGCCAAACCCAAAATGATCTACACGGTTTACAAGCAGGGGCGCGAACAGTTTTTGCCTTTTATAGTAACGCTGCTGGCCATATTGTTTACTGATCTGCTGATTGGCGTAGTGATTGGCGTGATCTATGCCATTTATTTTTTATTGAAACATACTTACCGTGGCGGTTATGTACTGAGAAAAAGTAAACAAGGTAATATCAAACATTTTTATATAGACCTTGCCATCAACGTAAGTTTTTTGAATAAAGGAAAAATTAAAGAACTGCTTGACAAAGTACCGGAATACTCTGTAGTGACCATTGATGGAAGCGACAGCGTTTACATTGATCGCGATGTACTGGAAGTGATACAAGAGTACAAACCCAAAGCTCGCCGCAAACACATACAACTGGTTTTAAAAGAAATTCCTGAAGTGCAAACAATAACCATTCATTAAGCAGGCGCAGGGTTTATATTCGGAAATCTATTTATAAAATAAATGCATCGCGTCTTTTAATTGCTGCACGGCATCCAAGTGTGATTGCTCACTAGCAGGCAATGTGGGCCGCCAAACAGATTGCATAAAGCCTTTCAAATGTTTAGGGTCAATAATTTTTTTGCAATAGTCCACGGTTCCCACCATATTACCATTGGTTGAATGGTTGCTGCCAGTAGGAACCTGGTCAAAGCCATGCTCCTGAAGCTTTTCGTAAAGTTTTACATATTTGATGTAACGGCTGCGTGCAGGTTCGTTCATTTTTTCCAGGTCACTTTTTTCCAATGAATTGCTGTAATAATACCAGTTGCTTTGTAAAACAGATTTGGGCATCTTTTTTAAAAATTCATCCGGATGATCCCAGGCAAGATCCGACCAGATCCATGAGCGTGCATTTCTTTTTTCTACAAGATCAACAAGGTAATAAAAGTCGTGCCACCACAAGTCTTTTTGCCGCACTACCATATATTGATGGGTCATCTGATTTTCAGGGTTCTCTTCGTCCATGCCGATATGAAAATAGCGGGGATTGTCAAAAATATCGCATACTTCATTAATAAGGTTTTTGCATACTTCATAATATTTTTTAGTACCGATCATACGCTGATACGGCCCCAGCCATGCTTTATGGCCGGTAGAAAAATTGAGTTTGGGAACAGGCTCCAGGCCCATCTTTTTTATCTTAGCCAGTTCGGTTTTAAGTTGTGTTACCGTCCATGCATTTTCAACTGCAATTTCGGGGTGGCTTTGGTACTGAACGCCATCACCCAGGTCAATAATTACCGTATTTAAACCAGAACTGGCAGCTTGATTGATAATATTATCCCATATTTTTTTATCGCATGTAAGAAAAGGATGGTACTGCATTGCCCATAACATAGCGTCCCTGCTTGTTTTTATTTTGGTTTCGTCGTAAGGGTGCTGGTATTGTTCGGGTGTATAATCCACCCACATGTTATAACTAAGGTGTATAAGTATAGCCCAAAGCATATCGTCTTTTGTTTTTGTTACGGGCTGAGACATTACGTTTGAAGTAACTGCAGTAGCCAGTGTGGCAGCTGTAATTTGCTGGAGAAAGTTTCGGCGATCCATTGTTGATTTTTTTTAATGAATTAATGCCCGAAGGCGGTTATAAAATGATTTATTTATGAGGATGTTATTCTTCCGGCAGCCTGCCTTTCTTTTTTTGCCAAGGCTTTATTTCAGCGCCTGCCATTTTTACGATTTTGGGCGTAAACCTGCCCACCGCATCTACCAGCGCGCGCTGGCTTTTCATTACCATTTCAATATCCTTATAAGCAAAAGGCGCTTCATCCAGTCCTGCGCTGATGAGCCTTACGCCTTTTCTTTCCAGTTCTTCTTTCAATGCCTTTTGGGTAATTTTTTCAAGCGCCTTGCTGCGGCTCATTTGCCTGCCTGCGCCGTGCGAGGCTGAGTTGACAGATGCTTCCAGCCCACGCCCTTTTACAATAAAGCCCGGCGCCGTCATACTGCCGGGAATGATGCCCAGCACATTTTTACCTGCAGGCGTGGCGCCCTTGCGGTGCACGATCACTTCTTTGCCTTCATACATTTCCTTCCACGCAAAATTGTGATGGTTCTCCACCATCCTGAGTGGCTGGCGGCCCAGTTGCCCTGCAATTTTTTCATGTATCACGTGGTGACAGGCAGATGCATAATCGCCGGCAAGGTTCATGGCCAGCCAATACTCCTGGCCTTCTGCTTCATCAAGGCCAAGCCAGGCAAGGTTTATAGCTTCCTGCGGCAGGCGGCGTTTGTCAATAGCAAGTTTTGTATAATGATTGGCAATGTTTGCGCCTAATGCGCGGCTGCCGGAGTGGGAGAGCAGCCCTACGTAAGAGCCGGGTTCTACATGCAGCACCTCATCTCTTTCTGCAATTTCAACAATACCAAACTCCACAAAGTGATTACCGCTGCCACTGGTGCCCAGTTGCTTCCATGCCCGGCCATGCAAGCCGCGCAGCAGCGGCAGTTGCTGAAAAGCCTCGTGCTCCATCACTTCATGATCTGTGGCTGAAGCAAACTGTGCGCCGCTGCCAAAGAGCGTGGCTTCGTTGATCGCGCGAACAAAATCATCTTCACGCGTTGCCAGTTCTTTGGGATCAATATCGTAAATGCTTAGGCACATGCGGCAGCCAATATCTACGCCCACGCCGTAAGGGATCACGGCGTTTTCAGTAGCCAGCACGCCACCAATTGGCAAGCCATAGCCCTGGTGCGCATCGGGCATTAATGCGCCGGCTACGGCAATGGGCAGTTTTGCTGCCGTGTACATCTGTTGCATCGCGCCTTCATCAATATGCTCGCGCCCAAAAATATTGAACGGGATGCCGCTCTGGTTCAGTGAAAGTTCCTGCTCTGCAGGATCGGGCGTTTTAGGCGCAAGTTTTTCAGCTATCTTTCCCAGCACTTCATCTTCCAGGTAGTTTTCAGGTGCATTTAAAATTTTTATTAAAAGATCCAATGCCTCCTTTTTGGGCATGTGCTTGTAATGCTGGTGCATGGTGTTCATGGCCACGCTAATGACCGGGCCCTGCGGATAGCCTATGGATCGTAATTCCTTTCCTGTTATGTTTAATTTGCCCAAATTAAAGGTTTGTTTTAAAGATATGGTTTTTTGCGGTGGTTGATGGTTCATGGAAATGTTAATTGTTAATTGTAAATGTTTATCGCCAATACCAACTTTTTTATGCGCTATGCGTTATAGATTGTGTGATAAGAACCGTATTTTTACCATATCTGACTACTTTTATTTTTTCATTTTAAACTCATGTTATGTTCGCCGGAAATTTAATTACCTACATCCTGCTTGGTATTCTTTTATTAGCCCTGATGGGTGCCTTTTTTATTGTTAAACAGCAAAGCTCGGTTATTGTGGAAAGGCTTGGAAAATTCCAGGGCGTAAGAGGCGCGGGCTTCCAGGTTAAAATACCATTTATTGATACTATTGCGGGCCGACTTTCATTAAAAATTCAGCAACTGGATGTGATGGTGGAAACCAAAACAAAAGATGATGTGTTTGTAAAGATCAAAGTATCGGTGCAATACGTGGTGATAAAAGAAAAAGTGTTTGAAGCTTTTTATAAACTTGATAATCCCTACTCGCAGATCACATCGTATGTATTTGACGTGGTACGTGCCGAAGTGCCCAAGCTGAGGCTTGATGATGTATTTGAAAAGAAAGACGACATTGCCATAGCAGTAAAATCTGAACTGCAGGAAGCGATGAATGAGTATGGTTATGATATTATTAAAACACTGGTTACAGATATTGATCCTGATGAGCAGGTGAAGCACGCGATGAACCGCATCAACGCTGCAGAAAGAGATAAAGTGGCTGCGCAATACCAGGGTGATGCGCAACGCATCCTCATTGTGGAAAAAGCAAAAGCCGAGGCAGAAAGCAAACGACTGCAGGGGCAGGGTATTGCAGACCAGCGCCGCGAGATCGCAAGAGGATTGGAAGAGTCTGTGAATGTATTGAACAAAGTGGGCATCAACTCACAGGAAGCATCAGCGCTGATTGTGGTAACCCAGCACTACGATACCTTACAGGCGATTGGAACCACCAACAAATCCAACCTGATCTTATTGCCGAACTCGCCAAGCGCGGCAGGAGATATGCTCAACAACATGGTAACCTCGTTTACCGCTGCCAACAAAATAGGAATTGAACTGCAAAATCAACATAAAGAATCGCAACAACAAAACCAGTACAGAACGCCGCCGGCAACTGATTATAGCGAAGACCCACACCGCGGCGAGTAACTATTTTACCGGAGTTACCGTATAACCCTGATTGCGCAAAAGTTGAATCAGGCCTTTGCCGCCTGGTAAATGCCCGGCGCCAACGCCGAAAAATGTAGGTTGTTCCTGTGCGGCCGCAATCATACGTGGTATCCATTTTGCATTGCGCTGGTAAAGCATCTCATCTAACTTTGAGGCAAAATCAGGAGCATTGACAGTTAGATCATGAAGTTTGTCAATGTTTTGTTGACGGTAGGCTTTCATCATTTCATTAAAAGCATCGCGGTTTTTGGCCATATCCTCAATTGATGACATCACCATCTTAGCAATGGAATCATTAGGCATGCGGTCAAAAATGTCCATCTGGTCTTTTATGGTTTCAAGGCCTTTCACCGGCATATTCTGTTCTTTTGCAAAATTCAACAAGCGCTCTTCATATGCAATGGGCAGTTGGCCATTGCAGTCTATATGTTTTAAATAAATTAAAGACATCATGCCGAACGGCTTCATTTTTTGCAGCATGGCCAGGGGCATATTCAGGCTGTCTTTAAAAAACAGGTCCAGTTTATTGTACTGGCTTTCCTTAAAAAAATCTTTCAGCTCTCGCCCGTCTGTAAGCATAAGGTGCTGCAGCATCTGCTGTTGAAAATCGTCATCAGCCATAGGCAGTTCCAGGTACAGGGCTTTGGTATTGCTGAACGCGCTTTTCATGGTGTCTGTCCAAAAATATTGATCAGGGCATATCATGTGAATGGTGCCAAACAGGTAAGAAGGCGTTTTTAGATCTTTACCGGATATCTTCCATAGCAGGGAATGATTGCTGTTGCCTTTTTGTGCAGGTGCTAAAAAACCGAACAGCACAAGACTGAATAAAAAAATACTTTTTTTCATTAAGGTTGGATGATTTTTTTTAGAAAATAAAATTGCGCAGGCATTGCCGGTGACGAAAAAGAGGTGCTTTTAAATAAAGCCGCCACCGAGGGATAGCCTGATGATGCCAATGATGATGACGATAACAGCTACGATCTTACCGCCTCTTGAATGCCCGAGATAGGAAAAGATCAATGCGATCACGGCCAGCGGTATGATCAGCCAATACATCCAGCCGAGCAGTGGAATGAACGCGATCAGCGCAATGATGCCGGCGAGTATGGCTGTAATTCTTGCTAAGGTTTTCATGTCAGAAATGTGTTTTACCGAAAATAAACAATTTAATATTTGCACAAGAAAACTATTCTGCAAGAATTGTTGTGGAATAAATTTGATACTCGCCCGGCTGCAGGGTTTTTGTGTATGCAGTGCCTGTAAGGTTCATCTCCTGGTTGTTTTCCATTACCTTGTACCAGTTGCCGCCCGTACCAAAATTAATGTTTGCCTGCTGGCTTATCACGTCAAAATTACCCACCACAACCACGGTAGTAGCGCCTTGTGTAAGTTTAATATATTTTACAGCGCCTAAGAAATCATATGTAAGATTGGTAGTTCTGTAAACAGGATTTTTCTTTTTCAGATTGATGAATTTTGCAAAAGCATTTCGTAGTGCAACCCTTGCCGGCTGTGCATTGTATTGCCATAGTAAGGGCTTTTCACCCGTACGGCCGTTTTGATCTATTGATATTTCATATCCCAGCTCGCCAAATTGCCACAGCATTTTAGGCCCGGGCATAGCAAATAAAAACGCGGCGCTCATTTCCTGCCGCTTTAAGGCCGTAGCAAGGTCTTTAATGTTATAGCTGCCCGATGTATTTCCATAAGAAATGTTTTTAAACATCATTCTTTCTTCATCGTGGCTTTCCATATACGATACCAGGTAGTCTGCTGAAGAAAAGCCATGCTGTGTGTAAATGCCCCTTTTAAAATCCGACTGGCCGTAATTGTTATTGTTGTCTTTCAGCCATCCCATGGAGGCTTCGTTAAAAGAATGGTTGAGGTTGTTCCACAGCATCATGCCTTCAGATGCAAGAATTTGTTCTTCTGCATCTTCAGCAAAATGTTCAAGGATCACGTAAAAATTATTGGCGTCTATCTGTTTGATATAATTGTTATAATCTTTCCAGATGTTGATCCTGCTGTCATCTTTTTTGCTCCATGCATCTACGTTCGAGCCTGAATTGGTTTGCGTAAATCCTTTGGAAAGATCAAAGCGAAAACCATCCACTTTATACTCCTGCATCCAGAATCTGATCACGTCTTTTACAAACTGCCGTGTATGCGGGCTTTCGTGGTTAAAATCATAACCCACGTTGAAAGGGTGGGTAGGGGTGGCATTGAACCAGGGACTGTTCACGGGTTTTGTTCCGTCAAAGTAAAGCTGTACCATGGGGTTTTGGCCAAACGAATGATTGAGCACCATGTCTAAAATCACGGCAATGCCTTTACCATGGCATTCATCAATAAAGCGTTGCAGGTCTGCCTTGCTGCCATAAAATTTATCTGGCGCAAAGTAAAATGATGGATTGTATCCCCAGCTTGAATTGCCTTCAAATTCGTTAACGGGCATCAGCTCCACGGCATTCACGCCAAGCCTTGCCAGGTAATTGATCGTGTCGGTAAGCGTTTTAAAATTGTTGGCAGCAAGAAAATCGCGCAGGTGAAGCTCATAGATCACAAGGTCAGATTTTGCGGGCCTTGTAAAAGCATTGTAGCGCCAATTATATACAGTAGTATTTGCCTTCATCATGCTCACGATACCTGTTGTTTTCCCTGAGGGGTAATTGCCAAAATCCCAGTTATTGGCAGACAATTTTATGTATTGATCGTTATCAGGGTCTAAAACCTTTTCGCTGTAAGGATCGGCAATTTTCAACACGCCATCCACCAGGTATTGATACGCGTATTCTGTGTTTGGGTTTAACTGGTCAATTTGAATCCACCAGATGTTGCCGTCTGGCGTTTTTTTCATAAAGCGGTCGGCAGTCCAGTTATTAAAATCGCCAATCACATTTACAAACTGCTTGCCCGGGGCATATAAGGCAAAAATGGCCGAAGTGCCGCTGTTGATAAAAGTTACACCGGGCTTTGCGCCAGCCGGCAGGGCTTCAATTACTGCAGCGCCGCCGGTTAAAAAACTAATAGTGTTTTCTACGGTGTTATTCGCAATCACTTTAATTGTTTGTAAGCCACCGGCAGTGATCTTGGCTTTACCCGTAACCTGCGTGCTGTTGGCAGCAGTAGCAAAGGGAGTTCCGTTAAGCATAAGGCTTAGGTTGGCTTTTTGAGAGGCAACGCCGGTAACCGTAATTTCCTGTCCCACCGTTGTAAGCGCCAAGGCCGGTTTGGGGTCAAAAGTGGGATGCATTTCCGGTTCAACAAGCCGGACGTTTAGAGAACTGTTGTTGTAAAGTGGAATGAAGATATCGGAGCCATCATTATTACGGCCAACAATGGAGCCATTGGCATTGCGAAAAACCATCGCCAGTTTCAAAATGGTTTCACCGGCAGGAACGTTCAAAAAGCTGCGGGGCTTAATGGTTAAAATATATTTACCGTTCGATTGCCTTACCATTTTTGCGGCCGGATCATTCACATCCCATGCGGCCTTCGTGTACTTCCAGTCTGTCAGGCCGCTGCTCAAATTGGTTATGGCGCCAATATGCGCGTAAACATCTCCTGAAAACCCGGCAAGCGCCGCGTTTCCTTTTGCCGGGTCAAAACTGATGGTAAATGTTGAATCAGCGCCTGGAAAATGAATGCTTGTGGTGGCAAGGCCCGTCTGCTCCACTTGTGTAACAGGCGGATCAACAGGTTGTGGCGTTTCGGCAACGGGATCTTTTCTGCACGATAAGAGCGCCACAATGGCTATAGCAAACAATGTAATTCGTTTCATAATGTGTACTTAGTACACAAAAGTATGCAAATGCCAGTATTGCTGCAAAAAAAATTGTTGATGGAAAGAATGGAAAATAACAGGCTAATTGCTTCTTACCGTAAGGTTTTTTCTCTTCAATAAAAACATGTGTAAAATAAGTGTGAGGCACACCATGGTTAGGCCTAGGTAAAATCCATAGTTGAGCGTTTTATTTTCTTTAAAAATTACAAATGCCATAATGATGCCGTACAGCGGCTCCATGTTATACGACAGGCTGACGGTAAATGCCGAAAGTTTTTTAAGCGCGTTCAGCGAAAACTGAAAGGCCACTACAGAACACAGCCATGCCAGCACCAGCAGCCACAAAAAGTCACTCATTGAAGGCAGCAGGCTGTCAACCGGGAAAAAATAAAGGTATAGCGGCATGATGGCTGTAAGCGCCAGAAAGCCACCCGTCATTTCCCAAGTGAGAACCGTTTGCATGTTGATCCGGTTCATAGAAATTTTAAGCAGGATGGGAAACAGCGCCGCAAAGAATGATGAAATAATGCCCAGCGTGATGCCCAGTTTGTACTGCGTGTCAAAATGGAAAATGAGGTAAATGCCAAAAACGGAGAGCAGCCCGAAGATCAGCTCGGTAACATTTATTTTTACGCGGTTGATGAGCGGTTCCAGTATGGCTGAGAAAAAGCCCACCAAGCTCAGGCATACCAGTCCCACAGATACGTTGGAATATTTGATGGAAGCAAAAAAGAAAACCCAGTGCAAAGCGGCCATGAAGCCAATAGCAGAAATTTTCAGCGCATCCCTGGCCGGAATTTTTTGTATTTTTTTAGTCAGCAGCATCAGTACCCATAGAGTAGCAGCGGTGATCAGCATACGGTACCACACCAGCATTCCCTCGTTCATGGTAATCAGCTTGCCCAGCACACCTGTAAAGCCTGCCAGCAACACAGCAATGTGTAATTGAAGAAATGCTTTTTTCATAAATGGTGCAAGCTAATTGAAATGATATAATAATTGTTGCGTTATTTATTTTGAACTTCAAACACTAATCGCATTACCTGTGTTAAAATGACAATCTAAAATCATATCTATTTATTATTATTTATTATGTGTAATAAAATATTCTAACCCATCCGCTAAGAACATCTCAAAAAACAGATTTTTCCCTACCTTTGCAGCCTTAAAAACCACACCTGTGTGTTGCAGGGTATCGAACGATACGTAATTTATTGATAAGCAGATGGTTTTAAAATTTCAATTCGTTTAAATTCAACAAGGAATAACAATGGCAGATTTAAAATTTCAAAGAAACTTTGGTATTGCCGCCCACATTGATGCCGGTAAAACCACCACTACGGAGCGTATTTTACGCTATACCGGCATGATCCACAGGACGGGTGAAGTGCACGACGGCGCAGCAACTACCGACTATATGGATCAGGAAAGAGAGCGCGGAATTACGATTACCTCCGCTGCGGTTAGTTGTAAATGGAACTTTCCCACAGCAAAGGGCAGCCCCATTCCCGGCAAAACGCAATCTTATTCCTTTAATATTATTGATACTCCCGGCCACGTGGATTTTACGGTAGAAGTTGAACGCTCCATGCGCGTGCTCGACGGCCTCATCGCGCTGTTTTCAGCAGTTGATGGTGTGGAGCCGCAGTCTGAAACCGTATGGCGCCAGGCCAACCGTTACAAAGTGCCACGCATTGGCTTTGTAAATAAAATGGACCGCCAGGGCGCCGATTTCCTGAACGTGGTAAAACAGGTTCGTGAAATGCTGGGCTCTAAAGCTGTTCCCCTGCAATTACCCATTGGCGCTGAAGACAGCTTCAAAGGTGTGATTGACCTGATCACCATGAAAGGCATCATCTGGCACACAGAAACAGAAGGCATGACCTACGATGAGATTGAAATACCCGCTGATATGCTGGATGAGGCAAAAGAATGGAGGGCGCAGTTGGTAGAAGCCGTTGCAGAATCCGATGATGTGTTGATGGAAAAATTCTTTGACGATCCGGACAGCATTACTGAAGATGAAATTCATGTTGCCATCCGCAAATCAACCATTGAAATGAGCATCGTACCAATGATGTGCGGCTCATCATTCAAAAATAAAGGTGTGCAAAAAGCGCTGGATGCCGTTTGCCGCTACCTGCCTTCACCGGTGGATATTGATGCCATTGAAGGTACAGACCCCAACGATCCTGAAAAAAAACTGGTTCGCAAGCCCGATGCAAAAGAGCCTTTTGCAGCACTGGCGTTTAAAATTATAACTGACCCGTTTGTGGGCCGCCTGGCGTTCTTCCGTTGTTACAGCGGCCGCCTAGATGCCGGCTCTTATGTGCTGAACGTAAGAAGCGGAAAGAAAGAGCGCATCAGCCGTATCATGAAAATGTTTGCCAACAAACAAAACCCAATTGATTTTATTGAAGCAGGCGACATTGGCGCGGCTGTTGGTTTTAAAGAGATCAAAACGGGTGATACGCTTTGCGATGAAAACCATCCCATCACTTTAGAGAACATGTTCATTCCCGAGCCTGTGATCTCTATTGCTGTTGAGCCAAAAACACAGGCCGACGTAGACAAAATGGGTATGGCCATTTCCAAGTTGGTAGAAGAAGATCCTACACTCCGCGTAAAAACGGATGAAGATACAGGCCAGACCATTTTAAGTGGTATGGGTGAATTACACCTTGAGATCATTGTTGATCGAATGAGGCGCGAATTTAAGGTAGAAGTGAACCAGGGCGCTCCGCAGGTGGCTTACAAAGAAGCCTTTAATGCAACTGTTGAGCACCGTGAAACACTGAAAAAACAAACCGGTGGCCGTGGTAAATTCGCTGACATACAATTCTCCATTGGCCCCGTTGACGAAGAGTGGAAAGCAGAAAATCCTGACAAAAACTTCCAGTTCGTGAATGATATTTTTGGTGGATCTATTCCGCGTGAGTTTGTACCAGCTATTCAAAAAGGTTTTGAAACAAGCATGACAAGCGGCGTTTTGGCCAACTATCCTGTTGACAATATGAAGATCCGTGTATTTGACGGTAGCTTCCACCCGGTTGACTCTGACTCGATGAGTTTTGAAATGTGTGCCAAGCAAGGCTTCCGCGAAGCGGCAAGAAAAGCCAAACCCATTTTGCTTGAGCCAATCATGAAAGTAGAAGTGATCACGCCCGACCAATACATGGGTGATGTAACCGGAGACCTGAACAGGCGCCGTGGTATGATGGAAGGTATGGATACAAGGGCAGGCGCGCAGGTAATCAAATCCAAAGTTCCGCTAAGCGAAATGTTTGGCTACGTTACACAACTGCGTTCATTAACTTCGGGCCGTGCATCAAGCACCATGGAGTTCAGCCATTACAGCCCTGCGCCTAACAATATCGCAGAAGAAGTGATCGCAAAGTCGAAAGGAAAGGTTACAGCGTAATGACTGATTAGCTATTATCTTTAAAAATACAATCCCCGGTTTTAATGGAGCCGGGGATTTTTTTGCGGATCAAATGAGATTACAATTAATTTTGATTGAAACTAAAACAGCGTTATGAAATATTATGTGCTCTTTCTGCTGCTTATAACTTTTGTGGCCTGTAAAAAAGAACCGGCTGTCAAAAGTTCTGAAACAGCATTTCAAAAAACAACTGAGTTGCTCACGCAACAATGGAAGATGAATACATTTCAGATATTGGAACAAGGCTATGATCATAGCATACGAACCAATCCATCTTCCGGGATCTGGAGTTTTAAAAAAGACGGCGCGTTTGTTCTTAAAGAATGTGCTGACTGCCCTGCCGGCAATGCTTCTGCTAACTGGGTTTTAAGCGCAGACAGTAAAAAGATTACAGTTGTGTTGCCGTTAGGTAGAAAATTAGAATACGCTATTATTTCTTTATCATCTGATAAGCTGGTTGTACAGGCCACAGATTTTATTGGCCCCTGCGGGGTGTTTGAAACAACAGGCCAGCCAGGCTGGGCCGAACCTGCATGTGCTACAGGATTGGTTCAATATGAATTGACTGTTATGAAATAAAGCACATCATATAACGGCTTAAAAAAAAGCTAATGATAATGATTCACCCGGCAGTGCGCCGGGTTTTTTATTTAGTTTATGGCAGTACAATGCCATGCTGGCCGCTTATAAAAACATCTGCCACAATTATTTCCGGAATTCGTAACAACTATGGATAGCCGCACTGATACCTTTGCCCGAATTATAAAATCAAAATAGAGTATGACAAAGAAGGTTTATGTATTAATGTTTTTATTACTCATTTCTTTTATCTCCTTCGCGCAGAAAGGTGCTGTGAAAGGGAAAGTTCAAGATGTAGATGGGCATGCTTTACCAAATGTTACTGTAAATATTCCGGGTTTCTTTATTTCAACGTGTACAAATGAAAGAGGGGATTTTTTATTAGAAAATATACCCGTTGGCAGACAGAATATTATTTTTACCAGCGTAGGATACAAGTCGCATGTTCTACCTGTTATTATAACAGAGCATGAAGCCAAAAGACTGCACGTAACCCTGGTTGCAGACAATATACAGCTTGATGAAGTAGAGGTTTTTGGAAGGCGTTATGGTCAGCCAAAAGGATTGGAAACCATTACCCGCATGCCCTTGAAACCTACCGACCAGATTCAGAGCATTTCAGTAATTTCAAACAAAGTAATTGAGCAACAGGGTGCCTTAACCATCACCGACGCCGCCAGAAACGTGCCGGGCGTAACACTGTTTGGATCGTATGGCGGCGTGCGCGAAAGCATGTCAATGCGCGGCTTCCGCGGTACACCGGTGCTGAAAAACGGTGTACGTATCGAATCGCAGTTTCAAACAGCATCAGGTGTTACAGATATGCAGGGCGTTGAGTCCATCCAGGTGATCAAAGGTTCTGCAGCCATCACGCAGGGCGTTATTACAGACTTGGGTAATGCCGGCGGCGTGATCAACGTGGTAACCAAAACCCCGCAGTTTAAAAATGCTGCTGAGGCTTCTTTAAGGATCGGTAGCTGGGGGCTGATTCGTCCAACCTTTGATGTGCAAACGGTTTTAGATAAGAAAAATACTGTAGCTGTAAGATTGAACGGCGCTTTTGAAAGAGCCGATAACTACAGGCCCATTATTAATTCTACAAGAGTATATATCAACCCTTCACTTGAGTGGAGGCCCAACGACAAAACCACCATTACTTTAGAACTGGATTACCTGAACGACAAACGCACACCTGTAAACAGCGCGGTAAATTTAGGCCCTATTTCAGTTGATTCTTTATATGAAATTCCCAGAGATCAGTTCCTGGGCTTTAAGAACGAGATCAACGACCTGGCCATCTCTACATTTTCTGCCAATGTAAAAAGAAAGCTTTCAGACAAATTCTACATCCGCGGCGCTTATATTAAATCCAATTATGACCTGGATGCCATCAATTCCTCAGCTACCACGGTTGTAAGAAACACGCAAAACCTAAGAAGGCGCACGCTTTCAAGAAGCCTGAGAGATGATAAAAATTCTGTTTTCCAGTTTGACCTTGTGGGAGAGAATGTAAAAACAGGGCAGATCAATCATACTTTCCAGGCCGGGTTTGATTATCGTATTGCAGATGCTACCACAACAAGTATGGGTAGTGTGATCATTGATACGATTGATGTGTACAAAGCCATTCCCAATACAATCAGCAAGGCCATTAATTTTACAGCAGCGGCTCCTGTGCTGGGCTATTACAGCACTTACGGCCTTATGGCGCAGGATGTGGTCACCTTCAACCGCTTTGTAAAAGCCATACTGGGTTTAAGGTATACAAGCATTCTGAACAAAACGGCTAACACCATTTCGGAGCCGGCGCGCTTTGCGTGGAACCCAAGCGTGGGCTTAATGCTAACGCCCATCAGGAACGTGAATGTGTTTGGCTCTTACACCACCAGCACCAGCGTACGCTCTGCCAGCAACCGGTTAAGCACGGGTGAAGAAGTTGGCCCGTCTACCACCGAGCAAATTGAAGTGGGTATTAAATCTGACTGGCTGGATAACAGGCTTCGTTTCAACTTTACATTTTTTGACATCATTACCCGCAACCTTTCCAACACAGAATATATTCCAGGCACAAACCAGACTACCGGCTATGTATTTAAAGCCGGTGACCTGAAGCGTAGGGGTTTTGAAACCGAACTGAACGGCCGTGTGCTTGAAAACATGCAGGTAATGATCGGCTATGCATACCTGGATGCACAATACCATAACAGCCCTTCTTATGTTGAGGGTTCTGCACCCATGAACGCACCGCGGCACACAGCCAACGGATGGGTGAACTATGCTTTTAGAAAAGCGTTGAATGGCTTAACCATTGGCGTGGGCGCGTATTATGTAGACAAACGCCCTGTAAATGAGTACAGCCTGTCGCCAGACGGGCATGGAAACATGGGAGGAGAGAAGCCTTTTGACATGCCGGCTTACACCACGCTGAACGCGCAGTTGGGTTATACTTATAAAAAGTTCACTACGCGCTTATTGCTGAACAACATTACTGATGAGCTGGGCTTTAACTCTTACTTCCGCGGGGGCTTTATCAACCAGATTGATCCGAGAAATTTTTCAATCGTATTTCATTATAAATTTTAAGCAAACATCTTACTGAAGGTAGTGAACGCTGCCTTCAGCTTTTTTTAAATTTTTAAACATAAGAAAATGAAAACAACAAACGCAATTTTAACCTTTTTCGGGCTTGCTTTATTTGTATTAGCTATTGGTTGTAAAGGCGAACAGCAAAAAGGCGGCCGTAAAGGTGGCCGTATCAATTACGCGCTGATTAAGGATTCCATGAAACTGGATGCCACTACGGCTGCAAAGTTTGATGAGCTTACGGAAAGCTATGGTAAGAAATCTAAAGAAACTTACGAGTCTTTAAAAGAAGACAAAGCCAAAGCCGAAGAAGCATCTAAACAAATTATGGCTGAATTGGATGCTGAAATTAAAAAGATTGTTGATCCGGCACAGTACGCCATTTATGAGCGTGAAATTGCTATTGAGCGCAAGGGCCGTGAAAAGCACAATATGGAACTGATAAAAACAGAACTGGCTTTAGACAGCACACAGGCCTCTAAGTTTGACCTGGCCAATGAAGCCTTTTACACTACGCTGCGCGCCAACCACGATAACTATCACGGCAAGCCTGATGTGTACCAGAAATATTACGAAGAACTGGATGTAAATCGTAAAAGCGCTTTTCAGGAGCTGATGACGCCGCAGCAGTATGAACAATATCTTACACTGGTTGAAAAATACGGTATTGGAAAACCGAGGAAATAAGCAAAAAGTAAAAAGGCGAACGCTGCTGCGCAGCAAACGCAAAAACGAATCATGGTTTAAATATATAATGTCCGTGTCGCATTTGTGGCTCGGACTTTTATCAGCTATCATCGTTATTGCCGTTTCGCTGTCAGGAGCCATTTATGCCTATAAGCATCAGGTAAGCGATCTTGTTAACCGCAAACTGCTGCGCGTGGAAAAAGCAGGCGCCGTAAGGCAGCCTGTTGATTCCCTGCTGGCTCACTTCAACAAAAATTATGGTAATGCCACGTCGGTGGAAATACATTATGATGAACGGCGAACCGTGCTCGTGTCTTCCCGTGCGCGTGAAGCGGCAGGCATATCCGTGTATTACGATCCTTACACCGCGTGTCCCGTAGGTGTTAAAAACAACAAGCCTGATGCTTTTTTTGCATTCATGCTGGAGTTTCACCGGTATTTGCTGCTGGGAGAAACAGGCAAGCAGATCAACGGTGCGGCTGTTGTCATTTTCCTTTTCATGCTTATCTCAGGCTTTGTGCTGTGGCTGCCTAAAAAATTAAAATACTGGCGCAATGCATTTTTAATAAAATGGAAAGCCAAATTTTACCGCCTTAACTATGACCTGCATAATGTGCTGGGCTTTTACAGTTTGCTTTTGTTATTCTTCATTGGCGTTACGGGCTTGTATGTTTCTTACCAGTGGATGAAGAACGTGATCATTGTGGGGCTGGGCGGCGAACCGGTTGTGACTACGGAAGCTTCTGAATCGGTTAAAGAACAACTGGCCGCTTCTTTCTCAAAAATGCTGGGCACGCTGGAAAAAGAAAAGCAGTCTGACACGCTGCAGCAAAAAATTACTGTGGCGCAAATGCTGGCCAGGGCAGATTCTGTGTATCCCTTTAAAGGCATTCAGCAGATTCAGTTGCCTAATGCGCAATCTGCTGCCTACGAGTTTACCAAAATGAACCACAATCACTTTGCCGGGTTTACTGTTCCGGAAAAAATTACGTTCGCGCCAACAGGTTCCATCCGCGAGGTAAAGGCTTATAGCAGCCTTGAGCTGCATGACCAGTTTCGCGCCATTGCAAAGCCATTGCACACGGGCGAGATCATGGGGCTGTGGAGCATTATTGTTTACTCAATCGTCAGCCTCATAGCCTGCTCATTGCCCATTACGGGTTTTATTATCTGGTGGAAAAAGCGCGGCTAAGGCACGCGCTGCGGTATTATTTCAGTTCAACTATTTTGATGCTTCTGAAAGAAACTTCATCACCATGGTCCTGCAATAAAATAGGGCCTTTGGGGTTCAACCCGAAGTTTTTTACTTCTGCAAATTTGCTGCGTGCCACTAAGGCATTGTAGTAAGGCGCGTCCCGCTGATAGTCCAGCAATTTCCAGCCGTTCAACCAGTGTTCCACACGATTGTCAGGATATACGATGACCATACCACGGTTCCATTGTCCTATTGGCCTGCGTGCTCTTTTTTCCGGTTTGGGAGGGATGAGATCATAAAGCGAAGCCAGCGTGCGGTTGCCTACAACGCCCTGCTTTGCATCGGGATGTTTTGCATCATCCAATATCTGATATTCAAGGCCCAGCGCCTTGTTGTTGTCTTCGGTTACAAAATATTTTACCCCGCTGTTAGCACCATCCGTAATTTTAAAATCAAACTGAAGAATGAATGCGCCGTATTCTTTTTTAGATACAATATCTCCGCCACCGCCCGCTGCCTTCACGGTTAATGCGCCATCAGAAACCTGCCAGCCTTTAGACGGGAAAGCATCTTTGTTTACACCGCGCCATTGCGAAACGTCTTTTCCGTCAAATAAAAATGAAACACCATTCTTTTTTTCTGCATCAGATAAATAATTTGGAATAAGGTTTACGATAAAAACTCCCTGTAGCGGTGAAGGTTTAATGTTTTGTGTTTGTATGCGAACATTTTTCCAGCTGATCTGCCTGCCTTCATCTTTTTTATTGTTGATGGCATGCACCTGCAATGCAATAAAACCTTTTGAAGTTACATCATCTATCACGTGCGCCACAGGCACACCATTCAGCCAGGTGCGAATGGAGTTGCCAATGCATTCTACTCTGGCACGGTTCCACTTGCCCTGTTTAAAAGAGTTTTTAGCAGATGGGTTCAAGTCTCCGGTATATAGCCAGTCACGTCGCGCTTCATCGTAAATGCCGCCGCTCCATCCCCGTGGTGAAGGGTCAATCTCAAACTGGTAGCCATGCACACGGCCGTTGCGGTATTCTGGCAGGCTAAGGCTTCTAAACTGGATGCCGGAGTTCATGGTACTATCTACCAAAAAATCCACTTCCAGTATAAAATCGCCGTAATCTTTTTCTGTTACCAAAAACGAGTTAGGCTCTCCAAAAACCGTAGTGCCAACAATAGCCCCGTTCTTTACTTCATATTTTGCATTACCATTAAGCTGTTTCCAGCCTTTCAGGTCTTTACCGTTAAAAAGATTTTGCCAGTTATTGTTTTGGGCTGATAGCGATACGTATGCAATAAGCAGTAGTAAGAGTAATCCATTTTTCATTGCGCAATTTTTAAGTGATTTGTTTCAAATATACTATAGCATTTTGTTTAAATTCGGTGTAAATACTAAAACGATTTCGGGGAAATGCATGCAAATAATGCTGATACTGTGATTATAAAAATTTATTCATTGAAATAATATTTACTGATCAGATACAGGTAAGCTGAAAAGTGATGATGAACAAAATAGTCTTTTTTGTTTTCATCAAATCTGAATTGCTGATGATAACCTTCATCCGGCATTAAAACAATTGGTACTCCGGCCCGCATATAATTGGAAGACTGAAAGTACTCAGGCTTTTGGTATTGCGGGATGGCTTTTTGAATGGCATAATTGTAAAGCGTGTTACCAAACAGGCGGGTATATCTTTTTTGCAACTTGCGTGGCCCATTGCTAAATTTTTTGAAAGCATTGTTGCCTACCAGTCTCACCAGAAGGTTTTGTTTTTTTAGTAGCTTATCCGTGTGCACTAATGGGTTAATCTCATGCATATCCTGCAATGTTTGCACCGTGTAAGGCGATTCAGGCACCCAGTCGGCAGCGTTTACAACATTAAAAGCCCAGCCGCCTCTTGTCATAAAATCGTAGTCGTAAGCATAATTCATGTTGCCGGGCTTGGGGCCGGCGCTGCAATAGGTTTTCAACCAGAGGTCTTTTGGCAACTGCCCATCCTGTTGCAGGTGCAGCAGGTAAGAGGTGGTAAGAAAAGCAATGGCGCCACCCTGGCTGTGCCCAAAGATCAATAATTCCTTCATGCCGCCGGCATGGCTTTCTTTTATTTTCTGTACCATATCGCCGGCCATAAACCCCAGCGCCACTGCCCAGCCCGCGTGCACGGCAGCGTTGGTGTCATTAGCAAATTTGTAATGAAAAAAAGTGGAGTCGGTTAAATGCAGCGTGCCTTTGGCCGGTATCATGGCCGCGTAAAAATTAGCCAGCCAGCTTGCCTGATCGGCAACCGTGCCGCGGATATCAATAATACCCACACCATCACTGCGCCTGAAAAAAGTCCACCGGTTTTTTAAACCCACCTCTGGTGAGCGGTAAACCTGCTTATAAGTAAGGCCTTCCTCTTGATGCACGCTATCGCTAAAGGCAATGCGGCCGCGTGCTAACGAAAACAGCGCGATGTATTCCCTGGCATCAAAACCGGGCTTCAGCTTTGTTTGGGAAAACGTGCTTATTGAGGTGAATAGTAATAAACCTAAAATGATCAGGCGCATATGATATTTGTTTTTGGCGTTTTAAATAGTTTGCAAAATAAGCCCATCCACTAAAAAAAACCGGGGCATAGCCCCGGAAAATTTAATTCTTATAAAAAATTATAGGTTACAGATCTTTCAGATCGCCGTTAACCTCTCTTACAGCTTTTGCTGCTGTGGCAAATTTTTCTTTTTCTTCCTGTGTAAGTTCTATGTCCACAATTTTTTCAATACCATTTTTACCAATGATGCAGGGAACACCCAGGCAGATGTCGGTTTCACCATATTCACCATCCAGCATTACAGAGCAGGGGATCATTTTCTTTTGATCGCATGCGATAGAGTGTACAATTACTGAAACCGCTGCGCCGGGAGCATACCATGCAGAGGTGCCCAGCAGTTTTGTAAGTGTGGCGCCGCCTACTTTTGTGGCTTCTGTTACGCTGCTTTGCTGTTCTTCGCTCAGGAAGGCTGTGGCAGGTACGCCGTTGCGTGTGGCTTTGGTCATTAATGGCAGCATGCCGGTATCGCTGTGGGCAGCAATCACCATACCGTCTACGTCAGAAATGGGGCATTCCATGGCTTCTGCCAGCCTGTATTTAAAGCGGGCGCTGTCCAAAGCGCCACCCATACCTATAATGCGTTCTTTTGGCAGGCCGGAAGTTTTATGAACCAGGTAGGCCATGGTATCCATCGGGTTGCTCACCACAATAATGATCACATCAGGGGAATGTTTTACCAGGTTGGCCGTAACGTCTTTTACAATGCCGGCATTAATACCGATCAACTCTTCGCGCGTCATACCGGGCTTGCGTGGGATACCGGAAGTGATCACGGCAACCTGCGAACCAGCGGTTTTGGAATAATCGCCGGTAGTGCCGGTAATTTTTGTGTCAAAACCGTTCAGAGAAGCTGTTTGCATCAGGTCCATCGCCTTGCCTTCGGCAAATCCTTCTTTAATGTCAACCAGAACAATCTCGGAGCAAAAATTTTTGATAGCAATGTATTCTGCACAACTGGCGCCCACTGCTCCTGCGCCTACAACTGTTACTTTCATGAAATGTATGTTTTAATTTGATAATAAATCGGGTATGTGCAAATTTAACCTTTAAGGTTTAAGAAAGCAGTGCGTGCGATATGATTTTTCTCAGCTTGGCTGTAACAGGTATAAAATAAATTTAAAAACCATTTGCTTGGATAGGGCGAAATACTTATTTTTGCCCACCCAAAACCGAAAGGAAGGTGGTACTGACCCATGGTGTAACGGTAGCACTACAGATTTTGGTTCTGTCTGTTAAGGTTCGAATCCTTATGGGTCAACAAAAAGGTAGCGTTAATGCTGCCTTTTGTTTTTATAAAACTTAAATTCAGAATTTAGATCAAAGCTGAAACGGCCTCAGTGTAGGATCAATCTCAAGGTAGCCATATTTCCAAATGTAATTTTCCGCAGCATCGGCAGAATTAAAATAGCAAACATCTTTTTGGTTCAGCAGGTCTTTTTCATCAACATTCACAAGCTTTAATGAGCGATCTTCTGTCCTGATCAAAACTTTCCCATCGCAGTTTATGATACAGTATTTTGGTACATACTTCATGATTGAGAGTGAAGGTACATAAAATCCGGTTGTACATCGGGTATTTTTTCTAAACGGTAATCATTACTTCTGCAACCACTGCCAATACATACAGTAGTTTTACCATCCATCACTTTTCATGGGCAGCATCCAATATTTTTTAATATTTTCAGCCAAAGAATCAACAAAATGAGAATATTGAAAACGGCTTTCCTGCTACTGCTGCTGAACTGCTTTTTTATAAGCCATGCCCAGGTTACATTTCCTGTAAACGGTGTTGCTGATCCGCGCACGGGTTATTTTGCATTTACCAATGCCACCATTGACAGGGGAAAAGACCAGCAGAAGCGTAAAACCATTAGCGATGATAAAACCACCACCGGCACACTTGAAGCAGGAAAGGATGCAAATATCATTATATCCACAGGCGACCTGTTTGATATAAAAACCAGCATGGTTACCGATGCTTTTATACAGGGCAGAAAAATTGATCTGAACAATAAGCAAACCCAGTTATTTGAACGATACAGGCATCGTTATGGCATTCAGTAAGAGAAAAGTTTTGCCTGTTATAGCCTGCTGCCTTGTATTGGTGATGCTGATGCATTCGGCCTGTGTATCGTATCGTAAGCGCCCCACAAAGTTGTATGAGCAGGTGCTGCAAAACGGTTGCAGCTTTGATGCCGGTATTGTGCCTGGTATTGGTTATGATGGCAAAAAATGGGACACCGTAATGAAGGGCCGTGTGCTATGGGCGCACCATTTGTATTCTAAAGGAATCATCAGGAATATTATCTTTTCAGGCGGTGCCGTGTACACACCTTACTACGAGTCTAAAATTATGGGCTTGTACGCGCAACAGCTTGGCATACCGGCCACCCATATTTTTTACGATACCATTGCGGAGCACAGCACTGAAAATATTTTTTATTCTTACAAGATTGCAAAAAAGCAGGGCTTTAAAACCCTCGCGCTCGTTACCGATCCTTTCCAGTCTTCCATGCTGAAAGGCTTTACGCGCCGCAGGTTTGCCACTGACATTTATCATTTGCCGTTTATGGTGGATACACTGCGCAGGCTGAGTCACCTTGACCCTGCTATTGATGCGGCAAGTGCTTACTATGCAGGGCATTTTAAATCAATTGTAGAAAGGGAAAGCCGCTGGAAGCGTTTTAGGGGTACTTTGGGCGCATTCATTCCCTGGGAGGGTAAAAAGAAAAAAGCAGGGCCGCTTTAAAAAGCAAAAGTGCCGGTAAGCCGCAAGCCAAAACTTTTTTTAATGGCGTCATTCAGCCTTGCTTCATAAACCACGCCACTGGTTTCGTATAATTTATCAATACCATACCCGGTTTTCCAAAAAGAGAACAACCCGTGCAGGTTGATGCCAATTGAACGCGATGCCTGCACGCCGGCGGTTAAGCTGCCATCAAAGCCATTGGCGGTTGCCTTATGTGTAAAGCTTACAGGATGCTGAAAAGTTTCTACCAGATTCCAGTTGGCTGTGGCATTATAAAACAGATAACTGTATTTTAATCTGGCACCGGCATTAAAAAGCCCCTTGTTGTAAAATCCTTTCAAATGCAGGCCGGGCCCGTTCCAGATTGCTTCGTATGTG
This sequence comes from uncultured Niabella sp., assembly GCA_934486785.1. Taxonomy (GTDB): domain Bacteria; phylum Bacteroidota; class Bacteroidia; order Chitinophagales; family Chitinophagaceae; genus Niabella. The sequence goes on along the minus strand of CAKSQK010000004.1, from coordinate 167,930 downwards.
CTTCTCAGCATCGGGTCAAGATCATCAGTTAAATAAAACAATTCTTTGGTTAAGCTCAGCCCGGCGCCTGCCAGAACCCTGAAGCCGGGGCGGTTGTAAACCCTGTAATTGAAATCCAGGCCGGCCGTTCTCATTCCGCCTTCATTGCTTTGCAGGTAAAGCTCTGTTACGGGATTGGTTCTGTTATCACCATCATAATCAAAATCAGTAACCGATCCTTTATAAGTCCATAATTTATTGTAATGAACGGCTACTGAAAAATTTTCAACCACATTGTATTGCCCTTTTACATAAAAGCCGGCGGCGTTGATGGGTTTAAAAATAAGCTCTGATAAAATATTGGGATTGGTTCCCTGCTTGTTGCCGGCAATAGACCACCTGAAATCTTCATTGCGGTATTCAGGCCCTGCCTCAATGGTAAAATTTGGCTGTGCTTTTAAAACAACAGGCGCCAATAAAATCACAACAATACAGGTTAGCTTATAAAAAGGGCTCATGCAATATTAATTTGTTTATGAACATTTTGCCGGCTAAAGTAAAAAGTAACGATCACTGAAAAAATGATATAGGCAGCAATAAAATATTTGATCAGCGGTGAAATATGGTTCAGCAAAAACCAGTCATTGCTGTAAAACAAAATGCCCAGCGCGGTTACGGCTTTCAGCAGCTCCCAACTCCAGGCATAAGCATTTTGATCCATCAGCTCACTTAAAGCATACACATAAGTAAAAATGAAGAACCCGTAGAAGTAAATGCCCGGGGCGCCAATAGCGGCAATGTTGCCAAACAAATAGCTGATGAACAACAACAGCACGATCAGTTGAAACCAAAGCCAGGTTTTGAGTAAAGGAAAAAGGGGAGTGTCGTACTTTTTAATGTTATAAACATCATCAAATTTATACACCGGGAATTTTTCAGCCACGTCTGCAGGCCGCCAGCCCGTTGGCATCAGCCAGATGCGCAGTTTGTCTTTCCAGCTTTTGGTGTGCCAGGCATCTTTTATCAAAAGCCATAAATGCTGAAAGTTGATCTTGACCGGGTTCCAGGTTTGTACCGGCCTTGTAATGCCATACACGGGCGGCGTACCGGGCAGTTCTTCCTGGAACGTGCCAAACAATTTGTCCCAGATGATAAAGATCTGCGAATAGTTCTTGTCAAGATATTCGGGGTTAATGGCATGGTGCACCCTGTGGTGCGAAGGCGTTACGATGATCTTTTCCAGCCAGCCCATTTTATTGATGTGAATGGTATGGTACCAAAACTGGGCAAACAGGTGCAGCGGAGCCACTACGGCAATCACTTTTTCAGGAACGCCCAGCAAAGCGGCAGGCAATAAAAAAATGGCAAATATTTTTATAAAAGAAGAAATGCTTTGCCTTAAAGCGCAGGCCAGGTTAAACTCTTCGCTGCTGTGATGGATGAGGTGGCTGTTCCAGAAAACATTGTATTCATGCTGGATGCGGTGCACGCAATAGCCCGCAAAATCAAGTACGATAAAAGCCACCAGGTAAGTAAGCCATGTGGCTTCAATGTGGTATAGCGCCCAGTTGCTTACCATCCAGCCATAACCGTAAATGGCAACGCTTAGCCCCAGCACATCTTTTGTTACATTGGTTACACCGCTCAGCAGGCTGCTGATCATATCGTTGGTGCGCACATTGTCGTTCCCTTTTTTCCAGGCATACCATTTTTCAAACAGCACCAGCACTAAGAATGCCGGCATCGCGATCAATAATATTTTACCGTAGGTTTCCATACTGTATTTCAAATGTATTAATTATTGCCGAAATTAAAATGCGCATCAACTTCTTTGCCTGGTGCAGAAAGATAACGCTTACGATGTGGGAGCTGTGATTTCATTCACCGCCTTGTTTAGTTTTCTCTAAATTTGCTTCTTTCAAAAAAATCAGCAAAACAAACGAATGAATGGTATTTTAGAACTGGTGGGAAATACGCCGATCGTGAAGCTTCAACGAATTGGAGCCGGAAACAATGTAAATATCTATTGCAAGCTGGAAGGCGATAACCCGGGAGGAAGCGTAAAAGATCGCGCAGCATACAGCATGATCAAAGGCGCGCTGGACAGGGGTGAGCTGAAACCCGGAATGACTTTGGTAGAACCCACCAGCGGCAACACGGGCATTGCGCTGGCGCTCATTGCCGGTTTGTTTGGCATACAAATAGAACTGGTGATGCCGGATGGCTCCACACGTGAGCGCGTGCTGAGCATGCAGGCCTTTGGCGCTAAAGTCACTTTAACGCCCGCAGACAAAGGCATGGAAGGCGCTATTGACTATGCCAGCGAGCGGCTGCAACAGGGCGATTGCCTGATGCTGAACCAGTTTGCCAACCCGGACAATCCTAAAATACATTATGAAACCACCGGCCCGGAAATATGGAAGGATACCAATGGCAGCATCACGCATTTTGTTTCGGCTATGGGCACCACCGGTACCATTATGGGCGTTTCAAAATATTTGAAAGAGCAAAACGCGCAGGTGCAGGTGATAGGCTGCCAGCCGGCTGAAGGCGCGCGCATCCCCGGCATTCGTAAATGGCCCGAGGCTTACCTGCCAAAAATATTTGACCGCACGCGGGTGGATGCGTTTATAGAAGTAAGCGAGCAGCAGGCACGCGAAATGACCAAACGCCTGGCAAAAGAAGAAGGTATTTTTTGCGGCATGAGCAGCGGGGGAGCCGTGCATGCCGCTGTTGAGCTGGCCGCGCGTTTGCAAAGCGGTACCATCGTGTGTATTATTTGCGATCGTGGCGACAGGTACTTATCCTCGGATATATTCAGTTAAGATGGTACTGCATCTTAAATGCTATTACCATTATGCTATTTCAGTTTTTCCTTAAAAAAATCTACCGTACGTTTCCAGACAAGTTCGGCAGCGGCTTTGTCATAGCGCGGTGTGGTATCGTTATGAAAACCGTGGTTGGCATTTTCATACATATACATCGTGTATTCTTTTTTATGCTCTTTCAGCGCGGCTTCGTAAGCGGGCCATCCTTCATTCACCCTTGTATCCAACGAGGCGTAATGTATGAGCAGCGGCGCTTTGATATTTTTCACTTCTTCAACAGGAGGCTGGCCGCCGTAAAACGGAACTGAAGCATACAATTCCGGAATGCGAACGGCCATCATATTGGCAATCCAGCCTCCAAAGCAAAAACCGGTTACGCCCACTTTGCCATTACTGCTTTTGTGCTTTTTAATAAAATTGTGCGCGGCTATAAAATCTTCCAGCATTTCGTTGCGGTCACGTTTCGCCTGCATTGCACGGCCCTCATCATCGTTGCCGGGGTAACCGCCCAGCGGCGTGAGCGCATCCGGCGCTATGGAAATAAATCCGGCAAGCGCTGTTCTTCTGGCCACATCTTCTATATATGGGTTCAGGCCGCGGTTTTCATGCACCACCACTACCGCTCCTAATTTTGCTTTTGTATTCACAGGTTTGCACAGCAGAGCTTTCATTGTTCCTGCGCCTTTTGGCGAAGGGTACGTAATATATTCTGAACTGATTCGGGGATCGTCTGAATGGATCTGAAGCGTTCCTTTATAGTCCGGCATTAAAAAACTCATTAGCGATGTTACAGTAAGGCCGCCTACGGCATATAGAGAAAGTTTTTTTACAAACTCGCGGCGATCAACACGGTTGTGCGCGTAATCATCGTAAAGGTCAAAAACCTCCTGCCGGATGTCTTCTTTTTTAATTTGTTGCATGGTCGTATGTTTTGTTGATTTAAACGATTACTGCATTTTTAAGGCTGCGGGTTTTTTCTTGTATCAGCAATAAATTGGAGCGTAACATACTCTTTAAATGCAGCTTCAAAATCTGCCCCATTGTTTTGCAGCGGTTGAACGATTCGGTTTTATGATACTCGTTCAGTTGCTGGCGCAACAAGTCGCGCTTGGCTTCCGGCGAAATAGTATCACGAGACATGATGTTCAGTAATTCCATCAGTCTGAAGCGGCTGACTGCCACACGAAAAGCCATTGTAGAGCGCTCTTCTGCACGGTATTGCTCTACCGATTCTCTGTTGAGCTGGTTTAGCACGTTTAGCACGTACATATTATTTTCTTTAAAAAACTGCGGAAAGTAAAGGTTGCGCCTCCCTTCGTAGCATTGCTGGTCAAAATCTATTGCGCGGATGCGGTACTGGTAACATTCAATATCGGGTGTGGCCACTATCACAAAGTTATACGCGCGCATATCGCCCAGCAGGCGTACAAAGCAGCGTTCGTTGAACTTTACAAATTCTTTTGCCAGCCTGGTTTTATTCGTTTCTTCCCGCTCCAGGTATTGCGATAAAAAAACATCTCCGGCTATGCCGGGAATATGCTCTTCCACCAGCGTGCCACCGTCTGTATAAAAAGTAATGCGGTTAGGGGAGAGGATGTGTTCCAGCTCGAGGCCGTAAATCCTGGAAGCGTCGTTGATCTTCATGTAATAATGATCAAAGTTGCTGTTGAACTTATTGATGATGCGGATACGGAAGGGAAGCGAGTTGCCAAAAGCGCAATAGTCAATGCGGGCCACATCAAGCTGGTCTGCAAAGCTCATGTCTCCTTCGGTTTTCAATATGGCGTAGATTTTTACAAGCCCTTCTTTTAAAAACTCCCAGTCGCGCATATCATAAATGGCCTTTTCCCAAAGGGTATGGTTGCCAAATTCATCTTTTATGGGTATAGACCAGGTAAAGCGCAGCAGGTCTTTGTGCGAAACGGGCAAATGTACTTCACGGCCCTGCCGTTTCAAATAATCCGAAAGCTCGGCATTTACAGGGTATAAAAGTTTTTTACGCGAAGGTTTATCGTTCAGTTCCTGAATCAGATCCATAGTTTAGCAAGTTACAAAATAGCGTTGACTTTGTATTGCCTGCTCATACGTTGCATGGAATTAGAAATTGATATTTTTAGTGAAACGATTAAAATCCTGAAAGATGCGTGTGCTTTTTTTAAGTACTTTTATACTCCTAATTTTAGTTATGCCAGCTAACATTACAAAAGACACTTTTGCTAACGTGAGTTTTATGAAGCTTACTAAAAGCGAAAGAGATTACCAGCTAACCCAACCTTATGTTGCGGCTGCAAAAGCTATTGCAAGGCTAAGTTGCCAGAGCGTTTATATTTTTGACTATTTCAAAAATGAGTTTTTGTACCTGTCGGATCATCCTCTTTTTTTATGTGGCCAAAAAGCAGATTATGTAAAGCGACAGGGATTTGATTTTTTTATCAACAACCTGCCTATGACGGAAGTGCACATGCTGGCAAAAGTTCATACTGCCGGTTTTCGTTTTTTTAATAATCTTTCACATGAAGAAAAGCTCCATCATTCCGTAACCTGCAATTTTCACCTGCTGCACAAAAGCGGCCAAATACTTGTCAGCCATAAAATAACGCCAATTTTGTTAGATGAGATCGGCAGCATTTGGCTTGCTATGGGAAATGTTTCCATGGCTTCAGAAAGGAGTACCGGAAATGTGGAAATAATAAACAGCCGGTCATTAACGAAGTATAGGTATGATTTTGACAGGGATGAATGGAAACCTGAAAAGCATTTCTTTGTAACAACGCGCGAAAAAGAAATCATCATGCTCTCTGCACAGGGGTTGACCAATAAAGAAATTTGTCTCAAATTAAATCTGACTGAAGCTGCCATTAAATTTCATAAAAGCAAATTATTCAAAAAGCTGGGTGTAAGTAATATGGTAGAAGTTATAAGCTTTGCGACCAATCATATGAAATTATAGCGTAGCCAAGTGTTTTCTTTAACCCTGTTTTTATACTAAAGTATAGTTTTTTCAAAATAAGCGTACCATAATTGGTAACTCATAGAACACTATTTTTTTTATACAAAACTAATTTAGCGTAGCCTGATAAGCGTATGAAATTTACTTCCATCGAACTGTAATAATTGCCACGTTATAAATAGCTGTTATTGTTGGTTGAAGAATACCATATGCCCTTTATGTGCATAAGGATTTTACTTACTTTCGAAAGTTATATTTTTTAAACCTATAAATTAGAATGTCATGAAAAAGCGTATTTTTCTTTTCGCCGTTACATTTTTGTTTTCATTTTGTTCTCTTGCTCAACTGAAGTATAGATCAGATGGTCGCCTTACTTTTGGAAATGTAGAGCCAGTAGGTAACTATAATACCCATATTTCAGCATGGGGACATTATTATTCATTCGTTGGCAGCGGATACAATACTCATATGAAAATTTGCTTAGGCGCCGCTGCACCACGAATTGCCGGCACACTAAACCAGATCGTCTTTTATGATTCTGAAAGTTCAGTATTTAATAGCATACAGGTTGCTAATGTTTATAACTATTCAGATGCAAGGGCAAAAACAAATGTAAAACCACTTCAAAACGGGCTAGGTACGGTAAATAAGTTGAGACCTGTATCGTATAACTTTATTAATGATAATAAACATTCTCCTGAATTAGGCTTGATTGCCCAAGAAGTTGAAAAAATAATGCCTGAGGTTGTTCTTACAGATTCTGAAGGGAAAAAACTTATCAATTATATTGGATTAATTCCTGTGCTGATAAAGGCTGTACAAGATTTGCAAGCAGAAGTAGATGAATTGAAAAGGAAATAGGCTTGCAGGCAGGCATAAGGAAAAATTACTTCAACCATTCTGGTATATTTCTAATATAAGTGCCTCAAAAGAGTGATTTAAAATGTTATAACCTTAAAAAAAGTAAGATGAAACAATATTTAAAGCGCTATCGGGTCGTTTCATTAATTTTCTGTATTATTATTCTACTATCAGGATGTTCAAAAACAAATGACTTCTTAGATACCTCAAACGATTCTTCAGGAACGAAACAACGTACTGTTCAATCGGTTTCTGACGATTATTATTGGTATAATGGCACCAAAATTCCATTGATAAAAAATTTAAGAAAAAGATTCATACTATTTGATGCTAATAATGAATTGTCTATAAATGCTTCATTTGCTAAGAATGGATTGTTAATAGATAATTCAAGTAAAGCATACGAATTGTCTAAGAATATACAGTTTGTTGGCGAAAACAGGACTGTTAAAAGCCTAAAATGGAAAATAATTGAAACTGATGATGTCTTAAATGAAAGACAACTGTACGAGCAAATTGATACCTCAATAATTTATGAAGCGCCATTCTTTAAAACACAAAAGGGAGAAGATCTAGGTTTGTCTAACTTGTTTTACGTAGCATTAAGAAATGAAGGAGATATCATCAAATTAAATGAACTTGCTGCAAAGACCAATGTATCGATCCTTGGTAATAACAAATATATGCCTCTTTGGTATACGCTCTCATGTTCGAAGATATCTACAGGAAACGCATTGGAAATGGCCAATTATTTTTACGAAACAGGAAATTTTGAAGTTTCTCAACCGGACTTAATGGCAGTTATAAAACCGGCATGTGTTGACGATCCTTTCTTTAGCTATCAATGGAACTTAGACAATACGGGCCAATATGGTGGAACTGTAGGTGTTGATATTAAGTATTGCGCCGCCCGTTCTATAACTCAAGGGGCAAATGATGTTATTATTGCTGTGATTGACGACGGTGTTGAGTTGTCACATTCAGATTTGAATATTTACTATCAAAGTTATGATTCCGAAACTGGGACCTCCCCAAGTATAACACGTGGTAGTCATGGAACTGCGGTTGCAGGAATTATGGGCGCGCTGTCCAACAATAATTCATTGGTAGCAGGAATTGCAAGTGCAAGCCCCATAATGTCTATTAGCGTAGTTTATGGGACAATGTCTGTTGATCGGGCTCAAAGATATGCTGATGCATTTAATTTTGCGTGGCAGAATGGCGCTTCAGTTATTAATAATTCTTGGTCTGGCGGAGATTTTTACTCTTCTTATATAGACCAAGGCATTTCAAATGCATTAACGTATGGAAGAAGCGGACTCGGATGTGTTGTAGTTTTTTCCGCAGGAAATGGAAATTGGTCAGCAGTTAGTTATCCTGCGAATTCCCATCCAGATATTTTAGCGGTGGGTGCAATTACATATTGTAATGGAGTAAGAAAAGACCCATACACATGTGATGGAGAAACGAATTGGGGAAGCAATTATGGAACTGCTCTGGACGTCATGGCACCAGGTGTTGCAGTGCCGACTACATATCTTGGTGGCGGTTATATAGTGAATTTCAACGGAACCTCTGCTGCGGCACCACATGTATCAGCTACTGCGGCTCTAATATTATCTGTTAATTCCAATTTAACACAAAAGCAGGTTGCTGATCTTATAGAACAATCTGCACAAAAAACTGGAGGGTATTATTATACAAATCAGCCTGGCAGAAACAATGGGACATGGCATAATGAAATGGGCTATGGTTTAGTAAATACATTTGCCGCAATAACAGCAGCAAGTGGATGTAATCCCATAGACTTTAGTAATCAAACTGTTTCTTCAAATGCAAATATTTCTGGCTGTATTATTACATCACAGAACGTAACCATAACCAATAATTCAGTTCTAACGCTCGCAGGAACTAATTATGTTATTATAAGCTCTCCATTCACAATAAATGCGGGCTCTGGATTAACTATGACTAATTAACTGCACTACACTATTTATTACCGATAATTTCATCTATCGTGAAATTTAAACTATTATCAATAGATCATTGAGATATGCCATTAATGAATAAGGAAAATATTCCACCGTTTCTTATTTCTGTCATAAAGCAGGGAGCTTATAAAGTATACGAATTATCCGAAAGGATACTGGTTCCTCCTATTGACAAATATGATTTTGAAACATTTAAAGTTATTGACAGGTGCTTGAAGAAGGATAGTAACTGTATTGACGTGGGTGCGCACAAAGGCTATATTTTAAGTCGGATTCTTAAGGCTGCTCCATTTGGAAAACATCTTGCATTTGAACCTATTCCTTACCTGGCAGAAAGGCTTTGTAAACAGTACAAAAATAAAGTTACCATACATAACAAAGCGGTTTCTGACAAGGTTGGAAAAGCCGACTTTACACTGTTCAGGAGTAGACCTGCTATAAGTGGATTTAAAGAGCGAGATTTTAAAAGTGATAATTACGATAAAGAAAACATAATAGTTCCGGTTACTACCTTGGATATAGAAGTAGGGTTAAAAAACCGGATAGATATGATAAAAATAGATGTTGAAGGAGCTGAAATGCAGGTTCTCTTAGGGGGTACTCAACTAATTCAAAGGTACAAGCCAATAGTTTTATTTGAATTCACTTTAGCAAGCAAAAAATGGTTTGGAACTACGCCGGAAGAAATTTATGATTATTTTTCCTCAGCTGATATGTGCATATCCACTATGTCATTATTTTTGAAGAACTGTCAGCCGTTTGATAAGCATGAATTTTGCGGACAATTTTACAAAGGCTATAATTACTTTTTTATAGCGTATGACCTACAAAAGAAGTATTAACCAATTTTAGTTTATGGATTAGAAATTCTTATCAAATATTGTATAACAATTTTGTAATTTTGTTTTTACATTTATTCAGTAACATTTGGGAGTAAAAACAGATATAACTTTACTCAGCATATAACTTCAAACACATGAAAAAGTACTTAACACATCCGGGACTTTTTACAATAATAAGCTTATTGTTGTTATTGCCTGCCTGCTCAAAAACTAATGGCGTTGACAGCACCCTGGCATACGAAGAAGGTCAGCAAAACGCGGTGCCAAAGTTACAAGATGGCTACTACTGGTACAACGGTGTACAAATATCCCTTGAAAAGAATTTTAGAAAGATGTTCATTCTTTATAAAGCAGATGATGAAGAGTCGATAAATGCATCACTGATAAAAAATGGCCTTACTGCTGATCAGTCAGGTAAGGAATATATTTTATCCGATATTCAATATTTGGAAGGCATCACAGCCCCAGCCAACCTGAAATGGAAAATCGTTGAAGGTGCAGATAACCTGGAGCATAAAAAATTGTCTGAGACTGTCAATGCTTCTATTATTTATGAAGCGCCTTTTTTTAAATCGGAGAGAGGTGGGGAGCTGGGTCTGACGAACCTCTTTTATGTAGCACTTAAAGCGAACAATGATTTCACCAGATTAAAAAAACTGGCAGAACAATACGGAGTAACAATATTGGGTAATAACCGTTCAATGCCGCTTTGGTACACGCTTTATTGTACCAAATCCTCAAAATTTAACGCACTGCAAATGGCGAATACATTTTATGAAACAGGCGCATTTAGTGTTTCTCAGCCAGATTTAATGACAGTTATAAAACCTGCCTCAGGCCAATAAGCTTTCTGTAAAGTATCCTTACTCTTTCGACTCTTTAGGTGGAAACAGCTTATCAATCAAAATGATCATGCCGTAAAATATGGCCATCACCACAATAATGCTAATCATGCCTATTGCCATTATTTCCAAAGCTGCATTTGTATTTTCGTTCATCTCAGTGTTCTTTTTGTGTAAAGTTAAAAAATTCATTCTTCTTTCATACCGGGCGCTATCCAAATAAAGGCACCAGCGCCAGTATCAAACCACCGGCCACCACAGATCCGATCTGGCCGCCCACGTTGGCGCTAACCGCGTGCATTAGCAGATAATTGGTCGGGTCTTCTTTCTGCCCCATGGTATGCACCACGCGCGCTGCCATAGGAAAGGCAGAGATACCGCAGGCGCCTACCATCGGGTTGATCTTTTTACTTTTTGGCAAAAACACATTGAGCAGTTTGGCAAACATTACACCGCCAAAAATATCAAATATAAATGCGATCAGCCCCAGGCCAATGATCATAAGGGTACTCGTGTTCACAAATCTTTCCGCCGTCATGGTACTGGCAATGCTTATACCCAATACCAGTGTAACCAGGCTTGCCAGTTCGTTTTGCGCGCTTAATGAAAGCTTGTTCAGCACACCGCATTCCCTGATAAGGTTGCCAAACATTAAGAAGCCTATCAGCGGTAATGATGCGGGCGCAATAAGGCCGGCAATAATGGTAACAACGATGGGGAAAATAATGAGCGCCGGTTTTGATACACTTTTTGATACGGCAGACATGTGTATTTTTCTTTCTTTTTTAGTGGTAAGCATGCGCACGATTGGTGGAATGATAATGGGCACCAGCGCCATATAAGAATAGGCGGCCACGGATATGGGCCCCAGTAAATCGGGTGCAAACTTGTTGGATACAAAAATAGATGTGGGCCCGTCGGCAGCGCCAATGATACCGATGGAAGCTGCTTCTCTTAGGTCAAAACCCATAGTGGTGGCTGCCGCCATAGTAAAGAAGATACCAAACTGCGCGGCCGCGCCAAACAACAGCAGGAACGGGTTTTTAAATAGTGGCGAAAAATCAATCATCGCCCCGATGGCAATGAATATAAGCAGTGGAAACAACTCGTTAGCTATACCCATATTGTAAAGCGTATCCAGCGCGCCTTCAACAGCTTTTCCTGTTTCAGGGTCTATTTGGGTGATAGCAGCGCTTAAAGGTATGTTCACCAGAATTGCACCAAAGCCCATGGGTAGCAGCAGGGTAGGCTCGTATTCTTTTTTTATGGCCAGAAAGATCAATAAAAGTCCAACCCCGATCATTACCATATGTTGCCAGGTAATGCTGTACAATACGGGCAACAGTTTTTCAAAATCCATACTATTATATATTTTTTAATTTTTTACTACACTTTTGTTTTTGATGCCGTCATCTTCAAGGTCGGCAACTTCGTATTTCAAATCTTCCACTTCTTCTTTCAGCGTTTCTATTTCTTTTTTCTCGGCAATGGCAATAGATAATATTACTGATAAGGCCAGCGTTGAAACGATCACTGCCAGCGATACCCAGCTATGTGAAGAGAAGAAATGCTCTACAGCCGGTATGGCGCCCAGCAACATTTTTGCGCCTATAAAGAATAAAATAAAGCTTACACCATGTTTTAAAAACCTGAACATGCCCATGATGCCTTTGAGGGCAAAGAACAACGATACCAGGCCCATTACGGCAAATACGTTAGAGGTGATGGCAATAAAATCTTCTTCCTGCGCCGTTAGCACACGTGCGGTGCCCTCTTTAATTACCCCGATAATAGCAGGAATGGAATCTACAGCAAACAACACATCAGTAGAGCCGATTACGAGAAACACGAGCAGCACGTTGGTAATATGCAGCTTGCCATTGATCCTGTTAAAAAAAGTAGGCGTATCAGGATTGGGGTCTACGGGAAATAACCGCGAAGCTGTTTTGTACAGGAAATTGTCTTTCGGATTGACATGATCATCACCGCCTGTGAAAGCCATTTTATAAGCCGTCCACACAAGGATGGCGCCGAACACATAAATGATCCAGTGAAAGCGCTCTACCAGTTCCATGCCCAGCAGAATGAACAATACGCGCAGAACAATTGACAACAGAATGCCCAATTTTAAAAGCTTTGGCTGATTGTTTTCATGCACCGCCATCAATGAAAAGATCATGATGAACACGAACAGGTTATCAATACTCAGCGAATACTCTGTAAGATAGCCCGAGACAAACTTAAACATCATTACTGATGCGGTTCGTACATCACTGTCGGGGTTTTGCGGAAAGAAAAAGAAAATGGCAGCGCCAAATAGAAGTGCAATGCTGATCCAGAGGCCTGTCCAGCGCAGGGCGGTCCTCACGCTCATTTTACCGTGCATGTGGCTGGTGGCATACATGTCTACGGTAAACACAATGACGAACAGTGCAACAAATGCAACCCAGAAAATAGTAATCGTATCCATAAATTTTTTTTAAACCAATGCCCGGCACTGGTTTGCTTTAAACGGGTGAATGGATGCCATGAACGGGACAGGCAGGTGTATCGTTAATGGGATGCCAGAAGCGTGGAAGGCATCCGGAAATATGTTCAGATCTGTTTAGTTCAATGCGATCAGGATATCGCCTTCCAGCACCGTATCGTTTTTTTGCACCATGATAGATTGTACCACGCCATCTTTATCGGCGTTGATGTTGTTTTCCATTTTCATGGCCTCGAGGCAGATAACGGTTTGACCTACTTTAACGGCATCGCCTGGTTTCACAAATATGTCAAGGATCTTTCCCGGCAGGGGCGATTTAATGTTCTGGGATTTTTGAACGGCATCGGGTTTTGCTGTTTTGGCTGTAGAGGCTTCTACCTCTGTTGATGGGGAAGAAGCTGTACGAACCAGTTTGGGCGTTTTGGTGGATTTGATTTCGCGGTCAATTTCCACTTCATACACTTCACCATTCACCCTGATGGTGGCTGATGCATCTTCTATGCCTACGATGTCAACCTGGTATTCTTTATCCTTTATTTTGAGTTTGTACTTTTTCATTGTATTGGATTTTTACAATTATTTTATTTAATGCGCCGGGCTGGTGAACGGTGATACGGCAATTGCTTCATGTTGTAGATCTTCGAGTTCCAGGGACTGTATGGCTTGATGGCTTTTTGTATGGCAGCCAGCGTTTCTTCCTGTTCCATATATCTGTAAGAGTACAACCGCAGGGCAAGACCGATCACGGCAGCAATTTCTTCACTTTCTCCGACGTCGGCCTCAATTTTTACAGGTTCTTCTGTTTCCTTTGGTTTAGATTTTTTGCTAAAGAAAAATTTCATTGCAGTAAATTTTTAAAGAGGAATGTTGCCATGCTTTTTCGGGATCACAACTTCTTTTTTAGTGGCCAGCGACTGGAATGCCCTGATCACCCTTGCACGCGTGGTGTGCGGAACGATCACGTCATCAATATAACCATGAGAGGCGGCATCAAACGGGTTGCTGAACCTGTCTTCATATTCCTGTTCAAACTTCACGGCGGCAGCCTGTTTTTCTTCCTCGTTCTCTATCTTCAGTAATTTTTTACCATAAAGAATTTCGGTAGCTCCTTTGGCGCCCATCACGGCAATTTCGGCAGTAGGCCATGCGTAGTTGATGTCGCCGCGCAATTGTTTTGAGCTCATTACGCAGTAAGCGCCGCCATAAGATTTGCGAAGGATCACGGTTACTTTGGGAACAGTGGCCGCGCCATAGGCGTACAGCAGTTTTGCACCATGAATAATAATGCCGCCATACTCCTGGGCTGTGCCGGGTAAAAATCCAGGTACATCAACCAGTGTAAGTATGGGTATGTTGAACGCATCGCAAAAACGTACAAAGCGCGCGGCCTTGCGGGACGCATTGATGTCGAGCACGCCGGCAAGGTAATTAGGCTGGTTGGCTACAATGCCTACTGAAATACCATCGAACCTGGCAAAACCCGTAACAATATTGGCGGCATAATTTCTTGCAACCTCTAAAAATTCTTTGTCATCAGTTATGGCGTGTATTACATCTTTTATATCATAAGGCTTATTAGGACTGTCAGGTATGATGGAATTCAGCATTTCTTCAGCCCTGTCTATTGCATCTTCTGTAGGAACGTAAGGGGGATCTTCCAGATTATTCTGAGGCAGATAGCTTAAAAGCTTTCTTAAAAGCATGATGCCTTCATCTTCGTTTTCTGATACAAAATGAGCCACACCGCTTTTTGAAGCGTGTACCATAGCGCCACCAAGCTGTTCATCAGTCACATCTTCATTGGTTACTGTTTTTACAACCTTTGGCCCGGTTAAAAACATGTAGCTGTTTGTTTTCGACATAATGATGAAATCAGTAAGCGCAGGGCTATACACCGCGCCGCCGGCGCATGGGCCAAAAATGGCAGAGAGCTGCGGAATGACGCCGGATGCCAGAATGTTTCTTTCAAAAATTTCTGTATAACCGGCCAGGGCTTTTACGCCTTCCTGTATGCGTGCGCCACCAGAGTCGTTAATGCCCAGTACAGGAGCGCCCATTTTCATGGCCATATCCAGCAGCTTGCAAATTTTCTTTGATACCATTTCTCCAAGCGAGCCGCCAAATACGGTAAAGTCGTAGGCGTACACGTACACCAGTCGCCCGTCAATTGTACCGTTGCCAATGATCACGCCATCGGTATAAGGCCTTTCCCGGTCTATACCAAAATCTGTACAACGGTGGTGTACAAACATGTCAAATTCTTCAAAGCTGCCATCATCCAGCAGCATATTAATTCTCTCTCTGGCAGTATATTTTCCTTTGGCGTGCTGAGAGTCAATTCTTTTCTGGCCGCCGCCCAATAATGCTTCTTCGCGCTTATCGAGCAGCATTCTTAATTTGCCTTCGGTACTCATGTGTATATAGTTATTAAGTTATTGTTCATTGCTTTTGTTTTCGCACAATTCCGTTAGCACGCCGTAGGTAGACTTTGGATGCAGGAACGCGATGTGCAAACCTTCAGCGCCTTTGCGCGGCGTTTTATCTATCAGTTGAACCCCTTTGGCTTCCGCTTCGGCCAGCGCATTTTCAAGGCCGTTCACGGCAAATGCTATATGGTGTACACCTTCGCCTTTTTTCTCAATAAACTTACCAATGGGGCCGTCAAGGTCTGTACTTTCCAGCAATTCTATTTTTGTTTGCCCAATTCTAAAGAAGGCTGTTTTAACTTTCTGTTCTGCAACTTCTTCTATGGAGTAGCATTTCAGGCCAAATACATTTTCCCAGTAGGGAATACTTTCTTCAAGGCTTTTTACGGCAATACCGATGTGTTCGATGTGTGAGAGGTTCATAATTATAAAATCAATGCGTTAGATAAACAGAGCAAAGGTATAGAGGCTTTTGGCAGTTAACGTATTTACAATCATATGAAAAGCTGATGTTTGTCATATTTTGCTAAATAGAAACGTGATAATGTGGGAATGGGGAAATGTGAGAATGTGAGAATGTGAGAATGGGGGAATGTGATAATGTGGCAATGAGACAATTTGATAATTAGCAATTTGCAATCAGTAAACCTGCAATCATAATTCGTAATTCAAAACGCTACTGCACCACGATGCTTTTGGCGTCAAACGTTTGCGCGCTGAAATTGCCAATAGCGCCGCCTTCAATATTGCTGACAGGATTGCCAGGGGATGCGCTTTGGCTTTGGCCAAGCGAGGCCTGCGTGAGGCTGTACCAGAAACGATAAGTGGGCATATCAATACAGCGCATTTCTACACGCAGTTGATCTTCAGGTATCAATGTGTAATCAGTGTCGCCAAAGATCATGATATCGTAAATCACTTTTCTGCCGTCGGTCAGGTTATCATCCAATATAAATATCGTGTTCTCTTTTCTGCCGTCAATGTATTGAATAAAACGATAGGCATTGCCGCGCCCCGGCGGATCGGTAAATTCAACCGTGGCCAGTTTTCTCACCGTTCCTAAAAAAGTTCTTTCGGTTACATAAAGCGTGTCAAACTGTACTTTTTGCGGCATTACAGAAGTGGATGTAAATGTTTGGCCGTTTACCCTTACGGTTAGCTGGTAAGTGTTGCCCGGCGTGCCTCTTAAATTACCGCGGTACACGCCGCCGCCGGTGTGTATAAGCCTTACCGGCGTTCTGCCGTTTTCTGAAATTGATACCACGGCATCTTCAATGCCGGTAAATTTATTTGAATCTGTAATGTCAATGGTTTGCGAAAGATTGACCCTTGCCGAGTTGATGTTATCAGTTATCTGCCCTTCTATCACGTATTTTTTTTCAACGCTTTCTATTTCTACATTGATCACTTTTTCGCAGGAGCTGAACAGTAGCAACGCGCTCGTAAGCCATAAAGCCGTTATGAAGTTTTTTTGCAGCATCAGAATTTAAAATTATAGGATACGGATGGAACAAGTTTGAACAGCGATGTTTGCACGGCTTCGGTTTGTGAAGGCTCCTCTTCGTTTTGCCTGAAGGAAATGATATAGGCATTCTCTCTGCCGTAGGCATTAAACAGGCTAAACGCCAGCTCGTTCGACCATTTTTTCTGCCGGCTGTTTTTTATAGCCCAGCGCGCAAAAATAGGAATACCCTGCCACTGGTAAGTAGCGCCTAAATCAAGCCGGTGGTAAGCCGGCATGCGGTAAGCATTTCTTTTGGTGTAATAAAAAACAATCTGGTTGTCTATAACATATTTACCGCTGGGAAACGTTACGGCATCGCCGGTATAATAGATCCAGTTGGCAGAAAGGTTCCATTTTTTATTAAGCTGGTAGTTGGCCACAATGGCAAGGTCATGCGTTCTGTCCTGCCTGGCATTGTACCATTCGCCGTCATTAATGCCGTCAATTTTACGTTCTGTTTTTGATAGCGTGTAGCTTAGCCAGCCCGTCAGTTTACCCAGTTTCTTTTTCAGCATGGTTTCAAAGCCATATGCCCGGCCAATGCCAAAAAGTATTTGCGATTCGATGGCATCATTTGTATACACATCTGCACCGGTGCGGTAATCAATCTGGTTTTCCAGGCTTTTATAATATGCTTCGGTAGAAAGTTCATACTCGTTGCCGCCCAGGTTTTGGTACCAGCCAATGGCGTACTGGTCAGAAATTTCCGGTTTGATCACATTGGTGCTGGCAATCCATTTATCTGTGGGAAAACTGGTGACAGAATTAGCTATAAGGTGCAGGTTTTGTGTATTGCGAACGTAAGAAGCTTTAATGGAAGAATGGTTGTTAATGATAAAACTCAGGGCCAGGCGTGGCTCCAGATTAAAGTAAGTTTTTACGTGTTCGCCTTTGGAGTAGCGCAGCGTATCGGTTATGGCGCCCTGGGCATCTACTTCGTAAAAATCGCCCGGGCCGTATATGCTAAACGTGGTGGCCCTTGCGCCAAAAGTGATGTTCAGCCATTGCGATGCTCTCCAGGTATCGGTAATAAAAGCCGCGTTTTCCCACGAGTAGCGGCTTTGCAAGTAAAAATTGTTGAAGCTTGTAGTGCCGCCGCCCGTTACCTCGCCCGGTTTTATATTGTGGTAAACAGAGTTAAAACCAAAGCGCAGGTTGTGCCGGCTGCCGGCATACCACTGAAACTCCTGCTTAAGGTTAAGGTCTTCTATACGCGAAAAAATGTTTACGTTATTGTTAGAGTTATCAAGCCCGATATTGTAATCAAAATTACTGTAGATAAATGAGGTGTTGGAAAAGAGCTTGTTATTGAAAATATGGTTCCAGCGAAGCGTGCTCGTAATATTGCCCCAGTCAAGCCCAAACTGGTTGTCAAGCTTCAGGTAATCGCGGCCAAAATATCCTGAAAGGTACAGGCGGTCTTTTTCGCCAAGGATGTAATTCATTTTTGCATTCAGATCATAAAAATAAAGCTTGTTATTACGCATGGCCGGGTTTTTGGCAAACACGGTAAAAATATCGGCATAAGATCTTCGGCCAGAAATGAGATAAGATGATCTGCTTTTTTGGATAGGCCCTTCAAGGTTGAGCTTTGTAGAGATGAGTCCAATGCCACCGCTTACGGCAAAGTCCTGGTTATTGCCTTCGTTCATTTTAATATCCAGCACCGATGACAACCGGCCGCCGTACTGTGCGGGCATGCCGCCTTTGTACACGGTTATGTCTTTCACCACATCGGGGTTGAAGGTAGAAAAGAAACCCATCAGGTGTGAAGCGTTGTACACATTGGCTTCGTCCAGCAAAATAAGGTTTTGATCGGCAGAGCCGCCGCGTACATAAAACCCGCTGTTGCCATCGCCGGCAGATTTAATGCCTGGCAGTAGCTGGATGGCTTTTAAAATATCTCTTTCCCCCAAAAGCATCGGGATCGTTTTAATCTCGCTCATGGTCAGCCTTTCCACACCCATTTGCGGGCTGGTAATGGTGCGGCCCCTGGTATTGGCCGAAACGCTTACGGCTTCAAGGTTTACAATTTCGTCCGGCAGCGTAATGTTTTTTACAATATTGCCCGTAAGGTTTATTGGTTCAACCACTGTTTCATAGCCAACTGATGAGTAATGAATTTCATATGTTCCCGCGTTCAGCGTAAGCGAATAAAAACCGTACTCATTACTGGTGGTGCCAGCCTGTGCACCGGCCATCCTGATATTGGCGTTGATGATCGTTTCGCCGGATTGTTGAGACCTTATCGTTCCGCTAATGGTAAACTGCTGGGCAAGGCATTCATTTATTAAAAAAGTAAATATAATAAAGCAAAGAAAGTTTTTCATTCAATTAAAATAACGCTATCCCGCTATTTTAGGCGGAAAGATAAATGAGAAAGGCCTGTTCATAAAATGCCTGCCTAAAATACCTAAAAACTCCGGATATTGTTTAAGCTTAATGCCCCGGGCCTTAACAGCTACAAAAAAAGCCAGAGAAAAGCTAATTAAAAAGTTAAAAAATCCGATGCCCAGTACGCCAAAAAAAACAGTTAGCAGGTAATTCAGCGGAATGTTCTCAAGGCCCAGCCCATATACGCCCAGGCCCATATTGCCGGATGAAATGGTAATGTGCCGGATGTCGAACGGGATGCCGAATATTTTACCCAGTGGCGCGGCCATGCCCAGGAAGAAGCCAAGTGAAATATTACCGGCATAAGTGCCCGCATGGTTCTCAACAAACCGTGCCCATGCAGTTCTTTTATTTGCAGATATTTTGATATTGTAGGATGGATTGTCGGCTATACGGTCGGCAATATGGCTAAAGCGGATCTTGTTTTGCACATACCCGGCTATAATGCCACTTAGGAAAAGAAACACACCCGTGTTGCATGCATATAGCAAAGACAGGCTTTGAAACGGGTGCTGGTTCTGCAGCAATTGCAGCGCCGCCCTGCCGGAAGCTAATTTTTCTCCAAAAGCAATATGGTACAGCCATGCCAGGAAATAGGTACCGGGAATTACAATAATGAGGTTGCCAATAAATGAAGCTGTCTGGCTGCGCACCACTTTTGCCACGGTTATGGCAAGGTTGTTCAGGTCTGGCTTACCAATATTTTTTTTAGAATCAAGCGAAACCGCAACGGCATTGGCCGTAAAGGCCGGCTGCTTTGTGGCAAGTGTGCTGCCGCTTTGGTCAATGCTGATGAAACCCGCGCTGTAGTTAACGCTGTACCAGAAGCCCTGCCAGAAATGCGCGTAATGCAATTTGCTAATAAAGAACTTAAGGATTACCACGATGCAGATAATGGCTCCGCCGCCCATGGCGCTCAGCAACATGTTGGCATAATCGCGCCGCGTAGAGGTAATGTATTTGCCGCCTTTCACACCTTTGTGCTCGGCTATCTGGTAAGCAATATAACCCACGGCCTGCGAAAAGAAAGCGCGGATGCTGTTCTTTGTTTTTTCATTCCTGATTATGATCTTGAACAGGTCTACAAACATACCCACATCAAAATTCTCATCGTTATCCAGCGCATCAAGCAAAATAAGCATGCGCTTCAGGCGCGTACCCAAAATAAGCAGCGAATAGCTTTGTTTAATGCTGGTTCCTTTGCGGTCCTGGTTTTGCCTGATGTAGTCAATTTCGTTTTCTAACTGGTGCAGCACAATTTTAAGCAGGGTGGCCTGCTTTTTAATGTCTTCGGGGTGGCGGCTTATTTGTTGCTGAAGTTCGAGTAGCCGCATTCTTTGCACTACAAACGGGTCTTCCTGCCGCGAGGCGACCGGTGAAATATAATTTGTAATTTCTTTTTGAAGCCCATTGTTTGCCACCTGGATGGAAAGGATCGTCAGCGAATCCATTAAATGGTTGCGCAGCCTGCTGTCTGTAGCCTGCAACGGAAATTGCAGCAATTCAAAAAAGTGGATCCACGTAGAGCGCTTAACGGCTTCTACCCATATATAATCTTTCGGATAGTGAAAAACACAATTGATGACGTAGAGAAAATCGTTTTTATTTTGCTGATCCGGTAAAATTTTATGTTTAACCCGCTTCACCAGTTCGCCCCAAAAATCCCCGCTCAGCGGGATGCCGCTTTGGGTAAAGGACGCTTCAAGTGATGTATCTTCCATCGTTTGCATGATGGCCTGCTGAAGTTTGATGGCGATCAGCGGTTTTTCTTCAATCAGCCCGATCGCCTTCATCAGGTTGGCTTCGGCTACAATGGCGGGCTGGTCTTTGCCTGGCCGGATGGCGCCAAAAAAAGCTTTTAAAAAATTATAACTGCCTTCCTTTGATGCCAAAGGATATTGCTCTTCATTTTTTAAAAGCTGCTCTAAAAATACTTTACCGGATATTTTTTTCTTAAAAAATGCCATTCAGTGTTCGTAAGATGTACATAATCAAGCGTGTAAAAATAACGAAACGGAGTAGTAATTATTGCATTGGTCAAAGAATGGTAACACGCCAGGTTTGTTGCCACTGGCTGCCGGCTTCAAGCCGGTTTATGCCTTCTTTGTTTTCCAGCAATTGATCGCTGTGCTCCCCATCGGCAATGCCGCACCAGGGTTCTATGCAAATAAAATCTGCATTTTTTGCAGCCCAGATGCCGAGATATGGAAAGCCGCCAAAATCAAACCTGATGCCTTTGCCACTGTTGGCGGATATTAATTTTACACTGTCTGAGGCCAAGTGTTTGAAAACGATCGCGTCTTTTTGAAACAATTCTTTTTTCAAATGAATCGTATCAGTATTGTTGAAGAAGGGGATGGGTTCAGCAGCGATCAGGCCTTCCGGCGTAATGGGCCACCTTCCTGCTTTTTCTTTTTTGTTGAACACCAGTGCATGGTCTTCATAGTTTTCATGCACAAACAGCGGCACTTTAAATGCAGGATGGCCGCCCACAGAAAAGTACATGGCGCCAGTGCCTGTGTTCTTTACAATATATGTAACAGAAAGCGACGCGCCCTGGATGGTATAAAGTATAGAAAATTGAAACGTGAAAGGATAAACGGCTAAAGTGCCTGCATCGCTATCCAACGTAAATAAAAGGCTGTTATCTGCCTGGTTTTTTAGCGTAAAATTTTTATCCCGCGCAAAACCATGCCTGGGCAGGTTGTAACTGTTGCCTTTAAAAAAATACGTATTGTTCTTTAATGTGCCAACGATGGGGAACAGTACCGGAGATTTTTTGCCCCAGAACTGTTCATCACCGCTCCACATATACTCTGTGCCGGTAGTTTTATCAAACAGGCTTTGAAGTTCTGCGCCATGTGCAGCAATTGCCACACGTATGCTTTCAGTCTGGATCGTGTAGTGCATGTGTAGTTAAAATATTACTGGTAGTTTTTTTGAAAATACTTTTGCAGGCTAAAGAAATTTTTGTGCCATAAGCCACTTTTTCAATTCGTCCATCCATTTTTTGTCGGATGTGGGATTGTTCATGCCAAATCCGTGCCCGCCGTTATCATAATAAAAGGCAGCAGCCTGAACGTTGTTCTTCAGCAATGCGTTTTTATATACTTCGCTGTTCATGTAATTGACGCCGTTGTCGTTTTTTGCATGTACCAAAAAAGCCGGCGGGGTTTTTTTGGTCACGTTTAATTCATTTGAATATTTATTGATTTTAAATGCTGATGGCTTTTTGCCGACCAGGTTGTCGCGGCTGCCTTTGTGCGTAAGGCTGTCTGTAAAACTGATGACGGGATATACCAGCACGGAAAAGGCCGGCCTTAATGAAATGTTCCCGTGGTTGGTGATCAGCGGCTCATCATACCTTGTAGAAAGCGAAGCCGCCAGATGACCGCCTGCCGAAAAACCCATGATGCCGGTCTTTTTAGAATTCACGCCCCACCGGCCGGCGTTTTGACGCACCAGTTGCATGGCTCTTTGCGCATCCTGCAGCGGTGCAATAGATTTGTCAAGCATGGTCTTATCATCGGGAAGGCGGTATTTTAAAACAAAAGCGGTAATGCCCCATTCATTCAAAGCTCTTGCCACATCGCTTCCTTCGTGGCTGGCGGCTAAGATCCTGTAGCCTCCGCCCGGGCAAATGATCACCGCGGTACCGTTGGGTTTTGCAGGTTTGTAAATGGTAAGTGTGGGAACTGTTACATTGCTGATTCTTAAGATGCCCTTTCCATCGGTTTCTCCTTTTTCAATATTTTCTGATGGTTTGTTGTTGGGTATCACATCATATAACAGCATTTCTTCCTGGGCCATTGTCATCATAGAGGTTATTAAGCATATAAATAGCAAGGCATATCGCATAAAAAAGATTTTATTCAAAGTTAACCTTCGCTACGGACCAAAACTCATCTAATTTAATGATTCTTTCTTTTAAAAAAGAAATAATCCCCGGCCAGCTTTCTCTTTTCATAATGTTGACGCCTTGTTTTTCTGTATAGATTTTTGATACAGCGGCGCCGTCTTCATCGTACGTGTTTTCTATCCAGCTCCACTCTTTGCCGCAGATGCCGTTAAAGATGTTTTTAAGCGCGGCAAACTTATTATAGTTCTCTATGCGCTCTTCTGTAATGGGATTTTTAATTTCAACAGCGATAGAGCAGGTTTTCGTATCAGCATCCATCCTGAAATAAATATGCCTGATGCCTGTTTTGTAATTGATCCAGTTGATGGATTGGCCATCGGCATTGGGAATGGGCTTCAGGTACATGCCAAAGGAAGTCCAAAATTCTTTTTTGGTATTGGATTTATCTGCCCTGCTATACATTGTTATCTGTATTGGTTAAAAATGAAAGGTCGTAAACTGTAACCTTTGTGCGGTCACGTGTTCTTCATTTTTTTGCGGTAGCTTTTAAAAAGGCTTTGCCACCTTAGGTTTAGCACACCCAGGATGCCTTCTTTAATAATGCCTTTGTTCATTTTGCTTTGGCCTTCTGTACGATCCTGAAAAATGATGGGAACTTCTTTTATTTTAAATCCCAGTTTCCAGGCAGCATATTTCATTTCTATTTGAAAGGCATAACCTACAAAGCTGATGTTATCAAGATTGATGGCTTCCAGCACTTTTGAGGTGTAACAGATAAAACCGGCTGTAGGGTCTTTTACCGGCATCCAGGTAATGATGCGCGTGTACAGCGAACCGCCTTTTGAGATCATGATGCGGCTGGCAGGCCAGTTTATAAAGCCGCCGCCTTTTACATACCTGCTGCCAATGGCCACATCCGCGCCAACGGTTTCGCAGGCTTCATGCAACCTTAAAAGGTCTTTGGGGTTGTGGGAAAAATCGGCATCCATTTCAAAAATATACCGGTAATTGTTTTTCAGCGCCCATTTAAAACCATGAATGTATGCCGTGCCCAAGCCGAGTTTCCCTTTTCTTTCTTCAATAAATAGTTTGCCTGGAAATTTTTGCTGTAATGATTTTACAATGCCGGCAGTGCCGTCAGGCGAGCCGTCATCAATGATCAAAACATGAAAATCTCCGGGCAATTCAAATACAGCATGGATGATGTTTGAAACATTTTCTTTTTCATTGTATGTCGGTATGATCACTACCTTGTCCATGTGATAACTGGGTATATTATTGCTAAATGATCGTTTACAGCGGAAGTGTAACAAAATGCTGCCGATGTTCAGGCCAATTTTATCAGGCCTTTTTTAATTTACTGCGTGTAAATATTTCAGTCAGCTTTTGTTTGGTGTGCTGTGGAAAATCGCCCCGCATCATCCAGTCGTAATACTGCGGTTCTCTTTTCAGCACATCAGCTACAGGCTGGCCTTTGTACTTGCCAAAGTTGAAAACTTCTACGCCATTGTCCATTACAAACCTGCGTGCAAAATCTACAATGCATTCTTCACCTATCACTTTATTGATGGATTCAATGGTGGTTCCCAGTTCTGGATAGCGCTCCAATTGCGCCAGCAGCACTTCGTAAGTTGCATTGGCGTCTGCTTCTGCCGAGTGGGCATCATCAAGGGTTTTATTGCAATAAAACCTGTAAGCAGCCGATAAGGTGCGCTGCTCCATTTTATGAAAAATATTTTGTACGTCTACCAGCTTGCGCCCCTTCATATCAAATTCCACGCCCACGCGTAAAAATTCTTCTACCAGCAGCGGCACATCAAAGCGGTTGGAGTTATAACCCGCCAGGTCGCAGCCATCCAGCATTTGCTTCAGCTCCTGCGCTACCTGTGCAAAAGTGGGCGCATCTTTTACCATCTCATTGGTAATGCCATGCAGGTCGCTCGACGTTTTGGAGATCGGCATTTCAGGATTAATGAGTTTGCGTTTCACGCTCTTGTTGCCATCAGGTAAGATCTTGATAATGGCTATTTCAACGATACGGTCTGTGCCAAGGTTCATGCCGGTAGTTTCAAGGTCGATAAACGCGATTGGCTTGGTAATGTGCAGCATACGAATCAAAATAAAATTAGGGGGCTAAGATAGTCAATTAAGTAATGATGGGTGAGGCATTTTAAAAAACTTGTAAAAAATCATATTCAGTTACACAAACTTCTCTATATTTGCTCCGCAATGCAAAAATCAATACATATCCATCATCATTTTACAAACTTACACAGGTAAGCCGGTGGTGCTATGTATCAACTTATATTTTAAAAGGCTTACAAAAGTGTAAGCCTTTTTTGTTTGAAAAATGATCCATTTATGAAAGAAAAACTCAGGATAGCAGTACAAAAATCAGGCAGGCTCAGCGAAGACTCTTTGAAGCTTTTGAAAGAGTGCGGCATTGGCATACCCAACGGCAACAACCAGCTAAAAATTACCACTGAAAATTTTGATGCAGAAATTTTATTCCTCAGGGATGATGATATACCCGAGTATGTGGCAGATGGTGTGGCCGATATTGGCTTTGTGGGCGAAAATGTAGCGCTTGAAAAAAACAAAGACACGCAGGTGGTGGAAAGGCTTGGTTACGGAAAGTGCCGCCTGAGCATCGCGTTGCCCAAAACAAAAAAAAGTAAAGAGCTGAGCGATCTGAACGGCTTAAAGATCGCCACAAGCTATCCGGTGATCTTAAAAAAATGGCTGAAGCAAAATAAGCTCAACGCAGAAATACACACCATCAGCGGCTCTGTGGAAATAGCGCCACGCATAGGTTTGGCCGATGCCATCTGCGACCTGGTAAGCTCCGGCAGCACCTTGTTCAGCAACGAGCTGTATGAGTTTGAAACCATTTTAAAATCAGAAGCCGTACTGATCAGTGGTAAAAACCTTTCTGTAAAAAGAAAAGAACTGCTGGAGAAATTGCTGTTTCGCATACGCGCCGTTCGCAAAGCAAAAAACAATAAATATGTATTGCTGAACGCGCCCAATGATAAAATAAAAGAAATAACCAGGTATCTGCCCGGCCTCAACAGCCCTACCATTGTGCCTTTGGCTAAGCAGGGGTGGAGCTCCGTGCACTCCGTGATCAGCGAGTCTGATTTTTGGAACGTGATCGAGCAACTAAAAGCAGCAGGCGCAGAAGGTATTTTGATCATTCCCATTGAAAAGATGATTGATTAAATGTTTGGCCAGTTATGAAAATGTATATCAATCCTGAAAAAAATACATGGGCAGATATTTGCCGGCGCCCTTTGCAAGACAACAGCCAACTGGTACCTGTTGTGCAAAAGATCATTAGTGATGTAGCAAAGAACGGCGACCGTGCCTTAAAGAAATATGCACGAAAATTTGACAGCGCCGTTTTGAAACAACTGGCCGTAACAGACGAAGAGTTTGAAGCCGCTGAAAAAAATATTTCCGCAGATTTGAAGCAGGCTTTGCAGCAGGCAAAAGAAAACATTTTTAAATTTCACAGCACGCAAACAGAGGCCGGGGAAAAAGTAAATATTGCCCCGGGCATTACCTGCTGGCGCGAAGCCAGGGCTATTGAAAAAGTGGGCTTTTACATTCCTGGCGGATCGGCGCCGTTGTTTTCAACGGTTTTAATGCTGGGTGTGCCCGCCCTGATAGCAGGCTGTAAAGAAATGATCCTTTGTACGCCCAGCGATCAAAACGGTAAGATCAACGATGCGATCCTGATGGCAGCAAAATTGTGCAATATTTCAAAAGTGTATAAAACAGGCGGCGCACAGGCCATAGCCGCTATGGCATATGGAACTGAAACTGTGCCCGCCGTGTTTAAAATTTTTGGTCCCGGAAACCAATATGTAACCACTGCAAAGCAACTTGTTCAAAACGTTGTGGCTATTGATATGCCTGCAGGCCCTTCAGAGGTACTGGTGATTGCTGATGAAACTTCAAATGCGGAATTTGTTGCGGCAGACCTGCTGGCGCAGGCTGAGCATGGCGCAGACTCGCAGGTAGTATTGGTAGCCACCAAAAAAGAAATTTGTAAAGCTGTGCAAAAAGCCATTCAGTCGCAATTGAAGGCTTTGGAAAGAAAGCCGATCATTCAAAAAGCGCTGGAACATTGCAGGATGATAGTTGTAAACAATTCTGAAGAAGCCGTAGCTTTTTCAAATTATTATGCTCCCGAGCATTTGATACTGGCTTGTAAAATAACCGATCAGCTATTAAAACAAATTACCACTGCAGGTTCGGTGTTTGTTGGCAATTACTCACCTGAAAGCGCCGGCGATTATGCAAGTGGTACCAACCACACTTTGCCAACAAATGGTTACGCTGCCATGTACAGCGGAGTGTCTGTAGATAGTTTTTGTAAAAAAATTACGTTTCAAAAATTAACCAAAATAGGGTTACGGTCATTGGCCAACACCATTACTACGATGGCTGAAGCCGAAGGCTTGCAGGCACACAGCAACGCGGTTAAAGTAAGGATGCAGACTGTAAATAGCTGATCTGAAAATGTAGAAAAATAAAAGCAATGGAATTCAATCTTCAAAATCTGGTACGTGAAAATATTCTCAACCTTCAACCTTATTCCACAGCGCGCCACGAGTTTAGCGGAGAAGCAAGTGTGATGCTGGATGCCAATGAAAACTCAATTGGATCGCCAATAGTTTTACATGCCAATCATAAAGAGGAGCAGCTCAATCGATACCCCGACCCTGTGCAGCATGCATTAAAACAACGTATCAGCACCATTAAAGGCGTTGCTGTAGAAAATATATTTACCGGAAACGGCAGCGATGAAGCTATTGACGTTTTATTCCGCATTTTTTGTGAGCCCGGATTTGATAATATTATTACGCTGCCACCCACTTATGGAATGTATGGCGTGGCAGCGGCTATTAATAATGTGCAGGTAAAAGAAGTGCCGCTCACCAGCGAATTTCAAATGGATATACAGGCGATTGCCGACGCGGTGGATGATTACACCAAAATGATCTTTATCTGCTCGCCCAACAACCCCAGCGGCAACAGCATTACCCGGCAGGATATGGAGATCATACTGAATAATTTTGACGGTATTGTGGTGGTAGATGAGGCTTATATCAATTATGCAAGGCAAAAAACACTGTCGCTGCAGTTAATGGATTATCCCAACCTGGTGATTTTGCAAACCTTTTCAAAAGCATGGGGGCTGGCTGCGTTGCGCCTGGGTGTTGCCTTTGCAAATAAGGAGATCATCAATATCATGAACAATGTGAAATATCCTTATAATATCAATATTGCCACGCAGGAGCTGGCCCTGGAAGCGTTGCAGGATGTGGATAAGGTAAACAACTGGACGAAGCAAACCATCGCAGAGCGTGAGGCTTTGGAAGAAAGCCTGCAAGCGTTGCCGCACGTACAAAAAGTATATCCCAGCGATGCTAATTTTTTACTTGTAAAAATGGAACATGCGAATGATATTTTTAAATATTTGCAGGGGCATGGTATTATTGTGCGCAACAGAAGCAACGTGAAAGGCTGTGAAAATTGCTTACGCATAACGGTGGGCACAGCTAAGGAAAATCAATTATTAATAGATACGTTAAAAGCATTTGACCCTGGAGCAGTAAACTGACAGATCATTGCTTTCATAAAAATTTGAAATGAAAAAAGTATTGTTTATAGATCGTGATGGAACACTCATAAATGAAGCGCCGCCCACTTACCAGTTGGATTCATTTGACAAGATCACTTTTTATCCCGGCATGTTTACATGGATGGGTAAAATTGCCAGGGAAATGGATTTTGAACTGGTGATGATCACCAACCAGGACGGTCTGGGAACAGCAAGCTTTCCCGAAGACAGCTTTTGGCCACCGCATCATCTTGTTATGCGCAACCTTGAAAGTGAAGGCATCTTTTTTAAAGAAGTGCTCATAGACAGAACCTTTCCTGAAGAGAATGCGCCCACACGCAAGCCTGGTACGGGTTTGCTTCAGCATTATATCAATAACCCTGAATACGATATGGCCGGCTCATATGTTATTGGCGATCGTATTACTGACATACAACTGGCCAAAAACCTTGGCTGTAAAGGCATCTGGCTTAATCTGAATGAAGCGCTTGGCGCAGCAGAAATTGCTGATACGGTAAAAGACCTTGCCGCTGTCATTGCCTTAAAAACAAAAAGCTGGGAAGATATTTATGCTTACCTGCAAATGAAAGAGCGCAGGGTACAGCATGTGCGCAATACCAATGAAACAAAGATCAGCATCTGCATCAACCTGGATGGTACGGGGCAATGCGAAATACAAACCGGCCTTGGCTTTTTCGATCACATGCTGCACCAGTTAGGCCGCCACAGCGGGATGGATCTTAAAATAAACACAGATGGCGATTTGCATATAGATGAGCATCACACCATTGAAGATACCGGCATTGCATTGGGCGAAGCATTGGGAATGGCGCTGGGTAATAAAGCCGGTATGGAACGTTATGGTTTTTTATTGCCTATGGATGACTGCCTGGCACAGGTGGCCATTGATTTTGGCGGCAGGCCCTGGCTGATGTGGGAGGCCGAATTTAAACGCGAGAAGATAGGTGAGATGCCAACAGAAATGTTCTACCATTTTTTTAAATCGTTCAGCGATGCTGCAAAATGCAATTTGAACATTAAGGCAGAAGGAGCAAATGAGCATCATAAAATTGAATCCATTTTTAAAGCTTTTGCAAAAGCCATAAAAATGGCTGTAAAAAGAACACCAGGAAACAACCAGTTGCCCAGTACAAAAGGTGTTTTATAAAGAAGTAACCCCTTACCAATGAATGTAAAGATTATAAAATACAACGCTGGCAATGTACGATCTGTTCTTTTTGCATTGGAGCGCATGGGCGTCAATGCAGGTGTAACGGATGATGCAGAAGAAATTTTATCTGCCGATAAGATCATTTTTCCCGGCGTAGGTGAAGCAAGCACCGCTATGGAATATTTAAGGCAGCGCCGGCTTGATGATGTGATCAAAGCGGCAAAACAACCTTTGCTGGGCATTTGTTTGGGGCTGCAACTGCTTTGCAGGCACAGCGAAGAAAATGACACCCGCTGCCTGGGCATATTTGATGTGAGCGTAAAAAAGTTTGTAAGCAATACAATGAAAATTCCGCAAATAGGCTGGAACACGATCCATCCGGGAGAGCAGGGTTTGTTTAAAAATGTGCCGGATCAGTCTTATTGTTATTTTGTGCACAGCTATTATGCCGTGCTGGCGCCGGAAACAATCGCAACAACCGTGTATGCAAATGAATTCAGCAGCGCGCTTCAAAAAGATAATTTTTACGGCGTACAGTTTCACCCGGAGAAAAGCGCCGCGGTCGGCCAACAGATATTGAAAAATTTTTTAGAACTATAACAGCATCATGCAAATCATACCCGCCATTGATATTATTGACGGCAAAGCCGTGCGACTGGTAAAAGGCAATTACAGTGAGAAAACAATTTATAATGAAAACCCCCTTGACTTGGCTTTGCAGTTTGAAGATGCAGGCCTGCAGCGACTGCATATGGTAGACCTTGACGGCGCAAAAGAGGGGAAAGTGAGAAATTGGAAAGTGCTTGAAACCATTGCCGGTAAAACAAAGTTGGAAATAGATTTTAGCGGCGGCATCAGCAGTGCAAAAGATGTGCAGATCGCTCTTGACAGCGGCGCGCGCTATGCTGCAATAGGAAGTATGGCCGTTAAAAAGCCACAGCTTGTTCAGGAGTGGTTAAATATATTTGGCGTTGAAAAATTCATCCTGGGTGCAGATGTGCTGGATGAAAAGATCATGATCAAAGGCTGGACGGAAGCCACGGAAGTGAATGTGTTCAACATTTTGAAACACTACCGCGCCAAAGGTTTGGAGCAGTTTTTTTGTACCGACATCAGTAAAGACGGTTTGTTGCAGGGCAGCTCAAATGATCTGTATAAAAAGATCATTGATGAAGTGGAAGGCATCCGCCTTATTGCCAGCGGGGGTGTAAGCAGCCTGAAAGACCTTGAGGATTTGCGGGCCATTGGTTGTGCAGGCGCCATTGTGGGCAAAGCTATTTATGAAGGAAGGATCTCTCTGAAGGAATTGTCAATCTTTTAATTAATCATTTTTGTGTGAGAGAATATTATTCAAATAAAATCTTTTCAATAAAAAAATCGTGTTAGCAAAAAGGATCATACCCTGTTTAGACATTAAGGACGGGCAAACCGTTAAAGGAACCAATTTTGTCAATTTGCGCCACGCCGGCGATCCTGTAGAGCTGGCCATGCGTTACAGCGATGAAGGAGCCGATGAGCTGGTGTTCCTGGATATTACGGCTACCGTTGACAAGCGTAAAACGCTTTCTGATCTTGTAAGAAATATCTCCACGCACATCAATATACCATTTACAGTGGGCGGCGGCATCAATACCGTAGAAGACGTTTCGGTGCTGCTTGAAAACGGTGCTGATAAAATTTCAGTGAATACCTCAGCTGTGCGAAACCCGCAACTAATAAAAGATCTGGCGCTGAATTTTGGGAGCCAGTGCGTGGTGGTGGCAATTGACATTAAATTATTTGATGGCGTGTGGAAGGTGGTTACACACGGCGGCAGAACACCCACAGACCTGATTGCCACGGAATGGGCAAAGCAATGCGCCGGTCTGGGCGCGGGAGAAATTTTACTCACATCAATGGAGAACGACGGCACTAAAGAAGGTTTTGCCATTGACATTACAAGGCAGATCAGCCAGTCGCTGAACATCCCTGTTATTGCATCAGGCGGGGCGGGTAATATGGAACATTTTGTGGAAGTGTTTACGCACGGCGCTGCGGATGCTGCACTGGCTGCAAGCATTTTTCATTTTGGTGAAGTGCCTATTCCCCGCTTGAAAGAATTTCTTGCCGAACATAATATTAATGTGAGAATGTAATTTTTTCTGTAAAAAAATGATACCAACAATATGACACCTGATTTTTCAAAATTTACTGACGGGCTGATGCCGGTGATTGTGCAGCACGCGCAAACGCTGCAGGTATTAATGCTGGGTTATATGAACGAAGAAGCGCTTGCAAAAACACAGGCCGAAGGCAGGGTGACCTTTTACAGCCGCAGCAAACAGCGCCTGTGGACAAAAGGTGAAACTTCACAAAATTTTTTAATCGTAAAAGAAATACTGGAAGACTGTGATCATGATACCCTGCTCATCAAAGCCGAGCCGCAGGGCCCTACCTGCCACACCGGCAACACAAGCTGTTTTGGAAAAGCCAATGACAGCTTTACTTTGCACGAGCTGGAACAGGTAATTACAGATAGAAGGCTGCATCCTTCAGAAAAATCTTATACCGCTTCTTTGTTTGCAAAAGGCATCAACAAAATTGCCCAAAAAGTGGGAGAGGAAGCCGTGGAAATTGTGATCGAAGCAAAAGATAACAATGATGAATTGTTTTTAGGCGAAGCCGCTGACCTTACTTTTCACCTACTGGTTTTGCTGCAGGCCAAAGGTTTTTCTTTAAATGATGTGGTGAAGGTTTTGGAAGGGCGCCATAAAAAGTGATCAGTGCCTTAACACTTCCGGCATAAACTCCTCACTTTGCTCAATGGCTTTCATCAACTGTTCTGTAATTTCTTTTGTAGAAGCGTCAAAATTGATGTTTAACGGCGCTTTAAATGTAACGGTAAGCTGTGTGCCTGTTTTTTTAAATCCCACGCCTGTTTTTGTAAAGGCCTTTGAAAAACCATTGATCACAACAGGTATAACTATGGGTTTGTGATGTTTGATGATAAGCGCGGTTCCTTTTCTTGCCGGGGCAAAAGGCGTGGTGGTTCCCTGCGGAAAAGTAATGATCCAGTTATTTGAAAGCGATCTTTCTATTTTACGGGTATCCGAAGGGTCAAGCCCGCTGCGGCTTTCTTTGGCATCCTCATTCCAGGTGCGGCGCACGGTCAGGCCGCCTGCCAGCAAAAACAAACGGCTCATCAGGCTGCTTTTCATGGTTTTTTCAGCAGCCACATAATTTACCCTGGTGTATGGGTTTAAGAAATAATAAGGCAGGCCCAGTCTATTTTTTTTGCCCCATTTTACTGCAGAAAAAATATGAAACAGCGTAATCACATCCATAAAATAGGTTTGATGATTACTTACAAAAAGTACATTGCGGGCAGGAAGCGCTGACAGGTGTTCTGCGCCTTTTATCGTTAACTTATTAAAAATGGCAATTCCCGGGTAGGTAGACAAGCCAACAACAAAATGTACCAACTTCCTCACAATATTCCGGTTTCTTATTTTACCAGGCGCTCTGCTCATTTCTTACAGGTAGATTTCTGTTTATCTTTTTGTGTTCAGGAATACGCCGCTAATGTAGCAATATTTCCTTAAATAAAGGGTGCGGTAATATTTTGTGAAATATGGCCAAAGCATTAGCTTCGCTTAATCGGTAATTGTCTCAGCCCTGCCATGCATTTGAACGAAAAAAAATACCAGGAGTTAAAACTGATCGCTTTGCTGAAGCAGGACAGCGAATATGCTTTCCAGTTGATCTATGATCATTACCGCAACAGGATCTATAAATTGGCGGTACTGTATCTCAAATCGCCTGTGCTGGCGCAGGAAGCCGTGCAGGACATTTTTTTAAAGCTCTGGTTCTTTCGAAAAGATTTGCATACCGAAACCTCTATCGAGCCCTGGTTATTAACAGTATCAAAAAATTATTTATTAAACCAGCTTAAATCCATTGCCCACCAGTGGATAAAAATAGATGATGCCCAGGCGCTTGAAAACCTGGCTGAGAATTATGTGGAGGATGCATTACAAATGCATGAATATAAAATGCACCTTAACACGGCCATTAACAGCCTTTCTGTAAAACAAAAAGAGGTTTTTTTAATGGCGCGCGAAACAGGCCTTACTTACAAGCAGATCGCGGAAAAAATGAATACCTCGCCACTTACCGTAAAAACCCATATGGCACGGGCATTAATTTCTATTAAAACCTATCTCAGGGAAAATAACCTCCTGTCTGTGATCTGTCTTTAAATCTTTTACAAATTTTTTTTAAGCGTTGTACTCCATGCGCTCTCTTTTGCGGTATATACAATAGAAGGCTGTATGATATGACTGACAATCACCGCATTTTATACCTGCTTGCGAAGTACCGCAACGGCAACTGTTCAGCAGAAGAATCTGATGAATTCTTTTCGCTGTTGCTAAGCGACAGGTATGATGATGTGGTAAAGCAGCAAATTTCCGATGATTTTTTTAGTGACATTAAAACCAGTGGCGATCTTCCGCCACACGTGGCGCAGGAAATTATTCGAAATATTCTTTCGGCTGATCATAACGTGAAACAAATGGTGCCTGCCTCTAAGAAATCAGCCCGGCTGTACAAATGGGTGGCTGCGGCATGTATGGTGGCGGTTGCAGTTTTAATAACGGTGCTTTATCTGAAAAAAGAAGAACCATCCAGGTTTGCTTCCATCATACCCGCATCAGATATAGTAAAAGAGAATAAAACCACGCAGGGATTAAAAGAAGTATTGAGCGATGGCAGCGTGATCGTGTTGCAGCCAGGCAGTAAAATATATTATCCGCCGGCATTTACCGGCAATAAAAGAGAGGTTTACTTACAGGGAGATGCTCACTTTGATGTGAGCCATGATGCCGAAAGGCCATTTTTGGTGTATTGTAATGACCTGGTTACAAAAGTGCTGGGTACAAGCTTTGACATTTATACCAATACCGCTAACGGCGACGTGGAAGTGGCGGTACGCACGGGCAGGGTACAGGTGTATCACAACAATGAAATAGCGCAGGAAAATAGCAAAACCGCAGATGCCGTCATTCTCAACGCCAACCAGCGGGTGGTTTACTCTATACAAAGCCGTAAGATTTTGCCCACACTTGTAGAAAACCCGCTGCCCGTTATCAAAACCAAACCCGGCAGCCCTGTTGATTCGGCATGGAACGGCGTAAGCGATGAGCGCAGCCCCACAGGTTTTATTTATGATCAGCAAACCCTGGATGTGGTGTTTGACGATATACAAAAAGTGTACGGTATAGAAGTGGTGGTGGAAAACAGCAATCTTTATAAATGTGTATTTACCGGTGATGTGAGCAATAAAGACCTGTTTGTATTGCTGAAGATCATTTGCCTTTCCACCAGCTCAGACTACGAGATCATGGGAACAAAAATATTTGTGAAAGGCAAAGGCTGCCAGCCCTGATGTGCAAATAAATGAATAACGATAAAATACGATTGAATATGAAATGAGCCATAAAATTTCGAGGTGAATTGTACAGCGCCAATGAATATTTTATGTTGACTTTCTATCACCATTAAAAATAAAATCATCATATGAAAAATGATACGTCCTGAACAAAACCATCACACGTTCATTTAATAAAAAAGGTTGATTATGCGGCAACATAACCAACCCGTAACTCAATTACTGAGCGTGCTTCTGCTGTGAAACCATATTGTTTAAACAGAAACCTTACTAAATTATGGAAAATAAGCACAGGTTGCTTAATTCAATTACACTTTTAATGAGAATAAGCATTATACAAATTGCATTAACGGTTGTCTTTGCGCTGAACCTTAATGCCACCGTAGCTAAAGGCCAGGGAATTTTAGACAGAACTTTTAGCCTCAAAGCAGAGAACGCTACTTTAAGCCAGTTATTCAGGCAAATTGAAAGCCAGACAGGCGTAAAGTTCGTGTACAGTCCCAATACCATCAATGCTTCGCGAAAGATGGATTACACGGTCAAAAACCAGCGTATTGAAACATTTTTAAAAGAAGTTTTGAAAAGTTACAATATCACCTACCGTGTTATTGACGGGCAGGTGGTATTATATTCAGGCAGTACTGCCGCCAGAACCCTTCGCATGGCAGAAAGACCTGCGAGAACAATTACCGGGCGCGTTACAAACGACAGAAGCGAACCCATGCAGGGTGTAACCGTTACGGAAAAAGGAACACGCAATGCAGTGGTCACTGATGAAAACGGCAACTATTCCATTACTGTCGAAGAAAATGCCATACTTGAATTTACGTACGTGGGATTTCTAACCAGAGAAATTCCCGTTTCGGGCAATACAGTCATCAACGTCACGCTTAGCAATAACATTCAGGACTTAAACGAAGTAGTGGTTGTTGGTTATGGCACGCAGCGCCGTGGTTCGGTTACAGGTGCTGTAGAAGCAGTAACCAGCAGGGCTTTAGAGGGCAGACCGGTTATTAACATGGCCACTGCCTTACAAGGCACGGCAGCCAACCTCATCATTCAGCAAACCAATTTTGAACCCGGCCAGGGACAAACCATCAACATCAGGGGTGTTAGTACCCTGGGTGATAACTCTCCGCTGATTGTAATTGACGGGATTCCCGGCGGTAACCTTAATCTTTTAAATCCAAATGATATAGAATCTGTTTCTGTATTAAAAGATGCAGGCAGCGCCGCCATTTAT
Organism: uncultured Niabella sp.; assembly: GCA_934486785.1. Lineage (GTDB taxonomy): Bacteria > Bacteroidota > Bacteroidia > Chitinophagales > Chitinophagaceae > Niabella. Next base: position 131,492 of record CAKSQK010000004.1, on the reverse strand, counting down.
GGTTCAAGGTCTGCAAACGGTGTGCTGCTTGTTACTACTAAAAAAGGAAGAAAAAATGAACGCCCCACGGTGACTTATACCGGTATATATGGCACACAAATGCCACGGGTCACTTATAAAAAAGTTGATGCTTGGGAGAATGCTTACTATAAAAATCTCTCGCTCATCAATTCAAATATGGCGCCCGCATACACGCCAGAAGATATAGCCCGCTTAAAAGAAAATGGCAATGGCGACTGGACGGTTGAGAATATTTTAAAAAAGGCAGCACAGCAAACACACAATGTTTCTTTCAGGGGTGGCGGTGAAAGCAATACTTACCTTGTGTCATTGGGAGTTATGGATCAACGAAGCAATTTTGTGGGCCCCAATTACGGATACACACGTTATAATGCCCGTTTCAATCAGTCGACAGAAATAGGCAAACTGAAAGTGTCTACCATTTTAGCTTATACGAAGGTGAGCAACAAAGACCACTCATCTGTTACCGGAAACCTGATCGTAGATGCCGGGCGTGTGCCGCTTTATTACAATTACAGAGACAGCCAGGGCAGATACCTTACCAATGCAGTGGCATCAGAGCTGAACCCGCTGGGCATTTTGCACAATGGCGGTTACAGGCGGTTTGATGATGATGAAGTGTTTGGCAGCCTTACGGCTGAATTTCAGATATACAAAGATCTGAAGATACGCAGTGTGGCTGGCGGTAACATCAATGCAAATAAAGCTTACGAAGTGCAGAACCCCATTCGTTTTTATCCATCGGGTGGTTCAGGGCTGGACAGCAGGGTAGCCGACCGCAATGCCAAAAACATGTTTACAAACCTTCAGCTATTGCTTGATTATAATAAAAAATTTGGCAAAAGCGATCTGAATGTTCTGTTTGGCGGCGCTAACGAATCTTACCATGGCGAAACAAGCCAGCTTGTAAAAAGATATACTGATCCGGACCTGCACGTACCGGTAGATGGTACTGAAATTGACGAAACGAACAGCTATAACACGGTAAACGGCACTTACGAAACCAGCCTAAACTCGCTGCTGGGAAGGGCGGCTTATAACTTCGACAATAAATATTTTGCCCAGTTCGATTTCAGGTACGATGGTTCTTCAAAATTCCCTACCGATAAACGCTGGGGCTTTTTCCCATCAGGCTCCATAGGCTGGCGCATTTCACAGGAAGAATTTTTTGCGCCTGTACGCGATGTTGTAAACGACCTGAAGTTGCGTGCATCATACGGTGTGCTGGGCAACCAGAACGTAGGCGCTTATCAATATCAGACAACATTTTTCTCATACGTCAATTCATACGCGTTCAACAACCACGCAGTTGCCGGCTCGGGCTTTAGTTTTGGTAATCCTGACCTTACCTGGGAAAAAGCAGCCACGGCAAACATTGGTTTAGATATTTCGATCTGGAGAAGATTCAACATCAACCTTGATTATTTTGATAAAACCACAAGCGACATTCTCATCAGGCGCGAAGACGTGCCGCTGATTTTTGGCGCCACATTCCCTGATTACAATTTTGCAAAAGTCAGAAACAGGGGCTGGGAAATAAGAGCGTCTTACAATCACCCCGGCAGAGTGGTACAGCATTCGTTCATGCTCAACTTTGCTGACAACCTCAACGAACTGATCTCTTTAAATACAGGTGTGGATGAATATACACCGTACAATAAAGAAGAGTTCAAACTGTTGAGAAGGGTAGGCCAGCCAATTACCGTGTACTATGGTTATAAAACAGATGGCTATTTTCAGACCCTTGACCAGGTAAATGATGTAGCAGGTTATCCGCGCTTTGCTAATTCGGTGGTAGGCCCAGGCGATTTGAGATATGTTGACCGTAATGGCGACGGAGTGATAACAGAAGATGACATGTTCATCTTAGGCAATCCGTTTCCACGCTATACATTTGGCTTTACGTATAATATGAACTGGAAAGGCCTGGATGTGCAAATATTCATACAGGGTGTGGGCAAGCGTTCGCAAATGATCAGGGGTGAGCAGGTGGAGCCCTTCCACTATGGTTATGGCGGCACCATGTATGAGCACCAAACTGATTTTTGGACGCCAACCAATCCAAATGCAAGATGGCCACGGCTGGCAGAAGCAGGTTCTGCTGCCAACTCAAATAATTTCAGGCGCGGGTCAGACCTCTACCTTTTTAACGCGGCTTATGCACGCCTTAAAAACGTGCAGTTGGGGTACACCATCCCGCAATCGGTTACTGAGCGCGTAAGAATGCAGAAGGCCAGGTTTTATTTAACAGGCCAAAACCTGTACACATTATCCAAACTTGATTTTCTTGACCCCGAAATAAGCGAGTTTAACGCGAATGTTGACCCCAATAGCTCGGGCGCCAACAGTGCCAGGGCTTATTTCATGCCTGTGTTTGTAGGCATTGGTCTCGACATTACTTTTTAATAACCTGAAATACTAAAAATATGACCAGCAGATCTTTTATAAAATATCCCATATTCATCCTGTTTTTACTCACCATTATAGGCGGATGTAAAAAGCTGGATTTGTCGCCACGCGACAGGTATTCGGAACTTACATACTGGAACAGCACTTCCAACGTACACCTGGCGCTAAATAATGTTTACCACTGGCTGTACACAAGCGGCATGGTTTTAATGAACGAGGGGCTTTCAGACAATGCTTACAGGAGAGCCGATGACGTTACTTTAATTTCCAGCGGCAGCTTTACGCCAGACCTGGCACGTTTCAGAAGCGAGTGGAACCATTATTTTACCGGCCTGAAAGCCTGTAATCTTTTTCTGGGAAATATTGATAAAAATGAAACAATTGATGACGCGGTAAAAGAAAGGATGAAAGCTGAAGTAAGGTTCGTTCGTGCCTGGTTTCATTTTCATCTTACCAAATGGTGGGGCGATGCTCCCGTTGTGGACAAAGAACTTACCGTGGAAGAAGCTAAATCCATTCCACGTTCGCCAAAGGCCGAAGTGGTAAAATTCATTACAGATGAACTGGATGCCGCAGCGGCTGTATTACCTAAAAAAGAAAACTATACCGAAGCAGACCTGGGACGCATTACAAAAGGAGCAGCACTTGCATTAAAAGCGCGCGTGCTGCTTTATGATGGCAACCGTATGGCAGAAGTGGTAACTATATGCGAGCAGTTGATGGATCAGCAGAACATAAACGGAGTTTATTCGCTTGAAAGTAATTACACCAATCTTTTCAGTGACGCTTCCGTAAATCAAAAAACAAATGAATCCATCCTGTCGCTGCAGTTTGCACCTGTTACCAGAACATGGGGCGAGTATTTTGATATGGCGCCCATTTCAGAAGGTGCGCGTACCAACGGTTTGGCGCCCACGCAGGAACTGGTTAACAGTTACATCATGCTCAATGGCAAGGCCATTAATGAAGCCGGTTCGGGCTATAACGAAAACGATCCTTACGTAAACAGGGACCCGCGCCTTACAGCTACCGTGGTGTATCATGGCTACCAGTGGCAAAGGCCTAATGGCAGTAATGTAACCATTTACATCAGGCCCGGCTCTACCCCCGCCGGTGGCATTAACAGTAATGAGTATCGAAACGACGGCCAGGGCAGCCCCACGGGTTACTACTGGCGCAAATACTGGGATCCCAACTTTACCACACCAGGCATCAGTTCCGGGCTGAACATTCACCTCATCAGGTACGCCGATGTGTTGCTGATGTATGCCGAAGCTAAAGAAGCATTAGGCCAGTTTACAGCAGACGTTTGGAATAAAACCATCAGGCCCATACGCCAGCGCGCAGGCTTTACAGATGCAGGCGCATTGAACTACCCGGGCAATACCAACATCCGCGATATTATACGCAATGAGCGCCGCGTGGAGCTGGCTTTAGAAGGCCTGCGAATAGATGACATACGCCGGTGGCGGATTGCCGAAGTGGTAATGAACGGATGGGCACATGGCGCTAAGTATGGTGATCCTACCGTTGACAATGGTTACATCAGGGTTCAGCTACGCACGTTTGATCCTTCCAAACATTACCTGTGGCCTGTGCCGCCATCAGAAATAGAGCTGAACAAAAATTTACTGCCCCAAAATCCTAATTATTAATTTCCTTTAAATAACAATAAAAATGAAACAATATATTTTTTCATTAGCCGCGTTCTCAGCACTGTTGTTAGTTGTATTCACTTCCTGCAAGAAGAAAAATGAACTCAACCTGAACTTAAACCCCGTAAGCAATCTTACCGCCCCTGCCAATGGCGAAGGTTTTGACCTGGAAGCACTTGCTACAAATGAATTCAAGTTTAACTGGCAAACCACGCAGGCCGAAGACGGCGGCCTGGTTTTATATGAAGTGTTGTTTGATAAAGAGGGCGGAGATTTTTCAGAACCTTTTTACGCTTCTCTTTCTGACGGGCGCGGTGTTCAAAACGTGCTCACGCTTACCAAAGCCCAGTTGGATGCTATTGCCGGCCTTGCAGGCGCAGCGCCCCTGGCCAGTGCAAATGTTATATGGACGGTAAGGGCATCTAAAGGCTGGAACGGCGTGAACGCCACACAAAACGGCGCGATTACCATAAAAAGAATGCTGCCTCTGCCTGCAGAGCTTTCAGTAACCGGTTCGGGTACAGAAGCCGGCGCCAATAAAATAAAAATGACCAAACTTTCAGACGGTGTGTTTGAAGTTTTTGTAAAAGTAAAAGCCGGTGATATGGCCTTTGTTTCTGCAGACAATACCGAATACTCCTTACAGCAAAGTGGTGGAAAGTGGAACATCATCAGCGGCAGCGCGCCCACCGGTTTAAGCGGAACGCAGGAAAAGATATTGTGGATCAAAATTGATTTCGGAACAAAAGCTGGCTCGGTAACAGAAGTTAAAGGCATGGCGCTATTTTATCCCAACCAGGGAAAAACAATATTTGAACTGCCCTATGTAGGCAATGGTACCTGGAGAAGAAATGGCGTGCCAGACTTTTTATCGCCTGCGGGATGGACATCAAGAGAAGAGCGTTATAAATACGTAATGCTGATCAACGATGGAACAACGGATAAACAACACTGGCTGAATTCATTTATGAGCGATCCCGGCGGGCAGGATGGCGCATACCCAAGCTCATTAGATTACAGGTCAATTGATCTTAGCCGGAATAAAGATAGCTGGGATTATGGCTGGAAGATAGACCGCAATTATATCACAGCGGGGGCCGTTGCTGATTACTGGGTACAAATGAATGCCACTGAAAAATATAATCAGAACTATAGAAAACCTTAGATGAAAATGTCAGGTACCGGCATTTTACCGGTACCTGATTTATGTTTAATGAAACTCTTTGAAAACAATGAACAGGTCTAATTATTTGATCGCGTTATTAGTAATCATTTCCTTCGCCTCTTGTTTAAAATCGAAAGACGATATTCCTAAATCTCCCGATCCTCCCAAACCGCCGCAGCACCAAACGGTTTTTGAGTGGAACAAGATCGCAGATTCGGCCCAGGCATCGCTATCTTTATTTTATTATCCTGCAGGCAGGTATTATTTAAAAAACAACAATGCCACACCCAATGCCGGCGATGACGGCTGGGTGCAGTACTGGCCCACGGCGCATGTGTTAGATGTGCTGGTAGATGGTTTGGTACGTACTGGCACGGCATCTTACAAAACTAAAATGGAAGATTTGCTGGCTGGCATGTATATCAAAAACGGCAACAGGTGGGTGAACCATTATTATGATGATATGGAATGGATGGGACTGGCAAGTCTCAGGGCTTTTCAGGCCACTAATGATACGCGCTACACAGACGTGATCAATGTGATATGGCCTGACATAAAAAATGGCTGGTCAGCAGACCTGGATGGCGGCATTTGGTGGAATAAGGACAGGGGCTCCAAAAACGCCTGTTCCAACGGGCCGGCGGCTATTTTAGGTGCACGGCTTTACAAACAGTTTGGCAATACTGCCGACCTGGATTTTGCAAAGCAGGTGTATAGCTGGGAAAAAACAAAATTGTACAATGCTACAAGCGGCGCCGTGTATGATCATATTGATAAGAACGGCATTATACAATCAAGCCCCGGGTGGATATTCACGTACAACCAGGGCACTTTTTTAGGTGCAGCATATGAGCTGTATAAGATCACCAACGATGCCGCATACCTTGCCGATGCTGTAAAAGCTGCCGATTATACGATCAGCAACCTGGTTACCAACGGTCTTCTTAAAAGCGAAGGTGGGGGAGATGGCGGCCTGTTCAAAGGCATTTTTGTAAGGTACCTGGCGCAGCTTATTATTGACGGCGGCCTGCAGGCTGATAAAAGAACTTCGTATATTAATTTTTTAAAAAAGAACGCAGAAACCATGTGGGCTAAGGCCACCAATAAACAGTACTCTTTATTTGACGCCTCCTGGGAAACCAAGCCCGGAGCCCAAACCGACCTCACAGTACAGCTAAGCGGCATCATGCTGGTGGAAGCTGTGAATCTTCTGAAAAAAAATGGTTTAATGTGAGCCTGATCTATTTTAATTAAACAGACTAGCATAATTTTTTTAGACGCCGGGTTTTGTAAGAGACCTGGTTAAGATTATTCTTTTATTCTATTTTTTATATCCATCCGTTCTTGAGGTATTCTAATAGTCTCAATAACCTGGTCAATAAATTTTTTTATAGCAGACCAATTTTTTTAAAAAAATAAAATAAAAATTTGGCCGGTTCAAAAAAACCTGCTTATTTCGCTTAAACGAATAAGCTTTTAATCTCAGTGCACACTGAGTTTATTTTTATCGATTCGCTTAAACGATTAATCTGTCTTATAAGAAATAACAATGATTATGTATAAACCAATGCTTGCCTGCAGGAGGCTTTTCCTGTTTATTCTTTTTTTACTCATTAATTGGTTTCCATTAACAGTACTTGGCCAACAGGCTGCTCGCGTAAAAGTTACCGGAAGGGTGGCCAGCCAGAGCGGTGAGTTGTTGCAGGGTGTAAGTGTGATGGAAGTAGGAACGTCCAATGGGGTTTTAACAGACGAGAGCGGCGCTTATGTGATCAACGTTTCTGATGGGGATGTGCAACTGGAGTTTTCATACGTTGGATACGAAAGCAAAATACTGCCCGTGCCGAAACGTGGTGTGTTGGATGTGGCACTTGATGAGATAGTGGCCCTGGGCGATGAAGTAGTGGTGGTAGGTTTTGGTACACAAAGAAAGGCATCTGTAGTAGGAGCCATCAGTACTGTAACGCCACAGCAACTGCAGTTAACGCCAAACCGTTCGCTAAGTAATAACCTGGCGGGCATGGTTCCAGGTATCATAGCCGTACAGCGCAGCGGCGATCCCTGGTCTAACAATTCTGATTTCTGGATACGCGGTGTGAGCACCTTTGGCGGCAACTCCAGGCCGCTTGTGCTAATTGATGGTGTGGAGCGCAGCCTTAATGATATTGATCCCGAAGAAATAGAATCATTTTCTGTGCTTAAAGATGCGGCAGCCAGCGCTGTTTATGGTGTGCGCGGCGCTAACGGCGTTATCATGATCAATACAAAACGCGGAAAAATAGGGCCTCCCAAGCTCAGTTTCCGTTACGAAGGCGCTAATACAAAGCCCGTAAAAATACCTGATTATGTAGGCGCTGTGAAGTACATCGAGTTGATGAACGATATCTTCCGCGATGCCGGCAGGGATCCAATGATCTCAGAAGAAATTTTGCAGAAGTACAGGGATCAGTCTGACCCTGATCTATATCCTGATGTGAACTGGTGGAAAGTATTGTCAAAAGACCACGCAAGCAATCACCGCGCCAACCTGAACCTTACCGGTGGTAATGCTTTCCTGCGTTATGCACTGGAGCTGGGTTATTTTACTGAAGATGGTATTATTAAAAGAGATACAGAACAGGAGTGGAACTCATCCATTAAAGTAAATCGTTACAACGTGAGGTCTAACGTAGACCTGAACATTACGCCTACAACAGTAGTACGCGTAAATATTGGTGGCTACCTGCAAACAAGGAATGCACCTCCCGGCAACGCCGGCGAAACTGATTTTGGCCTTTTCTACCAGGCATCACGCATTCCGCCATACATTCACCCACCGCAATACTCCACCGGCGAAATTCCTCGTATCAATTTCAGGGAAAATCCCTGGGCATGGGCTACACAAAGAGGTTATGAGCGCTGGGGCGTCAATCAGTTACAATCAACCACCGCTATCGAACAGGATTTTAAATGGATTACACCGGGTTTAAAAGGAAAACTCACTTTTGCGTTTGATAAGTTCTCTGGCAACTCTGTCATCAGAAGTAAAACGCCGGATTATTATGTACCGGCATCGACAAGAGATGCTGACGGTAAGCTGGTATTGGTTATCGGCAGTCATGGTCAGGAATTTTTAGGTTACAGCACCGGCTCGCAGTGGGGCGATCAAAGCCTTTATCTGGAAGGGATGGTTTCTTACGGCCGCGTTTTTAACAGTAAGCATGACATAAACACCATGTTGCTGTACAACCAGCGCAATTACGACAGGGGTGATCTGCTGCCTTACCGTAACCAGGGAATTGCCGGCCGTTTCTCCTATACGTTTGACAGAAAATATATAGCTGAATTCAATTTCGGTTACAATGGATCTGAAAATTTTGAAAAAGGGAAACGTTTTGGCTTTTTCCCCGCAGTTGCAGCCGGATGGATCATATCTCAGGAAAATTTTATGGAGTCTGTAAGAGATGTCATTTCCAATTTAAAGATCAGGGGCTCTTGGGGTACTGCCGGTAACAGCATTTTAGGGCAAAACATCTGGGACAGAAGATTTGCTTATATATCTACGATTGCAGACTTTGGTTCTTACCGTTGGGGTGTTGATAACGATATTTACCGCCTGGGACGTGCAGAAGGCGATGTGGGCGTGCCAGACCTTACCTGGGAAACCGTTGCCAAAAAGAACATTGGTTTTGAGCTGGGCCTCTTCAATGGTGCAATCAATTTTAATATAGATTTCTTTAAAGAAAATCGCAGAGACATCTTCATTCAAAGAAACAATGTGCCTGGTTCGGCAGGTTTCATCAGAACGATATATGCCAACTATGGCAAAGTGGAAAATCAGGGCGTTGATATGTCGCTTAATGTGGAAAAACAATTTGGAAACGATTGGGCTATCACCGCTATGGGTAATTTCACTTATGCACACAATAAGCGCACAGAAATTGATGAGCCGATAGGATTGCTGGGGACTTACCGTTCGGCAACCGGCACACCGGTAGGCCAGCTTTTTGGCCTTGTGGCTGAAGGATTGTTTACTGAAGATGATTTTGATGCCAGCGGAAGGCTTAAAATGGGCATTCCTGAACAAGCATTCAGCGAGACCGTAAGGCCCGGCGATATTCGCTACCGCGATCTTAACGGAGACGGGGTGATTAACGCGCTGGACAGAACAGCCATTGGCGGCACGCGCATGCCTGAGATTATTTACGGCTTCGGTTCAACCATACGTTACAAACTGGTAGATTTTGGTTTCTTTTTCCAGGGTGCGGGCAGAACCTGGCAAATACTGGGCGGTGAAAACTGGATGCCTGGTACAGCCCTGGGCGCAACAGGAAACGTTTATTCAAACATTGACGACAGGTGGACGACCGATAACCCCCGGCAGGATGTATTTTGGCCGAGACTGACCTATGGCGTGAATGCGAATAATGAGCAGGCCTCAACCTGGTGGTTAAAAGATATGAGTTTCCTCAGGTTGAAAAATGTGGAGCTGGGGGTTACATTACCCCACAGCTTCACAAAAAGAGTATGGATCGACAGGTTCAGGATATTTGCACGCGGCTCCAATATACTAACACTTTCAAAATTTAAACTTTGGGACCCCGAGCTGGAAACGACAGACGGATTAAAATATCCGATCATAAAATCATTCTCTGCAGGGGTAAACATCAACTTCTTATAATACAAAAACCAGCATAGCATATGATAACTAAAAAATATTTTATAATGAAAACTGATAAGTTGCTTATAGGTTTGGCGCTGGTTGTAATTCTTTCTTCAACCGGTTGCAGCAAGTTCCTTGATAAAATGCCCGATAACCAGCTTACAATGGATATGATCTTTAACGATAAAATCCGTACGGAAGACTGGTTGGCAGGAGTGTATTCTGGCGTTCCCAATCCTTTATGGGGTTATTTTAAAGACCAGGGTTTTAACATTATGGGAGATGATATGACCATACCTGCTGAATGGACTCCTTTTGGCTGGAGAAATGTGTACGCTTATACGGTGGGGGACTGGAATGCAAGTTCAGCTTGGAATCCTAATTATTGGGTGGAATTGCCCAAGAGAATTCGTTCCGGCCTTATCTTTTTGGAAAGAGTAAAACCGCTGCCAGGCGTCACACAGGCTGATGTGGATATTATGAAAGGACAGGTTCGCTTCCTTATAGCTTATTATTATTCTCTAATGATAGAAATGTATGGACCCATACCGTTTAAACCCGGCGTAATTGAAGATGTGGGCACACCGGCGTCTGAACTGATGATTACGCAAACCCCTTACGACTCTGTGGTAAACTGGATTGACACCGAATTAAAGCAGGTGGCAGGAATGTTGCCTGCCGTGTACCAGGATCAGCACGACTGGGGTAAAGCTACTTCGATAGCTGCGCTGGCTATCAGGGCAAGAACCCTGCTGTTTGCTGCCAGCCCGCTGTTCAACGGTAATCCTGATTTCAGCAATTGGAAAAACATTCATGGCACCAATCTTTTCGGCAATTATGATGCATCTAAATGGGCCAGGGCGGCCACTGCTTTTAAAGAGCTGATTGACGCCGCGGACGCGGCTGGTTACGGACTTTACTATGAGCGTAATGCCGATGGTTCCATAGATCCGTTCATGTCCTATTACAACCTGTCACTAAAGAAATTTTCTGAAGGCAACAGGGAAATACTTTGGGGAAGGTCTGATAATCCCGATCAAAACGGGTTCCAGGCGCATCACCTGCCCATAGGTATTGGTGGTAACGGTGGGATGGGCGTTACACAGGAATTGGTTGACGCATTTTATATGAAAAACGGTTTGCCTATTACCGATCCGGCTTCCGGTTATACTGAAAGCGGCTTTTCTACCGCTGATGAAAACAGGAACACAAAATGGAGAGGTGGCGGCCCCAACGAAGGAACCGTTACCACTACCGGTACTTTCAATATGTATTGCAACCGCGAGCCGCGTTTTTATGTTTCAGTAATTTTTGATAATGCATGGCTGGGCGTAGATAACAGAAAAGTGAATTTCGTTCAGGGAGGCGCCGATACACGTCTTTCGTTTGACGCACCGCAAAACGGATACAACGTACGCAAGCGTATCAGCCTTGAAGTGTTTCCGCGGCTGAACAGGTTTACTTATCAGCCTGGTATATTATATCGCCTTGCAGAAGCTTATTTAAGTTATGCTGAAGCGCTGAATGAATCTTCTCCCGGCCATCCTGATATTTTAAAATATATAAACCTCATTCGTGAGAGGGCAGGTATACCGCCACTGGTTGCAGGCCTTTCGCAGGCTGATATGCGCGAAGCGATAAAAAGAGAGCGCCGCATCGAGCTCAATTGCGAAGGCATTAGGTTTAACGACATCCGCAGGTGGAAACAAGGCGAACAATATTTGAACACCGGCTTATACGGCATGAACTTCAGAGGTACGGTAAGAACGGATAATGCTGCCAACCCCGGCGCCTATTTTAGAAGAACTTTTTACAAGAACAGGGTGTTTGCCAAAAAAATGTACCTGTGGCCGGTTCCGCAGGCGCAAATGGATATCAACCCTAACCTGGTACAGGCACCTGGTTATTAAACTACCAACAATTAATCAAACAAAGTCATGATAATTGATAAAATATTTTTTAGAAAAAGCTCCCTGCTTTCTTTTTTAACTCTTTTCTTCCTGCTGTTTTCAATTAGCGCGCTTAACTCTTGCCAAAAGCCGCGCACCCTTCCGGAGTCTCCCATAGCCGGCGAGGCAACGGTGGTAGTAGACAAGCAATCCGTATCGCTAATGACGGGTGAAACGGCAGTGATCAACCTCAGCACTGAAAACGGTGAAAAATTTATTAAACCTTTTGAGTTTTCTATTTCTGATCCCAAACTTGCCAGCGTTACCAGAACATCTGCTTACTCGGTAAGCGTAAGGGCTTTGAGAAAGGGAACCGCGGTGTTAAAATTCATTTCAGATGCCGGCGACCAGGAGCTGGCCACCACTATTCATATTGATGAATTACCGCCGGATAATATTACAAGAATACTGGCAATCGGCAACAGCTTTTCTGAAGATGCTATTGAGAATTACCTTCATTCCATGATCACGGCCGCGGGTGACAGTGTCATCATTGCCAACCTGTATATCGGCGGCACATCTTTGCAGGATCATTTAACCAATGCCCAGCAAAACAGGTCAGTATATTCTTACCGCAAAATTGGTACAAACGGCGTGAAAGTAACAACAGAAAATTATTCTATTGAGCGCGCTATTAGTGATGAGCGCTGGGATTACATCAGCTTTCAGCAGGTAAGTCAGAATTCAGGTCTGTTTAATACTTACCAAAATACACTGCCTGCACTATTTGAGTATGTGCAAAACAGGGTTTTTTACTCAAGAACCAAATATGTGTTGCACCAAACATGGGCGTATGCACAAAACTCCAACCATGAAGGGTTTGCCAATTACGGGCGCGACCAACTGGCCATGTACAATGCCATTGTAGATGCTGCAGACAAAGCTTCTAAACTCGTTCCTATTGACATCGTGGTTCCTACAGGTACTGCCATTCAAAACGGCAGAACAAGCTTTTGGGGCGATAATTTTACACGAGATGGTTATCACCTGGATTTGAATATAGGCAGGTACCTTGCAGCGGCCACCTGGTATGAGGCGCTGTTTGATAAACCTGTTGTTGGCAATCCATTCAATCCTGGTCTTTTTGCACTTTCCCCAATTGAGATGGAGATGGCGCAGCATGCTGCACGCGCGGCTGTTTTAAATCCTAAAACAATAACGGATATGACAGCCTATAAAACCATCAACTCCTCTGCATTTTCCAATCCAATTTTTGTAGATGTTGCACAGCAGGTACCAGTTTTTGGTTGGAATGGCTTAACAAGTCCTAATGCCGGCACTACTATTCCGTTTCTTAGAGATAAGGATGGCAATCTTACAAGTGTTTCTTTAACCATTATCGAGCGGTTTAATAACTCAAACCCCGATGGTGTACAAAATACAACAACACCTTTTAATATGCCAGCATCAGTATCACGAAACTCTTATTACGGCAACCCTAAAGCGCCGTTTCTTAATTTAACTATTAAGCAAAGTGTATTAAGAATTGCCAATTTGGATCCAGCCAAAAGTTATAACTTTTGTTATTTTGGCTCGCGGGGTGGCACTTCGGAAAACAGGCAAACGAAATATATTGCAAAAGGACAAAATGAGGCAGTAGCTTACTTAAATACAGGTAGTAACGCGACTAATATTGCCTGTACAAATGGTATTAAACCAAATGCAAATGGCGAGATAGATATTACCATTACAGCAGGCGAAGCCAATGATAATTCAACGGGATTTTACTATCTTAATGCTATGCGGATCACTCCTCAATAGCTTTTATCAAATATAAAAACGAGAATCATTAAGATTAATATTTTACTTTCAGTAATATTATGGGTATCAAACAATGCTTTTTAACGATCACAATTTTACTGGCAGGATTTGCAGGCCAGGCACAGCAGGTAATTAATACTGATACGGAACTTGCAAAACTTGCAGACATAGCATCGCTGCCGCGCTATTTTGAAGGTACTTTTGTAAAGCAGAAAGCCTCTTACGACCGCACTGGCGGCAATGATGACGGCTTCAGCGGTAAATACTCCTTCCTGCGTAAAAATGAAGGCGGCGGCCTGGTGATCTTTGAAGCAAAAGGGCAGGGAGTAATTGAAAGAATATGGACGCCCACGCCAACTGATGATACACTTGATTTTTATTTTGACGGCAGCGCCACGCCAAATTTTTCGATCAAGTTCCGCGATCTGTTTAACGGTACCGTAGCGCCTTTTATCAAACCCATTGTGGATGCTTATGTGGTGGGCGGGTATTACAGCTACGTTCCCATACCATATGCCAATGGTTGTAAAATTGTTTTTCGTGGTGACAGGATCATGTTTCACCAGATACAATACCGGGAGTACGATAAACGCTACCGCGTGCAAACATTCAATCCGGTATTATCTGCAGCACAAGCAAAGGCTTTGAACAACGTAGCTGCGCTTTGGAAAAATAATGAAAGAAGTATTTTTAATTTTTATAAAACGGCAAATAAAATTGAAGCAGAGCAGCTATTACAGCCCGGACAGTCAAAAATGATTGCTGATATAAAACAAGGCGGCAGGATCTTAGGCTTGGAAATATTGCCATCAGATTTATTTGAAGGCGAATACAAACAATTAGACTTAAAAATAACCTGGGATAATGCCGCTGAACCCGCAGTATTTGTTCCCCTTGCCGATTTTTTTGGCTATTCGTTTGGCGAGCGCGCCATGGAAAGCTTGTACCTGGGCGCTACTGCGTCAAAATTATACAGCTATATACCCATGCCGTTTGATAAAGCTGCTAAAATAGAGATCGTTCACCGGGCCAATTCTTTAATAAAAGATCAGCAAGCTGTCAGCATTCGCTCTGTTGTGTATTATTCCAACATAAAACGAAATGCGGCTACCGAAGGAAAATTTTATGCCTTCTGGAAAAACAATACACCGGATATTGGCAGGCCCTATATTTTTTTAAATGGAAAAGGAAAGGGGCATTACATTGGCACTGTGATGAATGTGCAGGCGCTAACGTATACTGATTTTACCGAATTTTTTGAGGGCGATGATTCTACGGTGATAGATGGCATCAACAACATTCACGGTACCGGAAGCGAAGATTATTTTAACGGCGGCTGGTACGCGCAGCCCGGCGGCTGGACGGAAAGAGGCGGCTCACCGCTCAGCGGTTGCTTAAGCTATTCCATACCGCTTAGCAGAACAGGCGGATACAGGTTTTACATTACCGATAAGCTGCCTTTTTACAAAAGCATTTATCACAGCATGGAGCATGGGCCCGTAAACAACAACCGTCCTGTTCAAAATGTATCGGTGGCCATGTATTATGCCGAAGCGCCAGTAGAGCAAAACGCAGCTCCCGTAAATGGCCTCACAAAAAATCCAACACCGCCGGAGTTTACTTTTTATACCAACTTTCTAAAGCATTTAACTTACAATGGCGACTATGAGTTTCGCAATGGCAATGCCGTAATAAATAGCGGTGATAACGCATCAGTAACCATCAATGTAAATGAGTTGCCGGGCGGCAGGTATAAAATGTACTTGTACAAGATCGCATCTTCAGCCAATAGTTTTGATGTGCGCATCTCCGATTCAAAGCGCATACAGGACTGGCAAACTGTAAAATTATCTGCCGATAACAGGCACGAAGATGTTTACCTGGGAGAAGTGGATGTTAATAAAATTGATATTCCCCAAATGCCGGTAAATATTTTGTTCAGCTCAAAAACGTCAAAGCCCGGTTTGGAATTTAGCCGCATATGGTTTGTGAAGCAATAACCGGAGTAAGTGGCCAGTAATTAGGAACGTGCGATGCAGCCCGTGTGCGGTATTTTTTTTATTGAAAGAAAAACATAAGTTACCTTACATTGTAAATACCAGTAACTAAAATGGCCAGAAAAGTATTACTGAAAGATATTGCCAAAGAGGTAGGCGTTTCCACAGCGTTGGTGTCTTACGTGCTAAATGGTAAGGCAAAAGAAGCAAGGGTGGGAGATGAGATGGCCAGAAAAATTCAAAAAGTTGCCAAGAAATTAAAATACCAGCCCAACCTGATTGCACGCGGCCTTAAATCGGGCCGCACCAGAACGCTCGGCCTCATTGTGGCAGATATTTCTAACCCCTTCTTTTCAATGCTCGCAAGGTTTATTGAAAACGAAGCCGGCCGGCATGGCTATACGGTGATCATTGGCAGCAGCGATGAAAAGCTGGATAAATCCCAAAAGCTTATTGATACCTTTTTGAACCGGCAGGTAGACGGCCTGATCATTGCCCCTGTTGAGGGCTCCCAAAACCAGATTAAGGCATTGAACCGGATGGACATCCCGGTGGTTCTTGTAGACCGTTCTTTTAGCGATAAAGACCTTAATACTGTAATGATTGATAACCGAAGCGCCTCTTATAAAGCTGTGCGGTTGCTGCTTGAAAACGGGTATAAAAAGATCGGTATGGTATCGTATGATACGAACCTTTTGCACATGCAAAACAGGATAGAAGGTTATAAAGATGCACTTCAGGAGAGTGGCATAAAAGTAAATGAAAACCTTATCAGGAAAGTGTCTTATAATTCTTTTACAGCCGATGTGTTTGCTGCATTGGATTATTTTTTGAAAGCCAAAAAACCCGTAGTGGATGCACTTTTCCTTGCTACCAACTCCATATCAATTGCAGCGCTGAAATATATAAACGGCCTTGACATAAAAGTTCCTGAACAGTTGGGCCTGGTTTGTTTTGATGAAAGCGAAGCTTACGATTTTTTCTATTCGCCCGTAACATACGTAAAGCAGGACATGTCGCTGATTGGCGAAAAGGCTGTGGATTTGCTGATGAATATTATTGATCAGAAATCGAATACCCGTGAACGATGTGTTGTCCCTGCAAATATCATCGAGCGTACAAGCTCCGGGTGATCAGTGCATAAAAGCCACATTCGAAGGGAGAAATTATATTTTCAGGACCCATTAAAATGACTGATCATCAGTGGTTTGTATCGACAAATAAAAGAGCAAAAAAATTAATAGAAATCTGAAAAAAATTTGACGATTTAAAAAAATAGTTTATTTTCGTTTTGCTTAAACGAATAAGCCAGCTTGAAAAAACATGTAGCCTGTATTTTTTCGATTGATGCCTTTTTCTATTGTGACGAAATAAGTGAATTTGCCGGGTCTTTGCTTAAACGTTTAAACTTTCAGGATCAATAATTTGAATGATGAACGATTCATTGCACATTCATTACTCACTTGCTCTGGATTTTCCTTAACGGATTGGCAGAATATTCATTTATCACCCTAAAAAATGCGGTTTATGAGACCCAATTTCAAATTAAAACAAACGCTATGTATTGAACGCCTATTTTTAGTATGGTTGTTTATGGCAGCAGTGTTCCCTGTAAGTGCTTTTGCACAAAGCAGAACAGTTCGGGGAAATGTTGTTGAAGAAGCAACTGGTCTGCCTCTGGCTGGTGTTTCGGTTCAGGTTAAAGGAACAACAGTTGGAACGGTAACAAATGAGGAGGGCAATTTCGAGATTGTTTTGCCTTCTGATAAAGGTGTTCTTATTTTTTCTTATGCAGGAAAAGAAGCGGTAGAACAGGAAACCACCGGGGGCAGTGCCATTAATGTGGTTTTAAGAAATCAAAGTGATATGCTGGAGGAGGTTTATATTGGTTATATGCGACAGCAAAAGAAAGACCTGACGGGTGCTGTTGCTATGGTTGATGCCGAAGAAATTGCCAGAAATCCAGGAAGTAACGCCTTAAAGTCTTTGCAGGGAAGGCTGGCAGGTGTATTAATTAATACCAATGGCGGTAATCCGACAGAGCAGGTAAATATTCAGGTGCGGGGCATCACATCGCTATCGGGTGCTGTGCAGCCACTTATTGTATTGGATGGTATGCCCATGGAGAGGCTAAACCTTAATGACATTAATGCAAATGATATTGCTTCCATACAGGTTTTGAAAGACGCTGCTTCTGCTAGTGTATACGGGGCAAGAGCATCAGGCGGTGTGATTTTGATTGAAACAAAAAAAGGACAACCCGGCCGTGTTACCATTAATTATGATGGCAGCGCTTCACTGGAAAAAGTTGTATTCAAGCCAGAAATTATGGATGCATTAGGCTATGGTATCATGGCGTTCAGAGCTGCAGCCTATGATGAAAAAACATATGGAACCGCGCTGGAACCGGCTTTGCCAAGGCATGCCTATAATTTTGTATGGCACCGAAACCCAAGCGGGCTGGCGGTTTTAGATGATATATCACTTACGGATTTTTTAGATAATAACAATAAGGTGCCAACTTCTAATACCAATTGGCTGGATCAAATTCTACAAAATGGCATGCGTACAAATCATCAGATATCAGTTTCCAGCGGAACGGACAGGGTAAAAAGTTTTTTCTCTGTAGGTTATTATGAGGCACGCGGAACACAAATACATACTTCTTTTCAGAAATATTCTTTGCGCGCTAACAATGAATATGCCTTGATTAAAAACCGCCTGAGAATTGGACAAAATCTTAGTATTAACTATTTAAGATTACGTGACAGAAGCCAGCAATATCCATCCATGATTATGCCACCAACCGTGCCTGTATACGATGTGGACGGCAATTGGGCTGGCCCCGTAGGTTTTGACGATTTCAACAATCCGGTACGCGTATTAACTAATGAGAAGGATAATTATAACCATTTTGTCAAAACCATTGCCAGTGGTTTTGCTGATCTGAACATCTGGAAAGGACTTTCTGCCCGAACTCAATTTGGAGTTGATTATACAAACGCTTATGCAAGAAGGATCGATAAAGAATGGAGCGAAACAGGTGGCCGTTCAAGTGACGGTGAAAATTTTGTTGGAAATGATCAGGGGCACCGAATTGGTTACGTGTGGACCAATACACTTTCATACAGGCTGGCCACAGGCAAAAGCGATATAAACGCCGTTATAGGATCTGAATACACCCACAACCTTTTTGAAGGTTTTGCAGCACGAAGAGAAGGAGTTTATTTAGAAGACAGGGATTTTGCCGGTATTGGTGTGGCAACTGGTGAAAAATGGAGTATGGGAAGTTCTGCGGATGAATACGCTTACTACTCACTTTTTGCAAAAGCTAATTATACCTACGATAATAAATACTTACTGTCTGCCACCGTGCGCCGCGATGGATCATCACTGTTTGGTGAAGCTAACCGATATGGTATTTTTCCCGCAGTTTCTGCCGGCTGGCGTATTAGTGAAGAAACTTTTATGAATAATGTTGAATTTATTTCAGACCTGAAACTGAGAGCTAGTTGGGGTGAGAATGGTAGCGTTCAGGGCCTGCCACGTGGGTATACCACTACACCTTTTTCACCGGTTTATTCCGCCACAGCATATCCTATTGCGGGCAATGAATCGGGGCCATTATACTCAGGCTATTATAGAACATGGCTGGGCAACCCTAATCTAAAATGGGAAACAACTTCTCAAATTAACTTCGGACTTGATTATGCCATTTTGAACCGAAGATTAAGCGGCGCATTTGATGTTTATTTCAAAAAGACGACAGATATTCTTGTACAAACACCCTACATTGCTGCGATGGGTGAAGGCGGTGAGCCATGGATTAATGGCGCCAGTATGAAAAATACAGGGTTTGAATTTGAGCTCACCTATAGAAATGATCCGGCCAATAAATTCCAGTATTCTATTTCTGCAAACGGAGGCTCCTTTAAAGCAAGGATCATTGATATACCCAAGAATGTTATTAATAAATACCCCGGAAATGGTTTAGAAGATAATGTAATTGGTGGTACGCCTAATGTGATTTACGGGCTGGTGGCAGATGGAATTTTCAGAACTCAGCAAGAGGTAGATGATCACGTTACCCAGTCTGGCGCAGCAATTGGTCGCCTCAGGTATAGAGATGTAAACGGCGATAGCGCCATCAATGAGATTAGCGACAGGGCTTACATTGCTGTATTGGATCCTAAATTTTACGGTGGGGCAGCCTTTAATTTCAGCTATGCTAATTTCGATCTGAACTTTAATCTTCAGGGCGTATTTGGAAATGATGTTTACCACCAGTGGAAATACGAATCTGATTTTTGGGGTATCACACTTCCATCAGGAAAAAACCATCCTACAAGGCTTTATGATGCCTGGTATTTTGACAATACGGCCTCAAATATACCCGCTGCTTCTAATGTCACTTCTAACGCAGAACAAAGAACGTCAAGTTATTTTGTAGAAAGTGGTTCTTATCTCAAACTGCGCAACATAGATTTGGGCTATACTTTTCCTGCAGGCATTACTGAAACGCTGGGTATGCAAAAATTCCGCACTTACCTCATGGCGCAAAATGTGCTTACCCTTAAAAAAACATGGGGGTCCAACAAGTTCACAGGTTTCGATCCTGAAATGCCAAACTATGGATACCTGATACCTCTTATTGTAACTTTTGGTGTAAACGTAACTTTTTAAATTTTTTGAAAATGAAAAATATACTATACTCGGTTTTCCTTCTTGCACTGATTGCAGTTGCCGGATGTGATAGTAAACTTGATATCAACCCCAAACAGGTGTTAGATGAAAATATACTGAATAAGCCAGAGGATGTAGATGGCTTTCTTACAGCCGCATACGCCAGACTTACAGATGTGGGATCTATTGATCCGCCTTTTCAGTCCAAACTGTTTGGTTCCATTCGCTCAGATGATTCTTATAAAGGAGGTGGCGGCACGTGGGATCTTGGCGGCTGGCACGATATGGAGCTTTTTACCAACTTAAATCCTAACGGATGGCCGATTGACTTTCCCTGGTACGCATGCTACCAGATCATTGGGCGCTGCAATACGGCTATAAGGGCGGCTGAAAAGTTTACGCCGGAACAAATGCCCACACGCAACTCAAGAATTGGCGAAGCGATATTTATTCGCTCTTATGTACTTCTAACTTTAAAACAGTTGTTCAAATATGTGCCGTATATTGATGAAACTGTAATAGGCAGCACGGCTGAGTTTGAAGCTATTCCAAACAGAGAACCCGGTCAGCCTAATGACCTGTACCTGTGGCAGCATATTGTTGACGATTTTAAAAAGGCTGAAGAACTGTTACCCATGACGCAGCCTGATAAAGGACGTGTTGATAAAAATGCAGCAACGGCAATGGTTGCAAAATCATTACTGTTTATGGCTTACGAGCAAGACGACAGGAACCAGGTGGTAAATATTAATAAGCAAAGACTTGAAGAAGCGCTGACTTACATTAATAAACTTACCCAACAAGAAGGCGGTAAAGTTGGGCTGGAGCCGGATTTTGCTAATAATTTTCAACCTCAGTTTGATAACAATACGAAAGAATCAATTTGGGAATTTCAATTTTCTGTTAATGATGGCAGTGCTGCCGGTGGCAGAATCAATCGCAATGAAGGATTGTTTCATCCATGGAACTGGGCTGGATTTATATGCTGCGGATTTCATCATATCAGCTATTCTACCGCAAATGCCTTTAAAACCGGGGCTAATGGTTTGCCATTGTTTGATACTTATAATAACGACGCTTATGATATTGACAATGCGTCCACATTCTTTGGCAAATACACCTGGGACCCAAGATTCAGCCATACGATCGTGGCCCCGGGCCAGCCATATAAATACAACCCGAATTTATTATTTTCAAGAGATGCCATAAGAAATGGTGCCGATTATGGCTACCTAAAGTCTCAAAAGGAACTGGTAAGGCCTGATTGCGGTTGTCTGCTTTATGATGGCTGGCAATTCAATTCCATGAATCAGCGCGTTATCCGTTATGATGAAGTGCTGCTATGGCAGGCCGAAATCCTTATTCAACTGGATCGCGTTAACGACGCCCTGGTGCCGATCAATAAAATAAGAAATAGAGCTGCTAACAGTACTGCGCTGCTTAAAATGGCGAACGCAAGCCCGGTAATGAATTATAAAGTTGAACCATACAAGCCCGGCGAAAATTGCACCTGGACCAAAGAATTTGCATGGAAAGCACTTCAATGGGAAACCAGGTTAGAAATGGCTGGCGAAGGCCGCAGATTTTTTGATCTGATGCGCTGGGGCATACTTGAGCCAACAATGAATGCTTATATAAATGTGGAAAAAGGAAGGAGAGCGTATTATGCGCCTGCCCGCTTTACTGCCGGCAAACACGAGTTTTTACCAATTCCGCAAAACCAAATGAATTGGGCAAAAGGCAATTACACCCAAAACGCAGGTTATCAGTAAAAACAATTTGTTTACTTCAGTAACTTTAAATTTATTTCAGATGCTATTTTCTTCCATACGTTGGGTTTTGATATTTTTTGCAACAGCGTTGTTCATTGCTTCCTGTAGTAAAGGTGACGATGTGGCCAAAAACACTGTACACAATACTCTTACTGTGGCAGCCACAATGGTTGAATCCGACGTCAACGGCAAGGTAGAGATTAATATAGCCTTTACAGGGTTGAATGACATCTCACACCTTACTATTAGAAAAAGCGGATCAGGAATTTTTACTGAACAGGTAAACAGAAACCAGCTTTCACCCAATTACATTTACACGTACAATATTCAAAATGGCGATCCTGAAACTTTCCAGTTGGTCTTAAATCTTCGCTACACAGACGGTACAGATTCCAAGCATACCACTGTTGAAGTGAAGAATAAAAAGGGTATTGTAGATGATGGAACACGTCAGCAGCTACTTGTTAAAAAAATTACCAGAATATCACGGGTAACAGGCCGCTCCATTTCAGGAGAAGGATTGCCGAATATGAATAAAACAGATCAGGTATGGGATGTGGGTGGTACTGATTTAGGTATTATCTGGGAAACAACTCCGGGTAATTATGGGATATTTTTTGGAGACACATTCGGCAGTGATTTTAACCCAAATCCCAGCAATCCCGGGCCTAACGGAAGCAGATGGCGCAGTAATGTTCTGGCATATTCAAAAAGTACAAACCTGGATCAGGGCCTCATTTTTGACAGGATGATTACCGGCAGTGACGGAAAGGCAAAAGAGGTATTGCCAGGCGCTAGTATTGGCAGTACCTCGTTATTGCCGTCAGCAGCTATTAGAGCTAATGGAATAGATTATGTTCATTGTTTCAAGGTAAACAGTTGGGTACCGGATTTAACCACACAATATTCAACCGTATACAAATCAACAGATGATGGTCAAAACTGGTCGCGCGTGGCAGGGGTAACCTTTGCTGCTGACAGCCGATTTGCGCTCACCGGCTATTTTAAAAAAGATGGTTATGTGTATATGATTGGAACGCCTACTTACCGTAGCAGGCCGGGCTACCTGGCCAGAATTAAGGAAGAAGATATGGAGCATAGTGCTAATTACGAATACTGGAATGGAAATACAAGGCAGTGGGTGAAAGGCGATGAAAGCCAGGCTACAGTTTTAATTGAAGGTACTGTAGGTGAGCTTTCTCTCATTTACAATGAAACGTACAAAAAGTGGATTGTTGCTTATTTCAATGCAGCCGAGTACAATATAACCATGAGAATAGCAGACAATATTACCGGCCCCTGGACGACTAAATTCGTTTTAGCAACTGGGCAGGAATATCCCCAGCTTTATGGTTCATACTTTCATCCGGCCTCAACAACGGGAGATTATTTGTACTTCACCATGTCTATGTGGATGCCATATAATGTTTTCTTGATGAAGGTAGAATTGTCAGACAGGTAATGATATGCATTTTTAAAAGCCTGAGAATCATTTACAGAAGAAACACATTGCAATCAAAATTTTATTAATTCAATAAAAATTCTAATTATGATACGATTAAAACACTGGATTTTAATCCCCGTAATGCTGCTTTTCATTTTTTCCTGCATGAAAAAATACGATCCGCCTGCTTTAGGAGATCATACCAAGCCTGACACTACCCAAAGTACCGGAATCGGAAAAAAAGTACTGACCCTGCCTGCTGACTGGGGCGATATATTTAAAACCGGGCAAAATGGTAAATTATATGTAAGAAACAAGGATAAAGTTTTTAATGTATATACTCCTGGTGCAGATGGTGTTTTTGATGTTGGTACTCCATTTCCCGGCACACCCTGGGATGCTTCTGCAAACCTTTATTATATGGGTCTTGCGCAAAATGTGCAAACAGTAATGGTAGTAAATGTACCTCCCGCCGGTATGTTTCGATTTGATGCAGCGGCAAATGGGATGTTGACCATGCATCCTACAACCAATGCTGCCGACCCATTTCCAACAAACTTTGGCTTTTGGTATGGTGATGGCTGGGATAAATATGATATTATCGCATTTAATGGAAAGTTTGTATTTCAGATTGCACACAACCAGGGCGAGGCGCTCCTCCGAAGCCCTTTTGCCCAGTTTACTGATGACTGGAGCACCTGGAATCGCCCGGCAACGCTGCAACGCGATGATACCGGGAAAAAGTTTGAAGGCTATCGTTCGGCTATGGCCATGGGAAATCATTTTCTTATTATTACCAGAGACGGAGATTTAATGGCTTACGCAGTAGATGACAGCGGTAACCTGAATAACGGTACAAAAATAGGAAGTGGATGGAGCACTTACACACGCACTACAGCAACCGGTAATGATATTCTTGGCATCAATAGTAAAGGAGAGGTTTTCAGGCACACTATTGATGTAACAAAAACAACAAATAATGCGGGTTAATAGTACCCTGTTAAAACACATCTGCTTTAGAAGTATTATTTTTTTATTATGTATTTTGATAAATTGAATCGTCGGAAAGCACTTTCAACAATTGCTGCAGTAGGCGGTGCTGCATTATTAAATCCATCCGTATTAAATGCTACAGAAAATCCTCACCCTACTTCTGGCAGTGATTTTGATCTGTCAACCATCCGAAATATTACTTCAGCGCAGCTCACAACATTCAACCCCGCAACCCGTCAAAAGGCTATAGATGTAAAGCCAGGAGAAAGAAAGGTGCTGGCAGAATATAACAAGCCAGGTATCATTACAAGGCTTTGGATCACCTGTGCCGGTTGGTTTTGGGAACATTGGGACGTGAGTAAAGAAAAATATCCCAGCCAGACAATACTAAAGAAACTGATCGTGCGGGTTTATTATGATGGTAATGATTATCCTTCTATAGAAGCGCCAATAGGAGATTTTTTCGGTATTGGCTTTTGTGAGTATAAACATTATACATCAAAGTACTTGGGTATGTCGAGTGGGGGATTTTATTGCTACCTGCCAATGCCATTCAATCAAGTAAAAATTGAAGTTGAGAACCTGCACGAAACACGAGAAAGCGCCGTTTTTTTAAACGCCAATTATACCAGGCTGGAACAACTTCCGGCAAATTCGGGGCGGTTGCATTGTATGTATAGCCAAGGCACAAACAAAGGCTCAGAGCCTATGTCAATTATGAAAACAACTGGGAAGGGACATTTTGTGGGGTGTTGTGTTTCCATGCAATCTTTTCTACCCAATTATCTCGGCTATCTTGAGGCGCCTGAATATATTTATATTGATACAAATGATCACGCAACACCCACAATTGTTGGTACCGGGCTGGAAGATTATTTCAATGGAGGATGGTATTTTAGAAATGGAGAGTTTGATGCGCCGCTGCATGGCGTGCCACTGAAAGATGCGCTTAGGTCAATGATAAGCATGTACCGGTTTCATGAAAATGATGCGATATATTTTAATAAGAGTTTTGAAATGGAATTTATAAATCCAAGGCCTCCGCAGGCCACGCAGGAGTTTAAATATTCGGCTACTGCATATTGGTATTTGCAAAGCGCGTCACGGTTATCATTCGCGCTGCCGTCAAAAGATCATTTGGTGAATTGGTACCGGATGCGTGACACAGAGCATCAGTCTATACCGTAATGCATAAGGATAAAAGTTGCTAAGCGGATAAGCACGGTCGGACGCAAAATAATTTTTTTGATAATTGAGAAAAGTTGAACTGAATAACTATATTTGCTTAAACGAATAAGCGATTTAAATTTTAAACTGTTGTATATGAAAAAAATTCTCTTCTTTTTTATGTTTTGTTTTGTTAGCACTGCCTTATTAGCGCAGAGCGGAAAGTTTAGCGGTTTGGATATGACCCTTGGCAATCTTTCCCGTTTGTCTGATGCAAAAACACGTTCCATCAGTCCCGAAAACTTTACGGGGGAAAAAGGTAAAGGCGGCATGGCCGATCCGGTTGCCGATAAAGGAAAGCGCAATGTGGCCAATGCAGCCAATGAAGCGCGCGATCTGGGCAAGGGCTGGAAAGTAAACCCCTTTATCATAATTGAGCCCGGTGAAACGTTTACATTGGCAGACATAGATGGCCCAGGTGCTATACAGCACATTTGGATGACGCCAACCGGCAATTTTAATTTATCCATCTTCAGGGTGTATTATGATGGTGAACAAAGCCCTTCAGTAGAAAGCCCTGTGGGTCCCTTCTTCGGCATAGCCTGGAATGAATTTTCACCTTTAAATTCACTGGCCATTACAGTAAACCCCGGCAGCGCATTTAACAGCTATTGGAAAATGCCTTTCCGCAAAAAATGCAAGATTACCATGGAGAATATTGACTCGCAGCCCATGCGCCTGTATTATCAAATTGATTATACTTTAACACCAATTGGAGATGATGAAGCCTATTTTCATGCACAATACCGCCGCCGTGAAGATGGCATTCGGGGCATACACACCATTATTGATGGTATAAAAGGCAAAGGTCATTATGTGGGTACTTATATGGGTGTAGGTGTTACCAACAATGGTTGGTGGGGAGAAGGCGAAATTAAATTTTTCATGGATGGTGATAAAGATTATGCCACCATTGTAGGTACAGGCACAGAAGATTACTTTTGCGGATCCTATAATTTTGAAAACAAACGTACCCGCCAGTATCAGGAATATTCTACCGCGTATGCAGGGCTGCATCAGGTGTTAAGGCCTGATGGATTGTATGGCTCCCAAATGCGTTTTGGCATGTATCGCTGGCACATTATGGATCCCATCCGTTTTGAAAAAGATCTAAAGGTTACCATACAGGATTTGGGCTGGAAATCAGGCGGCCGTTACCTGTCTCAACGGTCAGACATTATAACCGTTGCTTACTGGTACCAGGCAGAACCGCATGCCCGTTTCCCCAAACTACCTGATGCCAATACGCTGGAAGTAAATTAATAAAAACATTATGTTGCAGTGTCAATATTTACTCTGGCGCTGCAACTTTGTCAATCATCAGCAAATGCATGCTTATATGCTAAAATAAAACGATTGAAACATGTACGTAAAAAAAACTGTTCTGAGCCTGTTCGCTATCAGCGCTATAATGGCAGCTTGTAATAATCCCTCAGGATCCGGTAATGAACAAAATGACTCTTCCCGTCAAACCAATAATATTATGAAGGATCAATATCCTGAAGGAACGTTTGGTTACGATTTACAGTTCCTTACAAAATATGACAGTAGCCTGATTGTATTAAAAAGCGATGACAGCGCATCACAGATCATCATCTCCCCCAAATACCAGGCAAAGGTTTTTACTTCCACAGCAGATGGCTGGGGAGGTAAAAGTTTTGGATGGGTCAACTATAGCGCTTTTGATAAAAATGACCCGCACATGAATGGGTATGGTGGCGAAGACCGCCTGTGGCTGGGTCCCGAGGGAGGTAAGTTTTCATTGTTCTTTAAGCCAGGTGTGCAGCAGGCATTTAATGATTGGCATACGCCTTCGCCAATTGATTCCGAACCCTGGACACTTGTAGCGAGCAATGCCGGCAAAGTAGATATGGAAAAGGATATGAACCTTCAGAACTATGCTGGTACCACACTTACGATGAAGGTGCAACGCAGTGTAGAACTGCTCAGCAATTCAAGCATTTCGCAGCAACTGGGTGTAGATATTACCGGTTTAAAAACTGTAGGCTTTCAAACTGTAAACAGTATTATCAATACTGGTACCCATGCCTGGACAGAGCAATCAGGCGCCCCCTGTATGTGGAACCTGGACATGTTTACGCCATCGGAAAAATGTACCATCGTGATTCCTTACATAAATGAAGCAAGTGGCAAGGTGGCTACAACCGATTATTTTGGAGAGATTCCTAAGGAGCGTATTAAATACGCAAACGGCATTTTGTATTTTAAAGCCGATGGTAAATCAAGAGGTAAAATGGGCATACCGCCTGCACGTGTAAAAAATGTGGCCGGTAGCTACGACGCTGTAAATAAAGTTTTAACCATCGCGAAATTTGATGTAGACAATAAGGCCAAATATCTGAACCAGGAATGGCGTACCGACCGTGATCCTTACAGCGGAGATGCCATGAATGCCTACAACGACGGACCGCTGGAAGACGGCTCGCAAATGGGGCCTTTCTACGAAATTGAAAGTGTCTCTCCCGCAGCATTTTTAAAACCCGGCGAAAAACAAACGCATCAGCATAACGTGTATCATTTTACAGGAGACAGGGCTATGCTCGATGCCATTGCAAAAAAAGTTTTGGGCGCTTCGCTAAATGAAATTGAAAATGCCTTTGGAAACGAAGTTCACATCAGCCTATAAAAAAGAAATTGTTTCATAAAATATACTAACTACTAATATCAGAAATATGACCAGCCATCCTAAAATAGGCATTCGCCCCATCATAGATGGCCGTTATGGCGGCATCAGGGAATCTTTGGAAGATACAACCATGAACATGGCAAAAGCTGTGGCAAAACTGTATAGTGATGAACTGAAATATCCTGATGGCTCGCCGGTGCAGTGCGTGATTGCCGATACCTGCATTGGCGGTGTAAAAGAAGCTGCTGACTGCGCGCAAAAATTTGCTGATAATAATGTTGGCGTTTCACTTTCTGTAACGCCATGCTGGTGCTATGGTACCGAAACCATGGACATGAGCCCCACACTCCCTAAAGCCATTTGGGGATTTAACGGAACTGAAAGGCCAGGAGCTGTGTACCTGGCAGCCACACTGGCGGGGCATAATCAAAAAGGCCTGCCCAGCTTTGGCATTTACGGCCGCGATGTGCAGGATATGGGCGATCCAACCATACCGAATGATGTTCGCGAAAAACTTTTATCGTTTGCAAAGGCCGGCCTTGCCGTTGCCATCATGAAAGGCAAATCGTACCTGGCTATTGGTTCTGTATCAATGGGCATAGTAGGTTCTGCAGTAAATCCTGATTTCTTCCAGGAATTTTTAGGCATGCGGAATGAATATGTTGACAGCACCGAAGTGCTGCGCAGAATTGAGCTGGGTATTTATGATAAGGATGAATATGAAACGGCTTTGAAATGGGTAAAAGAAAATTGTAAGGAAGGAGAAGACTTTAACCCTAAAAAGAAATCGCGCGAAGCGCTGGACAGCGATTGGGAATTTGTGGTGAAGATGACGCTCATCATCCGCGACCTGATGACCGGCAATAAAAAACTGGCAGAAATAGGTTTTTATGAAGAAGCTCACGGGCATAACGCTATTTTATCAGGCTTCCAGGGCCAAAGGCAATGGACGGATTACCTGCCCAACGGGGATTTCTCTGAAGCCATTCTGAATTCTTCTTTTGACTGGAACGGCATTCGCAGCCCGTTTATGGTTGCTACAGAAAATGATTCGCTCAACGGCGTTTCCATGCTGTTCAATTACCTGCTTACCAACACGGCCCAGATTTTTGCCGATGTCAGAACTTACTGGAGCCCTTCGGCAACAGAACGCGTATCGGGCTGGAAGCCTGAAGGCAGGGCAAAAGACGGCTTCATTCACCTGATCAATTCAGGATCGGCAACACTTGATGGCACCGGCCGGCAAAGTATTGATGGCAAACCAGCCATGAAACCTTTCTGGGACATTTCAGCAGAAGAAGCGCAGGCCTGTGTGGCAGCAACCACTTTTCATCCTTCTAACCGCGATTATATGCGGGGCGGTGGGTTTTCATCCAAGTTTTTAACAAAAGGCGAAATGCCGGTAACCATGTGCCGTGTGAATTTGATCAAAGGCCTTGGCCCGGTGTTGCAAATTGCCGAAGGATATACAGTTGATTTACCTGAAAACGTGCATGAAGTTTTAGATAAGCGTACTGACTACATCTGGCCCACAACCTGGTTTGTGCCAAATCTTACCGGTGAGGGCGCTTTTAAAGATGTTTACAGCGTAATGGCCAACTGGGGCTCCAACCATGGCGCCATCAGCTATGGGCATATTGGTGCAGACCTGATCACGCTGGCTTCCATGCTGCGCATACCAGTTTGCATGCATAATGTAGATGCGGATAAAATTTTCCGCCCGTCAGCATGGGCGGCATATGGAATGAATGCAGAAGGCAGTGATTACCGGGCATGCGAAGCATACGGGCCGTTGTACCAGTAATATATGAGAAAACTAAACATTGCTGTTTGCTTATTACTATGGCTTGCTTACGGATGCTCACAAAAAATCTCATCCTCAACGCAGGTGGATGAGAGGTTGAGAAAAATTAGCGTGGTTGAAACCATAAGGATTGCACGGCTGACCGGCAAAACATTGCCGGGCGAAAAGCTTCCCAACACGGGCCATACAACCAAGTACAATGTTGGCGGAACTGACCTGGGCATTATGTGGGATATGGAAGATGGCAGAATAGGATTGTTCTTTGGAGATTCGTATGGGAATGATTTTGTACCGGTTGGCGGCGGGCCGGGAAAGGCTACAGACTGGCGGTTCAACCTCCTGGCATTTTCAACTGATACAGATCTTTCTGATGGCCTGGCGATTGATTCGATGGCTACCGATGCCAAAGGTGCGGCAAAGCAAATGCTTCCACCTTCTGAAAAAAGCCATACCATTATTCCCACTGCTGCCATTCATGTGGATGGTGCAGACTATGTACATTATTTTGATCTGAAATCATGGGAAGGCTGGGTGACTAATTATTCATCAGTTTACAGATCAAAAAATGGCGGTAAAACCTGGGAACGCTGCGATCAGATATTCTTTCCACGGAGCAGTAAGTTTTCAGTGGCAGCATGGGCTAAAAAGGATGGGTATGTTTATATGGCCGGAACAAAGACATTGAGAACATCCCCGGTATATTTGTGCAGGTTTAAAGAAAAAGACATTCTTCATCAAAAACAATATGAGTACTGGAACGATTTAAAAGGCTGGTTAAAGGGCAATGAAAAAGAAGCTTCAAAATTGTTTGACGGGTCGGTAGGCGAAGCCTCCTTATTTTTTAATGATCATTTTAACTGCTGGATGCTGGCGTATTTGAACGATAAAACAAGGAATATTGAATTGAGGTATGCAAAGCATATAACCGGTCAGTGGTCAGCGCCCGAAATACTGGTGGCCGGTAAAACATTTCCAGGGCTTTACGGCCCGTTTATGCATCCGTACAACAATGGCGATGTGTTGTATTTCAGCATGTCGTTGTGGGCGCCTTATAATGTTTTTCTAATGAAGTCCCGGTTGAAACAAGTCACAGATCAGCAATAATACGAACGATTAATTTTCAGATAAAAGAATAAAACAATTCTATGGCCAAAAAACAATCACTTTTTGTAAAAGACGGTGTTAATTACGCAGTACCTTTTGCGGCTATCAGCACGCTATTCTTCTTGTGGGGCATTGCACACGGCATGCTGGATACGCTTGACAAAAATTTTCAGGACATGCTGCATTTGAAAAAATGGCAGTCAAGTATGATACAGTTTGCATTGTATGGAGCTTATGCAATCATGGCCATTCCTGCGGGAATGTTCATGAAAAAATTCGGGTATAAAAAAGGAATCATTTTTGGCTTATTGTTATTCGCCGCAGGTGCTTTATTGTCTGCCGCCACTGCGCCCATGCAGTCGTTCATATTGTTCTTAATGTGTTTACTAATTATAGGCAGTGGCCTCACCACGCTTGAAACAGCTGCCAACCCCTATACCACTAAATTAGGTCCGCCAGAAACTGCAGAACGAAGGATCAATTTTTCCCAATCGTTCAACGGCCTTGCCTGGACAATCGGTCCGTTGATTGCGCTGTACGTATACGGCAATCAAAGCCATGTGGAAGGGGAGAAGATGATGTCTATTGTGCTGCCATTTTTATTGATTGGCTTATCTGTTTTAGTGGTAGCCTTTATCTTCATGCGGCTGAAACTTCCTGAAATTACAGAAGAAGATGAGAACGCGGCACATGGCGGTGGCCATGGCATGTCGGCAACGCCCGGCGCCGATGATACTATAGAAGTATCAGATGATCCAACGCATCCAAGATATATCACTAAAAAACCTCTTTGGAAAAACAGGCATTTTGCTTTGGGTGTTGCAGCGCAAGCTTGTTATGTGGCTGCACAAACAGGTATATTCAGTTTCCTCATTAATTTTGTTACAGATCACACGCAATACCCACGCTGGGAACCTGTTGATGGCCCTTACTTCTTATCATTAGGTTTCCTGTTATTCATGATCGGGCGTATTTCGGGCAGTGCTCTGATGAAGTATTACAAGCCTGTTAAGCTTCTGGCTATTTATACGGTGGCTGTTTGCTTACTTTTACCAATTGTTGGTGCACATTTAGGTTGGGCTTCATTTATTGCTTTGTATGGCGTATTCTTCTTTATGTCTATCATGTTCCCTACAATATTTGCTCTGGCAATCAGAGGCCTGGGGCCGCAAACAAAGCGTGGAGCGTCATTCCTGGTAATGGCAGTGGCTGGTGGGGCTGTATTTCCTCCCATCATGGGTGCTGTATCTGATGTATATGGCATGAGCCCCGGATTTTTTGTTCCCATTCCATTATTTTTATTTATTCTGTACTATGCTGTAAGCGGTTATAAAGTAAAAGCATAATAAAAAATGTTCAAATCAGTAGCGGTTCTTTTTCTTTTATTGGGAAGTTTGTTTGTAAATAGTACACCGGTCATTCCTAAAAAACTTGATGCCTATATAAAACAGGTGGATGTCGCAAAAGCAGGCAATGTGGCAGCAAATGTTCGGTATAAACAAATATCGCCGCAACTGTTTCATGTATCAATAAGCTGGAACTTAAAAGTTGCCGTTCCGCAAAATGAACTAAACGTAAAAATTACACCCGCCTTTTCACCGGTGTTTCATTGGGCGCCTCATTTAACGCCTACTGACAATCATATCATCCCGCAGCACGTGTTTCGTGCACCGGCGCTCATCGTTACTGATCAAAAAAAAATGATCTCGGTCATACCCGATCTTGATTTGATCAAAAAGGATGGACTCCCGTGGCTGATGGATATGGATGCTGGGAAAAATCAGTTGACAGTTGGCTTAGGAAAATCTAAAGTTACCGATCATATTTTATTTGAAAAAGAAGTCGGAATGGTCATTCCGCGGGGCAAAACAGAAACAGGTTTTTATATCATTATTTCTGATAGGCAGGCAGATAATCAAAATCCTTTTTATAATACGGTAACGTTTATGTGGAATAAATGGGCATCTGCACTATACCGGGCAGGGGAGCCCTTGCGTCAGCCCGATATGGAGCCTTACGTAAAGCAAACCTACGAGTGGGCATTTAAAAACTGGAAGCATGCGGTATGGCAGCAGTTTGAATTAAATGGTAAAAAAGTCGGTGCGCCGGTTTTTATTGTCAATACCACGCAAAGCCCCAATTACAGCGGCCATGTAAATGAAAGAGAATTCCGTTCGGTTTGGAACCAGGCCTGGTTTAATTCGCTGCGGTCGGCTTCGGGGTTGTATCGCTACGCAAAACGTATTAATAATGATTCATTAAAAAATTACGCGCTTCTAACAAAAGAGCTGGCATTGCAATTTCCGCAATACAATGGCTTTTTCCCGTCAGTGATTGCAACAGAAATGGAGCAGATTGAAATTGACGGCACAAAGTACAACCGTTCAAAAGGATGGCATACAAAATACTTCGGCAATTCAAACCGCAACCCTTATACATGGGATCCGCGCCAGTCGCCATACCATATTGCAGATATGAGCTTTACTGCTTACTGGATGCTTGTTTGGTATAAAGAATTGGAAAAAGACAATCGCCTTTTGGTTTATGCAAAAAACTATGCTGATGCCTTATTAAAATTGCAGGACAGCGAAGGTTTTTTCCCCGCATGGTTAAGCCTTGAAAACTTTACACCACTGGATCATTTAAAGAAGTCTCCCGAAACCAGTATTTCCGTAACATTTTTATTAAAGATGTACGAGGCAACCAAAGAGGAGCGTTACCTGCAAAGTGCAGAAAAAGCCATGAAGGCTGTTGTTGAAAAAATAATTCCGGCAGGGCAATGGGAAGATTTTGAAACCTACTGGTCTTGCAGCAGGGTAGGCAGCGATAACTGGGTAGGTAAAAAAGTGCTGCGAAATAATATGTTTAAGCAAAACACGTTTTCCATATACTGGACGGCTGAAGCTTTGCTGGAATTGTACAAAACCACAGGGAACAAAGAATACCTGGCGCTGGGGCAGCGTACGCTGGATGAGCTCTTAATGGCGCAAGCTGTGTGGCAACCACCTTTTATTGCAGTGCGAAGCCTGGGTGGTTTTGGCGTCATGAATGCTGATGCAGAGTGGAATGATTCCAGGCAAAGCCTTTTTGCAGGACTGATATTTGAATACGGAAAGGTGTTGAATAAAAAAGAATATGTTCAGCGGGGCATTGCTGCCCTGCGTGCATCCTTTACCATGATGTATACTCCTTTAAATCCGCATACCATGAAACAGTGGCAGGCACGCTGG
Organism: uncultured Niabella sp.; assembly: GCA_934486785.1. GTDB lineage: Bacteria > Bacteroidota > Bacteroidia > Chitinophagales > Chitinophagaceae > Niabella. The sequence goes on along the minus strand of CAKSQK010000004.1, from coordinate 96,989 downwards.
CCTTTTTTTGGTGAGAAAGATTATGGTTTTATGATGGAAAATTACGGGCACAACGGCGTTACCAACGATGATGGCCTGGGCATTGGCGATTTCACCATTTACGACTGGGGAAATGGCGCTGCTGCCGAAGCTTACAACAGGATGGTAGATCATTACGGCCCGCTGAAATAAACGCCGGGTGCGCCATAATAAAAATTCCCCTGATCTGAAAAAAACAGAAATAAGAAAATTAGTCATGCTTTTGTACTAATTTTCCGGCGCTTTAATAATCATCATATGAAAAAGCCATAAGGAAAAGTTTTGGTAACTGAGATCATCAGTTAACTATCGGGATGACCATTAATAACATAAAAATAAACATATGAAAAGAAAAGAATTTATTCAAAAGACCAGTATTTTAGGAGCAGGTTTGGCCGCAGGTAAATTTTCGTTTGCATCACCCAGGCAGGATTTTCCTGTGGTACGCGTGGCAGAAAACCAGCGTAATTTTAAAAGCCCGTTGATTGAAAGCGCCATTAAAACATTTCAGTCAAAAATAAAAAATAAAGAACTCAACTGGCTGTTCAACAATTGCTTTCCCAACACGCTGGATACAACTGTTTTTTATGAAGAAATAAACGGCAAGCCCGATACTTACGTGATCACCGGCGATATAGACGCCATGTGGCTGAGAGACAGCTCTGCACAGGTGTATCCTTATTTACAGTTCAGTAAGCAGGACAATGCCCTGCATAAACTCATCATTGGCGTCATCAACAAACAAACACATTTTATTTTAAAAGATCCTTACGCGAACGCATTTTATAACGATGATACCAGGATCAGCAAATGGGCAGAAAGTGACCGAACCGAAATGAAACCCGGCATTCATGAGCGTAAGTGGGAAATTGATTCTCTTTGCTACCCCATTCGCCTTGCTTACAGGTTTTGGAAAGTAACCGGAGATACTTCGCCGTTTGATTCAAAATGGAAAGAGGCTATTGCGCTAACGTTAAAAACTTTTAAAGAGCAGCAGCGTAAAGATAATTTGGGCCCTTATAAATTTGAACGCGAAACCGCATGGGCTACAGACGGCATCCCAATGGCGGGCTATGGTTACCCGGTTAAACCCAACGGCCTTATTTGCTCTATGTTCAGGCCCAGCGATGATGCGACTATTTATGCATACCTCATCCCTTCAAACTTTTTTGCGGTAACCAGCCTCAGGCAGGCTTCAGAAATGGTGCGCGTGATCAGCAAAGACAATAAACTGGCATCGGACCTGATGGCGCTTGCAGCCGAAGTGGATGAGGCCCTGAAGAAGTATTCAGTAACATCTCACCCAAAGTTTGGAAGAATTTATGCTTTTGAGGTGAATGGCTTTGGCAGCTATAATTTAATGGACGATGCCAATGTGCCCAGCCTGTTAGCCTTGCCTTACCTTGGCGCGGTTACCACGCAGGATGCGATTTACAAAAACACGCGCAACTATGTGTGGTCATTAGAAAATCCTTTCTTCTTTAAAGGAAAATATGGCGAAGGTATTGGCGGCCCGCATATTGGTTTGGATATGATATGGCCCATGAGCATTATTATGAAAGCCATGACATCTTCAAACGATACTGAAATAAAATGGTGTATTGATACGCTTCGTAAAACACATGGCGGCACCGGCTTCATGCACGAATCTTTCCATAAAGACAATCCAGAAAAATTTACACGTTCATGGTTTGCATGGGCCAATACCTTGTTTGGAGAATTGTTGTGGAAGACCTTTAACGAAAGGCCGCATTTATTATCGTAAATTGTTATAACGCCAATAACGGTTAAAACCGCTTTTATGGCTAAAGTGCGTTTAATTGATATTGCTAAAAAAGCAGGCGTCTCGGCCAGCACGGTTTCGCTTATATTAAACAATAAGGCTGAAAAGCTAAGAATAAGCCCCGATCTGATCGCAAAGGTGCAAAAGGTAGCGCATTCGGTGGGATACGTGCCCAACCAGGTAGCGGTAAGCCTGCGAACCGGCAAAACAAAAGTGATCTGTCTGATTGTAGAAGATTTTGCCAATCCTTTTTTTGCAGGAATTACCAGTTTAATTGAGGCAAGGCTTAGAGAAAAAGGTTATCAGTTGGTATGCTCAAGCATTGCCAACGATCCCGTAAATACCACTACGCTGATAAAAAAACTGTCAAACGGCCTGGTTGACGGCTTTTTTATTACGCCAATGCCGGGCTTGGAAAACGACATCAGGATGCTGGTAAAAACCGGCATACCTGTTGTGCTGGTAGACAGTACTTATCACGGCCTGGCAATACCTTGTGTGCTTACCGATAATATACAGGGCGTGACAATGGGCATGGAGCATTTGATGAAAAATTTATATAAAAAAATTCTTTTTGTATCGGTTGATTATGATGCAATACAGATCAGGCAAAGAGAGCAGGCTTATGAGCAGGTAATGATCAAAAACGGGCTTACTCCAAAAATTGTTAGCCTGGAGTACAGTACTATTAAAAATATAAACAGGGAAGAACTTTGCAACGAAATAGCAGCCTATCATCCTGATGCGGTTTTTTTTGCAACCAACTATTTGGGCATTGAAGGGCTGGAATGTATTGACAGCCTTTCATTAAAAATACCTGATGATATTGCCGTGATTTGTTTTGACGATCATGATGCATTCAGGTTGTACAAGCCATCAATAACAGTCGTGGAACAGTCCATTGAGCAAATTGTAAGTGCATCAATGAACATTATGTTTGACTTATTAAATGCACACCTAAAACAACAGGCAGAAGCACAATTAATCAGGTCTAATTTAATTATCAGGAAGTCTACAAAAAGAAAGGATTAAAGTTTGTTAGTTTAATTTTTTTTCATAGAATTGTATCTGATTTATGATGATTGTTTGACAGGGGTTTTGAACCCTTTTTTATGTAATGATTGCTAAAACGTTTTAGATCAAACAAATTCCTTATCGCCACCAAGCTTTATAACACAAAATCGAGAATAAAAAACCAGACTATGACACGAAAAAATCGAACGATCCCGCCAAAGCTTTATGCTTTTTTGCAAGTCATTTTTCTTTTGCTGCTATCGGTTAGCCTGTATGCACAGGATAAGATGATTGTTTCAGGAACCATTATGGATGAAAGCAGGCAGCCCATAGCGGGAGTTTCTGTTACTGATAAAAGCAGCGGCGCTGCTACCATTTCAAACGAAGAAGGAAATTATACTATTTCAATTACACCCGGAGATTCGATCGAATTTTCCCACGTAGGTTATGAAACACAGGTGATCAAACCCGGCGTGAACGAAGAGCTGGATGTGGTGCTTATCGGTCTTCAGGGTTCAATGAATGAGATAGTGGTTGTAGGTTACGGGCGTCAAAGGCGCGTAACCATGACAGGGTCAGTTTCATCCATAACAACTAGGGAGTTATTGCAAAGCCCGGTATCAAACCTCACCAATGCTTTAGCAGGAAGGCTTCCTGGTTTAATTACCACCCAGCGAAGCGGTGAACCTGGTGTAGACGCGTCAGCATTATACATCAGGGGTTTGGCAACGCTTGGTAATGCGCGGCCGATTGTGGTGGTTGATGGTGTGGAAAGATCTATGGACTATATTGATCCCAATGATATCGAATCGTTCAGCATTTTAAAAGATGCCGCTTCAACAGCCGTATTCGGTATGCGCGGTGCGAACGGTGTGGTGATGGTAACAACAAAAAGAGGCAGAAGAAGTGCGCCGCAAATGAATTTCAGAACGTCGTACGGTATTCAGCAACCCACCAAAATTCCGGAGTTTCTTGGTTCTTACGATTATGCACGCCTTAGAAACGAAGCTTTGCTAAACGATGGCAACCAGCCTACTTTTACCGATCAGCAGCTTGAAGATTATAAAAACGGCTTGGGTTATAATACTGATTATTATGATTTTTTGATCCAGCCTTCTCAGGTGGGTAGTGCAAACCTTAACATTACCGGAGGTAACAATGTAGTGAGGTATTTTCTGTCAGCCGGTTTAAACATACAGGAAGGCAACTATAAGCATACTAAAAATAATGACCTGGGGTACAACTCAAACAATATCATGAAAAGGTTCAACCTCAGGGCCAATGTGGATGTGGATGTAACGCCTACTTTATTGGTAAGCCTTAACCTGTCAGGTATTCAAACCAACAGGTCAGACCCTAATACATCCGCCAGTACTATTATGAATGTGATGAACCGCATGCCACCCATTCATCCAATTGTAAACCCGGATGGCTCTTTATTTGGTAACGGTACTTACAGGTGGAACCTCTTGGGCGAAGCTTCAAGGCTTGGTTATCGGATCTATTTAAACAATACCATACAGGGTACATTAAGCGCTGTAAAAAAGTTAGATTTTATAACTAAAAACCTTAGCGCCAAGTTTTCTTACTCGTATGATAACACGGCAACGCCAAGCGTATCATACGGCAGGTCTTATGCTGTATTTTACCCGGTGTTTGATAACGATGGCAACATTTCAAGATATGAGCAGGTAGGAACAGACTCCAGGATAGATCCTAACGGAAGTTTTGGCGGCGGTGGCCTGGAGCGCATCACTTTTACGGAAGGCGCATTAAACTGGTTCCGCCAGTATAACAAGCATAATATAACTGCCATGGGTAACTGGAACAGGAGGTTAAGAAGGGTAGGTGCCGCCATTCCTTATGCATTTCAAACGTATTTGTTCAGAACGCAGTATAACTACGATTCAAAGTACATGCTGGAGTTGAACGGTTCTTATATGGGTTCTGAAAACTTCCCGCCTGAAAGCCGTTATGGTTTCTTCCCTTCAGTTTCCGTAGGTTGGGTAATTTCTCAGGAAGGATTTATCAATGGTAATAACTCGCTTGAATTTATAAACTTATTAAAACTGCGTGCTTCTTATGGCGAGGTAGGTAACGATCAGGTGGGTAGTGAAAGGTTCTTATGGTTTACATCGTGGGCTGGCGCCAGCCAATACTGGTTTGGTACCGGCAATAACCCTTCTCAGGCCAATGGATGGGCGCAGGGCGCAATTGGTAACCCCGGCGTAACATGGGAAAGAGGCCGCCAGTTAAACCTTGCGCTGGAAGGTTCGCTTTGGAGAGATGCCCTGAGCTTTACAGTAGAGGTATATAAGCAAAGAAGAAGCAACATTCTTATTTCAAGAGGTACGCTTACTGATGTTTTTGGTCAAAACATCAAACCACAAAATATTGGTATTGTTGACAACAAAGGTATTGATATTGAGCTGGGCCATAAACTTACAATTGGCGATTTTTTATATTTTGTAAAAGGAAATATGACCTATGCAAAAAACAAGATTGTCTTCCAGGATGAGGTTGCCCGCTCAAACCCATGGATGGTAAGAACAGGCTTGCCTATAGGTACAAAATTTGGACTTGTTCACACTGGATTTTTCCAAAGCCAGGAAGAAGTGGATGCCAGCGCTCAGCACTTTGGTACAGTAAGGCCGGGTGATATCAAATACCTTGACCTGGATGGAGATGGTAAAGTGCTTGCCGGATATGATGAAAGGCCCATTGGTTATTCACGTACTCCTGAGATCATGTATGGCTTTTCTGCCGGCGGTGGTTATAAAGGCCTTGACTTTAGCATCCTGTTTCAGGGAGCCGCCAATTCAAGTGTAATGTTGAATAACGAAGCGGTTTACGAATTTTTCCAGGAAGGTAAAGTAAAACCCTTTCACCTAAACAGATGGACTCCTGAAACTGCGGCTACCGCCACTTACCCATTGTTGCACTACAGCACCAACGCCAACAATCACCGTGGTTCCACGTTCTGGATCAGGAGCGCTAATTATTTAAGAATTAAAAACGTTGAGTTTGGTTACACCTTGCCTGCAAGATGGACAGAGCGCATTAAGATCAAATCCACCAGGTTATTTGTAAGCGGTATGAACGTTTTCACATTTAAAAATGATTTGGATGATTACTATGTGGATCCTGAAATTGACGATGGTTTTGGTGCGATGTATCCCATTCAAAAAATCTGGAGCGGTGGTTTAGAGATTAACTTTTAATTTTTACTGATATGAAAACAATTAAATATTCTATTTTAAGCGCAATAGTCATACTTGTACTATTTACAGGTTGTAAAAAGGGCTTTCTTGACAGGGCCGCCACTACACAACAGCAGGATGAAGACATCTTTTCCCTGTTCAGCCAAACCGATATGGTGATTAATAACTTGTACAGTAAGTTGCCAGAGGTATATGGTTACCTGGGAGGCTACCAAATGGCATCAGCTACTGATGAAGGCAAAGATGCATCAAACTGGATGGCATCAATGAGGTTCAACTCAGGGTCGCTTTCTCCAACCGATAATCCCATTGGCAATACTTGGAGAAATTATTATGTAATGATCCGCCAGGCCAATTCAATTTTAGAAAATATTGAAAAGTATAACACACCCGATAACCCCAACCGGCCCGGCGATTTGGATAACAGGATTGGCGAAGTACATTTTTTAAGAGCATGGGCTTTGTTTGAACTCACAAGGCAGTTTGGCGGTGTGATCATTGTAACTGAAGTCATTCAGGATCCCAATGACGATGCAGCACTAAAAAGGCCAAGAAATGCGTATGATTCCTGCATCGCTCAAATAGCGGCCGATTGTGATGTTGCCTACTCAAAAGTTGAAAATATAGCCTATCGCCCACAAGATTTTGGGCGCGTAACAAAAGCAGCCTGCCTGGCTTTAAAATCGCGCATTTACCTGTATTCCGCAAGCCCTTTATGGGCAGAAACAGGTAAAACAACGCCTTTCCCTGATATTTCTGAAAACACAATGGCATCAGACCCTGCCAAGTGGCAAAAAGCTGCTGATGCTGCTAAAGCGGCCATTGATTATTGCGTTGCGGCCGGCTACCAGCTTGAGCCCAATCTTACCGGCAGAAAAAACATGTACATACAACCATGGAACAGCAGGGAAGTGCTTTGGGTAAGAATGAACGAAGAAGGCGGTTCTGAATTTGAGCGCCATTATTTCCCGTTTGGTTACAGTGGCTGGTCTGCCGCGGCGCCCACACAAAATGTGGTGGATGATTACGAGATGAAAGATGGCATGTCTATTGAAACCTCGCCCTTGTACAACCCGGCGCAGCCGTATGTAAACAGAGACCCGCGTTTTTATACCGATATACTTTACAATGGTGCACAGTTTAAAGGGCGCGCCGTTGAAACCTATGCCGGCGGGCGCGATGAAGCAAGCACTGCTACCGACCACTCAAGAACCGGTTATTACCAAAGAAAGCTGGTAGATGAGAACCAGACAGTGGGCCAAACTTCAAGAACAACGAATGGTATTAAATTTCGTTTGTCAGAGCTGTATTTAAATTACGCAGAAGCACTGAATGAATACGCGCCCGGCAATCCTGAAATTGCAAACTCAATTAATCTTATCAGGCGCCGTGCCGGTATGCCGGATCTAACCGAAGGATTATCCCAGGCACAAATGCGTGACAGAATTCGTAATGAAAGAAGGATTGAGCTGTTTGCAGAAAACCATCGATTTTGGGATGTGCGCCGCTGGAAAATTGCAGCGCAAACCGAGCAGGAAATATGGGGTATGAAAGCAATCAGGGAAGGCTCTGGCTTTAAATACGAAAGGTTCCTGGTTGAAAAAAGGCCGTGGAGAAATGCAATGCTGGTTATTCCAATCACCCTGGATGAAACTTTTAGAAATCCCAACCTTAAACAGAACCCGGGCTGGTAGTATTAATCATTTAATTTTATAAGAAATGAGAACATATAAACTGAAATTCATTAATCTTACATTTTTAGCGTCACTTGTGATATTAATATCTTCGTGCGCCAAGGATATTTTCAATCAGGAATATCCCGGCTTTGACGGAGAAGTACTTATGGCACAGGCTGCAGAGGGAAGAAATTCTTTTTCAGTGCCCATGTCAAGCAGGCCATGGAAGTTAGGTTTTGGCGCTTCATACGGAAAAGCAATGGGCGAATCTCCAAAAGATATTCCTGTGGAGTTTGCTTACAAGGAAGACTGGATCGCTACTTATAATCAGCAAAACGGTACAGATTACATTCCGCTGCCACAGGGCAGCTACACCATTACCGGTTTCAGCTCTGTGATTAAGGCTGGAAAAACCACGTCTGAACCACTTTCCATTAGCATCAACAGTAAAGAGCTGGATGTAACCAAAAAATACATGTTCCCTATAACGCTGGTTTCAGCGGCAGATATGAAAGTAGATTCAGCCCTGCGTACCGCATGGTTCAGAATTGAAAACATTGTTCGCCCCGAAAGAGATGTCACAAGCCAGGGCACGTTATCTGTTAGCCACGAAAATACAAGCAATGCCAATGAAAACTCTACAAAACTTGTTGACAACAATACCGGATCCAAGTTCCTGTTATTTGATGCCCAGCTAAAAATAACAAGCGGTCTTTGGTACAGCCTCACATTCCCCAATCCTATTGTGATCGGTGCATATACCATTACTTCTGCAAATGATGCGCCCGACCGTGACCCTAAAGACTGGCGTTTGCAGGGTTCGGATGACGGAACGAACTGGACAACCCTTGATACAAAAGCCGGCCAGTCATTCTCGGGCAGAGGTATGACAATACGGTATGAATTTCCCAATGAAACAGCCTATAAGCATTACCGTGTATTGATTACGGCAAACAATGGCGGCGGACTGTTTCAGCAGGCAGAATGGAGAGTGATAGAGTTTTATGAACAATAGCATTAAATAAGTATTTTTAAAGACCCTCGGATCTATTCATGAGGGTCTTTAAATAAACTTAGCAGGATAACTTAAGTGAAAAAAATACTTCCGGTTACAGCAATTTTTGCATGTTGGTTCATGCTGGCTGCGTGTTCTAAAAAAACAGTGCCAACGCAGTCTTTTAACTGGAACGCCAATACTTTTGCAAAAGACGGTTATGTGTTAAACTGGAAAAGCAATGCCCCGGATTTCAGTAGCAATTTAAAAAAGCAATTAATAGAAACCTTCTTTACCGTATATCCTAAAATTGCAAAAGAGTACAACTCCAATACCGCCAAAACCGTTTTGTTCAGTATTGACACGGCATACAAAGGCGTAGCAGCAGCCAGCGGCACCACGATCATCTTCAACCCACGCTGGTTTGATCAGCAGCCCAAAGATATTGATGTGGTGACGCACGAGGTGATGCACATTGTGCAAAGCTATCCTAACTACAATCCCTGGTGGCTGGTAGAAGGAATAGCGGATTATGTGCGCTATAAATATGGCGTGGCCAATGCAGAAGGCGGCTGGAGCCTGCCAACAGTCAGCCCATCTCATAAATATGATAATGGTTATCGTGTAACAGCGCGCTTTTTGGCTTGGTGCGAAAATAAAAAGCCGGGCAGCGTAAAGGCTTTTGATTACGCCCTTCGTACCGCCACTTATAATACCCACTTATGGATTACTCTTTTTGGTAAGTCTGTATCAGATTTGTGGGATGAATATAAGAGTAACAACAGTATTAGGTAAATAAAAAAGTTTTTATTTTTTAATAAAATATAAATCATATTCAATGAAAAAAGTTACCCTGCTTTTTGCCGCAGTAACAATGTTTACGGCAGGCTATGCCCAAAATTTTTCGCCTGTTGATTATGTAAATCCCCTGATGGGAACCCTTTCTAAATTTGAACTTTCAAATGGTAACACGTATCCGGCCGTGGGCCTGCCGTGGGGAATGAACTTATGGTCAGCACAAACAGGCAAAATGGGCGATGGATGGATGTACCGGTATGATGCTGATAAAATTCGCGGCTTTAAACAAACACATCAGCCCTCGCCCTGGATGAATGATTACGGCTATTTTGCAATGATGCCTGCTACAGGCAGCCTTAAATTTAAAGAAGACGACCGCGCAAGTTGGTTTAGCCATAAGGCTGAAGTAGCGCAGCCACATTATTATAAAGTGTACTTGGCAGACCCTGACGTAACAACTGAATTTACTCCTACAGAGCGCGCTGCCATTTTCAGGTTCACGTTTCCAACTGCTGATACGGGTTCAATCATCATTGATGCCATTGACAGGGGCTCTTATGTAAAGATCATTCCTTCTCAAAATAAAGTTATCGGTTACTCTACACGCAACAGCGGCTCAGTACCTGAAAATTTTAAGAACTTTTTTGTCATCCAGTTTGATAAAAAATTTGATTTTGATAAGACATGGAGTAATGATCATTTTAGTGATGAGGATGAAATGAAAAGCACACATGCAGGAGCAATAATTGGATTTAAAAACTTAAAAAAAGGAGATGTGGTTACAGCAAAGGTGGCTACTTCCTTTATTAGTTTTGACCAGGCAGAACTGAATTTGAAGCAGGAAATTGGCAATAAAGATTTTGAAACCGTAAAAAAACAGGGACGCGATATTTGGAACAATACACTCGGGCGTATCAAAGTAAGTGGCGGTACAGATGAGCAGATGCGCACCTTCTACTCCTGCCTGTACCGCATGGTGTTTTTCCCTCTTGCCATGCATGAAAAAAATTCTCTGGGCCAATGGGTACACTACAGCCCGTACACTGGCAAAGCCGAGCAGGGTAAAAAGTTTGCAGGAACAGGCTTTTGGGATACATTCAGAGCCTTATATCCTTTCCTCAATTTCGTTTTCCCGTCTGTGGCAAAAGAAATGCAGGAAGGCCTGATCAATGATTATATTCATGGCGGCTGGCTGCCAGAGTGGTCTTCGCCGGGTTATCGTGGTATTATGATCGGTAACAACTCGGCATCAGTGGTATCTGAAGCATACATAAAAGGCGCGCGCGGTTATGACATAAATAAATTATGGGAAGCGCTCATTCACGGCGCTAACAACGAAGGCCCAAATGCAACAGGCCGCCGCGGTGTAGAACATTACAATAAGCTGGGATATGTACCCAACGATGTGGGCGTGAATGAGAACGTAGCCCGCACGTTAGAATATGCTTATGATGATTATGCCATTTACGCATTAGGTAAAGCGTTGGGCAAACCGGCCTCCGAGATCAATATTTACAGGGAGCGCGCCATGAATTACAAAAAGCTTTTTTATCCTAAGCATTTATTAATGGCGCCTCGCCAGAAAGACGGGCAGTTTGCATCGTATTTTAACCCATATGCCTGGGGTGGAGATTTTACCGAGGGCAATAGCTGGCACTACTCATGGAGCGTGTTTCAGGATGTGGAAGGATTGAAGAACTTAATGGGCGGAGACAAAATGTTTATAAGAATGCTGGATTCAGTGTTCATCATGCCGCCGGATTTTACAGGTTCAAAATATGGCGGCATCATTCATGAAATGCGTGAAATGCAGATCATGAACTTTGGCCAGTATGCACACGGCAACCAGCCCATTCAGCACATGGTGTATTTATACAATTATACCACGCAACCCTGGAAAACCCAGTATTGGGTACGTGAGATCATGGACCGCCTTTACAATAGCTGGGCCGATGGTTATTGCGGAGATGAAGACAATGGCCAAACCAGCGCGTGGTATGTTTTTTCAGCATTGGGCTTTTACCCGGTAACACCCGCCAGCACACAGTATGTAACCGGCACGCCTTATTTTAAAAAAGTAGAAATTACTTTTGAGAATGGTAAAAAACTTACGATCAACGCGCCGCAGGCAAGTAAAAACAATAAATACGTAAATTCTTTAACGCTCAACGGCAAAGCTATTACTAAAAACTACCTTGATCATTTTGAACTGCACAAAGGCGGCGTGTTAAACTTTGGCATGAGCGCAAGCCCTAACAGAAACCGGAATACAACCATGGCGGCCGCGCCTTATTCGATGAGCCTGCACAATAAATAAAATATTATGTGATTTATAAAAAATAAAGACCGATTATTTGTTACAGCGAACGATTTTTCTATACTTTTAAAAAAGATAGCTCTCATGTGTGAGTTATAGCCCGACAGATCACTACTTCTCTTGCACTCAAACCGCTTGCATGTAATATAATGATACAAAGACTAAGCATTCTCTAATTAAAAAATCAAAATGCCATTTTATGAAAACAAAAATTAAAGTTTTGAAGTCACAAGGCTTCATGAAACTATCGGGTACGGCTGCAATCGTACTGCTTTTATGTTTCAGTTTTATTCTGCCGGTTTTTTTCAACAATACGGCTCATGCCTCAGCAACAAATTTTATCAAAGATGTTCCTGTAACGGGACGGGTAGTTAACGACAATGGTGAAGGTGTGGCGGGTGCTACCATTACCGAAAGGGGAACTCAAAACTCTGTAGTATCTGATGCGAACGGTTATTTTTCAATTGATGTCTCAAATGGCAATGCGGTATTGGAAGTGAGTTATGTAGGGTTTGGTACGGTAGAAGTGAATGTTAATTCCAGAGCCACAGTTGGTAACATTGTATTATCAGCAACTGTCAGCAATTTAGATGAAGTGGTGGTGGTTGGTTATGGTACAATGCGAAAATCAGACCTTACAGGTTCTATTTCTACTGCAAGAGGCGAAGACATCATCAGGGCACAATCATTTAACGCTCTTGAAGGTTTAAAGGGAAAAGCGGCGGGTGTGAATATTTTTTCCAATACCGGCCAGCCCGGCGGAGAAATGCGTGTTATTATTCGTGGCCTTGCCACCATCAATGCTTCTGCCAATCCTTTATACGTTGTAGACGGAGTGGTAATGTCCAGTTTCCAGTTTCTTAATCCCAACGATATAGAATCTATTGAGGTTTTGAAAGACGCGTCATCCGCTGCAATTTACGGTGCCCGCGGCGCCAATGGCGTCATTCTTGTAACCACCAAAAGAGGGCTTAGCGGAAGTAAACGTGCCCAGCTTTCTTATAACGGGTCAGTATCGGTAGGTAATATGGCCAGGTATATGGATGTTCTGAATGCTAATCAATGGATGGCTGCTTTTAAACAGGGACTGGAAAACTCCAATGCATGGCGGGGAACTAATTTTACCACAGATCTTTCGCAGCTATTTACTGACCCCGAGCTATTCAATGCGGATGGAACGCCAAAGTACAATACCGACTGGCAAAGGGAAGCTTCCCGCACAGCTATCTCACACAATCACCAGCTCAATATCCAGCGCGGCTCAGACGGGTCATCGGTTGGAGCTTTTTTAAACTATACAGACCAGCAGGGCGTTTTGCTTAATTCTTATTTTAAACGTGTGAATGCAAAACTGGCTTATGATGAAAGAGTCACCAACTGGTTGTCAAGCTCGGTTAATTTATTGGTGAACCACACGTGGGGCAACCGAACTTCAGACAATCCTTACGGGCAGGGCGCTTTGCGTACAATGATTGAGCAACTGCCTTTTTTGCCTGTGAAGATGGCTGATGGCACATATGCGCAAACCAATAATGTAAGGACAACAGCGATACCTATTGACCAGAATAACCCTAACGGGGCTAAGCAAAACTTCAGCCCGGAAGGCGTGGGCAACCCTGTAGAATTGCTGGAAAGAATTAAAGCCATGCAGTTTCGCACGCAGGTTTTTGGTAATGCGGCGCTTATATTCCATCTTACCCAGGATTTGGAGTTAAAAACTCAATTGGGTGTGGATTATCATAATAATCGCACGGCAAACTATACGCCATTTACCCCGCGCCCGTTAATCAATCAAAATTCGGAAGGTACTGCGTCGTCTTCCCATTCCTCCAACATGTACTGGCAAGAAGAAACGTACCTTACTTATAAGAAACTTCTTGGTGGCCACTCAGTCAACGCAATGGCTGGTATGTCATGGCAGGGAAATACATACAACTACTTTGGAGCTTCTGATAGCAGGTATGTAGATGATTATTTTGATATTTATAATTTAGGAAGAGGCACAAACCGCCCAACAGTGGGCAGCGATTATGATAAATGGACTATGAATTCTTATTTCCTGCGTTTGGCATATTCTTACGACAATACTTATATGGCAACAGTTACGGGCAGGTACGATGGTTCATCCAAGTTCGGCCAGAATAACAAGTATGCCTTCTTTCCGTCTTTAGGTTTAGGCTGGCTGGTATCAAACGAGCCTTTTATGGAAAATGTTGAAGCCATTAGCAGGTTAAAGCTGCATTCATCAATAGGTGTAACCGGTAACTCAGAAATAGGTACCTATGCGTCTTTATCGCGCGTGGGCCAGTCCAACACAATTATCGGAGATCAGTTGCGGGTTGTTTCATACCTCAGCAATATGCCAAATCCTGACCTGAAATGGGAGAAAACAGTGCAGTGGGATGCAGGCATTGACCTCGGGTTATTAAAGAATCGTTTAAATCTTGAACTTTCTTATTATTATAAGCACACATCAGATTTATTGCTTAGCAGGCCCTTGCCACTTTCTACCGGCTTTTCATCAGTTATGGATAACATCGGCTCAGTTTCTAACCGTGGTGTAGACATTATGCTCACAGCCTATCCCGTAAGAAATGGAGATTTCCAATGGTCATCCACCATCAATATGGGCTATAACAAAAGCCGTGTTGAAAAGCTGGATGAAGGCGCTTCAATTGATCCAATTTCAGGCAAGCGGCAAATTACTACAGATGGTTTTGTGGGTTATGATATTCTTATTAGGGAAGGTGAAGAACTTGCAACCTTCTTTGGTTTTAAAAGAGCCGGTATTTATGATGGCAACCTTGCCAATTGGAATACAGAAACAATGAATGTATCTGCAACGACACCGATTGGTGAAAAAGTGACGTACAAAGACCGCCAGATCCTTGGCCACGGATTGCCACGCTGGATGGGCTCTTTCATTAATACGCTGAATTATAAAAACTTTGATTTTACTGCCGATCTTCAGTTTACCTGGGGCGTGCAGGTAATGCAGGAGTTTTTCCACTCTACAGAAGCAAGGTTTCTTACAAGCGGTATTGACAGGTTGTATACAGATGCATGGCACCCCACGCTGAACCCAACAGGTACGGCACAGGCAGTGCGCCTGGCTAATTTTGGCAGGGGAAATAATGCAAACGCTGATGATACTTGGATTGCAGACGGTTCTTACCTCAGGGGCAACCTGTTTCAACTGGGCTATACTTTCTCCCCCGCCACAGTTGGTAAAAGCGGCTTTTCAGGCTTGCGTGTGTATGCCAACCTGAATAATGCTTTCCTCATCACATCATCTGATTATTTGGGCTATGATCCTGACAACTCTTCACGTTTGGGAGATAACAAATGGGGGGCTAACCGCCAGTTCTTTACTTATCCCCGTGCAAGAACTTTCACTATTGGCGCTAACATCACCTTTTAATGAAAACAATTAAAAACAGTATTATGAAAATCAATATAAAATATCCGGCAATTGTTTTTTGCGCAGGAATATGCTCCATGTTATTTTTTTCCTGCAGTAAATTTTTGGAAGAAGAACCGCTTGATACAAAAGTATCTGGTTTGTTTTGGAAAACCCCTGCAGACGCTCAATCTGCGGTAAACGGGTTGTACTTTGGCGGAGTTCCTTATCTCCACAATATAGATGTGGATGGTGGATGGACGCCAAAAGCCACAATGTGGGGAGGTATTATGTCAGGGCTTTTTGTGGATAAAAGAAAAGACCGTGCCTTCACAAACGCTTCGGAAACCAGCAATTTTAATATTGAATCTTTTAACTCAGCCGCGCAAAAATTATGGAGTGAATATTACATCGGCATTTCAAGGGCCAATTTTGTAATCTCCAATATTCCTGCTATGGCCAGTGTTTTGGATGAGGCTACCATTAATAACTATGTAGCCCAGGGCAAGTTTTTCCGGGCCCTGGCTTATTTTTCCTTGGTAAAAGATTTTGGTGATGTGCCGCTGATCTCTGAAGCATATACTTCAACCGAAGGTATTTTTAAAGAACGCACACCTGCTGCAGAAGTTTATAAATTTATTGAGCAGGATTTGCTGGACATTACCGGTGGAACGGCATTACCTGACAGGGCATTTTATAATAACAGCAATTATGTTACAAAGCCCATGGCGCAATCACTATTGGCACAGGTATACCTGCAATGGGCCGGCGCTCCTGTAAATGGCGGTAACGAATACTACACAAAAGCTGCAAACATGGCTAAGAATGTGATTACAGGTGGCAAACACGCTCTCATTGATCCTGCAGGAACATCTACTGGCCTCAACTCAGCCTTTAATGTGATCAAAACCACTAAAAGCTCAAACGAGATCATTTATGCAAAAGAGTATAACATGACAAGTTTTAACGTTGGTAACTCTTATGCGGTGCGGTCAATTGGTACAGATGCGTTTCAATGGAAAGATGCCAATAATAATAACGTGTTTCGCCCGGGTGGAGATGTGCTTTACAATGCTTATCTGCCATCAAATTTAATTATTAACAGCTATGCGGCAAATGATATCCGTGGCATGGAAAAACAATTCTTTTTTCGTACGTATACAGATGCTACCGGCGTAACGCATACATTAAATAATATTGGGAACTGGGCCTGGTTTGATGAAACAGGGTTGAGAAATGGCCGTGACGGCGATTATAACATGCCTATGATACGCTATGCGGAAATACTGCTGATTGCCGCAGAAGGGCTGGCAAGAACAGGGCAGGAAGCAGAAGCCAGGACTTACTTGAACCAGGTGCGCAGGCGTGCAGGGTTGGCTGATGAAACTGCCGGGGGCACTGAATTGATAAATGCTATCTTAACAGAGCGTTTGCATGAGTTTGCCCTGGAGTTTAAAATTTGGGATGATATTCGCAGAACAAGGCTGTACCCGGAGGCAGATGGTGTGCAATCAGGCAGGTTAAGATGGGTGCCTCTTGCAAATGCCCAGATACAAAACAAGCCTGAAGGGGCTACAAGAGTGGGAGCCATTCCTGAACATGCTTTGCTATGGCCTATACCTTTAAGGGAAATGCAGGCAAATCCAAGTTTGCAAAATCAAAATCCCGGATGGAACTAAATTTTTCAATATTTTTAAAAGGCTTCGTTTTTCATGAAGCCTTTTTTATTTTTGTGAAACTTTAATACAAAACCATGTTAATGAAAGTTGCTGCATTTACTGTCCTCTTATGCTTCGTTTCTATCATCTCAGGCGCCCAGCAAAAAACAGACTGGGCCAATTTTAGCAGGTACGAAGAAGCCAATAAAACCGCGCCCCGCGGCGCCGTGGTATTCATGGGCAATTCCATCACTCAGGGCTGGGCAACGGCAAGGCCTGAATTTTTTAAAACCAATAACTACGTAGGCCGTGGCATTGGCGGGCAGGTAAGCTCTCAAATGCTGGTGCGTTTTAGAAAAGACGTTATTGAACTTAAACCCAGGGCAGTTGTGATACTGGCCGGTACCAATGATATTGCACAAAACAATGGCCCCATTACATTGGAGAATGTTTTAGGCAATATTATTTCTATGGCAGAGCTTGCCAAAGCCAATAATATAAAAGTGGTTTTATGCTCGGTGCTGCCGGCATACCGCTTTGGATGGCGCAAAGAATTAACGCCCGCAAATGATGTGATGGCGCTAAACAAAATGATAAAACAATATGCTGATGCCAATAAAATTCCCTATGTGGATTACCACAGCGCTTTAAAAGACGAGCAAAACGGCCTTCCTGAAAAATATGCCAAAGACGGCATTCACCCAACTCCCGAAGGATACGAGGTGATGGAAAAACTTGTAAAGCCGGTGATTGATAAACTGGTTAAGACAAAAGCCAAAGACAGGCAATACCTTTTTGGAAATTAACGGCAGGTAGTGAAGAAAGTTTATTTAACAGAAGACTGGAGCGTAGTAGTACTGGGGTTTTTCATCATCATTGCCGCGCTTGCAGGCCTTGCACTTCCTGTGCCGGCTTTTAGCTGGAAGAATGCAGCAGAATTAAGCAGTAAAATAGTAGCCGGTGAAAACCTGCTTAAAATGGTTGCACAGTTTGCGGTTCTGTTTATCATAGCAATAGCCGGCGCCATACTAACCGGCCGGAGCATTAAAAAATTTGGTGTCACATTCATTGCCATTTACTCACTCACCATTTTTGCGCTAATTGCTGCCGGTAATCAAACCATGAAGGATTACAATCTTGAGGCAGTGATCTTCAGCCTGGTAATCGGCCTTATCATTGGCAATACTTTTACGCTGCCGCAATGGTTCCGTTCATCCATTACATCAGAATTGTTTGTAAAGATTGGCCTGGTATTATTAGGTACATCTATCATTTTTACAGATATTTTAAAAGCCGGTGCACTGGGCCTTGCACAGGCATTGATCGTGGTAATTGCCGTATGGTACTTTGCTTACTGGGTTTGTAAAAAAATGAAGATTGATGATGAAATGACCATGATGCTATCCAGCGCTGTTTCTATTTGCGGCGTATCGGCAGCCATAGCCACTTCCGGCGCCATCAAAGGCGATCATAAAAAACTTTCCTATATCGTTTCGCTGGTATTGATCGTTGCCATCCCTATGATGATCGTGATGCCTTACCTGGCAAAGTACATGGGCTTAAGCCAGGAAGTGACCGGCGCCTGGCTGGGCGGCAGTATTGACACTACCGGCGCTGTGGTGGCATCTGGCTCACTGGTGGGGGAGGAGGCGCTTAAAATAAGTTCTATTGTAAAATTTGCACAAAACGTGCTATTGGGCCTGGCTGCTTTTGCCATATCTGTTTACTGGACGTATAGCGGGCATCTTAATAAAACCGGCATACAGGAAAAGCCCACGCTAAAAGTGATCTGGCAACGCTTTCCAAAATTTGTGGTTGGGTTTATTGCAGCGTCGCTGCTGTTTTCTTTTTTTATTGATGCCGGTAAAGTGGCCGAAGTAAAAGAAGGCCTTAAAAGCGTGCAAAGCCTTTGGTTTGCACTGGCATTTACCGCTATTGGTTTGGAAACAAAATTTTCAGACCTGGTGAAACAGGAAAACAGGAAGCCATTGTATGCTTTTTTGATTGCCCAGTTCTTCAATATTTTAATTACATTGCTCGTGGCCTGGATCTTATTCAGATAAAACAAATTTTTAAAACAACACACATGAGAAAAAGCTTTTTCCTATTACTCGCAATTTTTCTTTCAGCATTTTCTTTTGCTGCTAAGGTAGACACGCTGGAAGTGTACAGCCCCTCTATGAAAAAAAATATTAAAACTGTTTTAGTGCTGCCAGATGATTACAATAAAAACAAGCCGTTGCCGGTTTTTTATTTGTTGCACGGTTACAGCGGTAATTATTCAAACTGGGTAAAAGCGCAGGCAGTAAGAGATGGCGCTGATCAGTATCAAATGATATTTGTTTGCCCCGATGGCGGCTACGGCAGCTGGTATTGGGACAGCCCGGTTGATCCGGCATTTAAATATGAAACATTTGTAGCGAAAGAGCTGGTTGAGTGGGTAGATAAAAATTATGCAACCATCAAAGATCGTAAAGGCAGGGCCATTTCGGGTTTGAGCATGGGCGGCCATGGCGGTTTGTACCTGGGTATTAAACACCCTGATGTATTTGGCGCCTGCGGCAGCATGAGCGGCGGGGTAGACATTAGGCCTTTTCCCAATAACTGGGATATAGCAAAACGGCTTGGCCGCTACGCAGAGCATCCCGCGCGCTGGGAAGAGCATACCGTTATTAACATGCTGCACCTTATTGAGCCTAATAAACTGAAAATAATTATTGATTGCGGAACGGAAGATTTCTTTTACGCCATTAATGAAAACCTGCACCAGCAACTATTGCTGCGTAATATTCAGCATGATTATATTACCCGCCCCGGGCGGCACAACTGGGAATATTGGGAAAACGCCGTGTATTACCAAATTCTGTTTATGGACAGGTTTTTCAAAACGCCGCCGCCCGCCGAAAAAAAATAGCCTGCTGCATTTGCTACAGTAGCCGCAAAAAATTGCATCGGTACAAGGATATGATTACCTTTCATTAAATATGATTGAATATGAAACAAGCGGGGATGGAGCGCCTGATTGCGATAATGGATGACCTGCGGGAAAAATGCCCGTGGGACAGGAAGCAGACCATACAATCGCTCAGGCAGATGACTATAGAAGAAATGTATGAGCTGAACGATGCCATACTTGAAGAGAACTGGCAGGAAATAAAGGAAGAGCTAGGCGACCTGCTGCTTCACATTGTGTTCTATGCCAGGATCGCATCAGAAAAGCAGCAGTTTTCTATTGCCGATGTGATTGAAGGTATTTGTGAAAAACTGATCAAACGACATCCGCATATTTATCCGCCCAAAGGGCAGCAGGATGAAATTGTGAAAGTAACATCAGCCGAAGATGTAAAGCGCAACTGGGAGCAGTTGAAATTAAAAGAAGGCAAAAAATCGGTGTTAAGCGGCCTGCCCGTTTCTTTGCCGGCCATTGTAAAAGCCATGCGCCTGCAGGAAAAAGCAAAACAGGTAGGATTTGAATGGAAGAAAACGGAAGATGTTTGGGAAAAAGTAAAAGAAGAAACGGAAGAGCTGCAGGAAGTTGTAAATGAAGGAAATATACACAGGCAGGAAGAAGAATTTGGTGATTTGATGTTTGCACTGGTTAATTATGCACGGTTTTTGCAAATTGATGCGGAAGCTGCGCTGGAACGCACAAATAAAAAATTTATTTACAGATTTACAAAAATGGAAGAAATGGCTGCTGCAAACGGATTGTCTTTAAAAGACATGTCGCTGGAGGAAATGGATGCCATTTGGAATCAAATAAAATCTCAGGCATACTAATAAATGACTGGCAGTAAGCGACATAAATACCCGTGGCAATATTTGCTGCTTAGTATAGCAGTTATAATGATCGCTTATTCGTTCGTACTAAAAAGTCATATCATTAACCTGGGGTCACTGTCTAATCATGCTGCCCAGTTTGAACAGCAAATAAACACCAGAATTAACGATTTTAAATCTGTATTAAATGATACCACACTTGTTAACCGGCTTTTGAACGCTACAGAAAGTGAAGCCGATGTGATGTACCTATGGGAAAAGCCTTATTATTTCTATTTATATAAAGATGTTAATAATACCGATTATCTGAGGTTTTGGAATACGCAGCAAATTCTGCCACCAGATAGTATTTTAACTGATGATGTAAGAAATGAGATGTTTGCCAAACTTGCTAACGGATACTACTATATTTATCAGCTAAGGCTGGCGCAGCAGCCTGATGTAAGTGCTTACTGCATGGTGCTCATCAAATCAGAATACTTCATTCCTACCGAATATTTAAAACAATCATACCCGTTTGATAATAGTATTGATAGGCTGGTAGACCTTAGTTTGGCGCAAACTCAATACCCGGTTAAATCGCCGCAGGGGCATACATTGTTCTATTTAAAAAGCAAGCCTGACGCAGAATTTAATAAGGATAGTGAATTCTCTATTACATTGCGCATTGCAGGTTTGTTTTTATTATTTTTAGCTATATATTTTATACTGCATAAACTTTACACCAGTGCAGATTTGGTTAAGGACACTTATATTTTCATTGCCTGTATATTGGCGTTCAGGCTGGTGGTATATTTTTTTTATGATGCCTTAAACCTGGGCGCTTTCGCGCTGTTTGATCCCAAAATATACAGTTCGGGTATATTTCTTCCCAATCTTGGTGATTTGCTGATTAACAGTATTTTGTTTTGCGCCATTGCAGGTTTTATATGGCAGCGGATAAGCAATACAGGCATTAAGGTTTCTTTCTTTCGGTCAACCAAATCCAAAATGGCAATTGGTATTACAGGCATTGCAGTGCTTGTATTTGCCACATTCACCATTGCAGGGATCATTAAAAGCCTTATAGCCGATTCAAATATTTCGTTTGATGTAACCAATTACTTCAGCCTGACCATTTACACAGCCGTAGGTTTCATAATACTGGCAGCATTGTCGTTAGGCTATTATTATTTCAGCAGAGTACTTTTCCAGGTATCTACGGTTACTTTTCAAAACAGGCTGTACCTCGTTTACTTTATCATAGCCATAGCCGGTCTTGTATTTTGCTCCGTTTCAGTATACCGTGTTCCGGCATCAATCAATTTTTATATTCCCTGCCTGATCTGGCTGCTGCTGTACACAGCGTTTTTCTTAAATGAAGCCAGGCTGAAGAATTTCTTCTCGGTCAACATTACTGGTGTGATTGTATGGATCTTCATTTTTTCAATCAGCATTTCCATATTAATGTTGAACGAGATTCGTAAAAATGAATTGATTCAGAGAAAAATTTATGTAGAAAAGCTGGCAACGCAAACTGATGTTGCGTCTCAAAAGATCATCAACCTTTCTCACAAATATCTTGATACAAATTATTTTGTTACTAATTTTTCAAGGCTGTATGATAAAGATGTGAATCAGTTGTTCAGAGACAGCATTTTCAGCCATTCTTACATCAGCTATGTAAACAATTATACCACTACCATTTATTTGTACGACAGCCTTGACAGGCCCATGTTCAATCCTTCTGATATTTCTCTTGAATCTTTAATTACCGTTATCAAATCGCAAACAACGCCCACTGCTTTTGATGATTTGTATTTTTATGAGTTGGGGATTGATAAATTTTCTTACATCACTTACAGGCCTATTGAAGATACAAGCGGTAATAAATATGGCACAGTGGTCATCTTTTCAAACCCCAGAAAGTTTGCCAATGAGGAGATCAATGCGGAACTGTTTAAACAATACGGCCAATGGGAAATTTCGCATCCATCGGTTTATTATTACGCGGTTTATCAAAACAAGTTGCTAGTATCATCTACAAAACAATATCCATTTACTTCCACGCTCACACAGTCAGAGCTGCCTGTAACCAAGTATGAGCAACGGAATAATAAAGGATACAATGAGCTTTGGTATCGCCCCAACAGCACAACAGTTGTGGTTATGGCGCGCAGGAGCGAGCCTTTTCTTGAAACGATCACACTGTTCTCGTATATCTTTTGCGCCTTTCTTTTGCTGCTTGCCATAACCAATTTATTATTGCTTTCCATAGACTGGCTGCTCAATTCAAAATTCTTCAGGCAGCGGAATATTTTTCGAGCCTCCATACGCGGGCAAATTCACAATACGTTTATTTTAATTACCCTGTTGTCTTTTATAGTTGTGGGCATAGTAACCGTATCGTTTTTTATTGACAGGTTCAGGGAGGCAAATAACGAGCGGCTGGGCCGCACCATGAATGTGATGATGAAGGAAATGCAGGCGCGTACGGACCTGGCAGGACTTGTGTTTGAAGAACGCGCGCAAATGGATTCTGTTGATTTTTCGTCGGAGCTGAACAGCATCATCAAGGAGGTATCAGAGATACATGGCATGGACCTTAATATTTACGATATCAGCGGAAGATTGCTGGCCAGCAGCTTACCGGATCTTTTTCAGAAAGGCGTGATCAGTTCAAGAATGGGGCCACGTTCCTATTACAATCTTTTACGCCTCAGAAGTATTGAGCATATTCAAAGAGAAAGGATCTCTGATTTAAGCTATACCAGCATTTACGGGCCTTTAAGAGATAAGAACGGCGCGCTGTTCGCTTACATTTCGGTGCCTTATTTTACTTCCCAGCATGAGTTGAACCAGGAAATATCCAACTTTCTTGTAACGCTCATTAACTTAAATGCGTTCATCTTTTTGATCACGGGTTTGGTTGCGCTCTTAATCACCAACAGGATCACAAGGTCATTCAGGCTGATCAGTGAGAAAATGAACGCGGTATCTCTTTCAAAAAACAACGAGCTGATACAATGGCAGGGCGATGATGAAATAGGAAGCCTTGTAAAAGAATACAACAAAATGGTAACCAAGCTGCAGGAAAGTGCAAACGAACTTGCCACATCTGAACGGCAAAGCGCCTGGCAGGAAATGGCGCGGCAGGTGGCGCATGAAATAAAAAACCCGTTAACACCAATGAAGCTGAGCCTTCAGTATCTGCAACGCGCTATTAATGATGACAGGGACGATATCAACCGGCTGGCTGCCAATGTTTCAAAAACACTGGTTGAGCAGATAGATCACCTTTCAAAAATTGCAACCGATTTTTCCCAGTTTGCCAATATTGGTACGGCTAACAAAGAAATTTTTGATTTGCACCACACCCTTTCACAATTGAACACTCTTCATAAAAACAACCCTGAGATTGAGTATGAATGGCGGCCTGTAAAAGATGATGTTTACGTGAATGCAGATAAAACACAGGTGAACAGGCTTTTTACAAATTTGATCGCAAATGCAATTGAAGCCACATCCGGCAATACAAGAAGGATTGTAAAAGTGTTTGAACGTTTTGAAGATGAAACGATCGTAATTGGTGTGGAAGACAACGGTTCGGGCATTAGCGATGAGATGCGCGAAAAAATATTTACGCCCAACTTTACTACAAAAACATCGGGCACCGGGCTGGGCCTTGCTATGTCAAAAGCCATTGTGGAACAATCCGGCGGCGCTATCTGGTTTGAAACTAAAATTGGCGTGGGCACTACATTTTATGTAAAGCTGCCTGTAGTGCCGTCATAAATGTTTCAACGCTTTTCTTTTTTGTATAAATGTTTCAAACGCTGCCAATGAAAAACTGCTCAGGTTATAATCAGGCGTAAGCCCGCCTTTTTGTGAGGCCAGCACTCCATATTTAATATCCAGGAAACCTTCAACAGAGTGCGCATCCGGGTTGATGGAAAGCAGCACATTTTTGCTCATAGCGTATTCAATCCATTGCCAGTCAAGGTCAAGCCGGTGCGGGTTGGCATTAATTTCAATCACCACGTTATTTGCTGCGCAGGCATCAATTATTTTTTTATGATCAATGGGATAACCATTCCTGCTTAGTAACAACCTGCCGGTAGGGTGGCCGAGGATGGTGGTGTAAGGATTTTCAATCGCTTTCAGCAAACGCATCATAGCCTTGTCTTCGCTCATATACAGGTTGCTGTGTACCGATGCGATAACAATGTCAAAGGTGGATAATACATCGTTATCGTAATCAAGGCTGCCATCATTCAGGATGTCGCTTTCAATGCTTTTAAATATTTTAAACGGCGCCAGTTTGTGGTTCAGTTCGTTAATGTACCGGTGTTGTTCTGCTATTCTTTCAACTGAAAGGCCATTTGCATAAGCTGCTGTTTTGGAGTGGTCTGAAATCACCAGGTATTCAAACCTGTTTTTAATCAGCCAGGCGGCCATTTCTTCAATGGTATTTACCCCGTCTGACCAATTGCTGTGGTTGTGAATGATGCCTTTTATATCAGTTGTTTCAACCAGTTGTGGCAGCGCATTGCGCGAAGCGCGTTCAATGATTCCAGGTGTTTCGCGCAGGCAGGGTTGTATAAAAGGCAGTGATGCTCCTGCAAAAATATCCATCTCACTTTCCGGCTCAAGGGCCTCAAAGTTTTCTTTAGAATATCTTTCAAAAAAAGCATCTAAAAATTCCTGCGAAGCAGATGTGAGGAATTGATTTTTATAAATGTTATTGGTTGCAGAGATCAGCCGCAGCCTTAGGCCGTTGGTTAATTTATAAAGCACACTGTTTTCAGTTTCTTCCAATAGCTCTGGCGGGTAAGCTGTTTGAAATTTTGGCTTAATGTCTTCTTTGGATTCCTTCACAATAAATTCCAGTTCTTGAATTGTTAAACACTGCCGCCTGTAGCCGCCGGTGTTTACCACCGCATTTTTACCAAATAGTTTTTCAAGGTAATTTTCAATAACGGGGTAGAGGTTTTCAATTTGCGCGTACAAAAAATGCCCGATGTTCTGGTGGTAAAATGTAATGGCTTCCAACACATTGTTTTGTGTTTTTTCTCCAAAACCTTTATAACGGGTCAGCCTGTTTTCATTACAGGCGTATTCAAGTTCGCCTATGGATTGTATGCCCATTTCCTTCCATATGGTGTGAATTTTTTTTGGGCCGAGCCCTTTGAGCTTCAGCATTTCAATCACACCTGGCGGCGTGGTGTCCATATATTGCTGTAAAATGCCAAGTTTACCTGTGTCGAGCAACTCTGTAATTTTTGATGCCACAGAAGGCCCCAAACCTTTAATGCCTGCGATCATTGCCCTGTCGGTATTGCTAAGCTGCTCCGGGAGTTTTTCAATATGAAAGGCGGCAATAGAGTAGGTGCGTGATTTAAAAGCATTTTCTCCATGTATATCCATTAGCTTACACAGCATGGAAAAATGATCGGCAATCTGGGAGTTGTTCATGAATGCAAAATATAAAACATCAAAAATAAAAAAGCCTTTCCGATGAGGAAAGGCTGTATCATTTCAAGAAAAAATGGTTTCTTATTTTTTCTTAGCTGCTCCTTTTTTTGGAGCCGCTTTTTTAGCTGCTGCCTTTTTAGGAGCTGCCGCTTTTTTTGGAGCCGCTTTCTTAGCTGCTGCTTTTTTGGGGGCTGCTGCTTTTTTAGGAGCCGCTTTCTTAGCTGCTGCTTTTTTTGGAGCTGCTGCCTTTTTAGGAGCCGCTTTTTTAGCTGCTGCTTTTTTGGGGGCTGCTGCTTTTTTAGGAGCCGCCTTTTTTGCTGCTGCTTTTGCCATTTGTTTTAGAATTTAATTGTTAGTAAATAATGGATTATCGTTGGTAAAAATATAAAATATTTTCATCCATACAAAGTTTTTTTCCACAACTTATCCAACAATTCAAACAGCTTAAGCCTGCGCCTCGTTTACAGAAACGTATGTTCTGTTCTTTCTTCCTTTTTTAAATTCTACTACACCGGCAGTTAACGCAAAAAGAGTAAAATCTTTTCCCACTCCAACGTTTTTACCAGGGTGGTAAGAAGTGCCGCGCTGGCGAATGATAACGTTGCCTGCAATAGCCGGCTGACCGCCATAAATTTTTACACCAAGTCTTTTGCTTTCAGAATCACGGCCGTTTTTTACACTACCTTCTCCTTTCTTATGTGCCATTTTTTTAAGTTTTTAAGTTTAACGTTCACAAGTTGAAAAGTTACAATTCTTAAACCTGCTAACCTTTCAACAAGTCAACAAAAAATTAAGCAATATCAGTCACTTTAATTTTAGTGTAAGAAGTGCGGTGTCCTTTCTTTTTGCGAAAACCTTTTCTTCTTTTCGTTTTATAGGCAATAACCGTATCACCTTTAACGTGGTCTAAAATTTCTGCGCTTACTTTGGTAGCGATGTCAGAACCAACTGAAATTTTGTTATCGGCATATGCCAATAATACATCAAGGTTTACTGAGTCGCCCGCGTTACCTCCAAGATGAGGAACAAAAAGCGTCTGGTCTTTTTCTACTTTAAATTGTTGGCCTGCTACCTTAATTACTGCTATCATTGTTAAAAAATTAGGAGTGCAAAGGTAAGAAGTTTTTTTGAATCCGCAACAACCGCAACGTAAAGTTTTGCAAAGGTTGTTTTTCTGTTGGCCATAGGCATTATCTTTGTAATTCACTCTATGCTCCATTGCCGGATAAATGATGTAATTTAATGAAAATCAAATCATTCCTTGCAAAGCCTTTTGCATCTATTGTTTCTAAGAATATTAAAAAAGGCATGAATACTGCTGTGCCTGATCAGTTGGCTATCTTCAAAAATCTGCTTAAGACGGGTAAAATTACTGAATTTGGTAAAGATCACAGGCTGGACGAAGTGCAAACTTACGACCAGTTTACCGAAGCAGTTCCGGTGCGCGATTATGAAGGCATAAAAAACTATATCGAACAGATAAAGGCCGGGCGACACAATGTGCTGTGGAAAGGAAAGCCGGTTTACTTTGCCAAAACATCCGGTACCACAAGCGGTACCAAATACATTCCCATCACCAACGATTCTATCGGCAACCACATCAATTCGGCCCGCAATGCGCTTTTGTGCTACATGGCTGAAACCGGCAATACAAAGTTTGCCGATGGCAACATGATCTTTCTGAGCGGGTCGCCGGTGTTGGAAAGAATAGCCGATATTCCCACCGGCAGGCTTAGCGGTATAGTCAATCATCATATACCACTGTATTTACGCAAAAACCAGTTGCCCACATACGAAACCAACTGCATAGAAGACTGGGAAACAAAAGTGAGTAAAATTGTAGATGAAACCATCAACCGGAACATGACCCTCATTAGCGGCATTCCACCCTGGATGCAGATGTATTTTGATGAGTTGATCAATCGCACCGGTAAAACAATTATTGAACTGTTTCCCAATTTTTCGGTTATGGTTTACGGCGGCGTAAACTTTGACCCTTACCGCGCCAAGCTTTATAAAACCATTGGTAAAAAAATTGACAGCATAGAAACGTTTCCTGCATCGGAAGGTTTTTTTGCTTTTCAGGACTCACAAAATGAGCCCGGGTTGTTATTAAATACCAACAGCGGCATTTTCTTTGAATTTATTGCAGAAGATCAAATTGGCAATAAAAATCCAAAGCGCGTTTCGCTGGAAGATGTAAAAACCGGTGTGAACTATTCGCTTATTATAAACAGCAATGCCGGGCTTTGGGGTTATGATATTGGCGATATGGTAAAATTTGTAAGCACTGATCCGTACAGGCTCATCGTTACGGGGCGTACAAAGCATTTTATTTCTGCATTTGGCGAGCACGTCATCAGCGAAGAAGTGGAGCACAGTATTTTAAAAGCGGCCAGCGAAGAAAATATTCATATCACTGAGTTTACAGTGGCGCCTTATGTAAGTGAGGACCAGGGTAAATCTTACCACGAGTGGTTTATTGAATTTGAGAACAAACCGGCCGATCTGGAAGCTTTTTCCATAAAGCTCAACCAATATTTGCGTGATAAAAATACTTATTACGACGACCTTATAGCCGGCAATATTTTAAGGCCTTTAAAGATCACGCCTTTAAAAAAGAACGCCTTTATAGAGTATATGCGGTCTATAGGAAAATTAGGCGGCCAAAACAAAGTGCCCAGGCTGAGTAATGACAGGAAACTGGCTGATGCCTTGCAAAACTGGGCAGAGGGTTAACAGATAATACAAAGCTTAACGTATAAAGAAACAATTTTCAAACAGGAAATGATAAAGCGAATCGCCATTTTTGGTTCTACAGGCTCAATAGGTACGCAGGCCCTGGATGTGATCGAAGCCAACCAGGATAAGTTTTCGGTAGAAGTGCTGACAGCCAACGGCAATGAAGCACTTTTGATAGAGCAGGCATTAAAATACGATCCCAACATTGTTGTAATTGCTAATGAGCAAAAGTATGAAGCTGTAAAAAGCGCGCTGGCCAATACTGATATTAAAGTATTTGCAGGAGAAGAGGCGCTGGAAGAAGTAGCCGGCATGGATTGTTATGACCTGATGCTGGCAGCCATCGTAGGCTTTGCAGGCCTTAAGCCCACGTTAAAAGCCATAGAATCAGGTAAGGCCATTGCTTTGGCCAATAAGGAAACACTGGTGGTGGCCGGCGACATTGTAATGCAGCGATCTGTTGAAAACAGGGTGCCTGTCATTCCCGTTGATTCTGAACACTCGGCTATTTTTCAATGCCTGCTTGGCGAAACGCGCAATAAAGTTGAAAAGGTTTACCTCACGGCCTCGGGCGGCCCTTTTATCGGGCGTAAGCCCAATTTTTTGGTGAATGTGAAACGGGAGCACGCCCTGCAACATCCCAACTGGGAGATGGGTGCAAAAATTTCTGTTGACTCTGCAACGCTTATGAACAAAGGGCTGGAAATGATCGAAGCCAAATGGCTGTTCAACCTAAAGCCCGAACAAATAGAGGTGCTGGTGCATCCGCAAAGCGCCATTCACAGCATGGTGCAGTTTGAAGACGGCAGCATCAAGGCGCAAATTGGCCTGCCGGATATGAAACTGCCCATTCAATACGCGCTGGCTTTTCCCACAAGAATTTTTAATGACTACCCACGGTTCAGCTTTAAAAAATACAGCAGTTTTACTTTTGAAGAACCAGACATTAAAACCTTTCGCAACCTGGCGCTTGCCATGGAGGCGCTTGAAAAAGGAGGCAACCTGCCCTGCATCATGAATGCCGCAAATGAAATTGCCGTTTACGCTTTTTTAAAAAACAGGCTGGGCTTTTTGGAAATGACCGATGTAATTGAAAAAGTAATGTCAGAAATAAATTTCATTGAGCATCCCACCCTTGAAGATTATTTTGACAGCGACGCGGACGCGCGCACGCTGGCCGCAGACATCATAAAATTGTAAAACGACGGCCGCTAAAACAGGTTGTTAAATCTCAATGCACAAATCTGCAAACTTTAACGCAAACGGCTATCTTTGCAACCATTTTGCAGCATTGTACTTATTTTAATATATGACATTATTAGCTTTTGACTGGCAGGCATTTGGTGCAAACCTGGGCCAGTTTATATTATCATTTTCTATTTTAATTGTAATCCACGAGTTTGGGCATTACATTACCGCCAAATGGTTTGGCTGCCGTGTAGAAAAGTTTTACTTGTTCTTTAACCCGTGGTTTTCGCTGTGGAAAAAGAAAATTGGCGAAACGGAGTACGGCATTGGCTGGGTGCCGCTGGGCGGCTATGTAAAAATTGCCGGGATGATTGATGAAAGCATGGACAAAGAAGCCATGAAACAACCTGCGCAACCCTGGGAGTTTCGTTCTAAACCTGCCTGGCAGCGGCTTATCATTATGCTGGCCGGCGTTATTCTGAACGTACTGTTGGCATTTATTATTTTTGCCATGATGCTTTTTGTATGGGGAGAAGAAAAAATGCCC
This sequence comes from uncultured Niabella sp., assembly GCA_934486785.1. Lineage (GTDB taxonomy): Bacteria > Bacteroidota > Bacteroidia > Chitinophagales > Chitinophagaceae > Niabella. The sequence goes on along the minus strand of CAKSQK010000004.1, from coordinate 66,399 downwards.
GTGCAAAACCTCAAATACGGCCTGGTGGCAGATTCGATGGCGCAAAAAGTGGGCCTTAAAGATGGTGACCTGATCACGAAAGTAAATGGCGAAACCCTACATTACCTGGACGACCTTCCTAAAAGATTGCTGCTTTCAGAAAAAAATGTGCTCACCATAAACAGAAACGGTAAAGACACTGTGATCAACTTTCCTACCGGATTTTTAAAAGAACTCACACGCAACCAGCTTAAGAATTTTGTATCGGTACGTTACCCTATCGTGGTTGACACGGTGCTGTCAAACGCAACATTCACCACACAGGAAAAGCTTCAGAAAGGCGATCAGATCATTGCCATTGACAGCAATTATGTAAATTATTTTAACGAGCTGTACCGCACATTAAAAGATTACCAGAACCGCGATGCAAACATTGTGGCTTTGAGAAACGGGGGAGATACCGTGCTGATCCCGGTAAAAATTGGCAGCGATGCCAAAATTGGCTTTGGTGCTCAAAGCCCGTATAAATTTTTAAGCACCGAGAAAAAAGAATATGGTTTTTGGGAAGCCATTCCCGCCGGTATTAATTACGGCACCGCAAGCCTTACTGATTATATACAAGGCATTAAATTACTGTTCACTTCAAAAGAGCACGATGTAAATGATAACCTGGGCAGCGTGATCAGCATAGGAAAAACATTTGGCGGCGTGTGGGACTGGCAACGTTTTTGGCTCATGACCGGTCTATTCTCTATGATCCTGGCGTTTATGAACGTGCTGCCTATTCCGGCGCTCGATGGCGGCCATGCGTTATTCACGCTTTATGAAATGATCACCGGGCGCAAACCCAGCGATAAATTCATGGAATACGCCCAGATGATTGGCATGATATTGTTGTTAGGTTTAATGGCGTACGCGCTGGGATTGGATATCTTCAGGTTATTTAAATAATTTTGATGTTATTGAATTTTACGGGTGTTTGTCCCGATAGCTATCAGGATTAACAGCGTAGATCTTTAGATTTTAGTAGTTGTTTATTTTAAATGAACTATTCAAAAACTCACTGACAAGTATAATTTTGAGGGTGTTTGTCCCGATAGCTATCGGGATTTAACAGCGTAGATCTTTAGATTTTGGTAGTTGTTTAGTTTAAATGAACTATTCGAAAATTACTGACAAGTATAACTTTGGGGGTGTTTGGTTTTGACAGCGTAGATCTTTGAAAGTGTAAGCATGCCGGGCGTTGTGTAATTAGCCCGTAAATCTGAATACTCAAACTATAAATGGCAATACTCAGTATGCCATGGCTGCCTAATCAGTGATTAAGTAGTCATTAGGGCCGCGTTGAGCCGGTTGTTCTGTTACCACGCTCCGCCGCCGACTTATAAAACAAAAACAGGATGCTGCTGATGAAGGCTGTGACATCAGCAAAAGCCCCGATAATATCGGGAATGCAGCTTAGCTTTGGGTTGGTTTGTTCTTTCCCTGCCCATTGCCGACAAGCAATAAAGAAATAAGCATGTAGAAAGCTTTTGGAGAATATGTTTGGACACCGGTTCGACTCCGGTCACCTCCACATCAAAACCGGGATACGCCCGGTTTTTTTTATTTTTTCTTATTAGCGATACGATGTATGAAATCATTACAAGCGATGATGGCTCCCACTCCCTGCAAATAAAAAACAGTGAAACCACTTTTCATTCCAGGCGCGGCGCCATACAGGAGTCAAGGCACGTTTTTATTGATGCCGGCCTTCGCTACTTTAAAGCCGCGCACCCATCTGCTAAAAGCATAAAAATTTTTGAAGCCGGTTTCGGTACCGGGTTAAATGCGTTGCTTACGGCCATTGCAGCGCTTGAGCTAAAAACCAGTATAGAATACCATTCTATTGAGCGCCACCCATTGCCCGGCAGCCTTTTCTTTAAATTGAATTATGCTGATGCGCTGAATGCTTTTGAACTGTATAAAGCCATTACACAAACCGGCTGGAACCAACTCGTTTTTATAACACCGTTCTTTAAGATCAATAAAATACATGCCGACCTTACTGCATTTTCTTTCCACGAAAAATTCGACATAATTTATTTTGATGCATTTGCCCCGAACGATCAGCCAGAGTTATGGACCGAAATGATGTTTTCAAAAATATTTGAAGCGCTGAACCCAGGTGGTGTGTTGGTAACTTATTGCTCCAAATCATCTGTACAAAAAGCATTAAAAAATACCGGTTTTGTAGTAGAAAAACTTAGCGGTCCGCCAGGTAAAAGAGAAATGCTACGAGCAATTAAAAAGGTCTAAAGCTAATATTCCCTTGATCTGATTACTTTAAACGTTACTTCTCCGTTTCCGGTTATCTTGTATTCATATAGCGTTTGCCCCATGATGTGGCCGTCTTCATAATCAGCCAGTACCAGGTCGTCTGATATCACCCTTATCTCAGTAAAATACATTGTACCACCCAAAACCGCATCCAGCGGTATCAGTTCCGGCCTGCTCCTCAGCGCTTCAGCCACTGTGCGGTGCCGGTTGTTACTTTCATTGTTAGCAGGCTCCGGGCTGTTTGCAGTGGCTGTGTCAGCAGCTTTTTTCATTCGCGCAGCAGAAGTATTTAATTCCAGCCTCAGTGAGTCGTTCTCTTTTAGCAGGCTGTCAATGGTACTTTGCATGGCTTCTGCACCGGAATTAGTTTTGCATGATGTAAGAATGATAATTGTTATAAATGTTAACAGGAGTTTATTCATGAAGTGGTTTTCTTAACCGTAATACGATGATATATTTTTTTAATGATCCAGAAAATAAACAACACAAACAGCATCGCCATGATCACGGGTATTAAAAATGCAAGTATCGAGCCGCCAATGGCTGCCGTATTTTCTCCTGTTGAAACAACGGCATTGCCGGTGCCAAGCGTGGTTTTACTGCTGAACAGCCGCAGCAGTCCTGTGCCGGAAGAAATCAATCCCGCGCTGCCGCCACCGGCTACAATACCAATGATCCATTTCATCCATTCGTTATCAACAGGGATGACCGATGTGGCCAGCAATGTGCCGGCTATGGCTGCAAGAGGCGCCGATAGCGTATCTAAAATATTATCTATAAACGGTATGTAATACGCTACAATTTCAGCAATGGTGGCAGCGCCCAGTGCAATCAGCGCCGGTGTGCCCGACAACCAGGTAAAACTATCAGAAAATTGAAAAAGCTGAAATTTACTGGCAAGCCCCGCTACAAGCATTGGTACAAATACCCTGAACCCGCAACAGGCTGCCAGCGCTATGCCAAGCGCGGTGGCTGTAATGGTTTGTACATCAAAATTCATAATGTGAATGTAAGATTAATTTACATATACACAGGATTTGTATAATAATAAGTAACAGAAATGCAGAGGAAACTACAGCAAACGAAGAGTAGGAATTTTACTTTCAAAAAGTGAATCAATAGTAGAGAAAGTAATTAAGTATCTGCTTCTCCGGTGATAATTTCAGTCGTTTCCTCACCGCGCATTTTAGCAATCGTATACACGCTCACATTTATTTCATAACCCACCAATAAACTCAATGCACACAAAAAAACCAAAACCATTAAAATGATCAGCGTACCGATGGAGCCATACAGTTTATTATAATTGCCAAAATTGCTTACCCACCATGAAAAACCGAGGGTGCATAGCAGCATTAAAACGGTGGCTGTTATGGAGCCGGGCGTAATGATCCTCCATTTTTTATCAATGGATGGCGCTGCCCTGTAGATGTAGGAAATGATAAAGAAAAAGAGCAGAATGATCAGGATCCACCTGAAATTATTGATGATGGCTATCAGCAGCTCATTTTCAATACCCAGCCACCGCAACACCACGCTGCGGGCAATCAGCAGCACCATACAAAGAATAAAAAGAAAGAACAGCACCAGCGTGATCTTTATGGCTGCCAGCCTTTTAGCCAGGCCGGTACGTTCGCTAAAGCCTGGCAATGTTTTATCAAATGAACGCATTACACCAATGATCGCGTTTGAAGAAAAGAACAGCGATAAAAGAAAACCCACTGACAACAGGTCGTTCCGGGGATTGTTGATAAAATCATCTAAGAAATGAATAATGGCCGTGTGATTTTCAGGGCTGGGAATGATGTCTTTGATTAGGCTTCTCAGTTCATAAACAAATCCATCGCTGATAGGCATATAAGGAATGAGCGTAAACAAAAAAATGATCGCCGGCGGAAAAGCCATGGCAAAATTGTATGAAATAGCTGATGCCCGTTCAAAAATATCATCATCATTGATTTGCTGGCCTGTTTTGCGAAACACATCATAAACGCACACATTGTTCAAACCCGGCAGCGTGTGCTTTTTACTCCAGGAAATGGTGTTTTCAACAAAGCCTGAGTGAACAATTTTATTTTTTATGTTTTTCAGAAACTTCATTAATTGGTTTGCTGTGTTTGGGGCTTGCCAAATCTTCTGTTCAGTTCTGCCTGGTATGCCCTGGCCAGTTTCATATGATCGGCATAGTTGGTGGTAAACTCATGCGTGCCGTCAAATGCCGTGCTGGCCACAAAGAAAAGGTAATCTGTTTTTGGCGCGTTCAGCACTGCGTCCACGGTTTCTTCCTGCGGCGTGCAAATGGGCCCCGGCGGCAGGCCTTTATTGCGATAGGTGTTGTAAGGCGATTGCACCTGCAAATGGCGGTTCAAAACTCTTTTAATTCCAAAATCTTTCAGCGCAAATTTTACTGTTGGGTCGGCCTGTAGGGGCATACCTTTTTGTAACCGGTTAAGGTAAACGCTGGCAATGGTGCCTTTTTCTCTGGTAGCATTGGTTTCTTCATCAATGATTGATGCCAGCGTTACCGCCTGTATGGGTGAAAGGTTTTGGCTTGCCGCTTTTTGCTTTCGCTCATCTGTCCAAAACGTTTTATAAGCAGCATTGAATTTTTCAAACACGGCTTTTGCATTAGTAGCCCAGCCAGACTGGTAAGTAAGTGGCAATACTGCTGCCATTACTGTATTAGAGTCTAGTGAATAGCGTGCTAAGGAATCATTATTGCTTAAAAAATGTATTGCATCCAGCGAGTCAAATTCAAAAGCCCTGCTCAGCCTGCCGGCAAGCTGCTCTTTGGTGCGGATTTTTGTTACCACAAATTTTACGGGCGTGTGGCTGCCGTTTCGTATCATGCGTACCAGGTTCAGCACGCTCATGCCATTTGGCACTTCATATTTGCCCGGCCTGATGTTGTGGATATTTAAAACCTTTGTCGTTATGTTGAACCATGTCAGGCTGCGCAGTATGTTTTCATCCAGCAGTTGTTGTTTCACGCTGTTAAGATCGCTGCCGGTTTTGATAAACAGGTATTCTTTTTCAGGTTTTGACGCTGCTGGGCCGATGAATTGAAACAGTAAAAATCCGCCGGTCAATACAATTGCCGCTATAACTATCAACCCGGTTTTTGTTTTGTTCATATTGTTAAGTATGAAGCGGCAATTTAGTAATAAAAACGTTGAAGCTATGATGGCGGATGGTTTTATTTGCGACGGTTATCGCCTGCAAATAAAAAAGGCCATCTCTATAAGACGGCCTTTGTATAATATCTTTTATAAGAATTATTGATTTTGCGGAGTAGCCGGAGCAGGTGTGGCTGGTGCCGCCTGCTGCTGTTGAGCTGGTGCTGCAGGTTGTGCGCCCTGGTTAAACGGAGCACTGTTTGCAGGCGCTGCGGGCTGTGGCGCTGATGTGCCAATTTGTTGCAAACGGCCATCGTTATTTGAAGAAGAACCGCCGGAGATGAAGAAAGTGGCCAGCAGGCTCAGCACGCCAATTACAGCGGCAAAGATCCAGGTGCCTTTTTCCAGTACATCGTTGGTTTGTTTTACACCCATAAACTGGCTGCCCATGCCTGCGAAACTGCCTGCCAAACCGCCGCCTTTGGGGTTTTGTATTAATATAATAAGGGCTAAAATAACTGCAGCAATTATTATAAGCACAACAAATAAAAGTGTCATAATTGTTTCTTTAAATGTTCAATTTTGGCTGCAAAGAAAGCGCTTTTGGCGGGATTTTGCAAACTTAATTTTTTGTATATGTCAATGGCTTTTTGCGGATGATTTTGTTTTATCCAAACCTGCGCCATTGCCTCGGTAATGGCATTTTCCCCGGCAAGGGAACTCTGGGCCATTTTTTCCACCTTGTTGTTTTCAAAACTGCTGAATTTTGAAGTCACTTCGGCTTCGGGCAGCCGGCGCATTTCTTTCAGCCAGCTTGTAAAGCTTTTTAACTGGCTGCCAAAACGGTCTGCGGGCTTTATTTCTTCGCCCAGCTTAATTCCCTGGGAAGCAAAATAATCTACCGTATGGTAAGGAGTAAAGGTTAAAGCATTTTTATCAGGGTCAACCGGTCCTATCTTTAACCCCGGAATATTTATCAGCCCGGCTTCTTCTTCTGCCTGCTCTTCAACGGACTCTTCAACATCTTCAGGTTCCTCTTTCACAACATCTGTATTTACCGCATGATGTACAAAAAGCGGGTTGTTGAAATAGAGCATGGTTTTTTGCCACTGATGCGCAAATGCTTCCTTGTTTTCGTTTTTTAATTTTTGTGCATACAATAATTGAAAGGCCGCCGCGTAAGGATGTGCTTCTGCCAGTTGTTGCAGGCTGGCAGAAGAAAGGCTGTTCATATCTTTTGATAAAACAGATGTGGCGATGGTATTGACAATATTGTGCATGTACAGTGCGGTAAATGTAAGTATTAAGCCGTAGAAAAACTACCAGTTTGAAAAAATGCGGTTGAACATATCATCCGTCAGCGATCGCAGCATTTCATCCTTTAATTGTGCTTCGGCCTGTTGCAATGTCATGCTGCCGGGATAGTCAAAGCTGCGGCTTACATCATATTTTTTAGGCTTTTGGGTGCTGTCTCTTACTTCTATGCTGATAGATACGTTTAGGCGGTTGCTGTTTACCTGCTGGTTAGAAATACCTGATGTGCTGAGCGAGTAATTAGTGATGGTTGGATTGATTTCCCAATCAGCATCATCACCGCTGGTTTGCTGCAGGCGGGTTTGGGAAACGATCTTCTGGCGCAGTTTATCCGTAAGTTCCTGGGCAAGTGTGGGGTTTACGATCCTTGCTCTGTTTTGAATAAAATTCACTTTCACAATCTTCACTTCCGGCGGAATATCAGTATCGTTAAAACGATAAACGCCGCAGCCCGACTGGCTGAAATTTAGCAGGATCAATACGGCGATCACTGCGGCGGCTACAGGCCTATAAGTCTTCAATGTCATATTCTTTTAATTTACGGTACAGGGTTCTTTCACTAATGCCAAGGTCAAGCGCGGCATCTTTTCTTTTGCTCTTGTGCTTTTTTAAGGCTTTTATGATCAGCTCTTTTTCTTTGTCCACAATGTTCAGGCTTTCTTCCACCTCTTCATGTTCCTGTATGTCATCATCGCTGATCAGCACCGGTTTTGATGCCGGCTGCGCCTGCGGCAGGTTGTAATTGTAGGACGCAGGTACCTGTTGAAATCCTTCGTGCTGTACGGGAAGTTCTTTCAGGTCTTTTATTAGTGAGTGGGGATTTTCAATCATTTCAGGATTTTGCAATACTTCCAGGAACATGCGTTTCAGTTCGGTAACATCTTTTTTCATGTCAAAAAAGAGTTTGTACAAAATATCCCTTTCACTGTTGAATTCGTGGTTGCCGTTTGCGGGCAGCACCATTGGCAGGCGGTTGGTGGAGTATGGCTGCAAGTACCTGCTGAGCTCTTTGGCTGTGATCACTTTTTCACTTGAAAGCACTGAAACCTGCTCGGCAATATTTTTTAATTCCCGCACATTACCGGGCCACGGGTAGGAGAGCAGGAGTTGCCTGGCATCCTCATCCAGCTGAACGGATTGAGTTTTGTATTTATCGGCAAAATCTGACGCAAACTTTCTAAACAACAAAACAATGTCATCCTTACGGCTGGCTAAAGAGGGTACTCTGATAGGCACCGTACTAAGACGGTAGTAAAGATCTTCACGAAACTTACCCTGCTGCACAAGCTGTAAAAGGTCTTTATTGGTAGCCGCCACCACGCGCACGTCAGTTTTTTGTACTTTGCTTGAACCTACGCGAATGTATTCGCCGGCCTCTAACACCCGCAGTAGGCGCGCCTGGGTGCCCAGCGGCATTTCACCAATTTCATCTAAAAAAATGGTGCCGCCGTTTACGGTTTCAAAATAGCCTTTGCGCGAATCCACAGCTCCGGTAAAAGATCCTTTTTCGTGCCCAAATAATTCAGAATCAATTGTTCCTTCGGGAATGGCGCCACAGTTTACCGCGATAAAAGCATTGTGTTTACGCGATGAAAGAGAGTGGATGATGGAAGAAAATGCCTCTTTTCCCACACCGCTTTCACCAATGATCAAAACAGTCAGGTCAGTATTGGCAACCTGCGCTGCAACCTGCAATGCATAATTTAGTTCAGGAGCATTTCCTATAATTCCAAACCGGTTTTTTATTGATTGTAAGTCCATTTAATAAATTTTAATGATGAAGTTTAGGTGTAGGTCAGCCATTGTTTATTATTGATTTTCAGCAACAACTTCTCCAAACAATGTAGCCTGTGTACAGTCAGTAATTCTCACCATTACGTAATCGCCTTTTAGAAAATGATGATTATTTTTAGGAAATATCACCACTTTGTTTTGAGAATTGCGGCCCACCCAGTCATTTTCGCTGCGCTTGCTGTCGCCGTCTATCAGCACTTTAAATATTTTGCCGATGTCTTTTTGATAACTTTCAAGCGACAATGCATTTTGTTTTTCTATGATTTCCTGGAGGCGTTTTTTCTTTATATCCAGCGGTACATCATCTTTATAACGGCGTTGCGCCAGCGTTCCCGGCCTTTCGCTGTAAAAGAACATATAGCTCATATCATACCTGCTGTAATCCATTATTGACAATGTATCTTCATGATCTTCATTTGTTTCTGTACAAAAACCTGCAATTATATCAGAGGTAATGCTGCAATCAGGCATGATCTCCCTGATGCGGTCAACCTTGCGCATATACCATTCGCGTGTGTACGTGCGGTTCATCAGTTGCAAAACCCTGGTAGAGCCGCTTTGTACCGGCAGGTGAATGCATTTACAAATATTTTCATATTTCGCCATGGTAAACAGCACATCATCTGTAATATCCTTAGGGTGCGAGGTAGAAAAGCGCACACGAAGGATGGGCGATATTAAAGCAACCAGTTCCAATAGTTTAGCAAAGCTTACCGAATCTTCTTCTTTACCGTTTTTAGGTATGTAATGGTAGCTGTCTACGTTCTGCCCCAGCAGGGTTACTTCACGATATCCGTTTTCAAAAAGTTCGCGGCACTCCCTTAAAATACTTTCCGCATCGCGGCTTCTTTCGCGGCCACGTGTAAAAGGCACCACGCAAAAAGAGCACATGTTATTACAACCGCGCATAATGCTTACAAAAGCGCCCACGCCATTGCTGTTCAGCCGTACGGGAGAAATATCGGCATAAGTTTCTTCGCGGCTTAGCAGCACGTTTACGCTTTTTTGCCCGCCACCGGCTTCATCAACCAGTTGCGGTAAACTGCGGTAAGCATCGGGGCCTACAACAATATCTACCAGTTTTTCTTCTTCCAAAAACTGTGACTTCAGGCGCTCGGCCATGCAGCCCAGCACACCCACCAGCGTGGAGGGTTTTTGCGATTTGAGCTTTTTAAATTCTGAAAGGCGCTTGCGAACCGTTTGCTCGGCTTTTTCGCGTATGGAGCAGGTATTGATAAAGATCAGGTCTGCTTCTTCTACGTTGCGGGTAGCGCCAAATCCTTCTTTGTTTAAAATGGATGCCACCACTTCGCTGTCAGCAAAATTCATTTGACAGCCATAACTTTCTATATAAAATTTTTTTGCGTAGCTGTTCGGATCGTGGGCAAACGGAGCATAGCTTTCTCCCTGCCGCTTTTCGTCTTGCACTTTAAGTTCTGCCAGGTTCATTAAATAAATAAATTAAAAATGAAGGGCAAAGATAAGTAAATGAAGTGTTGTATGACAGGATGGCAGGGCTAAGTTTTGTTAAATATGAAAACTTTTATCCTTTCTCACATGAGAGCGTACATAGGCTAAAACTGTTAATGGCATGATCAATAATAAAAGAAGGCTCCAAGCATTTTGGGTAATGAGCCATGCAGCAGCGGTTGCCAGTAAAATATATACCGGGTAAAAAAACAGCAGGAACGCAAATACCACGGCATCGTAATGGTCGGAGTTTTTTATGAGCCATTTGGTAAACATTTTTGCTGCCAAATAGATAGGCCAGTTAAGCACTACAGCCAGCAACGATGGGATAAAAAGCAAAACTTTTTTGAGCGTATTGCGCCGGATGCCAAACTTTTGGCTGAACGTTTGATGATCGCCTTTTTCAATTTCATATACCAGGCCGGTTAATTGTTGTTGCAGTTGTTTAGTAAATGCAAGGTGTTTATTGCCGTCTGTATCGCTGAGGTTAAAATCTGATGATTGCATCAGGTTTCCAAAGTTTACATCTATTTGTTTGCCATAGCGCCTGAACGAGCTGTAATTAATGCCTGCAGGCAATACTTGTACGGGCAGATTTTTTTCCCAGGCCATAAAAGCAATGCGTGCAGTACCTTTTTTTAACGGCCGCAGGCGCCATTCATTTACACAAAGCGCTTCGCTGAAAATGGTTACGGCTTCACCTTTTTTAAAAACCTGCATACAGGCATCAAAGGTTTCATAGTTTTCTGAAAGGTTTTGAACGCCTTCGCGTGTGCGGTAAATGGGAAAGATTTTTACAGCGCTGAGAAAAGGTATGGCTTTGGGAAAGCGCTTGAACACGTCGCCACGGGCCAGCGACCAGATAGGCGTATCAAATAAAATATCGTAAATCATCGCGTCTAAAAAAGAATTGGGATGATTGCTGGCAATCAGCAGCGGGCCGTTGATTTTTAGCAGTTCCGGCTTATTTACCCGGATGGAATAACAATAGAACCTAATGACAAACCGGACGTATATTTTTAAAAAGCGATAAAGCAAGAATGGTTTTTCAGCAAAAATAAAGGGTAACCGCAATAATACCCGGGCGTTTACACTGTTCGTAAAATTTTCTCCATCTTTTTCCCCTTGGCCAGTTCGTCTACCAATTTATCCAGGTAGCGCACCTGTTGCGTTAGCTTATTGGCAATATCTTCTACACGATACCCACAAATAATGCCCTTAATCAAATGTGCATTTGGGTGTAGGGCAGCATTTTGAAAAAACTGGCTGAAAGTAACTTTCGTATCAATTAGTTCCCGCAATTTGTGCTCATCATAACCTGTAAGCCATTCTATTACCTGGTGCAATTCCTGCAGGGTTCTGCCTTTCTTCTCAATTTTGGTTGCGTAATGCGGGTAAACTGATGCAAAAGACATTTTTGCAATACGCTCATCGTGCAATTGGGTATCCATGATGTCAATTTTTTAAATAAATATAGTAATATTAATACGCTTCTGCCATGCTATGGCTAAATCAACCGTTTCCTTTACCTTTGCAGTCCGAAATTTTAAACCCCTTCGGAGTATTTTATGAATTTTATTTTTAAACAATTAAACGCTGATGCTCAGGAGAACGCTGGCGCAGCCGGAGAACCGGTTGAAGAAGCCTCTACAGCGACAAACACTGCACCTGAACAAACGCCGGTTGAGAACCCTCAGCCAGCTGATGCACCCGTTGAAGAACCAACTCCTGCTGATGAAGTAAAATCTGAAGCTGTGGCGGAATCTCAGCCAGTACAGGAAGAAACAGCACACGATGATTTTGACTGGAGCGTAGACAAACGCAACGTATCTTCTTACAGTAAAGAAGAAAAAGAAAAGTACGATAAAGTGTATGAAAATACTTTTATCACTTTAAACGATGGAGAACTGGTAAATGGTACCGTAGTAGGCCTTACCAATACTGATGTCGTACTGAATATTGGTTTTAAAAGCGATGGCCTGATTTCTTTGAACGAGTTTCGCGACATGCCGAACCTGCAGGTGGGCGATGTTGTGGAAGTAATGATTGTTGAAAAAGAAGACAGGGAAGGACACCTGAACCTAAGCCGCAAACAAGCCCGCACCACACGTGCATGGGAAAAAATTGTTGAGGTAAACAAAACAGGCGAAGTGGTTACCGGCCTTGTTACCAGCAAAACCAAAGGTGGCCTTATTGTGGATGTATTTGGTATGGAAACCTTCCTGCCAGGCTCTCAGATTGATGTGAAGCCTGTTACCGATTACGACCAGTTTGTTGGTAAAACCATGGAGTTTAAAGTGGTGAAAATTAACGAAACCATTAAGAATGCTGTAGTAAGCCACAAAGCGCTTATAGAAAGTGACATTGAAGCACAACGTGCAGAAATTATCGGCAAACTTGAAAAAGGACAGGTATTGGAAGGAACCGTTAAAAATATTACCGACTTTGGTGCATTTATGGATCTGGGCGGCTTAGACGGTTTATTATATATTACCGATATTTCATGGGGACGTATTTCTCACCCGAATGAAGTATTGAAAATGGATCAGAAGATCAACGTAGTAGTACTTGATTTTGATGATGAGAAAAAGCGCATCAGCCTAGGCCTGAAGCAATTAACGCCACACCCGTGGGATGTATTGCCGGAAGGACTGGAAGAAGGTAAAACCGTGAAAGGTAAAGTGGTGAATATTGAAGATTATGGTGCATTCCTTGAAATTACCCCTGGTGTGGAAGGCCTGGTTCACGTAAGCGAAATTACCTGGGCTAATACGCCAATCAATGCCAAAGAATTCTTCAAAATGGGCGATGAGCACGAAGCCAAAATTGTTACTTTAGATAAAGATACCCGTAAAATGAGCCTTTCTATCAAGCAATTGACAGAAGACCCATGGAACGATATTGAAACCCGTTTTGCCGAAGGCAGCAAACACACCGGTGAAGTTAAAAACATCACCAATTACGGCGTGTTTGTAGAGCTGGCACAAGGCATTGGCGGTATGATTCACATCAGCGATCTGAGCTGGTTAAAACGTTTCAACCACCCCGGTGAGTACACCAAAGTGGGCGAAAACATTGATGTGATCATCTTAGGTATTGATAAAGACAACCGCAAACTGCAACTGGGCCATAAGCAACTGGAAGAAGATCCCTGGAACACGTTGCAGGATACTTTTGCCATAGGTTCTGTACATGAAGGAACGATTACCCGTAAAGATGACAAAGGCGCAACGGTTCAATTGCCTTACGGCCTGGAAGGATTTGCTCCAAACCGCCATCTTACCACAAAAGACGGTAAGTCTTTAGGCCAGGATGAAACCAGCGAGTTTATGGTAATTGAGTTTGACCGCAACGAAAAGCGCATCGTGGTATCTCACGCACGTGTGTGGGAGCAGGAGCAGTATGCTGAAAGAGAAGGCGCAAGAAAAGCAGAGCGCGCTGAGCACGAAAAAACCAAGAAAGTAGTGAAGAACATTCAAAGCAAAGTTGAAAAAGCTACTCTTGGCGATTTAGGTGTTCTTGCAGACCTGAAGAAAAAGATCGACGCGGAAAACAAAGCTGCCGCAGCCGCAGCATCTAAGGATGCAAAAGTAGAAGCGCCTAAAGTGGAAGAAGCTCCTCAGGCTGCCAATGATGCAGCACCGGAAGCTGGCGAAGCAAAAGAAGGTGAAGAAGCATAAGAATCGTTTAGATTTTTAAAATACAACTGCCGCTGTAAAAAGCGGCAGTTTTTTTATTGCTGATGGCCCGGGCAACGCCTGCAACTTTACGCCGGAAGCGTAAAAAAAAGTGCATCTTTACAATGCAAAACAAAAAAAATATGCGCAGAGAGATCACATCCTGGTACAGCCCTATACTGAATAAAGACATGCCCGTGGTAACTTACGGCCACTATGGGTTTGCATTGCTGCTGGTGCCTACGGCGGGGGCAGATTTTCTGGAATATGAAAGGTTTCAATTAATTGACAGCATCGCACCTTTTATTAACGATGGCAGGGTAAAAGTGTATTCCATCAACAGCGAAAACAATAACAGTTGGCTGAACAGGCAGATGGATCCGCGGGATCAGTCGCGCAGGCACGAAGAGTGGAACCAGTATGTATATAACGAAGTAGTGCCCTTTATAAAAACCACCAGCGGCGCAGACACGCCTATCATTATTTGCGGCGCTTCTTTCGGCGCGCTGCACAGCATGAATTTATTTTTAAAACAGCCCGGCCTGCTAAACGGCGTCATTGCCATGAGCGGTGTGTACGACCTGACGTATTACACCAATGGTTATATGGATGATTACGTGTATTTCAACAGCCCGCAACATTATATTCCCAATCTTACAGATCAGCACATCATCAGCCAGATCAATCAAAGCGATCATATACATATTCTTACCGGCAGCGGCCCTTACGAAGACCCGCGCGCCGGCGGAGAGTTTGCTAAGCTTTTGTACGATAAAGGCATTTATTATGAATTTGACAACTGGGGTCCTGATTATCCCCACGACTGGCCCACCTGGATAGCCATGCTACCGCATTATCTGAGAGTGAGGTTTTGAGGTTGAATTGGGAAGCGTGCAGATCGCAGGCAACTGGCAATATTTAAGATGGTTCCTTCGCTGTTGTGGTTCAAACTCACTGTTACGTTCGCGGGGGTATTGTTTTTATACCGGGAGTCGGATGGGTGCTATCCGGGGCTTATTTTACAATTGATGCTTTTTATTCTGGAGGTGTTAAAGACCTCATTAAAGATCAGGCGGAAAATCATGTAAGACTAAGTAAGCTATGTAATTGTGATCCATCTTCAGCTTTTTATTAATGATTATTATGTTGAGTTTTATAGAAAACGTATATTATCGATTTTACAGATTAAGTATCTATTTAGGAGAGGAGTCAATCCATAGATATAACGCTGTATTAATAATGTCGATCTTATCAATTTTAAATTTTGTTACCATTTTAATGATTTTAATGGTAATAACCAGAGTAATTATAATCGTAGATCTCCCCAGAATATATTTATTAGTTATTGGTTTAGCTATTATAGGAATCAATAGCTATATAGTCTTTCACAATAAAAATTATATAAAAATTGAGAAAAGGAACCATAAGTTACAGTTATGATGCCGTTGGCAACAAACTAAGCAATACGGTCAATGAAACAGGCCAGCCACAGAAAGTTACCACTTACCTGGGCGGAATGCTCTTTGAAACGTAGCTTGAAGCCTTTTAGAGTCAGGCAATGCGAAGTTCCATTTGGCTAAAACAACCGCTGCAAGCGGAAATAAAAAATTTCCGAATGAAAACAGTAACCTGCAATTTGTCCAGCTGGGGCAGAGCTGGTTCCTCAAAAAATTTGTAAAAAAATGTTTTGTAAATAAAAAAAAGTTTACAACACAAAATTTTCGCATTTTGTAAATATTTTTCTTGTAAATTTTTAAAAGTTTACACGCAAAAAGTTTACAAATTAAAGGGAAACGCGTTTACCGCTTTACATTATCCAGCAAAATGAAAGTTGCGGCAGTCCATCGGGAGACTCATATTCCTACCGGTAACATTCCCACATTTCCTCACTGGCATATTTTCACATTTTCAAATACCCTCCCTCAGCCTTTCCTGGAATTCTTTTCCCTTTATCATTCGCGCGCCTAAGCTTTCCAGGTAATCAGAATGTATCTGGCAATCAATGAGAGTAACACCTTCCTGTTGTAATTGCTGCACATACTTTATAAAGGCATAGCGCGATGCATTGCTTACGAGGCTAAACATGCTTTCCCCGAAAAATATATTTCCTATTTTAATCCCGTAAAGGCCGCCGGCGAGTTTACCGTTTTGCCAAACTTCAGCGCTGTGCGCGTAACCCATTTCGTGCAGCCTTGTGTAAGCGGCTATCACCTCATCATTGATCCAGGTGCCATCCTGGCCTGCGCGTGGCACGGTTTTGCAATGTTCCATCACTTGTATAAAAGCCTTATTGGTAGTAAATTCAAACGCTTCGCGGTTCAGCAGCGGCTTTACAGATCTGCTGATCCTTAATTCATCAGGAAACAGAACAAAACGCGGGTCAGGGCTCCACCATAAAACGGGCGGTTCATCATACCAGGGAAAAATTCCGGAGCGGTAAGCCAGCAACAGCCTTTCGGGTGAAAGGTCTCCGCCAATAGCCAATAAGCCATTGGGCTCTGCTAAGTGTACGGGTGGAAACAGTAGTTCATCGCTCAGGGCAAAAATTGCCATCAGGGTACCAGTGGTTTTTTTTTATGGGAAGTATCAGGATACCACTTCTTCAACCGTTGCATTAATGCCGCGGTCAAGAATGGCTTCACACATGGGTTTCAGGTCTTCATATACGCCTTCTTTTACGGCGTATTTGCCTTTGTAATGTATGATATAAGAGCATTGTTCCGCCTGCTCATAAGTATGCCCGCATACATCAATAAGCGTTTCAATCACCCAGTCAAATGTATTCACTTCATCGTTCCACACAATCAACTGGCAGAGCGATGTGGTAGCTGTAAGCACATCCGCTTCTTCCTCTGACTGCGTAAAAGGGTTCGTGTTCATTTCTGTCATGCGGCAAAGATAGAATTTTTTAAAAAATCGGCGTACCTTTGGGCATTTATGCAACACGGCAAAACAGTAGCATTTCACACCCTGGGCTGCAAGCTCAATTATTCCGAAACCTCGGCTATATCAAGGTTGATGGAGCAGGAAGGCTATGCAAAAAAGAATTTTGATGAAGTGGCCGATGTGTATGTGATCAATACCTGCTCGGTTACCGAAGCTGCTGATAAAGAATGCCGCCAACTGGTTCGCCGCATTCAGCGCAAAGCGCCGGCGGGGCTGGTGGTTATTACAGGATGCTACGCACAGTTGAAGCCCCAGGAAATAGCTTCCATACCTGGTGTAGACCTGGTGCTGGGCGCTGCAGAGAAGTTTAATATTGCCAAACATATCAAAGAAATATCCAAAGGAGATTCGACCAGGATTTGCAGTTGTGATATAGAAGATGTAACAGGTTTTCATACTTCTTTTTCTGTAAACGACCGCACGCGCACTTTTTTGAAAGTGCAGGATGGTTGCGATTATAATTGCAGCTTCTGCACCATACCCATGGCGCGTGGCAAAAGCCGCAGCGACAGTATTGCCAACGTTATTAAAAGCGCTGAAAAGCTGGCTGCCGGCGGCGTAAAGGAAATTGTGCTTACCGGCATCAACCTGGGCGATTTTGGCAAAGGCCCCGATGGCGATGCACCTGTATCCGTTACAAGCCGGCAGGAAAATCTTTATGAGCTGATAAAAAAGCTGGATGAAGTGGAGGATATTGAGCGTTACCGCATTTCATCCATTGAACCGAATTTGCTTACCAATGAGATCATAGAATTTGTTGCCAACAGTAAAAAGTTCATGCCGCATTTTCACATTCCGCTGCAAAGCGGCAGCAATAAAACTCTGGCTGCCATGCGCCGTCGTTATAAGCGGGAGCTGTATGCAGAAAGGGTGGGCGTGATTAAAACGCTTATGCCGCACTGTGCTATTGGTGTTGATGTGATCGTAGGTTTCCCTGGCGAGACTGATGATGATTTTAAAGAAACCTACAATTTTCTGCACGCATTAAACGTTTCTTATTTCCATGTGTTCACTTACTCCGAGCGCGACAATACACATGCGCTTACCATCAGTCCCGTAGTACCCATGCATGTGCGCCACGAGCGGAACAAGGCCCTTCGCAACCTTTCATATATGAAGATGCAATATTTTGAAGCGCAGCATGCCGGCCAAACACGCAAAGTACTGTTTGAGCATCAAAATAAAAATGGCATGATGGAAGGTTATACTGATAATTACATTCGTATCAGTGCACCACACCGTGCAGACTGGGAAAACAATATTGTAGAATGGAAACTGTAGGCTGAAGATCGTGTAATTCTATAGCAAATTTCATAAGGCTGAGCTGCAAGCATAAAATTGATTCTCTTGCAAAGAATAAAGGTGATAACCTGTTTCTTAATTTTACGGCCTGGCACACACCCGTTTATAGTTGCAGCTTTATGGTTTGTTTTCACCCATAGGAAAATAAAAAGCAGCTACATTGTAACTGCTTTCTGTTTGTGGGAGTTGACGGATTCGAACCATCGACCCTCTGCTTGTAAGGCAGATGCTCTGAACCAGCTGAGCTAAACTCCCTTCAAAAACGGAGTGCAAAAATAGGGATATAGACTTTACAAACAAATTTTTTATTCGTATTTTTTTCACTTGTTTCATACCTTATCAAGATAACCTTAAAAGCTGCTGCTGAATTGGTGAAACGCTTATGGCATGATAAATATATTATGCAAAAGAGAAACATTTCACTTACTTTGTAAGCGTAATTATCTACTTATGATTTACAGGCTTGTGGCTATTATTGTTGTTTGCGGCTTAATATTTTCTGCCTGCGGCGGTAAAAAGAAAAAAAGTATGACCGACGACGGCGAAGTGCCCATTGAAGACTTTATTGAATTTTATCCCGAAATAAAACTGCCCTTCCAGTATAGCGATACAGCATTTCCTAACAAGGAAGATGACTCCCTGCTGATCGGCAATACGATCTATCACAGTTTCGTTCCTGATAGCTCCATTCAGTCGTTTTTTGGAAAACAAAAGTTCAGGTATTACGCGCTGGGCAAATTTGCCAATGGGGAAGAAGAAACCTATCTTTTAACCAAAGCCATTTCAGAAAGCAAAAAGGTATTACTGATTTCTGCGTTTGATAAAGAAAGAAAATACATGGCGCAATTGCCACTTATTCGTTACGATCAAAAATCTCCCGCAAGCGTCAATATTGGTATTGATCCTAAATTCAACATCAGTAAAACCATTCATAAAACATTGCCGGGCGATATTGTGGTGCAGGGCCATGATGTGTATATATTAAACATAGCTTCCAGGCAGTTCATGCTTATTATGACAGATTCTTTGGGAGAAGCTACCGGCGAGCTGCTGAATCCTATTGATACGCTGCCGCAAACACAAAAATTTACGGGCGATTACGGCTCAAAAAGAAATCTTATTTCTTTCAGAGACGGGCAGCGCGAAGGCCGTATGCACATGTTTATGCACCTGGAAAATGAAGACGGCTGCGAGGGCGAATTAAAAGGCGAGATCACATTTATTTCTGCCACAACTGCTGAATACAGGCAGGGCGGAGACCCCTGTATTTTACGGTTCGTGTTTAGCGAAGCGGGCGTAAAAATTGAGGAGGTAGAAGGCTGCGGATCGCGGCTGGGAATGCTGGAGTGCTCTTTTAATGGCAATTATGCCAAAAGAAAAGTACCATAGGCCGAAGAAAATTAAATTCATAAAAAAATGGTTACCATCTGTAAGAAGGTAACCATTGAAGCAAGAGGTTGTAGTTTGTTATTCTTCTACAGGGCTGCTAACAATTTTATCGGTAATAATATAATACCGTTCTCCGTTTATTACCTGTTCATGCCATATCCAATCTTTCAGATCAATTCCTTTATCAGTTGCTGAGGATAAATAGCTGATGGCATTCCCTGTAAAACTGATATTCATCTTTACCACTAAACCGTCCTGGGTGTGGTGACCTCTTGCACGCGGGTTGGTACTGGTAATACGCATAGTTTTTCTTGTTTAAAGAGTTTTAATAATACCTTTTTAAAATCCCTTAAACAGTTATCTGCCTGGTAAGTACAATAATCTTCTAAGTAGTAAAAAACCGCTGCATTGAGCTTTAAATACAGTATGGTTAACAAGTTTTCAATGCAGGGTGAATATACAATTTTTTTTGCTAATTGCAGTGCATATTGCAATATTTCATTTTCATTAACACAGCGGTTTCAAAATAGTTTTGAAAACCAGGTATTTTATGTTTGCAATTATTTTGTAATGCCTTCCAGTTTAAACAGAAATGCGTAAATAAGTGCCAGGTCTTTTAAATAATCAAAGCGGCCGCTGGCGCCACCATGGCCATAATCCATATCTGTTTTTAATAAGATCACATGATCGCCGGTTTTTGTATCCCGCAGTTTGGCTACCCATTTTGCCGGTTCAAAATATTGTACCTGGCTGTCATGCAGCCCTGTGATCACTAAAATATTGGGATAGTGTTTCTTCTCAATGTTCTCGTAGGGCGAGTAGCTTTTCATGTACAAATAAGCTTCTTTGTTATTAGGATTGCCCCATTCGTCATACTCGTTTGTTGTAAGCGGAATGCTTTCATCAAGCATGGTGTTTACCACATCTACAAAAGGCACCTGTGCAATCATACCGTTGTATAACTGCGGTGCCATATTGGCCACGGCGCCCATCAGCAGGCCGCCTGCGCTGCCACCCTGGGCATATAAATGTTGGGGCGAGGTATATTTCTGTTCAATTAAAAATTTAGAAACATCAATAAAATCCGTAAACGTATTTTTCTTTTTCATCAATTTGCCATCTTCGTACCACTGGCGGCCCATTTCCTGCCCGCCCCTGATGTGCGCAATGGCGTATGCAAATCCACGGTCAAGCAGGGAAAGGCGGTTGCTGTTGAAAGCGGCTTCCATACTAATTCCATAACTGCCATAGGCATATTGCAGCAGCGGCGCCGTACCATCTTTTTTAAAACCTTTTTTATAAACGATAGATACAGGAATTTTTGTACCATCGGTTGCCGTGGCAAAAAGCCTTTCCGTAGCGTATTGGGTTTTATCGTAACCGCCCAGCACTTCCTGCTGCTTTAGCAGGGTTCTTTTACCGGTTGCAAGATTCTGTTCGTATTGCGATGACGGTGTAATGAGCGATGTGTAACCAAACCTGAAATTATCAGTATTGTATTCAGGATTACCTGATGCTGATAAAGCATAAGCAGGCTCATCAAATTTTAAAAATTCCTTTTTACCAGTTTTGCGGTTTAACAGTACCAGTTGCGATAAACCGTTCTGCCTTTCAGAAAACACAAGAAAATTCTTAAACTCATCAACACCTTCCATCAGCACATCTGCCCGGTGGGGAATAACATCCTTCCAGTTTTCAACACCGGTTTTGTTTAACGGCGTTTCCATGATTTTAAAATTCAGCGCATCTTTATTAGTAGTGATAAGAAATTTATCTTCAAGCGGCGTTATTTCATACAATACATCTTTCATTCTGGGCTGAAACGATACAAACCGGCCCGTGGGCTTATCGGCAGGCAATAAAAAATTTTCTGAAGAAGTGGTGGCTCCCGAGCTGATGATGATCCATTTTTGATTTTTTGATTTATAAACGCCTATATAGTTGGACTTATCTTTTTCCTCATACACCACTACGTCTTTTGCTGCAGGTGTGCCTACGGTATGGCGCATAATTTTTTCAGACAAAAGCGTAGCCGGGTTTTTTGAAGTATAAAAAATCGTTTTGTTATCCGCGGCCCAAACCGAGCCTCCTGTGGTGTTTGTAATTCCCAGGCCGGTTATTTTACCGGTTGTAAGGTCTTTTAAAAAAAGATTGTACTGCCTGCGGGAAACCACGTCTTCACCAAAGATCATTTTGGTATTATCCGGGCTTATGTTGAAGCCAACGGCAGAGTAATAAGCGTGGCCTTCTGCCATTTGATCCACGTCAAGCAACACTTCTTCCGGCGCTTGCAGGCTGCCTTTTTTGCGGCAGTATTTAAAATATTGTTTGCCTTCCTCTGTGCGGGTATAGTAATAATAGCCGTTTCTGAACACAGGTACGCTTTCATCTTTTTCTTTAATGCGGGCGCGCATTTCTTTAAAAAGCCCATCCTGAAACGCTTCGGTTCCTGCCATCATTTTTGACAGGTAAGTGTTTTCGGCTTTCAGGTAATTGATCACGGTGGTGCTGTCTGGCCCTTTGCCAAAGTAATCATACATCCAGTAATAGTTGTCAATCACTTTATCATCATGAATATTCCTGACACGCTCTTTTTTGGTTGCCACGGGCGGCTGCACATCAGGCCACTGTATGTTTTGCTGGCTCATAGTTTTTATACTGAATGAAAAAATAAATAAAATGGTGAGCAGTTTTTTATAAGGTGAAAACTTGTTCATACTAAAAAGGATTTTTTAAAATATTTTAAAAGCGCTGCAATATAATACTTGCCTGACGAGACTGGAATACTTCTTTACAGTTTTCTTCTCTTCACTTCTTTATTGATCAGGCTGATTTCCCTGCCGGTATTACCGCCAACTGAAGTGTTTTCTTCGGCGCGGCGCATCAGGTAAGGAATTACTTCTTCCACGGGGCCAAAGGGCAGGTATTTGCTCACATTGCAGCCCGCGTGCGCCAGGTTAAAGGTTATATTATCGCTCATGCCGTAAAGCTGGCTAAAGCTTACATGCGGGTGATTGAACGGCAGCTTGTTGGCCTGCAACTGTTGTAAAGCGTGCATATTGCTTTTTTCGTTGTGGGTGGAAACATTCACCGCTATTTTATCAAGGCGTTCAATGCAAAATTGTACCGCGGCATTATAATCTGCATCTGTAGCAGCTTTGTCAGGCTGAATGGGTGAGCGGTATTCTAATTCTTTGGCGCGCTTCCTTTCTTTTTCCATGTAAGCGCCGCGCACCAGTTTCACGGCAAAAATAAACCCTCTTTCCACGGCTGCTTCGTGGCAGTCTTTTACAAATTGCAGCCTGTCGTGCCGGTACATTTGTGCGGTATTATAAACAACCGGCTTTTCTTTGTTATAAGCGTCCATCATCAGGGTTACCAGTGCGTCAAGCGGGTCAGTGATCCAGCTTTCCTCGGCGTCAATCATCATGCCCACATTATTTTCTTTGGCTGCTTCGCAAATGCGTATGAGGCGCTGGCGTACCCTTTCCCATTCTTCCCTTTCTGCCGCCGGCAATTGTTCCAGCGCGTTCAAATACCTTTTTATCAGGCTGCCTTTTAAATTCTTAATCATCTCGTCCAGCTTTTCCAAAAGCGTTTCGCGGCACAGGCCGGTAACTTTTACGCTCATAAAAGGAACATTGGGCTGCGTGGCTGCATAGCGGATCACCTTTATAAATTCATCGGCAGCATGGTCGTATTCAGCCTCGGTATCATCGCCGCCTTCCACGGCATAATCCAGTATTACCTGCACATTGTATTTTGACAAATGGCTGGCTACGGAAACCGTTTGCTCCAATGTTTCGCCACCGGCAAACTGTTTAAAGATTGTTTTTTTAATAAGGCCGGTAACAGGCAAGCCGGCCCTGATGGCCCAGGGAGTTATTTTGGTACCGATCTTAACCAACGCCGCGCTCCGCATTAAACTAAACAGCTTTTTGGCATCTTTTAAGTCATTGTTAGTTTTGTATTCAAAGGCAAATTCGGTATTGTCGAAAGAAACAGATGGGTAAGTGCTCATATAACGCTTGAATATAGTAGAGCAAATTTAATACGTTTCAATTATTAATAATTACTGTTCGTAAATTTCATTTAAAAGCAATTCCGGTTATCTTTGAAGGATGGAAGTAAACGAGGCATTGGTGCAAAAGCTGGCGCATTTATCAAAGCTTACCTTTTCTGAAAAGGAGAAAGAAGAAATTGCCGGCGATCTTCAACGCATGATCGGTTTTGTGGAAAAGCTGAACGAACTTGACCTTAAAGATGTGGAGCCGCTGATGCACATGAGCGAAGAACGCAATGTGCTGCGTGATGATGTGGTGAAAGGTTCCATCAGCAGGGACGAAGCCTTACTAAATGCACCGGAAACTGACGGCACATTTTTCAAAGTACCCAAAGTGATCAAAAAATAATTCATGCCCGGCATTATTGAAATAAAAAATTTACACAAAAGTTATTTTATGGGCACGCAGGAGCTGCCCGTGCTGAAAGGCATTTCGCTTACCATTGAAAAAAATGATTACGTGGCGCTGATGGGGCCATCAGGCAGTGGCAAAAGCACGCTGATGAATATTTTGGGCTGCCTTGATACACTGACTGCCGGCACTTATATTTTAAACGGGCATGATGTGAGCAAAATGGACGACAACGCCCTGGCTGAAGTGCGGAACAAAGAAATCGGTTTTGTTTTTCAGCAATTTAATTTATTAAATACCTGGACGGCGCTTGAAAATGTAACGCTGCCGCTTATTTACGCTGGCATAGACAAGGCCACCCGCCGCGAAAAAGCCATGCAAATGCTGGAGAAAGTAAGTCTTACAGACCGGCATCACCACCGGCCCAATGAGCTAAGCGGCGGGCAAAGCCAGCGTGTGGCCATTGCCAGGGCTTTGGTAAATGATCCGGCAATTATACTGGCCGATGAGCCAACGGGCAATCTGGATACTAAAACCTCTTACGAGATCATGGATATTTTTGGTAAAATTCACGCAAGCGGCAATACCGTGATACTGGTAACACACGAAGAAGATATAGCCAGGCATGCCCGCCGCATCATTCGCCTGCGCGACGGGCAGATTGAAAGCGATACACTGCAGGAAAATTTTACGGCCACACATTATTAAATGCACGTTCAGGTTTTCCGGATTATTTTTTCTATCAATTGCAACCAATTCAAATTCAATTACATCAGCATACTATAATACTTTAACTTTTTGACTGAAATATTTGTTAAGAGTTGAGTGTACTGATGTTTAACTAAGATAACTGGCTTTAAATTTGCCGTTTCAGGAGCATTTGCACCTGGTTATTTTTCCCGGGACAAATTATTGTAAGTGCAATAGTTTTACGATTTGGATCCAATAGAATTGTATATAAAAAATAAGCATTATGAAACGAAGCATTTTATTTTCCCTGGCAACTGTGTTTACAGTACTCATATTGTCAGGATGTGTAAGTACTAAAAAGTACACAGCCCTCGAAACTGATTACAAAGGCCTGGCGCAGCGGTACAACGATAACCTGACTGAGCTTTCTGCCGCAAGAGAAAGGATTAAAAGCCTTGAAGAAATTTTGGCGCAGGAGCGTGCCAACAACCGCAATTTAAGAAACGCTTTGCAGCAACTGCAGGCCACGCTTGATAAAAGCATGAACCAAAACGCACAGGGCAATGTAAACATCTCTAAACTGGTAGATGAGATCAATGCTTCCAATAAATACATTCAGCATTTGGTAAATGCTAAAAACCGCAGCGATTCATTAAGTATGGTACTTACCAACAGGCTTACGCGCTCACTCTCACGCGATGAGCTGAGAGATGTGGATGTGAAAGTATTGAAAGGTGTGGTTTATATTTCACTGGCAGATAACATGCTGTACAAAACCGGCAGTTACGAGATTTCTGACAGGGCCGGTGAAACCCTCAGCAAGATTGCCAAGATCATACAGGATTACAAAGATTACGAAGTGCTGGTAGAGGGTAATACTGACAACGTGCCCATTAACAGGCCTAATATCCGCAACAACTGGGATCTGAGTGGGCTCAGGGCATCATCAGTAGTGCAGGCATTGCAAAACACCTATGGTATTGATCCCAAACGCCTGACTGCTGGCGGCCGCGGCGAGTTTAACCCTATAGCTGACAATGACAGCGAAGTGGGAAGAGCGCGCAACAGGAGAACCGAGATCATCATTACGCCAAAGCTTGACCAGTTCCTGGAGCTGCTGGACCAGGCCCCGGCGCCAACTGAATAAACAATATTGTTGTTCCCTTTAAAATATGAAAAAGAGGCCTGTAAAAACGGCCTCTTTTTTAATGCTATATTTGGCAATCAAAACAGCGGCAATGGCTTTTAAAATATATACGAAAACAGGAGATAAGGGAACCACCTCACTCATCGGCGGTACTAAAGTATCAAAAGCGCACCTGCGTATTGAAGCTTACGGCACCGTGGATGAATTGAACGCGCATATAGGCTTGTGTAAAGACCAGCTAACCGATGAAGGCAGCGTAAACACTTTGCAGGAAGTGCAGGACAGGTTGTTTACGGTAGGTTCTGCACTGGCGTGCGACCCCGGTAAAGAAACAAAAATGTCCATCCCTGATCTGCAGGAAACTGACTGTGCTTTTTTAGAAGAACAGATAGATGCCATGGAGAAAATTTTACCGCCTATGAAGTCGTTTATTTTGCCTGGTGGCCACGTAGCCATTTCTCAACTGCACGTTGCAAGGTGCGTATGCAGGCGTGCCGAGCGCTGCTGCGTAAGGCTTTCAGCAGAAACATCTGTAGAACCTATTGTGATCAGGTACCTCAACCGCCTCAGCGATTATTTATTTGTACTGGCGCGTTACACAGGGCATTTGCTGCGTGTAGCCGATATTCCGTGGAAACCCAGAATGTGAGCGTTTTAACGATTACTGGCATATTAGTTGAAGAAGCCTAAGCGTTATTTATTTTTTTACTATAAATTATAACGTATATGAAAACTTTTCTAAAACTATTTACGCTTACCTGTGCCGCCGTTTTTCTTTTCACTTCCTGCTCGCGTACGCGGGATGCGCTGGGGCTTGATACACTTGATAACCAGGTAAAAACCGGAAGATGGACGGTTTTTGACAGGGAAGTCTATACACCGCCAACAGCGTCTACCGGCATTAAAACCGATCTGCTGGCAGATGGCCAATACCTGAAATTTGAATCAAATGGCGTGGCTAAAATTTACAATGGCGATGGGACGGCCACTTCCACAACTTACACGTATTCTTTTATAGATACTAAAACAATCGTTTTCAACGGGGAAACTTATAAAATTCAGGAAAACTTTGTGGGCACCATCAGTAAAATGACGCTGGTACATGAAGGAACCGTTTCCAAAACGGTGTATACCCTTCAGCGATAAAAAATTTATTACAACCATTGCAAGCCCTGTTATTCAGGGCTTTTTTCATTATACGATCAAGCCATCTTTCATATGCAGCACACGATCGCTTAGCCTGGCCAGCTCCTCGTTGTGCGTTACGATCAGAAAGGTTTGGTCAAATTCATCACGCAGTTTGAAAAATAGATCGTGCAGTTCTTTGGCATTGGCTGTATCAAGGTTGCCTGTAGGCTCATCAGCAAAAACAATGGCAGGCCGGTTGATCAGTGCCCTTGCCACTGCAATGCGTTGCTGCTCGCCGCCGCTCAGTTCATTGGGCTTATTGCCCAGGCGGTGAGACACGCCTAAAATGTCAAGCAGTTTGCGGGCCTCGCTCTCCACCTGTTTCTTTTTTCTGCCCGAAAGCCAGCCGGGAATACAAACATTTTCAAGCGCTGAAAACTCGGGCAGCAAATGATGGAATTGAAATACAAAACCAATATTCTTATTACGAAAAGAAGAAAGTTTTTTGCCCGTCAGTTGATTGATCTGTACATCGTTCATCACCACTTCGCCGGCATCGGCTTTATCAAGCGTGCCCAGTATGTGCAGCAGCGTACTTTTGCCGCTGCCGGAAGGGCCTACAATGGAAACGACTTCGCCTTTCTGAATCTCAATGTTTACGCCCTTTAGCACCTTTACCTGGCCGTAAGCTTTAAAAATATTTTTTCCCGATATCATGTATCTGACAAATTATCATTCAAATATCGGCAATTCCTGCCGCAATCGCAAAGCATTGTGCAGAATGCAGACTGGCACAAAATTAGACCCTGTAAAAAAGCAATTTGGTAAATTGTAGAATACGTTTACTTTTGCAAAAATTTTGAAGAGTATAAAGCCTTTCAAAAAAATAGTTTAACTAATAAAACCTTATCAGATATGTTTTGGACACTTGAATTAGCTTCTTACCTGGAAGATGCTCCATGGCCCGCAACGAAAGATGAATTGATTGATTATGCCATCAGGAGCGGCGCGCCTATTGAAGTGGTTGAAAACCTGCAGGAGCTGGATGAAGAAGGAGATGTGTATGAAACCATTGAAGACATTTGGCCGGATTATCCCACGCAGGAAGACTTCCTGTTTAACGAAGACGAGTACTAAAAAACCCGTATAAATAACTCAGAATGCCTCCTTGCAAACGGGAGGCATTTTTTTATGCGCAATAAAAAAATTTAATAAAAGGATAATGCCTTTTTCTTGTTCTGCTGCTGAAAATGAAATATTTTTCTGTAAACATGTTGTATGGAAATCAACCCGATCATATTAATTGTTTTTGCTTTGCTGGTCATCCTGTTTTTTGTATTGTATTTTATAAAGAACAGGAAAGACAGGGAAGAGCTGGAAGATAGCATCATGGAAGATTACAGCAAACCACGGTCAGACAGCACGCGCAGTGAAATGGGCACCGGTGATTACCCTGAGCTTTAATACCTGATGACCCGCTTTTTGGGAGTGAGCGCGTAAAACAGGCTGATGATGCAAAAGCCGATCCAGTAAAGGTAAATGCCTAAATGAAATCTTTCGCCAAGCAGGCGGTGAGACAGGTTGTTTCTAAAATCTGAAAAAGTAAAATACAGCCCTGCCAGGAAACCAAAGAAAAATACAAGCAATATAATTTTCCTGAAAACGCCTTTTAAAGATTTGTCTACAAAATACAGCATTACAGTTACCACAATCATTAATGCAAAGCAAACCAGCGCTGCCTGCCACCACACTTTAAAAAATTGGTACTCCTGGTAAAACAAGTTGATACCCAGCCGGCCGGCCAGCGACACGCCTTTGGTAAGGTTGCCCGACAATATGGAGATACATGCGAGAATAAAGATCAGGAGCGGGTAGTTGCGTTTCATGCGCTAATGATTTAAATGAATAAAAAGCCGGCAAAAGCTTAATCAGCCAGTTGGTAGATGTCGCTATGGTTTCTGCCCAGGCCATCGTAATCAAGCCCGTAGCCAACTACAAATTTGTTGGGTATTACAAAGCCCACATAATCTATAGGAATATCGTACTGCGTCATTTCAGATTTATGCAGGAGCGCTGCAATCTTAAGCGAGCGCGGCTGCTGGTGGTTGAGCTTTGGCAAAAAATAATGCATGGTTTTGCCCGTGTCAATAATGTCTTCTAAAATGATCACATGCTTTTGGTGCAGGTCTTCATCAAGCCCGATGGTGGTAGCCACATCCCCTGAAGATTTTAAACCCTTGTAGGAAACCAGCTTTATGAAACAGATTTCGCTTTCAATCGTCAGGTTTTTAAACATATCCGCAGCAAACATAAACGAGCCATTAAGCACGGCTATAAAATATACTTTTTTGCCTGCGTAATCCCTGTTAATGGCATCTGCCATTTCTTTGATGCGCTGCTGTATCTGCGCCTGGGGCAAATAAATATCAAAATTTTTATCGTGAACCGTAATGGTTGACATATGCTGTTGTAATGATAAAACGCTGCCGGTTTAATTTAGCCCTGCCTGGCCTGTTGCAATTGGGCCAGCCGCAACTTTAGAGGATGGATCCTGCAAATACAATCTGGAACCAATAGCGGGAGAAGCAAATTTAGTAAGGTTGTTATATTTTAAAAGAGATTCAAGCCTGATGCCCTGGGTTTGGGCAATATCGTAAATGCTTTCGCCTTCCTGCACTTCATGAAACTCTTTAGGGCCGATCGTTCTTTTTAATTGCAAATACACCAACTGGTCTTCAGTAGCAATGCCAGCGCTTGTTTTAAAGTCGTTATAGCTTAGTATTCTTTGCACCGGTACATTGTATTTTTTCGCCACGTCTTCATAGGCGGTGCCCTTTGTTACAAATACTACCCGGGTATCGTTGATCTTAAAGTCACCCTGCGGATAAATGATCTTTTTCTTTTCAGGTTTTGGAACTTCTACAGCCAGGTATTGTTTCATGTCTTCAGGCATTTCCATTTTTCCCAAAGCGATCAGTGTGTAATCCTGCAGGTTGTATCTTTCTATGGTTTTAATGATGAGTTGCGGGTAGCGCGGGTCTGTGGCATAACCTGCTTTTTTCAGGCCGTGAGCCCAGCCTTCGTAGTCCATAGGGTCTAATTCAAAAAGGAATGCATAGCGCGAGCGTGTTCTTAAAAAATCCGAATGGTCAATGTATGATTTTTCAGGGCTTTCATATTTCATGAATTTTTCATTGCGTGCATCATCATCATGCAGCACATAAGGACCGGTATAGCCGGTTTTACATTTGATGCCGAAATGGTTATTGGATTTTTTTACCAGTTCGCTTTGCCCCCACATACTTTCATGAATGCCCTGCGCCAGTTTGATAGCTGCCGGAACGCCGGTGCGGTGCATTTCCTGTATGGCAATAGTGCGGTAGGTTTTGATGTAATTTTCAACAACCTCTTTTTGTGCATTCGCGATGGTGAGGATCAATAAAGAAAGGATCGTCGCGCTAATTTTTTGAATCATCTTTTGAATTAATTACAGTTTTCGCAATAAATAAAGCCCGTCTCTGATGGTTAAAACTACTTTCTCTATATCGGTTCTATGTTGTATATAATTGGTAAACTCTCTGATAGCCTTTGCACTTTTCCCTTTTGGTTCTTCGTCCAGCGCTTTGCCGTGAAAAAAGATATTGTCCGCTAAGATAAATCCATTTTCTCTGATATTTGGCAAAACAAGTTCAAAATAGTCAATATAACCCGGTTTATCGGCATCAATAAACACCAAATCCCAGGTTTCCTTCAGCATGGGTATGATGCTTGCCGCATGGCCCGTGTGCAGCTTTATTTTAGGGTATAACGCAGATTTGGTAAAAAAATTGTGTGCAATGGCAGAAGTTTCCGGCCGCGATTCAATGGTGTGTATAATACCTTCGTCTGCAAGGCCTTGCGCCAGGCATAGCGCGCTGTAACCGGTAAAGGTTCCTATTTCAAGTATGCGTTTGGGCCGCACCATGTAGCTGATCATTTTTAACAACTGCCCCTGCACATGCCCGCTAAGCATATGCGGTTCAGCATGCCGGGTATTGGTAAAATGCGCAATTTCGGCCAGCAGCGCATCTTCTTTTGAAGTGTATTCCGCTGCAAATTCGGCTACCCGGGAATGAATCAGATCCATTTTACTGCGATTGATTAATGTACGGTACCCTGTTCCAGCTCGTCTTTACTTACCGGTTTTGAAATAAAATACAGGCCAATAAATGTCAGAAGCGCGTTCAGTATGATCAGTTCCAGGCCAATTTTATAGCCGCCCAGCCAGTTGTGCCTGTTTACACCTTCATCAATAATAAAAGAAATAACAGGAGCTGCAAAACAAACGATGGGTACCAGTTTGTCTATCGGCCTTCTTTTTACAAAGATGCCAAATGCAAATAAGCCGAGCAGCGGGCCGTACGTATAGCCTGCAATTTTCAGGATCACATCAATAATGCTGCGGCTGCCGATCCAGTAAAAGATCATCACAAAAAGCAGGAACAGCGCTGCAAATGCCAGGTGTACGGTCTGGCGGAATCTTTTCTTTTCCTTTTCAGACAGGTTTGGCCGGCGGTTGAGCCCGGCTATATCAATACAAAAAGAAGACGTCAATGCTGTCATGGCGCCATCAGCGCTTGGGAACAGTGCAGAGATAAGCGCGATGATAAAGATGACTGCCAGTACCGGCGGCATATGGTGCACGGCCAGTTGCGGAAAAATCTTATCGCCAATTACATTTTGCCCGTCAAGCATAAACGCTTTTGTGGTTAAGCCTGCATCGTTGACTACCTGGGTAAACTGGCCACCTTCTGCCTGGCCGTATAAGTATAGCAGGCCGCCCATGTACAGGAACATGCCAATCACGATCAGCATGATAAAAGCCAGCGATACCATGTTCTTTTTTGAATCGCGCAGGTTGGTCACAGAAATGCTTTTCTGCATCATTTCCTGGTCAAGCCCCGTCATGGAAAGCGTGATGAACATACCTGCCAGTATTTGTTTGGGCCAGAAAAGGGTAGAGTTCACATCTGTATGAAAAACACGTGAAAGGCTTTGGCTGCGCAGCATTTCAAAGCTTTCGGGAATGTTGATGCCTAAAGTATAAAGGATGTAAATGATGCCCGCGATCAAGCCCAGCAGCATGCCTGTGGTTTGCAGGGTATCCGTCCATACAATGGTTTTTACGCCGCCTTCAAACGTGTATAAAATGATCATGATTAAAATGATCAGCGTAGAAACCCAGAAAGGAATGCCAAAACTGTCGAGGATGGTAGCCTGCAGGATGACAACAACAAGGTACAGCCTTGCCGTGGCGCCCAATAACCGTGAAATAATGAAGAACCACGCACCGGTTTTATAAGACATCATGCCCATCCGGGTTTTAAGATAACCGTAAATAGATGTGAGTTGTAAGCGATAATACAAAGGCAGTAAAACATAAGCGATCAGCAGGTATCCGATAAAATAGCCCAGTACAATCTGCATATATGCAAAAGCATTCAGCCCCACGGCGCCCGGTACGCTTACAAATGTAACACCGCTCAGCGAAGTGCCGATCATACCAAATGCTACCAGCATCCAGTTGCTGCTTCTATTGCCAATAAAAAAAGATTCGTTATTGCTGCCCTTACTGGTGCGCCACGCTACTACTAACAATAATAAGAAATAAGCAATTACTACGGAGAAAAGAAATCCTGCGGACATAGTTTTTAGTTTTAATCAATGACAATGAGAGCGAAAATAAGCAGGAATCCGCTTAAATCTGCATATTACCTTATAATACTTTCTATCGCTACCAATTTTTATCTGCCAGCGGTAAGTATTGCTGCTATTTGCATGGCTTTTTCCATATCCGGCAATCCATAGCCATAAGGCAGCAACGGCGCGGCATACCTGTTGGATGACTGGATAATGGTTGTAATGACTTCCCTGTTTGTAAGTTTTGGATAAGCCTGCCACAGGCAGGCCGCCAGCCCGCACATTACCGGCCCGGCAAATGAGGTGCCGCTGCCCTGAACGGAATTGCCCGCAAGATCAATCACTGCCGTACGCGCGCCCAAAGCCACCACATCTGGTTTAATGCGGCCATCAACCGTTATACCAAAGGAGCTGAAACCGGCAATGTTCAGGCTCCTGTCAATAGCGCCCACGCTCAAAACATCCGGCGAGTCTGCAGGCGTGCCCACAAAACTGGCCTGGTTGCCTGCCGATACCACCAGCACCATTCCTTTTGCTGCCCCAAACATGGCACCCTTTGCTGCCTGCGTGGTTCTGCCGTCCAAATCGCCATATGTATGAGAGCGGGCCGGTGCATCGTACTCGCGGTAACCCAAAGAGGTATTTGCCACATCCACACCTGCGCTGTCGGCATATTCCAAAGCGGCTACCCAGTAGTCTTCCTCTATCGGGTATTCGGAAGATTCGTCTTCGGTCATAAACAGCCAGTAACCGGCTTCGGGTGCAGTGCCTATATAAGTCCCCGGCCGGTTCGTTGCCATGCAGGATGTAACATACACGCCGTGATTGCCTGTTGCGTACGGATCAGTTTTTTCATGCACAAAAGATTTAGCGCCTAATATATTTATGTTGCTGAGCGCGGGATTGTTTTTTAAATTGGTAAAACCCGCGTCCAACACTGCTATTTGCATGCCATTGCCTTTATAGCCCGCGTTGTGTAAAAACTGCCCTTTGGCAATGCTGATGTTATACCATGCATCGCCGTATGTTTCCTGTGTGTGTACACTGCGCGGAGGGGTGGCAACGGTTGCGGTAATCGTTTTTCTAAAAAATGCTGCCGTATCTTTTTTACCGGTCCACACCAGTTGTCCATCCAAAACAAAAGGCAATGCCTTTAACCTGTCATGCGTGGCGGCATCATGGCAGTGAACGCTTACGGTTTTTAACCACTTGCTTATGGCAACAATTTTTCCGCCTGCATTTTCTATTTGCGAAAGGTATTGTGGAGAAATAGGAATGTCTGATGAATCAATGGCAATGCCCATTTTATTTCTCCTGGCAATAGAGCGGGCTGATAAATAGGCCGAAGGATTATTAAGTGAATGTGGTACAGGGCCCTTGTTTTTTAGCACAAGCCTGAACTTATAATCCAGCGTATCATACACCACCACTTTTATTTTAGCCGAAGCACCGCCTATGGAAGCACTGGCAGTTATTTCTGTAATGCCCGGAGCCAGGCCGGCTATAAAACCCTGTTGGTTTACGTTGGCTATTGATGTATTGGCTGATGACCAGGTAAGGGTTACGCCAGCCGGTGCATTTTTAACAGTTGCCGTAAGTTGCTTTGTATATTTTTTATCATTTGGAACATATATTTCGGAAGGTGTGATCTCCATATCGGCCTTTTGCACAGGTTGCTTGCGGCAGGCGGCGCTTGCAACAACAAGGGCAAGTAAATAACAGTAAAACAGTTTCATATAGCAGGGATTTAAAAAATATGTTTTTTAAAATTACAAAAAAGGCCGCAACATCTGTCACGGCCCTGCTTTACTTAACTATAACAATATTTTTTAGAAGAATACACCCAGGCGCAGCGCCCAGCGGTTCAGGTTCACTTTTCCGTCGTTCCAGTCATTGTTGGAAGTAATGTCGGTAAAACCGTTTTCAAAACCAAGGCCCAGGTACAGGTCGGTTCTTTCTGCAACAGGGTGCTGAATGCCTGCGCCTAACAGTAAGCCCATATTTACTTTGTTGGTAGCGTTCATAATTTTAGCGTTGCTTACCGCGGCGCTGGTTGAGCCGCTGCCAGGCGTATAATCAGCCCTTGAACCCAAAAGAGCACCTAAATAAGTACCAAACTGGCCCCAAAACCGCGTGCCGGTTTCCATGGGGTTTGTTTTTAATTTTACGCTAAGCGGTATTTGCAGGTATTGTAAATTGATCTTGTAATCGCCTTTACCATACAACCCGTCATTGTCAATGTATTCCAGTTTTGATGAAGCATGAGCCACTTCCACACCGGTGGCAAAAGCGCCGCGGCCGTCGCTAAACATCACATCAGCCATCAAACCATAGTTGATGCCAAACCCGCTGCCGCTTTTTTCCATACCATTTTCTTTCGGACTCAGGTTGTTTACAAATACAGGGTCTACCTTAAAGCCCAGCCTGAAGGGGCGTCCGTAAAAATCTCTTTGCGCAAATAAAGTGGCTGCAGTTAAAACCGTAAAGGCAGTTAATAGTATTTTTCTTTTCATACGATGTGTTTTATAAATTCAATTTTAAAAAGTTATGTCTGTTAATCAAATATAGTGCCTTTGTTGTCTTTTATTCATATTTAAATAATATTTACTTCGGGCATCAGCACTACGTCAAACTTTTTCAAAATAGCTTCTTTAATTTCATGACATAAGGCCAGGATTTCCTGGCCGGTGGCATTGCCATAATTCACCAAAACCAATGCCTGCTTTTCATGCACTCCTGCATCGCCGTGCTTAACCCCTTTAAAGCCGCATTGTTCTATCAGCCACGCGGCGGCAATTTTTATGGTGCCGTCATCATTCGGGTAACTTACCACGCCGGGAAAATTTTCTTTCAGTATTTCAAATTGTGCCGGAGGTATGGAAGGATTTTTAAAAAAGCTTCCAGCGTTGCCAATGTTTGCAGGGTTGGGCAATTTGGAAGACCTGATGCGAATAACGGCATCCGCAATAGCCCTGATGCTTAATTCGGTTATTCCATCCTGCTCAAGTTGCTGGCGAAGCGCGCCGTATTCTATATGAAAGCGCGGCGTTTTGTTAAGCCTGTAAGTAACATCTGTAATAACGAACTGATCCTTGTATCTATTTTTAAAAACACTTTCGCGGTAGCCAAATTCGCAGGCCGCGTTATTAAATATTGTATGGCTGAGTTCAAACCTGTTTATGGCGCCCAGCTCATGAAAAACTTCTTTTATCTCTACGCCGTAAGCGCCTATGTTTTGCATGGGAGAAGCGCCGGCAAAGCCGGGAATGAGCGCAAGGTTTTCCACGCCTGCAAAATTATTTTCAAGGCAATACAAAACCACATCATGCCAAAGCACGCCCGCCCCAACTTTTACATACACATGCTCATCATCTTCCTGAACGATTGAAATGCCGGGAATGGAATTTTTAATGACCATGCCATTGAAATTTCTTGTAAAAAGAACATTGCTGCCACCGCCCAAAATAAGCGGCTCAATATTTTTCTGCCGGCACCATGCAAGCGCTTCTTTTAATTCGGTAGTTGAAGAAACACCGGTAAAATAAGCGGCGGTTACATCAATGCCAAAAGTGTTGAATGCCTTTAGCGATATGTTTTGAATGATTTGCACTTTTAAAATTTCACTTACCCCCAAAGGTAAACGACTAAGCGGCGTAAAACAAAACAGCGTATTTTTTGGCTTGGTTTGTGCGTTGGGTTAGTAAATATATTTTGTAACATCTAAACTGCAAACAATGAAAGATAATTCGCAAATGATTACCTTAAGCCAGGTACTTAATAGAATTAGGGAAAAAGGGTTTGATAATCCTATTGAAATGAATGAGAACAAAGAAATGGTATCAGTAAACCTGGGCAAAACATACAATCCTGAAGACCTTCTGATAATAAAAAATTTCAGGTATGAAGGCGAGTCGAACCCTGATGATAATGCTATTATGCTTATTGTGGAAGATAAAGAAGGCGATATTGGCTATATTCTGGATTCTTACGGCGCTTATCGCAATCACGACGGGCCGGAGTTTGATGATTTTATCAAAAAGATACCCACCAATGAAAGGGAAATGGAAGAGCTATTTGGATAAAAAAATGAAGCTGCTATCTGGCAGCTTTATTTTTTATCAGGAATGTTTTGCCTGGTCTGGCCCGCCGTCCACCACATCTCTGTCGTAGGCTTTGGGATGCGGATCCTTTTCATTCAGTTCCTCTTCTGAAGAAGGTTTGTGCGGAAAGCCCGGCACATCCTGGTCTATTTTAGGATCTTTACTTTGCTGAACCTCTTTATCGACTTTTATCGGATCTGTGGGTTTGTTTGTACCTGCATTCATGATAATAAATTTATGATTCAACCCAAAATACTATGCCAAACACACCAGCGTGCTAAATGCAAAAAACTTTATTGCCACCTATTACAAAATAACTGTCGCCTTCTTTTTTTTCATAACCTGTATATAGCCCCGTAAACGCGCTAAAGGAAGGCAATATAAGATGGTTGCCAGACTTTATAAAACACGGAAGCCGCATGGCCTGCCTTGCTTTTCCTTCCATTAAATAGCCAGGGTGCACGTGCCCTGAAATGGTGAAGTAATCATTGCAGGTTGCAGTGGGGGCGTGCTCAAAAAGAAAGGGCGCTGCCACATGCCGCTCACCGGTAACATTAATTTGCAGGTGCTGATAGTCTATTTCCAGCAGCTTGTCGTGATTACCGGGTACCAGTTCAATTTCCAGCGATTGGTATTGCGATCTCCATTCTTTAAACAGGTTCACATCAGCATTGTAGCTGTGGTGAAACATATCGCCAACCACGATCAGCTTTTCTGCATTGAATGACTGAATGAGAGAAGATAATCTTTTGAGGTCGCCGGTCATCACGGTGGATGGGATAGCGATGCCATTGTTTCTAAAATAAGCCGATTTGCCCAGGTGAAGGTCAGCCAGTATTAAAGTATTATGGGCAGGCCAGTAAGCCGCCTTTAAATTGGTGAGCAACAGTTTTTCTCCGCTACAAATTATTTCCTTTCCGGTATCATTTCTCATCAGGCTGCAAAAGTAAAAGAAACTGCGCACAACAGCTTGTGCGCAGTTTGATCATTAGCCGATCTCAATAGTTCTCGGCGCTTTCTTTTTGGCTTCTTCTTTTTTGGGAACGATCAGCCTTAGCACACCATTTTCATACCTGGCTTGTATGCTTTCTTCATCCACAACATCTTTAGGAAGCTGAAAACTGCGTTGGAAGGATTGGTAGCTGAACTCTTTGCGGGTATACTGTTCATTTTGCTCTTCATTATCAGAGCGTTTTTCAGAAGAGATCATCAGAAGATTTCCATCAAGGGTAATTTTAAAATCTTCTTTTTTCATACCTGGCGCAGCCATCTCAACCTCGTAGTCATTTTCAGTTTCTTTAATGTTTACAGATGGAATGGTTGTGCTGGTGGATGAAAAGTTTCTGTTGTTCCAGTCAAAAGAAGTATCATTCCAAAAATCGTCGAACAATCGGGAAAGTACCGGCCAGGAGCCTCTGTTTCCCTGCCATTTGATTAGTGACATAACATCCTCCTTTTTTAGGGTTAACAAATTCATTAGTCTTGCAGGTGTTGCAAGCTTTCGCATCATAGGCATCAAACCCTTTGCCACAGCGGGTTTTAATGAAATTTTTGCATTATTCCTGAAATTTTTTCAGCATACAGTGCAGGCTAACTGCCATAAGAACTGACAATGTGATATTGATTGCTAAAAGCCTTGTAACAACACTGTTCCGTTTGCGTTTTTATAAAGGCAAAGGGA
The DNA here is from genome assembly GCA_934486785.1 of uncultured Niabella sp. GTDB lineage: Bacteria > Bacteroidota > Bacteroidia > Chitinophagales > Chitinophagaceae > Niabella. Next base: position 28,253 of record CAKSQK010000004.1, on the reverse strand, counting down.
AGATTTCAGAAAAATACTACTTTTAGAAAAAATTTGTTCGTGCCCACAGGCTTTACCCTTTATAATACGGCAGCGTTTAAATGATCAATGGAAAAACTATCAGTGAACTGACCAGGCTGGTGTCTGAAGAAAATGACGAAGGCGCTTTTGCCCAATTGATCCGCCATTTTTTTCCGGGGCTGCTATCGTTTTCTGCTAATATTACACAAGACAGGCATGTGTCTGAAGAGATAGTTGAAGATGTGTTGGTGAAATTATGGGAGAGCCGTAACATCTTACTCACCATCAACAACCTTGCAAATTATTTGTATACCGCTGTTAAACACGCCTCCATTAATTATTTAAAAAGTAAAAGTTACCGCACGGCCAGAATGTTTGACATGCCTGCTGACTGGGGCGATGCTGACGCTGTTTCTTTTAAAACTCCCGACTTGGAACTGATCTCTAAAGAGAATTTGAAAGCCATCGCAGATGTGATCAATACGTTGCCGCCAAAAACTCGCCTCGTGTTCAGGCTGATCAAAGAAGAAGGCATGAAGTACAGCGAAGTGGCGCAGTTGCTGGCCATATCTCCCAAAACCGTAAATACCCACATGACCCGCGCCATCCAATCTATTGCCGGTACCCTTAAAGTTTTGTTTGCAGACTACCTTGCCGGGCAAACACGCAAAAACGCGTAAAAAAAGTTTCGATCCCAGTAAGTATGCCTGCCCTGTTTTATTGTCTTTCTTTTAGTGGACGAAAACAGGCTTATAGAATTACTTGCAAAAAAGCAGTCAGGCGCGCTAACGTTGCCTGAGCAAAAGGAACTCCAGGAGCTATTGCAAAACTCCCCGGAGTATGCCCGGCTGGAAACGCTAATTGCAGACGTGATGGCCGCTCCTTTACAAGTGAAATCAATTAATACCAATACGCACCTTATTAATATTCAAAACAAGATCAAAGGTCAATCTGCTAAAAAAATACTACGTGGTAAAAGCGCCGGGCTGCGGTGGCTGGTGGCTGCTTCGCTGCTGGCGTTGGTATTGGTAACTACTTTTTACTGGTATAACAATCGTGCAGGCGAAGCACAGAGCAATGTGATCGTTACAAAGCGCGCCTCAAGAACTAACCTGGTATTGCCTGATGGTACAGTAGTATGGGTGAATTCAGATACCAAGATCAGTTACGACGCCAGTTTTGGCAAGCATACAAGAGATGTTTATTTAATTGGCGAAGCTTATTTTGAGGTGGTTAAAGACAAAAGCAAGCCGTTTATTGTTCATACCAATTCAATGGACATTAAAGTGCTGGGTACCACTTTTAATGTGAAAGATTATGAAACCGATCCGCTGGCAGAAGCACTGCTCATCAGCGGTTCGCTGGAAGTGATCGTGCGGGAAAAAGGGCGGAACAAAAAAGTTTTACTTAGTCCCAATGAAAAAATCATCACTTCTAAAAGTCCTGGTCATAGCGACCCTGTGGCTTCGCCCAAAAACAAGGAGCGCATTAACGGGTTTAGTCTTGAAAAAATAGAAGAAGAAACAGATAAAGAGAACATAAAGGAAATTGGCTGGATGCAAAACAAACTCGTTTTTAAAAATGAGAAGATTGGCGAGATCATCCCGGTACTGGAACGGTGGTACGATGTCAGGATCATTATAACAGGGGCAGGCAGCGACGAACTGAGGATAACCGGCACTTTTGAAAACGACAAGCTGGAAGATGTAATGGAATCATTAAAGATCTCCGCGCAAATTGAATACGAGATCAAAAAAAATATGGTTTTTATCTATTTATAGGATCAACAAAACAGCAGGCCCATGCAGGTTTGCAACAAAACAAAAATAATTTTTCAACACCTAAACTATAACCAAAATGCAAATTATGACAGTTTGTAATCATAAATGCAATGTATATGCTTCATTCAAAAAATTGACGTTAATGATGAAATTTACTTTGATTTTTGTTTTCCTGTTTTCCTTACAGGCAATGGCGCTGGAGTCTCTGTCACAACGTAGAGTTTCTGTTAACCATACAAATGCCCGTCTTACAACAGTATTAGACAATATTCAGAATAAATACGGCTACAGGTTTGTGTATAAAGAAAACATTGGCCTCAGCAACGTAAGAGTAAGCATACAGGCAAACAATGAAACCATCGACCGTGTGGTGACAAAACTGCTCGAGGGATCGCGCTTCACGTATCATAGAGTTAACAGCGGTCTTATTGCCATATCAGTAAAAAATGATACAAAGCCAGATTTTCCGATTACGGGCAGAATTACCGACAGGAACGGCAATCCATTATCAGGAGCCAATGTCCGTATCATCAATCAAAGCAGAGGAACTACGAGCGATGAAAAAGGAAATTTTTCGCTGAACGCCTTGGGTGAAAATGCCATGCTGGAGGTAAGCTATATCGGCTATTCTTCAAAAGAAGTGCAGGTAAGCAGCGGCAGTGGTTTTGTAGAAATTATTTTAGAACTGGCAGGTAACATTTTGGATGAAACCGTGGTGGTGGCTTATGGTACCACCTCAAAAAGGCTCAATACGGGTAACGTATCAAGCGTATCTGAAAAAGTTATTTCAGCACAACCTGTAGGCAACCCTGTGGCAGCATTGCAGGGCAGGGTGCCGGGCATGATGATCACGGCTTCCAATGGTATGCCCGGGTCTAATTTCCAGGTAAGGATCAGGGGCGAAAACTCGATGAAGCAGGGCAATGAACCGCTGTATATTGTAGACGGTGTTCCGTTCAACAGCATACCGCTCAACCAGTTCTCCGGTTCCAACGGTGAACAAAGCCCGCTCAATGCCATCAACCCTGCAGATATTGAGCGCATTGATATTTTAAAAGATGCTGATGCCACAGCTATTTACGGAAGCCGTGGCGCTAATGGCGTTATTCTTATTAAAACAAAAAAAGGCACTGCAGGAACAACCAAAGTAGATGCAAGTTTTTATACCGGCATTAGCAAAATTTCCAATAAAATGGAAATGCTGAACACCCAACAATATCTGCAAATGAGAAGAGACGCTTTTAAAGTTGATAGCGTGGCGCCTACAGCGGCCAATGCACCTGATTTGCTGGAATGGGACCAAAATAAATATACTGACTGGCAGGAGCTACTTATAGGCAAAGAAGCCAGGCTGAGTGAAGCACAAGTGGCCGTAAGAGGTGGCAACCAGCAAACCAGATATCTGCTCAGCGGTACTTACCGCCGTGAAGAAGCAGTTGTTCTGGGCGATTTCTATTATAAAAAGGGCGGTGTGCTGCTGGGGCTGGACCACCGCAATGAAAACGGCAAATTCGGCATCAGCGCATCATTGAATTATACCACTGATTATAATAACTCGGCGCCCACCGATGTGAGCCAGTATTTTTACTTTGCTCCCAATTTCCCTATTTATAACGAAGATGGCAGCCTGTATTTCTTTGGCACAGGAGAAAACCCACTGGCATACCTGAACAGGACTTATGAAACCAGAACCAACGCCATCATGGGTAACAGCGTGATCAGCTATAAAATTTTAAGCAACCTGGAAGCCAGGGTAAACCTGGGTGTAACACAAATGGGTATGGAACAGATTCAAACCATGCCCGCAGCAGGTTTTAACCCGCAAACCTTTACCGGTAGCAGCAGCCAATTTGGTACTTCAGGTTCAAGTTCATATATAGTAGAGCCACAACTGGAATATAAAAAACAAACCGGCGCCGGCACGTTCAACTTTTTAGTGGGCAGCACGTTTCAAGAACTTACGCGTAAAGGACATTACGTACTGGCAAGCGGCTTTGCCAGTGAGGTATTGCTGCGCAATATTGGTTCTGCGGGAACTATTACACCCAGAAGCTCAAGTCACAGCCAGTATAATTACACCTCTGTTTTTGGAAGAATTAATTACCAGCTTCAAAACCGGTATATCTTTAACGGTACTTTCCGCCGCGATGGTTCATCCCGCTTTGGGCCAGGCAACCAGTTTGGCAACTTTGGCGCGCTGGGTGCGGCATGGTTGTTCAACGAAGAGGCATTTATTAAAAACGCGCTTCCTTTTCTTTCTTATGGAAAGTTGAGAGGAAGCATTGGTATTACCGGCAACGACCAGATTGGTGATTACCAATTTCTTGACAGTTGGGGCTCTACCACTTTCCCTTACGATGGGTCCGGCGGCCTTACGCCAAGCCGTGTATTCAATCCCAACTATAGCTGGGAAACCAACAAAAAAATAGAAGCCGGCCTGGAGCTTGGATTCTTCAGTGACAGGATACTGCTTTCTGCCAGCTATTACAACAACCGCTCGGGCAACCAGCTGATAGGTGTTACACTTGCCGCACAGTCTGGCTTTACTTCTTATATTGATAATTCGCCGGCCAAAGTGCAAAACAGTGGTTTGGAGTTTGAGCTTAATACGCAAAACGTTAAAGCTGCCAATTTTGAGTGGAATACCAATTTCAATATCAGTTTTCAGCGCAATAAGTTGCTGGAGTATGAGAATTTAGCTTCTTCCGCAGATGCGTTTGCTTACGAAGTAGGAAAGTCAATCAGGATCATAAAAGGGTATCATTTTACTGGCATCAACCCACAAACAGGTGTACCCACGTTTTTAGATGTGAACAACAGCGGTACTATTACTGAGGCAGGAGATTATGTGATCATTGGCGAAACACTGCCCCGCTTTTTTGGCGGCCTGGGTAATGAATTGAGGTATAGAGATATATCGCTTGAATTTTTCTTCCAGTTTGTAAAGCAGGAAGGCATAAACAATGATTATGGCCCGCTGGCCGGCATTTTTGGTGGTATGAACAACAAACGGGCGGCCTATCAGGATTATTGGAAACAACCCGGAGACAATGTCGCGTTTCCACGGCCTTCAGCCACTTCATCTAAAGCGGCGTATACTGCTTACAACAATAACTGGCGCTATTCCAACGCAGCCTGGGAAGATGCTTCTTACATCCGGCTAAAGAATGTGAGGCTGGCATACAACCTTACTAATTTGTTTAAAAATAAATTTACCGCCAACATATTTATGCTGGGTCAAAACCTGCTCACATTTACAAAATATACTGGCCTGGATCCTGAGATTAACGGGTTTGACAGAAGATTCGTTTACCCTGTCAACCCATTCGGCTCTGTGCGGCCGCAGGCACTTCCTGTTTTAAAAACTGTAACAATTGGGTTTAACGTAACTATCTAAAAAGTTTGAAATGAAAAAATATTTAATCGGATGTTTATTTTTAGGATTGATCACTTACAGCGGCTGTAAAAAATATGTAGAAATACCGCCTCCGCAGGATCAATTGTTATCATCCTTAGTATTTACTGATGATAAAACAGCCACCTCAGCCATGGTTGGGCTTTACAGTTCGCTCAATGCATTCAATTCGTCTTTTGCTAATTTTCATGTGAATTTTATGCCGGCCATGAGCGCTGATGATTTTTATTATTCTCTATCAGTCGCCAGTTATAATGAATTTGCAGATAATACCTTGACGCCTTCAAACTCTAATGTAGCCAAGTTTTGGGATCCTGTTTATAGCTACATTTATCACGCCAACGCTATTTTAGAAGGAGTGGACAAGGCCACCGGGCTGAGCGAAACCGTAAAAAAACAATTAAAAGGTGAAGCGTCATTCCTCAGAGCTTATTTTTATTTTTATTTGGTCAATATTTTTGGTGATGTACCCTTGATTCTTGACACTGACTACCGCGTAAATACCAGTAAGCCAAGAACGGGTGTTGATAGCGTGTATGCCGCCATCATTAACGATTTGCTTACCGCTCAGTCAAACCTGCCTGATAATTATCCTTCTTCTGAAAGAGTTAGGGCTAATAAGGCCGTAGCCACGGCGCTGTTGGCAAGGGTGTATTTATATCGTGCTGATTATGTGAAAGCAGAAGAAGAAGCCACGAAAGTGATTGGTAATTCCAATTACGCATTGCTGACAGACCTGAACACAGTTTTCTTAAAAAACAGCCGCGAAACCATTTTGCAATGGCAATCCATCAATAAATCTACCGCGGGTGTAAATACGTGGGAAGGGTTTAATATTGTTCCTGCAGTTGCAGGTGGCAGGGCTTATTACAATCTTACCAATAGCCTGGTAAATGCATTTGAAACAGGCGATAAGAGAAAAGCAAACTGGACAAATACTTATGTTTTAAGCGGAACTACGTATTACTACCCTTACAAGTATAAGATTCGCACCAAATCAACAGTTGACGAATACTCTATGGTTATTCGCCTGGCAGAAATGTATTTGATACGCGCAGAGGCAAGAGTGCAGCAACCCGGAAAGATCGATCTGGGAGTGCAGGACCTGAATGTTATTCGCGGCCGGGCAGGCGTACCCGCGCTGAGTGAGAGCCTTTCGAAAGCTGACGCGCTTTTAGCCATAGAAAATGAGCGTTGGAAAGAGTTATTTACCGAAGCAGGGCATAGGTGGTTAGACCTGAAGCGCAATGGCAGAGCTGTTGCGGTTTTAAAAACCAATAAAGGCAATACCATTGATGCAAATGATTTGCTCTATCCAATACCCACTACTGCCTTGCTGAGTAACAGAAATTTAGTACAAAACCCCGGGTATAATTAATTGATATGAAAAACGCAGCATATACCGGAATATTTTTTCTTTGGATGCTTTGGTGCAGCGCGGCTGATGCGCAGGGGCCGCTCACTGTAAGTCCGCAGTTTCCTAAAAGAAATCAATCCGTCACCATCTCTTATAATACGGCTCACCCTGATGCAGTAATTCCCGATACGATACGAAATATTGACTTGGTGTTATCGTACAGCAACCTGTACGAGATGCCATCGGCTATACCACTTCAAAAAAATGGTAATGTGTGGCAGGCTACTTTCACACTACCAAGGTATTTTTTATTTGCTTCTTTTTACCTGCAGTCAGGCGCGTATATTCAAAAAGCAGACAGCATCTTCCACTACACCATTCAGGCTTATGAAAACAATAAGCCCGTGCCTAAAAGCACGCTGCAGCACGGGTACAGTTTACGAACTCAACTTGGTAAAAGGGCAGACCTTGCCGACTTGCAGGCAGCGTATTATAAAAAAGAAATTGAACTATACCCCGACACATCATACGAAGCCAGGCTGGCATTGCTGATGTATGAGTACAATAAAGAAAGCAATGCAGAAACAAAAGCCCGAATAAAAGAAAAAGCATTCAAAACCATTGAGCAAAACTTTTTAAAAAACCCAGGTAACAGTGGCAATGTAAACCAAACCACGATGGGCTATTTGATTATTGGAGAAAATTCAAGGGTTGATTCCATCCGCGCCGTGGTACGCAGAGACTATTTGCGTACCCAGGCTGGCTATGACCAATATATTGATTCGGTTGCTCGACTGCAGGATACAGCCATAATTGTATCTACCCTGGAAAAGCTGTTGCGCACAGAAAAAACGCAGCCGGAATATTTAAAAGATGCTCATAATATATTGTTCAGAATTTACGCTAAAAAACGTGATGCACGCAACGCTGCCCGTCATTTAAAAGAGATCGGGGAGCCATCATCGCCATATTATCCGTCAGAATTAAAATCCTTTGCCACCAGTTTATATGAAAACAATATTTTGCTGGATACCGCTTTGCGGCTTGCCAGCAAGGCGTATGAACTGGCCAATAAGTTCCCCATTGGCATCATCAGGTATTTTCCCGAAACAGGCCACATCCCTTCTTATTACACGCCGCAGCAAAGAAAGCAGTCAACACAGCAGGCACAGTCATCCACAAAAGCTTTAATGGCTGCTATTTACATGAAGCTTGGCAGGCGGCCTGAAGCCATCCGCCTGGCGAGAGATGCGGCAGCCATTGGGCTAAATGGTGAAAGTGCTCGGCTGGCCTTTACTGTTTTCAATCATTACCGAATGAGCAAAGAGGCTTTTGATGCTAAGAAAAAAATTGTTTTGCTGGAACCTGAAAACAACGCCAGCTTGTTGCCCGAGTTGGAGCAAGCTTACCTTGTTATGAAGCCAGGAGATGATAAAGGATGGGAAAAAGAACGCATGGAAGTTTTGAATACGTTGAAGGCAGACATCAGAAACAGGCTGAATAAAGAAACCATGGAAATGCAGATGCCGGTTACTTATGATATTTTTCAAACCCTGGATGGTAAAAACCTGCAAAAGAATTTTGGCGATGGGAAAGTGACTGTCATTAATTTTTGGGCCACCTGGTGTGTGCCCTGTATGCACGAAATGCCCTATGTACAAAATGTTTGGGATAAATATAAAAACGATTCTGGTGTGCAATTTATGATCATCAACAGCGGAGCAAAAAATACCATTGATGATGCGAGAAACTGGGGAGGCAATAAAACCTATACTTTTCCCGTTTTTTTTAATACTGATGCTACTATTGGCGACAAATTAAAATTCAACGTCATACCGGCAACTTATATTATTGATAAAACCGGCAAAATCAGGTACCGGTTTATTGGTTTTGAAGGCCCCATCATTCAACAGAAAATTGACGCCGCGATAGAGTTGGTCAGGGAAAAAACCTGATGAGCAATTTTTTTTAGCACAAACAAAAAGGATTGGGAGTTATCTAACTTCTGATCCGTTTTTTTGAATGATCTGCAAGATTGTTTTCACAATTATCTTAATTGTTTTTATTCTAAACCATATATATTCTAATTTTTTCTCAATACAGTTTAATTGTTTTCATCCATTTTATAGAGGTTATTCTGTGGCGGGTCTCGGCGGGAACAACCTTAATTGTATTTCTACCGGCTTTAGTGCAAAGATGGCACCGTGCTAACATGGTCTATCCAGCTTCCATTAAGGAGCGGTTTTTGGCATGCCAAATTTTTTCAATCCCCAAATTTTTCTAACTTCACCACTTTATACAAAATAGCGTATTTTTAGCCACTTTAAAAGTGAGATTTTTTATATGCCACAGGATCAGAACAGACAGTTTCTTGACTTTGAAAAGCCGATAAAGGATTTGTTGGATGAGATTGAACTTACAAAACAAAGGCAGGAAAAAACCAATATTGACCTTAGCGATCAAATTGAGCAATTACAAACCAAGGTTGCTGACACCCGTACCAATATTACCAATACGCTTACCGACTGGCAGCGGGTACAATTCAGCCGCCACCCCGACAGGCCTTATACGCACAAATACATAGAGCTGATGACCGATGACTATGTAGAGCTTTACGGCGACCGCAACATCAAAGATGATAAAGCCATCGTGGGCGGGTTTGCTTCATTAGACGGGCAAACGGTGATGATACTTGGGCACCAGAAAGGTTCCAACACAAAAAAAAGGCAACTGCGCAATTTTGGTATGGCCAATCCTGAAGGGTACCGCAAGGCGCTGCGCTTTATGAAGCTTGCTGAAAAGTTCAACAAACCGGTGATCACTTTAATTGATACGCCCGGCGCTTACCCGGGGCTTGAGGCAGAGGAGCGGGGACAGGGAGAAGCCATTGCGCGGAACATTTATGAAATGATGCGCCTGAAAGTGCCTGTGATCTGCATCATTATTGGCGAAGGAGCCAGCGGCGGCGCGCTGGGTATTGGTGTGGGAGACAGGGTGTACATGATGGAAAATACATGGTACACAGTGATCTCTCCCGAAAACTGCTCCACCATTTTATGGCGCAGTTGGGACTATAAAGTAAAAGCTGCTGAAGAACTAAAATTAACATCTGATAAAATGCTTGAGTTTGGCCTGATTGATGGAATTATTCCCGAACCCGATGGCGGCGCCCACTGGGATTACGATCTGGCAGCTCACAATGTAAAGAAGCAGATCCTCAGCGCCATTGCAGAGCTGAAGGATATGGATCCGGAAGAAAGGATCAACCAGCGAATACAGAAATTTGGCAGGATGGGGCATTGGGAAGAAATATAATTCCCGCTTTTTCACCTCATCAATCATTCTTTATCATCCGCCGGTGGCGGATACAATTCAGAACAAAACAGTACTCATCATTTATTTTAAATCTCATACAGATATATGTCATTACAACAAAAATTTTCAGGAACAGGCATTGCCATCATCACACCCTTTTTAGAAGATAACAGAACCATTGACTGGGCTACATACGAAAACCTCATCAACTTTTGGATTGATAATAAGGTAGAATATTTGGTGGCCTGCGGCACCACCGGCGAAAGCGCCACTTTAACCCGCGAGGAAGAGCAGGAAGTGTTTTCTTTTGTACATAAAATTGCCAATGGCCGTGTGCCCCTGGTGGCAGGTGTAGGCGGCAACGATACCTGGGAAGTATTGGAAGCTTTCAAAGCCATGGACTTTACAGGTTTTGATGCGATCTTATCCGTTTCACCTTATTACAATAAACCGCGGCAGGAAGGTATTTACAGGCATTACAAAGCTTTGAACGATGCGGCGCCGCTGCCCATCATCATGTACAATGTGCCCGGCCGTACGGGTATGAGTGTATCCGTGGAAACCACGCTGCGCATTGCGCGTGAATGTGAAAATATTTTTGCAACCAAAGAAGCGTCGGGGAACTTTGACCAGATCAACCAGATCATCAAAAACAAGCCGGAAGATTTTGTTGTGATCAGCGGCGATGACGGTATTACGCTGCCCATGATCGCCTGCGGTGCCATTGGTGTGATCTCTGTTGTGGCCAATGCCTACCCAAAAGAATTCAGCGATATGGTAAGGCTTTGCCTGGCCGGGAAGTTTGCAGAAGCATTGCCCATTCATTTAAAATATATTGATGTGATCAACTCGCTGTTTGCAGAAGGCAGCCCGTCAGGTGTAAAACAATACATGGTTGAAATGGGCCTTTGCAAAAACAATTTCCGCATGCCCGTAATACCCGTCAGCGATGCGCACGCCCAAAAGATCAGGGAACTGATGCAGGCCTTATAAGGCTTGAAGATTATCCTCATTTTCGATCCCAAATGTTTTTTCTGTTCGTCATTTCGACGCCGCCGTGCAGGGCACTTGCGCTCAGGGCGGTGGAGAAATCTTTTAAACCTTTAAAGGATCCCTCCGCTTCGCGTTCGGGATGACATAGCGGAGGGTGTCGGTATGACATGTGGGAGGTGTGGGAGATTCCTCCGCTTCGCGTCGGAATGACGGTAGGGGTGCGCGTTCGGGATGACGTGTGAAAAGCGTGTCGGAATGCTATCGGGGAGTGCGAAGGAAGGCCGGCGGTCGTTACACGAAAAACCTTATTTTTACCTGCTTAAAGAATCGTATGTACGGCAATAACATTACCCTATTAGACTTTTTAGTGCTGCCCATTGTTTTGTTGTTCGTATATGCCATCGCTTACCACTACCGCAACAGGCATTACCCCCATGGCCATCCTTACCACAGGTACTTCATTCCCGGCCTTACCTTAAAAATTGCCGGCGCTATCTTTATCGGCCTAGTTTACGAATATTACTACCGCGGCGGCGATACCATGAACTATTTTTATCATGCCAGGGTCATTAACAGCTCCTTTACCGATTCCCCCGGTAAAATGGCTGAACCTGCTGTTCCGCCTTCCGAATGAAAATGCGATAGGCTATTACCAGTACACCAGCCAGATGTACTGGTATACTGATCCCTCGTCCTATACAGTGGGCGCTATTGCCGCTTTCCTCGGCATATTTACGGCAACTACTTACCTGCCCATATCCGTTTTGTTTGCCGCTTTTTCGTTTACCGGGGCCTGGGCTTTATTCCGCACGTTTGCCGCCATATATCCTGCTCTTGTCAGGCCGGTAGCCATCGCATCGCTGATGATCCCCAGCGTGATCGTATGGGGCTCGGGCATTTTTAAGGATACATCTGTATGTTTGCCCTTGGCTGGTTTACCTATGGTGTGTTTCAAATACTGATACAAAGAAACTTCCGAACCGCCAATCTGCTTTTAACAGTATTCAGCCTGTTCCTGCTGTACCGTATCAAAGTATATATTCTCATTGCGTTTTTACCGGCTATTATACTATGGATCTTATTTACCTATACCGCTGTGATCCGGGATAATGCCCTGCGGGTGCTGGTAAAAATGTTCGTTTTCATTATTGCGGTCACCGTTTCGGGCTTTGTTTTTATGAATACTGATGATGACATTTTAGGGCGTTATGCTTTTTCCAATATAGAAAATACGGCAGAGGTTACGAGGGAATGGATCCAGTATTCATCCGGTGATGAAGGTTCGGCTTATGATTTGGGAGTGGGGGATGGTTTGGGAGGAATGCTGCTGAAAGTACCTGCTGCTGTGAATGTCACCCTGTTCAGGCCCTATATCTGGGAGGCCAAGAAAGTGCTGGTTTTTTTCAACGCGCTGGAATCCCTGCTGTTCCTATTGCTGACACTGAAGGTGCTGTTTGCTGTAGGTTTTAGAAAAGCCTGGAGCAGCATCATGCAGGATGCCAACGTACAATTTTTTCTGGCCTTCACCATCATCTTTGCCGCAGCCGTAGGCCTTACCACCGGTAATTTCGGCACCTTGTCGCGCTATAAAATCCCCTGCCTGCCGTTTTACGGGCTGGCGCTGGTAATCATTTATTATAAAAACCGTCCGTTGTCTCGAAAGCTGCTAAAGCCGCTGGGGCTTTAAGCAGGGATTCTTCACTTGTGGGAGATTCCTCCGCTGCGCGTTGGAATGACTAGTGGAAAGCAGCGTCCGGAATGACTTGGGAGTGTAGTGGGATGACGGTTCCCTTTTTCCGTCATTTCGACGCCGCGTGCAGGTCTGTGTTTCTCTCTCAGTCATTTCGACACCGCGTGCAGGGCTTTGTGTCCCTTCTCTCAGTCATTTCGACGCCGCGTGTGAGGCCTTTGCGCTAATGAGCGGAGGAGAAATCTCGTGAACCGTTATGCTCTTTAAAAATTCCCCCGCTTCGCGTCGGAATGACGTGGGTCGGAGGCGGACACTAAGAAATTTTTTTGCTACTTCCCCAAATGGTTGCCCACTCTCTGGTGTGTCTATACCATGTAAGCGGATTCGCTCGAATGCATATCAGCAAACTGCCGTAAAAGTATCACCATCGGAACTGCCTACAATTTTATCAGGCGGAAATGCCGGAAGCTCTTACTAAAAACCTTTCTCCAAATCTTTTTTTAATACTGTCAATAGCCTGGTATAGCGCTATATCTTCCTGCGTATCTTCAAAAAGATCAATTTGTTTACAGCCAGGTATGAGTTGTGTGAACCGGATGCCTATCAGCCTGATTAACTGCCTTCTTTCATACAATTGGTCAAACAGGTTTTTGGCTTCTTTCAATAATATCTCATCAGAATTTGAATAGGGAATCGTTTTCTGTTTGGTATAGGTCTGAAAATCGGTGTACCTGATTTTAACCGTGATGCATCCGGTCAGCTTATTTTGTTTTCGTAGTTCATAGGCAATGCTTTCTGTCATACGTGTTAACTGTGCTTTCAAAAAATCTACATCAATGGTATCCTGCTGAAATGTATTTTCTGTGGAAATGCTTTTTTGTTCCCGGTAAGGAATCACCGGGCTTTCATCAATACCATTCGCCAGCCGCCATAGTTCAGCGCCAGATTTGCCCAACAGATTTTGCATCAGTTCCACGGGAATTTCGCTCAGTACCTTCACTGTTTCCACACCCATCTTTAAAAGCTTGTAGCCCGTTTCTTTACCTACGCCCGGGATCTTCATAATACTCAGCGGCGCTAAAAAACCTTTTTCATTTCCAAAAGGAATTTCAATCCTGCCGTTTGGTTTTACTTCATTGGTCGCCACCTTGCTAATCAGTTTGTTGCTGGCAAGACCAAACGTAACCGGCAAACCACTTTCCCTGCGGATATTCTTTTTTAACTCATCGGTAAATTTTAAACAGCCAAAATACTTATCCATTCCCGTCATGTCAATATAAAATTCATCAATACTGGCCTTCTCATACAAAGGAACGTTATGTGCAATGATATCCGTTACCAGGCGGGAATATTTACTGTATTGCTCATAGTCGCCACGCAATACAGTGGCGTGGCGGCACAACCGCAATGCCGTACTCATGGGCATGGCAGAATGGACGCCAAATTTTCTGGCCTCATAACTACAGGCAGCCACCACACCACGACCGGAATTACCGCCAATAAGTATTGGCTTTCCTTCAAGTTTGGGATTGTGCAGTTTTTCCACCGATACAAAAAAAGTATCCAAATCCAAATGAGCGATATGCCTGTGTGCATTATAAGTCAGCATAACTTCTTTTTTTGAATCCTAACATTTGTAAATAAGAAACCTCAATACTATAGGCCCCAAAATCTTCAACGACTTTACCAGTGATCCTGTAAAAGCCTGTTGAATGTAAAGGGAACCTGGCGGCTATGTCCGGGAAATGTACCGTATCAATCCAGTCCAGTTTGCTATCCACGAAAGTGCCAAAAAACATATAGTCTTTATGTTTCGTGGTCACATGCTTGCGTGTAATAAAATATGCGAGCACTGTAACCTTTTTGCCTAAATGCAATGGAAGGTCTTTTGCAGCCACATATTTTGACGGGTCATCCTCCACCAGTTCAAAAGGATTGGTTAAGGGAAACCCTAAAATTTCCATTTGGTCGTACAAATCATCAATCCGTAAATCCACCAGTTCCGGTAGTTCAAATTCAACGGGCTTTTCCTGAAACATCGAAACCACCCCTTCAGCCACTGGCTGACATTTCTTTTGGAAGAAATTCGCTTCCCATAACAGTTTCTTTTTTGACTTTTGGGTAAACCCGAATGCGCCCACACTGATCAATATATTTAATTGCTCCAGGCCCGGGTTGATCCTTTCAATAAAATCCTGCAAATGCAGGTAAGGGCCATGCGTATTTCTTTCCTCTAAAATCTGTTCGATCAGTTTATCCTGCAGGCCTTTGATATGTATAAAGCCGGCATACACTGTATCGCCATGAATATTGGTAAATTGATCACTTTGGTTGACACAGGGTGGATGAATATCGCCGCCCCATTTCAAGAGCTCTAAGAAGTACAATTCCCTTGAATAGAACCCGCCAAAGTTATTGATCACCGCCACCATAAATTCCTTGGGGTAATAGGCCTTCAGGTACAGGCTCATGTAACTCTCCACGGCAAAACTTGCTGAGTGCGCTTTATTAAAGCTGTAGCCTGCAAAGCTTTTCATTTGCCGCCAAACTTCATCTGCCAGCTCTTTTGAATGGCCCATGTTCTTGCAGCCATTCATGAACTTTTCCTTTATCATATTAAATTCGTTCATGCTTCGGTATTTACCGCTCATGGCGCGCCTGAGTATATCAGCTTCTCCTAAATCAAGACCGGCAAAGTAGTGTGCGATCTTTATAACATCTTCCTGGTACACCATCACTCCAAAGGTTTCTTCCAAATGCTCCTCAAACAGTGGGTGCAGGTATTGTATGTGCTCCCGGTTATGGTAACGGGTGATGTATTCCCGCATCATGCCACTTTCTGCCACGCCGGGACGTATAATAGAGGATGCTGCCACTAACGTCAGATAATTATCACAGCGCAGTTTTTTGAGCAGGCCGCGCATGGCAGGGGATTCAATATAAAAACAGCCGATCGTATTGGCTTCCCTGATCATGCTTTTAATACGCCCGTCTTTTTTAAATTTCTGGAAAGCATGGATGTCCACATCAATGCCCTTGTTTTGCCTGATCAGTTCCAGGCAGGAACGGATATGCCCCAGGCCTCTTTGACTAAGAATATCAAATTTATTCAACCCGATATCTTCTGCCGTAAACATGTCCATCTGTGTTGTCGGGAACCCTTTTGGCGGCATGAACATAGCTGCATAGTTGGTCATAGGCTGATCTGCTATTAACATTCCACAGGGGTGCAGGCTCATGATATTAGGAAAACCATAGAGCAATTGGCCATACTGCAAAATCAGTCTTTGTATATCGTCCTGCGGTTGCCGCGACTGCTGCAGGGCTTTGATCTCATCAGTTGGCAGGCCAAATACTTTTCCCAGTTGCTGAATCACGGCATCATGTTTAAAGGTCGAAACAGACCCTAACAAACTCACGTACTGCCGACCGTATCTTTTAAAAACATAATCCATCACCTCATCCCTGTCCGTCCAGCTAAAGTCGATGTCAAAATCCGGCGGGCTGGTGCGGTGCGGGTTTAGGAAACGTTCAAAAAACAAGTTGAGTTCTATCGGGTCCACATCAGTAATATGCAGGCAATAGGCGACGATGGAGTTGGCGCCGCTACCACGCCCCACATGGTAAAAGCCCCTGCCTTGCGCATATTTTACAATATCCCAGTTAATCAGAAAGTAGCTGTTAAACCCCAGATCGTTGATGATCTTTAATTCTTTCTGTAATCGCTCCAGCGCCTTTTTGTTTTTTCTGTCATACCTGGTTTTAAAACCATCCAGCGCCAGCTTTTCAAGCAGGACCTTGTCGTCTTCTGCAGAGCCGCCAAAGGTTCGTTTTGTTTTATCCTTATGAAAATCCATTTCGATATGGCAATCATCCATCAGCCGGTAAGTATTGGTGATCAGTGTCGGATGATCCCTGAACTTTTCCAGCAATGCAGCGGGGCTTAAAAAAAGTTCATCTTCCGAAGCTTGTGCCCCCGGAGGTAATTTTGATAAGAGGATGTTTTTATCAATGCACCTCAGAAGCCGGTGCAGGTTATACCGCTTTTTATCCTGGAAGGTCACGGGGTGCCATACCACAAACCTGTCTTCATTCCCATAATAACCATGACTGCGCAGCAAATGCAGTTGGCTGTGTTTGATGCCGATGCGTTCATTGCTCATTAAACCGTTTACATCCCTTGCGCCTAAGGGGTAGATGACAAACCCATCCCAATTGTTGTCGAAAAACCTTAAAGCATCATTGGGTTCTGGAAAATCTTTTCCGGTGGTTAAATGATCTGTCAAAAAACGGTTGATCCATTCCAGGCCCTTATTATTAGCCGCTATCAGCAGGTACAGCAATGCATCTCCATTCCTGATTTCTGTACCCGGGATGGGTTTGATATTGTCCTTTCTGCACAGCTTTACAAATTCCCAGGCATCATAAGTATTGTTGATATTTGTCAGCGCAAGCGCTGTAATCCCTTTATCAACTGCTGCCTGAACGAGTTCTTTTGTACTGATCGTTCCGTACCGGAAACTGTAATATGTCTTGCAATTAAGATACATCTATATAGCTAATATATTTAGCAAATATTATCTAATCATTTTAGTATTTCAAAATATTATTTTGACCGGAGAGTGGAAGTGGGAGATTCCTCACCCCGCTGCTGCGCTACAAAAAACCTGAAAAGCGGGATTCGGAATGACGAAGGAAAGGAGCGTTCGGAATGACGTGGAGTGGGTGGGAGGTAGGTCCCTGAAAAAATTGCAAATCAATAATCCTAAATGGATGGAAGACACTATACCAGTATGTTGTTCGTTATTATAAACAAATTCATTAATTTTGTTTATAATAATATACGTATGGCAACCCGTAAACAAATCATACTTCCCCAATACGTTAATTTGGCGCAGCAAATGGGTGAGAATATTAAACTGGCACGTAAAAGGCGTAAGCTAACCGCTACGCAGGTGGCTGAACGGGCAGGTATTTCCCGCACCACTCTTTACCAGGTAGAAAAGGGAGAGCCCCGGGTGGCAATGGGTGCTTATTTCAATGTACTCCGCGTTCTGGGGTTACAGCAGGATTTATTAAAAATCGCATCTGATGATGAGTTTGGCAGGAAACTGCAGGATCTAAAATTGCTGAGATAATATGGCTGCAAATAAAACAGACATATATGTATATGCGCACTGGAAAGGGATGGGTGCGCCGGTATTAATCGGTTTGCTTTCAGCGCAGGCAGCTAAAGGTAAAAAGGCGTTTGGCTTTCAATATGATAAAGAATGGCTCCAATCCAAATATCAACAACTGTTAGACCCGGACATACAGTTTCTTACCGGGACCCAATATCCTTACAATAAAGAAAATTTCGGGATATTCCTCGATAGTATGCCGGACACATGGGGGCGCACCCTGATGAGGAGGAAAGAAGCGATGGGTGCAAGGGAACAAAAACGAAGGCCCAATACCTTGTATGATATTGATTTTCTTCTTGGCGTTTACGACCAAACCCGTATGGGTGCCCTTCGTTTTAAAATTGATCCGAACGGCCCATTCCTGGATGACAATCCAAACATTCCTGTTCCTCCTCTTTCTTCTGTACGCGAATTGCAATATGCAGCCGGGGTAATTGAAAGTGATAAAGAAAATGATGCAATAAGAAAATGGCTTGATATTTTGATTGTCCCGGGATCTTCACTTGGTGGGGCGAGACCGAAAGCCAATGTGCTGGATGAAAACCAACAGCTTTGGATTGCCAAGTTCCCATCGAAAAACGATACAACAGATAAAGCAGCCTGGGAATACCTGGCGTATGAATTAGCAATAAAAGCAGGTGTAAACATGTCTCCAAGCCGTATTGAAAAGATAAAAGGCCGGCACCATACTTTTTTTACTAAGAGGTTTGACCGGGAAAAGCATGAAAGAATTCATTTTGCATCGGCAATGACCATGACCGGGAATAATGAAGGTACTATCAAAAGCAAGCCTGCCAGTTACCTGGATATTGCCGATTTTATTCAAACGCACGGCGCGAACGTGGATAAAAATCTGCATCAGCTCTGGCGACGCATTGTATTTAACATAGCTATTTCCAATACTGACGACCATTTAAGAAATCATGGTTTTATCCTGACAGAAGCAGGCTGGATACTCTCCCCGGCTTATGACGTTAATCCGTCGTATGACAAGCACGGGCTTGCCTTAAATATAGACATGGATGATAATGCCCTGGATTTTGACCTAGCGAAAAGCGTGGGTGAATTTTTTAGATTGTCACTGTTGCAAATGGATGAAATAATTAAGGAAGTAGCAAAAAGCGTTACTCAATGGAAAAAAGTGGCGGATAAGATTGGCATTGTGAAGAAAGAACAGGAAATGATGATGACTTGTTTTAAAAATGATATCCGGTGATAAAAAAATGAAAAGACTATATTACCTGAACTAAAGTATTGCTGCTGACGGTGGGATGCGTTCGGAAGGACGTTGGAAAGGTGTGTCGGAATCACGTCCCTCTCTCAGTCATTTCGACGCCGTGTGTGAGGCCTCTGCGCTAAATAACGGCGGGAGAAATCTCCTGGATATTTAAAAAAAATTGTAAAAATTTGGGGCTACCAGCGTAGCCCCCATACTCCATGCATGCCCATCAGAACTTACTTCCGCATCTACATAAAAATTATCAAGCAGGACAAAGTCTTTTGCGATTTTATGTTGATTTGGTGTAATCTTCTCACCAAATAAAAGCAGGCTGGTATCGGGCATTGCCAAAGATGTTATGAAGGGTTATTTGTATTTGAACCGCAATGCCCGATCATGGACAGTAAATGATTCAGCGAACTACACAACATGGATGCACTTCAAATTTTCGCTTTTGGTTTGGTGAAGAATAAGCTTCTCCCGATGATCCAAAGGACACATTGAGCTGGAGTTCCCGAAGGGCGGGGGTGGACAGTACCACTTATCTGAAAAGTCATGTGAACCAGGTTCCAACCCTTCAATTCAAAATACTCGCTGGCAGAACAAACTATGCAAAACACAATCGTTTGTCATTTTTAAACATTGGTATTAATACTGAATATCGCCGCAAATCGGTGAAAGGGTGTATGTTAAGATCAGGTACTTTCAAAAAGTATAGAATATAAATTATTTAGTATATTGCCAATGTAATTAGATATTTATTAAATCATGGCAAATATTTGGCAATATGATTAGAATGGCCCTATATTTGCCTTAACTTATAAGTTAAGTTGGTAGTCCGGTTTGAATTAATAGAAGATTTATGCAGTGAAAAAGTAGACATCTACACAGTCCGGATAGATGATAAAAGCCTGTTTGAATACGAGGAATTCTACAATAAATCATTTCCCAATCATGAAGAAGAAATTCACTTTATTGATAACGCTCTGGAAGAGATTAAAAAAAGAGGTGCGTTAGGATACTATTTTCGCCATGAAGGGCCGGCGGATGCGCTTCCACAAAACGTTCCTAACTGGATAGTTGAATTAAACCCTGATGATCTTGGAATTCGATTATACTGTATTCGACTTGCTGATAACGTTCTGATACTTTTAAATGGAGATATTAAAACCTGCCAAAATCCTAAGGAGTGCCCCCATGTTCGAACGCATTTTCTATTTGCAAACAAACTGGCTACATGTTTGACAACTTATATCCTTGAAAACCGAATCAACCTGATTGAAGACAGAAATTGTTTTCATACAATTGAAATTGAATTATGAAACTTAAAAATTATAAAGAAAGAATAGATAGCAGTCCCGAAGAAATAAAAAGGGAGGTAAAGCATAATTTCGATATCCTCGACCGGATTCACCAGTTATTAAATGAAAAATTCGGTGGTAAACAAAAATTACTGGCTGAAAAAATGGGCAAATCGGAAGCTGAAGTTTCCAAATGGATCAACGGAAATCAGAACTTCACTTTGAGAACGATCTCAAAACTGGAAACAGCTTTTCAGGCGCCGATCATTGCGGTTTGCTCCAACAGTGTGGAAGGGACTTTCAAACAGGTTACTTTTTCATATAATGAGCTTCAAACTCAAATGGTTGTATCACAATCCGGAATAGAGCTTTTGCCGGTTGAGAAATTTAAACTCATGAGATCAAATCATGACAGCCCGGAAAATCAACCTGAACTGATATGACAATGGTAAAAAAATTTGACGCCTCAAAATTGTCTCTTGAAAATATTATAATAAAGAGCGCCTCCTTCGAAAATGAGGACAATATTCTTGAGTTCGAAAACGGCACTACCTTTAAAATAACGGCTTCCTTACAACCAGGGATTAATATTGAACAAAAAAAAGTACTCCTGGTTTTTCGTTGCAGCGCAGAAGCTTCGAAAGATAATGTTAGCCTCAAAGCGCGATGTAATTTCGAGATCGCCTATATTTTTCATGTATCGAACCTGGAAGAATTAGTAATAGAAAACGACGTTGCTGAAGTGGATGATGATCTTGCAAGCAGTGTTGCAAATATCGCATATTCAACCTCCCGCGGTATAATATTTACCCGTTGCCAGGGTACATTATTTTCCAAATTCATTATCCCTGTCGTTTCCACAAAAGATTTAATTACCTTAATTGAATCTAAAAGCGAACAAATTAACTAAGATATTATGAGTTCTTTTTTTACATTGCTTCGAACCACCAATGAAAATTTCATTATTATTATATCGGATGTGGTAATGTGGTTAGGAATAGCGTGGATTTGAGCGCCTGCTTGCTGTCCACATTTCCACATTATGGGCAATAGTCTCCCAACGAGGACGATAGTGATTATAATCATGAACCCAACTCCCGGTTATCTGCCTTACCTCATCGAGCGTTTCAAACCATGTAAGCGAATTCGCTCTGTATGCTTATCTGCAAAGAGTGCCGTAAAAGTGTCACCATCGGAAATGCCTACAACCTTTACGATTTGACATACAGCATTGACTAAATCTGGTAAAAATTATAGTTTTTGATATTGATTAAAGGATTTTGTATTGATTGAGCAAATAAATCCTCTAATTATTTGAAAAGAGGATCATCAAAAAAATCGCTCAACGAAATTTTGAGTTCAGCGCAAAATTTATTTATCGTGTAAATTGTAGCTCCACGCCCGGTTTCCCACCTGTTCAACGTTTGTCTGTCTTTATCATAAGCGCTTGCAAATTGGGATTGATTTTCTCCAGTGCTTTCACGAAGATTTTTTATTCTTTTAGCTATTCTTGCCTTCAAATCTAAATCGATACTATCCAACTTTGCCATTATGTGCAAGGTTGGATATAATAAAAAAAATAATGTCAGCCATTTGGCTTACATTTAAAAATTATTATTATATTTGATTATTAAAATATTTTTGCGATTACTTCGATAATAAAATATTAGAAGCATTCGCTTTGAGTCTCGCTCTGAAAACTGGTAATTTTTAATGCAACGAGGCGATAAGTAGAATGCCCACGTTTAGGCGTGGGCTCTCTTATTCGTTGCAAGGTATACCAGTACCTCAGAGCGGTAAGTTGAGCACCACGCCATTTTTTAGCTTACCGGGGGACTCATCCAAACAAACTAGATGAGCGCCATAATACCATATAACAATTTCTTTACGCTTGCTATAGCCTATATTATTTTATATGCCTGTAAGCCCAAGCAGCCGGTTTAAATTTTTGCCGGGCGGCGGGTACAGGGTGTCTCATGGCCTGCCCGCTGTTTCCGGCACTACACCTGTTATTTTTTATCAACAAAACAATGCTAATAAAACCTGCTCCCGTAAGTTTTAACCGCGCACCTGTAACACCTGCGCCAGAAATTTTCAGGGAACAATAACGATTGAACAAAATACATATGAAGAAATTTTTAACGCTGCTATGCGCCATGGCCATGCTATGCCGGTTTGTAGCAGCCCAGCAGAATCATTCACAGGCCCTGTATATAAATGACAGGCTACCGGATATCACACTCCACCACCTGGTTAATTATCCATCCGGTTCGGCGAAATTATCTGTATTGCAAACGGGCAACACTAAAATGGTAGTATTTGGCTTTTGGTTGACTTCCTGTGCGCCTTGTATCCGCCGCTTCCCATTACTGGATTCGTTGCAAAACCGTTTTCAAAAAGATCTGCAGATCATCCTGGTTACACCAGAAAAAACGGAAGTGATAGAAAATTTCCTGGAAAAATGGGAAGCCAGGAATCAAAAACCTTTTACCATACCCATAGTAACGGCTGACACCCTGATTCAACAGTATTTCAGGGAGCAAAGCAAACCCAATTACGTTTGGCTGGCCAGAGACAATGTATATATAGCCCATAGCTCTTCCACTTTTTTGTCGGCTGATCTTATTGAAAATGTCATCCCCCTGATGAATGAGCAGGTAAAGCAGAGAGGCTACCTGAAATATGAAAACCAAAACAATGTTATAAAATGAAGAACTATTTTTTATGTATACTCCTGCTTATTATAAGCAGGCAGGCAGTTGATGCACAATCCTTGTTCAGGGGAACCGTAACCGATGCGGTGACCGGCCTGCCCGTACCGGGGGCTACGCTTCGGTTGGCCAGGCATCGTGCAGTCATTGCTTCCTCTAATGCAGATGGAAGCTTCAGGATTGTCTTCCCTGCTTTTCCTGATACCCTTGTGGCATCTCATGTAGGTTACAAACCCTATTCCGTGCTGATTACAGAACCTGCAGCAAATTTCAGTGTCATGCTTGAACCTATTACAACAGAATTGGAAACCGTCGTTGTGAATACAGGCTACCAGAAATTAAAACCGAATGAAGTTAATGGATCTTATGTGGTATTGGACAGTAAGGCGCTGAATGAACAAACAGGTACCAACATTCTGCAGCGATTGAATGGTGTGACAAATGGCATGTTGTTCAATGTTGGGAAAAGCGGTAGCAACGCGGGTACTTCCAACCCGATTTCTATTAGAGGCCTGAGCACCATCAACGGCCCGTTATCCCCGCTCATTGTTGTGGACGATTTTCCCTATGAGGGTGATATCAGCAATATCAACCCTGTAGATGTAGAATCGGTGACGATTTTAAAAGACGCGTCGGCGGCCAGTATCTGGGGTGCTAGGGCAGCTAACGGGGTGATCGTTATTACCACTAAAAAAGGACGGTTTCATCAAAAGCTGTCAGGAAGTATTCAATCCAGTGTAATGGTGATGATGCCCACCGATCTTTATTATATGCCGCAGGTATCGGTAGAAGATTATATTGCAACAGAGGCAATGAGCTTTAGTAAAGGATATTTCAATAGCATAATAAACAATACCTCAGCCAGGCCACCCTTGCCGCCGGCTGTAGAAGTGTTTTTACAAAGAAAGCAAGGCCTGATATCTGCAGAAGATTCCACTGCAATGATCACAAAACTGGCTGCAACCGATATAAGAGAACAATACGCAAAGCACCTGCAACGAAAAGGTGTTATTCAACAACATGCGCTGCGTTTTACAGGCGGTAGCAACCAGATAGCCTGGATGCTGAGCGCAGGGCATAACAGAGCTGTTGGAGAAAATTTCTCAACTTCCCATAAAACCAATATTCACCTCAGCAATACAATAAGGCCTGTTAAAAATCTTTCTGTTGGTTTGAATGCCTATTATACTTCGGCAACTGATAAAACCGGAGCCCCGCCTTTTGCAGTGGTATCGAAAATAAATAACCGTTATACTCCCTATATGAGTTTGACTGATGCCGACGGGAATGCGGCCGCTATTGCATTATACCGAAGCGGGTATCTTGATACAGCAGGAGGGGGGCGGTTATTAGACTGGCTTTATTATCCACTGGATGATTATCAGCATGATTATACGACTACGCAACTGCAGGATATACTGGCAAGGGTGTCTTTACAGTATAACATCTGGCCTTCATTGTCTGCTACAGTCAGTTATCAATATGAAAAACAATGGGCAGCATCAGATCGCTTCTCAGGTAGAGAAAGCTATTATACCCGCGATCTTATTAACCGGTTTACCCTGGTTGGCGCCACTGCCGCTTCGCCTAATATTTACCCGGTGCCATATGGCGATGTGCTGGGGAGGTCAGGTTCTGAAATCCTTTCTAACAATCTTCGCGGGCAATTAAGTTATTCTGAAAACTGGAACCAACACGATATTTCAGCGATAGGGGGTGCTGAAATACGATCAGCCTATACGGGTGGAACCGGTAGTTTTACACTTTACGGATATCAGCATGATCCTTTATCTATTGCCGTGGTAGACCATACCGGGCGTTACCGCACGCGCCCCACTGGAAGCACGCAAACCATACCCGGCGCGCCGGGCATCAGCAGCAGCAGGTACACCCGTTTTGTGAGCGCCTATAGCAACCTGGTTTATACCTACCATAAAAAATACATTGTTAATGCAAGTTTCCGTGAAGATGCATCTAATGTATTTGGCGCGACTACCAATGACAAATGGAACCCGTTGTGGTCGGCAGGGTTGGGTTGGTTATTGTCAGCAGAAAAATTTTACAGGCTGAACGCCTTTCCATTGTTGAAAATCCGTTTGACCTATGGATATAGCGGCAATGTAGACATTCGTAAAACGCCATTGCCAATTAGCGGAGCGCTCACGAATTCATTTACCAATTACCCGGTGCAGCGAATAAATAATTTAAATGACCCATCTTTGAAATGGGAGAAATCGAAACAAATTAATGCCGGGATAGATTTTGCAGGCCGGGATAACCGGTTGACCGGAACGGTGGAGTATTACCTTAAATACGGAAGCGACCTGTACGGTGAAACGCCATATGATTATACCACCTGGGGGGTAAAGCCCACCATTTCCCGCAATGTGGCCAATATACTTACAAGAGGCGTTGATGTGAATTTAAATGCAAGGATCATTGAGCATAAGGACCTTCAATGGCATGCCAACCTCATCTTCAACTACAACACGTCTAAAACAACCAGGTATTATACGGATGGTTCCAAAGACTTCAGCGGCTCACTCGATGGCAGTACCATTGTGCCCATCCTGGGCAAACCTTTATACGCGGTAACCGCTTACAAATGGGGAGGTTTGGATGCAAATGGTGACCCGCAGGGATATTCGGGAGATACACTATCCAAAGAATACAGGAGCGGCATTTTTAATAAAGTGGCCACCGAAGGCCTGAAAAGCGGATCACTGGTTTTCCTGGGAAGCTCATCACCGGTATATTTTGGTTCCTTGAGAAACTATTTTACCTGGAGACAGTTTACGCTTTCGTTCAACATCAGCTTTAAAGCAGGTTATTATTTTAAAAAACATTCCTTTAGCTCCGGTAACCTGCTGGCAGGAAATGGCCATGCAGATTATTATAAGAGGTGGCAGAAGCCCGGCGATGAAAGCATTACTGATATTCCAAAATTTGTCTATACCGATTACCCGCAGGCGGCTGACCGCGATCTTTTCTACGCCAATTCTGAAGTGAACTTTTTAAAAGGAGACCATATACGCGTGCAGTATATTAATTTGGATTATCAAACCAGGCATAAACGGGGTAGGAGAGGCATTCCCGGAATCCAGCTATATTTAAATGCAGCCAATCTCGGCATTTTATGGGCTGCCAATGATAGCGGACTCGATCCTGATTACCCACTGTCCGCTCCACCATCCAAACACTTTACTACCGGTATCAGAATTCACTTTTAAAACGACCATCATGAGAAATCAATTAGGTTACTATAAACTTTTGGTATTTAGTTTACTTGCTATTGTGGCATTTACTGCATCTTGTAAGAAATTTCTGGATAAAAAATCAAGTAATGCTATTACTACTCCAACGGGTATAGCAGACCTGCAGGCGCTCTTAGATGATGCAACAGCCATAATGAACCAGGGTGGCACCCCAGCCTTTTCTGAAGCATCAGCCAATGATTATATACTGATGCCCGGGATGTATGAGAGGTACCCGCCATGGGAACAACATGCCTATAAATGGAAACCTTATACTTATATATATCCCAATGACTGGAGTTACAGTTATGCCCCGATTTATAATGCCAATTACTGCCTGGAAATGCTTGATAAAATATCTCCGGGGTTGCTTGATAAAACTGCATGGGAAAATGTGAAAGGCAGTGCTTTGTTTTTCAGATCTTATTATTTTTTAGGATTGCTATGGACGTTTGCCAAAACTTTTGATGAAGCAACTTCAGCCAGTGACCCTGGCATTGTGCTGAGGCTGAGTTCTGACTATAATGAGCCCTCTTATAGAAGTAGTGTACAGGACTGTTACCGGCGCGTTATCACTGATGCAAACGAAGCTGTTGAATACCTGCCGGATTTTCCCTCTCACCCTTTCAGGCCATCAAAAGCTGCTGCTTATGGACTATTAGCAAGAACTTACCTGTCCATGCGTAATTATGATAGCGCTTATATATATGCTGATTCATGCCTCGCTATAAAAAATGACCTGATCGATTTAAACGGTGATGAAGATTTGCTTGGCCTCAATGCGTCGTTCCCGTTTAAGCAGTTTAATAAGGAAACTATTTTTTATACAGAAATGTGTGCCACGGGAACTTATGGATTAATGATCCCCTCCAGGTCTTATATTGATACGCTGCTTTATAAAAGTTATGACACCAATGATCTGCGGAAGCAGGCTTATTTCCGGAACTCCAACGGTTACAATGTATACAAGGGAAGTTATTCCCAGGGCGGGCGATTGTTTACCGGCATCGCCACGGATGAACTGTACCTGGTAAGAGCAGAAGCGGCTGCAAGAAAAGCGCAGCTCGATCTGCCTGCTGCCTTGCAAGACCTGAATACCTTATTGTCACACCGGTATAGCAAAGCCGCATTTATACCGGAAACGATCAATAGTCCGGGCCTGTTAATTCAAAAGATACAAGATGAAAGGCGGAAAGAATTATTGTACCGGGGCGTACGGTGGTCTGATATTAAAAGGTTCAATAAGGAAGGTGCAAATATCATTTTAAGGCGTACGGTGAATGGTGAAACGTTTCAATTACTTCCCGGCGATCCCTATTATGCATTGCCTTTACCTTTTGATATTGTATCCACCACCGGTATTGTACAAAATCCGTATTAAAAATCAGCGAGGTGGTATCCCACCATCCCGCTGATCAAATTGTAATTAAGGAAGATAAACATTGGCTACCGCATTCTTAACTGAAGCGTTGATTGTAGCATCCACTACATCCATTACATATGCATCCGACCCTGAGCTGGGTTGAATTTCTACCCGTGATGTCGGCTGCCCGGAGCCGTTTACAAACTCAGATTCATCGCCTGCAGGAACATTGATGGAAAATGAACAGGCTACTTCATCTGATTCCTGCGTGCAGGCCTGGTTGGAAGGTATTTGTAACCAGTTCAAACCCGACGCAACGGAATTTGGCGAATAGTCGTTGCCAGAGGGGGGCGTGTACTTAAAATGCAAGGTTGTCAATGCGGTTGCAGGTGCGGGTGCACCTTTTTGATGGGAAAATGCAAAAACCACGCATGCTATTGCCATTGCCGGAAATATATACTTTATAGTCCGCAGACTTTTTATTGTAATCATTGATCTAATTTTAAAAAGGTTAAAAAAATGTAATTGATTTTTAATACCGGCCGGTATGCTCCTGTTCTGCCAGGGTATATATTTTAATACTCCTGGCAGGAGTTAATAAATTCCGCCTACTATTTTCTTCAGGTGTTCGGCTTCGCCTGTTTTTCGTGTGGCCATTCGTTTGCCTGTTC